>NZ_JBEZKI010000001.1:0-530619 GCF_040651615.1 Streptomyces sp. NPDC048417 | reverse complement strand
AGAGGATGCGGGTCTCTCGCGTGTCCCCCCGCCAGGACGGGGGCCGCGCCCGCGGCGCAGCCGCGATCGGATGCAGCAAATCCCGTCAGGACCGCATATAACGCCGAGGCCCGCACCCTCTAGAGGATGCGGGTCTCTCGCGTGTCCCCCCGCCAGGACGGGGGCCGCGCCCGCGGCGCAGCCGCGATCGGATGCAGCAAATCCCGTCAGGACCGCACAACGTCGAGGCCCGCGTCCCCCCGAGGGAAGCGGGCCTTTTCCGCACTCCACGACCCAGGGTGGGCACCTCCTCCGCCGCGGCGGGGAGCCACCACGACGGTGCGGGCCGGCAGTGCCGGCGCCACCGGCCGGTGGCCGGGGAGCGGGGGTCGGCTCTTGACGGGGTCACATTCGCTCGGTACCCAGAAGACAGGGCTCGCTTCCCCTCGGCCCCCCTTCTGGAGGTGGCACATGGCGGCTTCGGTGCGGCATGAGACGCGAGCCCTGCTGCGGGCGCATCTGGCGGCCGCCTCGTCGTACCGGCACCTGACCCGTCACTGCGCGGTCTGCCATCGGCTGCTGCGGCTGGCCATGGACTCCGCCCCGCACTCCGCAGAGGCCCCCGAGGACGCCACGGAGGACGAAGGCCCCGTCGGCGCGTGAGCGACGCCCGGCCCAACGGCCCTTCCTCCGTGGGGCGGTGGAGCGTCCGGCTCCATTAGCGCACCCGCCCCAGTACAAACAACCCGTGCGGTATGTGACGGGAGTCACCGCATAAGTTCCTGAAACAACGGTACTTACACCCCGCCTACAACAAGTCAATTTAATATGTGCAATTGCACCACCCTGGGACACCTCCCACGGCCCTCCCGCGGCCTCCCCCCGACCTCCCTCCGGGCGCATCCACAGCAGATCCGACAGGCCTCCCCAGACTCCGACAAGGCTGCTCACAGAGGCGCCGGTCCCGGTCGATCAAGCCCCATGGACGCACAAAAAAGATCGCGCTGGACCCGGCGGAGTCCAGCGCGATCTACGACGCACCCTGTGTCGCTGCCTGAGAAGTTCTGTCGGCCTGGGCGTGGGCCCCGTTGGGGCAGGTCCCGCGTCGCTCGGAGCTAGGGTTTGGGGCACCTCGGCCAGTTGGGGGACCGGTCGGTTTGCCCGCTATTCAGTTGGTCAGGCCTCGCTGCGCTGCTGCGGAATACCCGCCAGCAGAGCGCGGACCTCAGCCTCGCGATAGCGTCGGTGTCCGCCCAGCGTGCGGATCGACGTGAGCTTGCCGGCCTTCGCCCACCGCGTGACCGTCTTGGGGTCGACACGGAACATGGTGGCGACCTCAGCCGGGGTCAGCAGCGGCTCGGCATCAGGGGTGCGAGCGGTCATGAGCGGCCTCCTCGGGAGAACCGAACCTTCTCGGTTCTTTCCTCTAAATTCTGCACCTTGACCCGCGTTGCCCGAAATGGCGGACGCGAGTCGAGTCGGTTATAGGACGAACGGCTTGTCCTCGGCACTACAACTACACCATCTGTCCAGCCGCGTCGGCCAAACCGATGGAATTGCCCTCCCAGGTAGTCATCAGCCGCGGAAGCCGATGGACCATGCCATAGCGGACAGTCACGCCACTGTGACGATCAGTCACATGACGATCAGGAGTCACCAGACCCCCCAAAGCGCGTGCAATGCTGAGATTCCGCCCACAGTGCACCACACATGGACGGAAGGAGCCCTCCCCGGACTCCTTGTCCTATTTTGGCACGAGGAGTGGCAAGAGGCGCAAGAGCCGTGTAAGTGCGGTCCGTCACCCTTGACGCAAAAGCCCGGATCGGGACCAACGTCCCGTGCGTTCACTGAAGTGCCGTCAACGTACGTTGTTTCATGCCATCTGGGCCGTGACGTACATCACTCAACACTCATACGTCACCGAGGTGTCATCCGACTGTCACACCATCACATGACCTGACACTCAGTACGGAGCAGTCGGCATTCGTACTCAGTTCGCGGACCGTCGGTCCCGCACCGCCCGCCACCGCTCCACCAGCCGCCCGTACGCCTCGCCGGCCGTGGCCCCGTCGCCCAGCCGCAGCGCCTCGATGCCGGCCGCCACGTCGGCCGCCGAATGGTCGTCCTCCAGGTCACCGGCCGGCAGGGCGTGCACCAGGCCGCCGTAGTCCAGCTCGACCAGCGAACGCGGATGGAACTCCTCCAGCCAGCGGCCCACGTCCACCAGGCCGTCGATCAGCGGCCCTTCCTCGATGGCGTCCTTGAGCGTGCGCAGCGCCCGGGCCACCCGGCGCCGGGCCTGCACCATCGGCGTGCGGTAGCGCAGCATCGGCGGGATCTCGCCGGTGCCCTTCTCGTACCGGCGCTCCTCGTCGGAGACCAGCACGAACCAGTTCAGCGGCACCTGCCAGGTCGCGGTACGGATCCAGGGCCGGGAGTCGGGGTTGCGGACCAGCCACCGCTCGTAGTCCATCGTGGCCTGCCGGCGGACCACCGGGGGCAGCATCGCGTCCAGGACCGTGTTCGGCAGTTCTTCGGGCAGCTCCTGCAGGGCCTGCCAGCCACGCAGCCGGGTCCGCCACGGGCACACGCACACGACACCGTCGACCTCCAGGACGAAGGCGTCACTGCTCTCCTGCACCGGCACCGGGATCGGCGGGGTGGGCAGCAAGTCGGCCAGCGCGCGCCGGAGTTCGTCCTGGTAGGAGGGTCGGTCGGGGCGGCGCGCGTAGCGCGTCCAGTGGCCGCGCTCGGGCTCCGGGAAGGCGGCCAGCGGCTCGTACACACGCAGGTAGGTCGCATAGGGGACGACCACCGAGGACACCTTGGGCACGCCTGCTCCCTCCCCATCGGACCGGGCTCGAAACCAGCGGGACCCACTACGGAGCAGCCGCGAAACCACAGCAAATCGTCCCACGCTCATACGTGCACACGCGGCGCGGGAGAGTGATCCTGAACACGGCGCGGATGGTGGGCAGGCAATAGCTCTACGCTCATGCCAGGCTCCCGCCACCCGTACGGGAGCCCCCCGCTTCCACCCGCCGCGAACACAACCGGGAGTCACCACAGTGACCGACGTTTCCACCGGCGTCCTGCACACCCTGTTCCACTCGGACCAGGGCGGTCACGAGCAGGTCGTGCTCTGCCAGGACCGCAAGAGCGGCCTCAAGGCCGTCATCGCCATCCACTCCACCGCGCTGGGCCCCGCCCTCGGCGGCACCCGCTTCTACCCGTACGCGAACGAGGAGGAGGCCGTCGCCGACGCCCTCAACCTGGCGCGCGGGATGTCGTACAAGAACGCCATGGCCGGTCTGGACCACGGCGGCGGCAAGGCCGTGATCATCGGGGACCCCGAGCGCGACAAGACCGAGGAGCTGCTGCTCGCCTACGGGCGGTTCGTGGCCTCGCTCAGCGGCCGGTACGTCACCGCCTGCGATGTCGGCACGTATGTCGCCGACATGGACGTCGTGGCCCGCGAGTGCCGCTGGACCACCGGCCGTTCCCCGGAGAACGGCGGCGCCGGCGACTCCTCCGTGCTCACCGCGTACGGCGTCTACCAGGGCATGCGGGCGAGCGCCCAGCACCTGTGGGGCGACCCCTCGCTGCGCGGTCGCGCCGTCGGCATCGCGGGCGTCGGCAAGGTCGGCCACCACCTGGTGGAGCACCTGCTGGAGGAGGGCGCCCGGGTGGTGATCACCGACGTGCGCCGGGAGGCCGTCGGCCGGATCTCCGACCGGCACCCCCAGGTCCAGGTCGCCGCCGACACCGAGGCGCTGATCCGCGTCGAGGGCCTCGACATCTACGCGCCCTGCGCGCTCGGCGGCGCCCTCAGCGACGCGTCGGTACCGGCGCTGACCGCCAAGGTGGTGTGCGGGGCGGCCAACAACCAGCTCGCCCACCCCGGCGTCGAGAAGGACCTCGCCGACCGCGGGATCCTCTACGCGCCGGACTACGTGGTGAACGCCGGCGGGGTGATCCAGGTCGCCGACGAGCTGCACGGGTTCGACTTCGACCGGTGCAAGGCCAAGGCGGCGAAGATCTTCGACACCACGCTGGCCATATTCGCTCGTGCGAAGGACGACGGAATTCCGCCTGCCGCGGCGGCCGACCGGATCGCCGAACAGCGGATGCACGAAGCGGCAACAGCTGGTGGACGCTGACCGAACGCCGGGTTTCCGCACGGATTTCCGGTACCCGCCGGCGGGCAGTTGGAGAGAACTCTCACGTTCGTCGGCGGGTCGCCCGCCAGGAAGTGGTTAAAATCGTCGTTGACCAGCGGGGACGGGGCGCCTCGCGGGTCGTGCAGCCAGGCGCGTGGTGCGGGCGACGTACCGTATGGGCGCGGGCTCAGGTACCGTGGAAGCCCTACGGACCGGTCTCTCCGAGGAGAGTCCGTTCCGGACCATGAACGCGTGTCAGACTCTGGGGCCGTCGAGCCCCGTCACCGAGGGGGTCGAGCCATGGGGCGCGGCCGGGCCAAGGCCAAGCAGACGAAGGTCGCCCGCCAGCTGAAGTACAACAGCGGTGGGACTGACCTGTCACGTCTGGCCAGCGAGCTGGGCGCTTCGACTTCGAGCCAGCCGCCGAATGGCGAGCCGTTCGAGGACGACGACGAGGACGACGACCCGTACGCCCAGTACGCGGATCTCTACAACGACGATGACGACGAGGACGAGGACGACCAGTCCGGTCCCCAGTCTCAACATCGTCGCGGTGCGTAATGCCCGCGGCTGCTTAGCCGTTCACTGACCCGGTCCGGGGTTCTGACGCCGGACCGGGTTTTGTGCTGGCCTCACGGGGCTCCGCCCGAACCCTGCTCCTCCAACGCCGGAGGGGCTAGTTCGGCGCGTAGTCGCCCACCATCTCCGCGCCCGTGGTGTGCTCGCCGCGCTCGGTGATCTCGCCGGCCACCCATGCGTCGACCCCGCGGTCGGCCAGTGTGGCCAGCGCCACATCCACCGATTCCTGCGGGACCATCGCGATCATGCCGACGCCCATGTTGAGCGTCTTCTCCAGCTCGAGCCGCTCGACCTCGCCGGTCCGGCCGACCAGGTCGAAGATCGGGTCCGGCGTCCAGCTGGCGCGGTCGACGCGCGCGTGCAGGTGATCCGGGATCACCCGGGCCAGGTTCGCGGCGAGTCCACCGCCGGTCACATGGCTGAAGGCGTGCACCTCGGCGGTGCTGATCAGGGCCAGGCAGTCCAGCGAGTAGATCTTGGTCGGCTCCAGGAGTTCCTCGCCGAGGGTGCGGCCGAGCTCTTCGACGTGCGCGTCGAGCGCGAGCCCCGCCTGGTTCAGCAGGACATGCCGGACCAGGGAGTACCCGTTGGAGTGAAGCCCGGAGGACGCCATGGCGATCACCGCGTCACCCGTACGGATACGATCCGCGCCGAGCAGCCGGTCGGCCTCCACCACGCCCGTACCGGCGCCGGCCACGTCGAAGTCGTCCGCGCCGAGCAGGCCCGGGTGTTCGGCCGTCTCGCCGCCCACCAGGGCGCAGCCGGCCAGCACACAGCCCTCGGCGATGCCCTTGACGATCGCGGCGACCCGCTCGGGGTGGACCTTGCCGACGCAGATGTAGTCGGTCATGAAGAGCGGCTCGGCGCCGCACACCACGATGTCGTCCATGACCATGGCGACCAGGTCGTGGCCGATGGTGTCGTACACGCCCAGCTGTCGGGCGATGTCGACCTTGGTGCCCACGCCGTCCGTGGCGGAGGCGAGCAGCGGGCGCTCGTAGTGCTTGAGGGCGGAGGCGTCGAAGAGGCCGGCGAAGCCGCCGAGGCCGCCGAGGACCTCGGGACGCTGCGTCTTCTTCACCCACTCCTTCATCAACTCGACGGCGCGGTCGCCCGCTTCGATATCAACACCGGCAGCCGCGTAGGAAGCACCGGGAACAGCACCCGTCGCCGGAGGCGACTGATTGTCTGCAGCAGACATTGCCTGGGATCTTTCGGGTTGGTTGCTACGGGGCTTACGGGCGACGGATCGCGTCGGCCGCGGCCGTGGCTGCCGGACCGGCGGCCAGTTCGGTCTCCAGGAGCTGCTTGCCCAGCAGCTCGGGGTCCGGGAGCTCCATCGGGTACTCGCCGTCGAAGCAGGCACGGCAGAGGTTCGGCTTGGCGATGGTGGTCGCCTCGATCATGCCGTCGATGGAGATGTAGGCCAGGGAGTCGGCGCCGAGCGAGGTGCCGATCTCGTCGATGGTCATGCCGTTGGCGATGAGCTCGGCGCGGGTGGCGAAGTCGATGCCGAAGAAGCAGGGCCACTTCACGGGCGGCGAGGAGATCCGGATGTGCACCTCGGCGGCGCCCGCCTCGCGGAGCATGCGCACCAGCGCCCGCTGGGTGTTGCCGCGCACGATCGAGTCGTCGACGACGACCAGCCGCTTGCCCCTGATGACTTCCTTCAGCGGGTTCAGCTTCAGACGGATGCCGAGCTGCCGGATGGTCTGCGAGGGCTGGATGAAGGTCCGGCCGACATAGGCGTTCTTGACCAGACCGTTGCCGAACGGGATGCCGGAGGCCTCCGCGTAGCCGATGGCGGCCGGGGTGCCGGACTCCGGGGTCGCTATCACCAGATCGGCGTCGACCGGGGCTTCCTTGGCGAGTTTCCGCCCCATCTCCACCCGGGAGAGGTAGACGTTCCGGCCGGCGATGTCGGTGTCGGGCCGGGCCAGGTACACATACTCGAAGACACAGCCCTTGGGCTTCGCATCCGCGAATCGTGAGGTGCGCAGACCGTTCTCGTCGACGGCGACGAACTCGCCCGGCTCGATCTCGCGCACGTAGCTGGCGCCGCAGATGTCGAGGGCGGCGGACTCGGAGGCGATGACCCAGCCGCGCTCAAGGCGGCCGAGGACCAGCGGGCGGATGCCCTGCGGGTCACGGGCGGCGTAGAGGGTGTGCTCGTCCATGAAGACGAGCGAGAAGGCGCCCCGGACCTTCGGCAGGACCGCGTGCGCGGCCTCCTCGATGGTCAGCGGCTTGCCTTCGGCGTCGACCTGGGCCGCGAGGAGCGCGGTGAGCAGGTCGGTGTCGTTGGTGGCGGCGACCCGGGTGGACCGGCCGTGGGTGTCCTTCGGGAGGTCGGCGACCATCTCGGCGAGCTGCGCCGTGTTGACGAGGTTGCCGTTGTGGCCGAGCGCGATCGAGCCGTGCGCGGTGGCACGGAACGTCGGCTGGGCGTTCTCCCACACGGAGGCGCCGGTGGTCGAGTAGCGGGCGTGACCGACCGCTATATGACCCTGGAGCGAGCTGAGGGAGGTCTCGTCGAAGACCTGGGAGACCAGCCCCATGTCCTTGAAGACGAGGATCTGGGAGCCGTTGCTGACCGCGATACCCGCGGATTCCTGGCCCCGATGCTGGAGGGCGTACAGCCCGAAGTACGTGAGCTTGGCGACCTCTTCGCCGGGAGCCCAGACACCGAAGACGCCGCAAGCGTCCTGGGGTCCCTTCTCGCCGGGGAGCAGATCGTGATTGAGGAGACCGTCACCACGTGGCACGACACCGAGTGTAGGCGAGATCGACCACTGGTCCGAATTGGGGATACCCGGCCGTAATGGGTCCACGACCGGGGACGCGGTTGTGGGTTTCTCCATTTCCGCTGGTCAATGCGGTGGGAGGAATCTCCAGCCGGGGCACGTTCGTGCGGACCTGTGCCCGCGCAACCCCCTCACACCGTATCTCTGAGTGAGGTGTCGCACATCATTCGGGGCGCCGGAGGTCATTTCCTGGACAGCTCGACCCGGTCGCCGTCGGCGGTGGTGAGGGTGAGTTTCCTGCCGTCGGCCCGGGTGGTGAGCGGCCCCGCGGTGAGCGTGCGGGCGAGGGCGCGCTCGAAGGTCATGCGGGTGTTGTCGCAGGCCATGCGGGTGGTGCGGGCGTTGCTCAGCCGGATCCGGTCGTCGGTGAGCTTCGCCGTGGCGCTGAACTGGTTGCACCCGTAGCTGCCGGCGGCCTTGCCGTCGTCGATCTTCACGTGGGCATGTGCCGGGGCGCGCCGGGTGGTGCCGTCCACGGTCACGCTGTCGACGGTCCACTCGATCCCGGTCACCGATGGCTGGGTCCCCACCGAGACACCCGCTTTCTCACTGCCGCAGGCCACCGCGAGCGGGACGAGCACGGCGGCCGCCGTCATGGTCAGGGTCCTACGCTGCGTGCGCTGCTTGTACCCGTACATGCCGGTTCGACGGAACACCCCGGCTGATCGGTTCCCTCAGCTCATGAGGGGCAGCAGGGCCCCGAGGTCCGCCCGCTCCCCGCTGGCGCCGACCTTGGCGTCCGCCAGGGCCTCCTTCCACTCCAGCCGTCCGGTGGCCAGCCGGATCCAGGTGAGCGGATCGGTCTCGACGACGTTCGGCGGGGTGCCCCGGGTGTGCCGGGGACCTTCGACGCACTGCACCACGGCGTACGGCGGCACCCGCACCTCGGTGGAGCCGCCGGGGGCCTTGACCGCGAGCGCGTCGGCGAGCAGCCGGGTGCAGGCGGCCAGGGCCTGCCGGTCGAAGGGCACCTCCGGTCCCGCGACAGCCGCGTTGAGGTCGTCGGTGTGGACGACCAGCTCGACGGCCCGGGTCACCAGGTAGTCGTCCAGGGACATGGCGCCGGCGCTGGTGGCGAGCAGCCGGGCGCCGGGGTGTGCGGCGAGCAGGGCACGGAGCGTGTCGTCGGCCTCGGCGAGGTAGGCGTCGAGGTCGGGGTGGCCGTCGGCGAGCCGCCGGGTGAAGTCGGAGATCGCCGAGGAGTTGACGGCGGTCCGGAAGGGCCAGTCGAGAAGGACCGCGTCCGCCGTGGCCGGCTCGGGTTCGTCCAGGGCCCGCTGGACGGCGGTGACGGCCATGCCGATGTGGGCGACGAGGTCCCGAACGGTCCACTCGCCGAGCCGGGTGGGGAGCGCGAGCTGCTCGGGGGTGAGGCCCGCGACGGCCTCTCGCACGTTGCCGAACTGGGCGAGGACCGCGGCGCGGGTCTTGGCCGGGTCGTAACGGCGGGCACGCTTCTTGGCCTGAGGCATGGCGGTGAGCCTATTCATGGGCGCAGCTTCACGGCGAACGAGTAGAGGCGGGTGATCTGGTCGCCGCTGTCGTTGTCGTCGGAGACCAGGTAGAGCGGGCGCCAGCCCTTGTACCGGCCGGAGGTCCAGGGGGTGCCGAGGGCCATGCCCTCCGCGTTGTCGACGAGCGGGTGCTCCGGGGAGGAGGACGGGACGGCTACCTGGCCGGGGCCGCCGACAGGGCAGGTCGCCAGGTCGACGACCAGTTCGGTACTGGCGAAGATCTTGGCCGGCTGGTGCCAGAGGGAGGTCATGCCGGACACGTCCGCGGCGTCGGCGACGGAGAGCTGCACGATCCGGATGGCCGTGCCGAGGCCTGCGGTGTACTGGCGTTCCAGGGCGAGGAGATGCCCGTCGTCGTCGATGGCGGTCAGCTCGGACAGGTACATGCCGTCGTCGGCCAGGAAGGCGTACTGCCAGTCCGGGGTGTAGCTGCCGCCGGACGTGCCCGTGTAACGCTGGATACGGATGATGCCCCGGCCGCGCTGGTCGCCGTCCTCGGCGAGTGGGGCCTCCCAGCCTGCGTAGAGATGGCGGCCGTCCGGGGAGGCGGTCAGGGACTCGATGCTGCGGCCGGTCTGCGCGGAGCCCTGGGGCCAGTAGCGCAGTTCCTTGCGGATGGGGAAGTCCTTGCCTATCTGCCGGCCGGTGGCGATGTCGAAGCGGCGGATGGCCGGTCCGGTCTCGGCGGCGATCAGCATCGTCTTGCCGTCGGAATTGCCGCCCCTTTCGATGACCATGGCCTCGCCGTCGTACCAGTCGTCGAACAGCTTGCCGTCGGCGTGGCGCAGGGGCACCGCGGTGTCGGCGCTGGGGCTGAGATGGAGGGGGGACCCCAGAGTGAGCGGCCAGACCCGGCCCGGGGAGTTGTCGGCGAGCGCGAGGGCCTTGACGTTCTCGCCCTGTGAGACCAGGGCGAGGGCGGACAGGCCGTAGAGCTTCTCGTAGTCGACGTTCACCTTGTTCAGCTTGTCGGAATGATCGAGCAGTACGGCGCGGGGCGCCGCGGCGTCGGACGGCGAGGGGACCGCGCAGGGACCGGCGGCGGCCGCCGGGTGGGCGTCACGCCACCAGTGGACGAGTGGCTGGGTGCCCAGGCCGAGGACGAGACCGAGGGCGCCGGCGGTGACGGACAGGACGGGGGTGCGGATGCGCTGCCAGCGTGTGGGAGGGGATGGCGGGGGGCCCATGATCCGCCGGGGCGATACCGCGGCGTTGTGGACGAAGCCGAGTGCGCCGACGCCGTTGTGGTCTTCGTCCTGTGGTTCCTGTGGCACCTCGGGTCTGATGGCGACGATACGTTTTCTGACCTCCTGGAAGAGGTCGCGCAGACCCAGCATCTCCGGGCCGTCGGCCAGCCCCTGGCGCATGACGTCGACCAGGGCGCCGGTGAACAGGGTGCAGCGTTTGGGGTCGGGGGCGTGGGAGGGCCGGTCGCGCGGTGCGGAGGTCATGACGTAGGCGCCCTCGACGTCGTGCAGCGTCTGCAGGGCCGTCTCGACGTCCTGGCGGTGGCCGTCCGTCATCTCCGTCAGGACCTGACCGCTGAAGCAGCAGTCGAGGATCAGGACCCGGCGCAGCGCGGAGCCCGTGTCGCGGATGGCGCGGCGGACGTCGCTGGAGCGGACACAGGTGTCCGGCTGGTCCTCGACCGAATCGGGCAGGGTGAGGAGCAGCTGCCGTTCGTGGCGGTCGATGAGCCCGTGACCGGCGTAGTAGACGATCAGGGTGTCCTCGGCGAGCTCGGCCGCCTGCCGGATCGGGCGGACCAGGTCGGCCGGGGAGGTCGGGTTGGGGACCGAGCGGATCCGCTTCTGGTCGTCGGGGACGCCCCAGATATCCGGGTCCGTGAGCGCGGCCCGCAGCTCCGTGAGGTTGTGCTTGACGCTGCGCAGCGGGTCCAGGTGGGCGTAGTTGTCCACTCCGATCAGCACACATGCGGAGCGCTCCGGGTCGATCCGGCCCAGACTCTCGACCATGGGCGTCTGTGCGGTGCCCGTCACCGCGGCTCCCCGTCCGAGTCGTCGGCCTCCCGGAACCTGCGCAGCAGTTCCGCCACCTGGTCGGGGTCGGCTGTGGTGATGTCGATGCTGAACCGGGACCGGGGCCGGTGGCTCCGCCGCCACGCCAGATACGACAGGTGGAGCTGGCCCACGCCGCTCACGGCGGACAGCACCGCGAGAACGGCGTCCAGGCCGGGGCCCATCCGGCCGGCGTCGGCGTCGGCTTCGGCTTCGGCTTCGGCGACCCGGGTCACCCGGATCTGGCCGCGCAGGGCGCGGTCGGCCGCCAACCAGTCGTACAGGGACAGCAGTTCTTCCTCGCGAGTAGTACCCGCAGCCTCGAACCTGATCTCCATCCGGCCGCTCCCCCAGCTCGCTCACGGATGTGTCCGACTGTCCAACTACCCCACGGACATCGATAGTTGGCAAGTCACTTTTTCCCGGAGGGTAGCGGTGAAACCCCTGCGTCCGAAGAGGTGGCCCTACTCCTTCACGGCATATCCCCGTAGCCCCTTTTCGACCAGGCCGAAGGCGGCGCAAGCGCGTTCCGGGGCGTCGGCGGCGATGATGTCGATGTCCTCGCCCTCGGCGAGCCTGCGCTGGTGCTCCTCGATGAGGGCGTTGCGGGCGTTGCTCAGCATGGCGGCGGCGATGGTGGCGAGCATCAGGTCGCCGGTCTCCTCGGCCAGCAGGGCGGCCATTTCCCGGGTGCCCTTCTGCATGGCGAGGAAGACGCGCTCCGTCAGTGCGGGCGTCTCCAGGATGAGTCTGCGCAGCTGGTGGGAGACCGGATCGGCGTGCAGGCCGATCGAGGGGTCACGGTTCTCGACCATCTCGAGGAACTGCCGTCGCACGGCCTCCACCGCGGAGTCCCCGGGCCGCCGGTCCCGTACCGCGCGCGCCGCGTCGCCGAAGTGTTCCTCCACGGGCGCGAAGATCAGGTCCTCTTTCGAGCCGAAGTAGTTGAAGACGGTCATCTTGGAGACCTCGGCCGCGTCGGCGATCTCCTGCACGGAGACGGCGTCGAAACCTCGCTCGACGAAGAGGGCGATCGCGGTGCGGAGGATCCGGCTCGCCGTCTGCTGCTTCTTGCGCTCGCGCAGCCCCATCTCCTCAGCCATGAGAGCACCGTACCAAGGCGAAATTTAGGTCGGGATGAAATATGATCTCGGATGAAAGATTGACCGGGTACACGTTCATCGGGCATGGTGCTGCCATGACCGAGACCCAGCGCAAAATAGGGCTGTTCGTATGCTTTGTGACGATTGTTCTGGCCGTGCTCGACACCCAGATCGTGTCCGCGGCGGCCGTCCCGATCGTCCGGGACCTCGACCCCGAGCACGGCATCGGCAAGATCCCGTGGCTGGTCAGCGCGTACGCGCTCGCGACGGCCGCGGTGCTCCCCCTCTACGGCAAGCTGTGCGACGTGTTCGGCGCCAAGCGGGTCCTGCTCGGGGCCGTCGCCACCTTCCTGGCCGGGTCGGCGCTGTGCGGTGCGGCCCGGTCGATCGGGGAGCTGATCGCGGCCCGGGCGGTGCAGGGCCTGGGCGCGGGCGGGCTGATGAGCGTGACGATGGTGGTGCTCGCCCAGCTCCAGGGACCGCGGCAGAAGAGCGGAGGCGCCGGGATGGGTGGGGTCGTGGCCGGCGGCGGAATGGCACTCGGACCCTGGATCGGCGGCCTCCTCGCTGACCACGCCGACTGGCGCTGGGTCTTCTACGTCAACCTGCCCCTGGGCCTGACCGTCCTTGCGGTGGGCGCCGCGGTCCTCAAGCTCCCCCGGCAGGACGTGAAGCACGCGATCGACTACCCGGGCGCGGCGCTGGCCGCGCTCTTCGCCACGGCGCTGCTCGTGGTCACCGACTGGGGCGGCAAGAAGTACGCCTGGTCCTCACCGGAGATCGCCGGTCTGCTGGTGATCGGCGTGGCGGCCCTCGCCCTCTTCCTCCACCGCCAGCGCACCGCCCCCGAACCGATCCTCCCGCTGTCCATGTTCCGCATCCCCGAACTCCGCTGGGGCTTCGCCGTCCAGGGCCTGATGGGCGCCGCCATGATGGGAGCGATCTACTACGCCCTGCTGTACGTCCAGATCGTCCGGGGCGTGCCCAGCTCCGGGGCCGGCCTCTACCTGCTCCCCCTCGCCGTCGGCATGTCCGCCGTCGGTGTCTTTGCGGGCAAGCTGGCCGAACGCGGCTGGTCCGAGCGCACGTTCGTGATCAGCGGCGCAGCAGTCTCCTGCGTGGCCTTCCTCCTCCTGGCCACCACCGGCACGGACACCTCCCTGTGGCTGCTGCGCGCGGAGCTGTTGCTGATGGGCGTCGGCTTCGGCCAGCTCATCGGCCAGCTGATCGTGCTGGTCCAGGAGGCCGCACCGCCCCTCCAGCTCGGCGTCGCCACCACCGCGATCCGCTTCTTCCAGACCCTCGGCCAGGCCTTGGGCGCGGCCCTCTTCGGCACGATCGTCATCCGCCTCTACGACGGACCGGGCGGCACCCCGGACGCGGTACCGCACCTCACGGGCACGGCCAGGACGGCCGGCATCGAGGCGTATGTCTCCGCGACCGACACGGTGTTCCTGTGCGCGGCGGCGGTGATGGCGCTGTGCGTGCTGCTGGCGTCGCGGCTGCCGAAGGCGCGGGTGCGGGAGGCCGTACCCGCGTGAGGGCGGTCAGCGGGGCGTGATCACCCAGTGGTTGCTGTGGATGACTCGGTCGGCGAAGTCGACGTCGACCTCACCGAGGAGGCGGAAGCCCAGGGATCTGCAGATGCCGTTCGAGGCGCCGTTGGCCGTCGCCGGGAAGGCATGGATGTCTCCCCAACGGTCCTCGTCCCGGGCCTGTCGGAGGAGGGCGCGGGCGGCGAGCTTGCCGAGGCCGCGGCCCTGGAACTCGGGGAGGACCATCCAGCCGATCTCCGACATCGGCTTCCCGTCCTCGTCGTGCGCCCAGACGCACACATGGCCCGCGACAACCTCGGGGGCACCAGGATCAGGGACGATCATCTTGATCCAGGAGGTACCGGCCGCCGCCGCCTCGGCGTCCCGGCGCACCTTGTCCTTCATGCCTTCGCTGGGCAGCGGCCCGCCGAGATCCTTCATCATGACGGGATCGCAGCGCATGCGGACATAGGCATCCACGTCGTCCGGGGTGACATCACGCAAGTACATGTCAGAAGGATGAGGTGTCCGAGGACGTCGTACATGGAAAACGACCCCGCCTGTCCGCACGGAACAGCACGGAACAGGCAGGGCCGTACAACTGGACCTCGATTACGCGAGCAGCGCCTCGATCGTGCCCTCGTGGGCCTCGCGGAGTTCGGTCAGCGAGAGTTCGAACTCGCCCTGGATCTCCACCGAGTCTCCGTCCACGACACCGATGCGCGTCACCGGCAGGCCCCGCGCGCCGCACATGTCGTTGAAACGGACCTCCTCGGAGCGCGGCACCGCCACGATCGCGCGGCCCGCCGACTCGGAGAGCAGGAAGGTGAACGCGTCCAGGCCGTCGGGGACGACCAGACGCGCGCCCTTGCCGCCCAGCAGCGCCGACTCCACGACCGCCTGGATCAGACCGCCGTCGGACAGGTCGTGCGCCGAGTCGATCATGCCGTCGCGGGAGGCGGAGATCAGGATCTCGGCCAGCAGGCGTTCGCGCTCCAGGTCGACCTTCGGAGGCAGGCCGCCCAGGTGGTCGTGGACGACCTGGGACCAGGCAGAGCCGCCGAACTCCTCACGCGTGTCGCCGAGGAGGTAGAGCAGCTGCCCCTCCTCCTGGAAGGCGACCGGCGTGCGGCGGGCGACGTCGTCGATCACGCCGAGGACCGCCACGACCGGGGTGGGGTGGATGGCCGCCTCGCCGGTCTGGTTGTAGAGCGAGACGTTGCCGCCGGTCACCGGGGTGCCCAGCTGCAGACAGCCGTCCGCCAGACCGCGCACGGCCTCGGCGAACTGCCACATCACCGCGGGGTCCTCCGGCGAACCGAAGTTCAGGCAGTCGGAGACGGCGAGGGGCTTGGCGCCGGTCGTCGCCACGTTCCGGTAGGCCTCCGCCAGCGCCAGCTGCGCGCCCGCGTACGGGTCCAGCTTGGCGAAGCGGCCGTTGCCGTCCGTCGCGATGGCGACACCGAGGCCGGTCTCCTCGTCCACGCGGATCATGCCGGAGTCCTCCGGCTGGGCGAGGACGGTGTTGCCCTGCACGAAGTGGTCGTACTGCGAGGTGATCCACTTCTTGGAGGCCTGGTTGGGGGAGCCGACCAGCTTCAGGACCTGGTCCTTCAGCTCCTCGGCGGTGGCCGGCCTGGCCAGCTTGTTCGCGTCGTCCGCCTGGAGGGCGTCCTGCCAGGACGGGCGGGCGTACGGGCGCTCGTAGACCGGGCCGTCGTGCGCGACCGTGCGCGGGTCGACGTCCACGATCTTCTCGCCGTGCCAGAAGATCTCAAGGCGGTCGCCGTCGGTGACCTCGCCGATGACCGTCGCGATGACGTCCCACTTGGCGCAGATCTCCAGGAACCGCTCGACCTTCGCCGGCTCGACCACCGCGCACATGCGTTCCTGCGACTCGCTCATGAGGATTTCCTCGGGCGAGAGGGTCGAGTCACGCAGGGGCACGTCGTCGAGTACGACGGTCATACCGCCGGAGCCGTTCGACGCCAGTTCGCTGGTCGCGCAGGACAGGCCCGCCGCGCCCAGGTCCTGGATGCCGACGACCAGCTTCTCGGCGAAGGCCTCGAGCGTGCACTCGATCAGGAGCTTCTCCTGGAACGGGTCGCCGACCTGCACCGCCGGGCGCTTCGACGGCTTCGCGTCGTCGAAGGTCTCGGAGGCGAGGATCGACGCGCCGCCGATGCCGTCACCGCCGGTCCGGGCGCCGTACAGGATGACCTGGTTGCCCGCGCCGGAGGCCTTGGCGAGGTGGATGTCCTCGTGCCGCATCACCCCGATGGCACCGGCGTTGACCAGCGGGTTGCCCTGGTAGCAGGCGTCGAAGACGACCTCGCCGCCGATGTTGGGCAGGCCCAGGCAGTTGCCGTAGCCGCCGATGCCGGCGACGACTCCGGGCAGGACCCGCTTGGTGTCGGGGTGGTCGGCCGCGCCGAAACGCAGCGGGTCGACCACGGCGACCGGGCGGGCGCCCATCGCGATGATGTCGCGGACGATGCCGCCGACACCGGTCGCGGCGCCCTGGTACGGCTCGACGTACGAGGGGTGGTTGTGCGACTCGACCTTGAAGGTCACGGCGTAACCCTGGCCGACGTCGACGACACCCGCGTTCTCGCCGATGCCCACCAGGAGCGCGTCGCTCTGCGGGGCCTTCTCGCCGAACTGGCGGAGGTGGACCTTGGAGGACTTGTACGAGCAGTGCTCGGACCACATGACCGAGTACATGGCGAGCTCGGCGCCGGTCGGGCGGCGGCCGAGGATCTCCACCACCCGCTCGTACTCGTCCTTCTTCAGACCGAGTTCGGCCCAGGGCAGCTCGACGTCGGGGGTCGCGGTCGCGTGCTCGACCGAGTCCAGAGGCGTCCGGCTCATGCGCCCACCAGCTTCTTGAGGATCGAGGTGAAGAACGGCAGACCGTCGGTGCGGCCGGAGCCGATGAGCGGCTCGACGGCGTGCTCCGGGTGCGGCATGAGGCCTACGACGTTCCCGGCCTCGTTGGTGATGCCGGCGATGTCGCGGAGGCTGCCGTTGGGGTTGAGGTCGAGGTAACGGAAGACCACCCGGCCCTCCGCCTCCAGCTTGTCGAGCGTGTACTCGTCGGCGACGTACCGGCCGTCCATGTTCTTCAGCGGGATGTGGATCTCCTGGCCCTCGCGGTAGTCGCTGGTCCAGTTGGTGCCCGCGTTCTCCACCCGCAGCTTCTGGTCGCGGCAGATGAAGTGGAGGTGGTTGTTGCCGAGCATCGCGCCCGGAAGCAGATGGGCCTCGGTGAGGATCTGGAAGCCGTTGCAGATACCGAGGACCGGGAGGCCGGCCTTCGCCTGCTCGATGACGGTCTCCATCACCGGCGAGAAACGCGAGATGGCGCCGGCCCGCAGATAGTCGCCGTAGGAGAAACCGCCGGGGAGGACCACCGCGTCGACCTGGTGGAGGTCCTTGTCCTTGTGCCAGAGGGCCACCGGTTCGGCACCCGCGAGCCGGATCGCACGCTGGGTGTCCCGGTCGTCGAGACTTCCCGGGAAAGTGACGACGCCAATACGAGCGGTCACTTGGCCGCCTCCGCGACTTCATCCACCCGAACGGTGAAGTCCTCGATCACGGTGTTGGCGAGGAAGGATTCCGCAAGATCGTGGATGCGGGCGAGCGCGGCCTCGTCGACCGGCCCGTCAACTTCCAGTTCGAATCGCTTTCCCTGACGGACATCGGAGATGCCTTCGAAACCCAGGCGTGGCAGCGCACGCTGGACCGCCTGGCCCTGGGGGTCGAGGATCTCCGGCTTGAGCATGACGTCGACTACGACGCGTGCCACTGGCACTCCCGGTGTTGTGGTGCTGGCTGCTGAGCAGGCACTGCCGGGGTCCCCGACAGGTGTCTTCAGACTACCCGCACAAAATTTCTACGCGGGTAGAGTTGTAGGAAACTACGTGAGCCGCATCACGATCGGGTGACAGCGGGGGATCCACACGAAAAGTTCTGGGAAAGTTCCCCGGGTTCGCCCACGACATCTATTGCGCCCGGGACACGCGGGCGGATTTAGTCGGGCTTCACTTTGTATTGCCAGGCACTGTACAAATGAATTGGCAATAGCCGATACTCGGCACGTCATCTCCGCCATCGCGTCATCGCCGATGAGCTGTATAGACGTGCCACACGAAGGGACCGATATTCGTGGCGCAGAAGGTCGTGGTCACTCTCTTTGACGACATCGACGGCTCGGAAGCGGCGGAAACGATCGCCTTCGGACTCGACGGCAAGTCGTACGAGATCGATCTGAATCAAGCCAACGCCAAGGAACTGCGTAAGGCCCTGGAGCCGTACGTGACGGCCGGCCGCAAGCGGTCGAAGTCGGGCAAGGCGTACAAGCAGACGGAGGTCGCCCCCGACCCGGCGGCCGTCCGCGCCTGGGCACAGGCGAACAAGATGGATGTCCCGGCGCGCGGTCGTATCCCGAAGAAGGTCTACGAGGCGTTCAGCGCCGCGCAGTGAGACGCGGCTCGGACTGTCCTCAGGGACCGTCACCGGCCCCCGAGGACAGCCGACTTGCGCTACCCCCCTGCTGATCAGCTAATGTCTGGAGCACGCCGAGGGGCGCGGCCGAAAGACCGAAACCCACGGAGTACATGCGGGTGTAGTTCAGTAGTAGAACATCCCCCTTCCAGGGGGAAGGCGCAGTGTGCAATTCCTGTCACCCGCTCTGCACCGCCGGTCCTGGTCATGCTTGTGGATCAGGTAGGCTGGTGCTCGCACCGATCGGTGGGAGCCGGTCGGGAGCAGTGCGGACGTAGCTCAGTTGGTAGAGCGCAACCTTGCCAAGGTTGAGGTCGCGAGTTCGAGCCTCGTCGTCCGCTCCAGCTCGTAGGAGAAACCCCAGTCATTGACTGGGGTTTTTTCGTGCGCCGTCACGTGTCTTCCCGCGCCTTCCCGCGCCTTCCCGCGCCTTCCTGCGTCAAGGCAGGCCCTGACATTTGTCATGGCGAGTGATGACACCGCGCACTGCTGCCGGGCCCGGCCCCCGGGGAGGCTCGTTCCATGGAAGCCATGGAAGACAACGCACACGTGATTGAGGTCACAGACCTCCGTCGTGTCTACGGGGGCGGGTTCGAGGCGGTCCGCGGAGTCACCTTCTCCGTGCGCCGCGGGGAGATCTTCGCGCTCCTCGGCACCAACGGCGCCGGAAAGACCTCCACGGTCGAGCTGCTGGAGGGCCTCGCCCCGCCGAGCGGGGGCCGGGTGCGGGTGCTGGGCCACGATCCGCACCGGGAGCGGGCCGCCGCACGGCCGCGCACCGGCGTGATGCTCCAGGAGGGCGGCTTCCCGTCCGAGCTGACCGTCGGCGAGACGACCCGGATGTGGGCCGGCTGTACGACCGGAGCCCGGCCGACGGCCGAGGCACTCGGCCTGGTCGGACTCGCCGGCAAGGCGGACGTCCGGGTCAAGCAGCTCTCCGGCGGTGAGCGGCGCCGCCTCGACCTGGCGCTCGCGCTGCTCGGCCGGCCCGAGGTGCTGTTCCTGGACGAGCCGACCACCGGCCTGGACGCCGAAGGGCGCCGGGACACCTGGGAGTTGGTGCGATCCCTGCGCGACACCGGGACCACCGTCCTGCTCACCACGCACTATCTGGAAGAGGCCGAGGACCTCGCCGACCGGCTCGCGATCCTGCACGAAGGGCGCATCGCGGCCACCGGAACAACGGGCGAGGTGACCGCGGACCGGCCCGCACGGATCTCCTTCGAGCTGCCGCTCGGGTACTTCGTGGGCGACCTGCCGCCGCTCGCCGCTCTCGGCGTGTGCGGGCACGAGACCGCCGGCCGGGCCGTACGGCTGCGGACCCGCGAGGTGCAGCGGACCGCCACCGGGGTGCTGACCTGGGCCCAGCGGGCCGGGGTGGAGCTGGACCGGCTGGAGGTGCGGTCGGCCTCGCTGGAGGAGGCGTTCCTCGGGATCGCGAAGGAGGCGGTCGTATGAGCACGGTGGACCTCGGCGGGCGCCGGGACGCCGCGGGCACCGTGTCCCGGCGCCGGGCGGCGCGTGCCGCGTCCTGGCGCCGGCTGGGTGCGCTCGGCCGTGCCGAGTTGCTGCTCCTCGGCCGCAATCGGGGCGCGGTGCTCACCGCGCTGCTGGTGCCGCTCGCCCTGCCGTTCAGTGTGCGGCCCGCCATCGACCAGATCGACCTGAAGACCCAGGGACTGAACGTCGGCACGCTGATGCTGACCGCCGCGACCGGGTTCTCCTTCCTCTTCGCCGTGTACACCTCCCTGGTGAGCGCGTATGTGGCCCGCCGGGAGGAGCTCGTCCTCAAACGGCTGCGCACCGGCGAACCGGCCGACGCGGAGATCCTGGCCGGCACCGCGCTGCCCGCCTTCTGTCTCGGCCTGGCCCAGGCGCTGGTGCTCACCGTCGGCTGCGCGGTACTGCTCCACGCGGGCGCGCCCAAGGCGCCGTATCTCACCCTGCTCGGGCTGCTCCTGGGCCTGCTGCTCAGTGCCGCGCTCGCCGCGCTCACCTCGGTTGTCACCCGGACCACCGAGAGCGCCCAGGTCACCGCGCTGCCGCTGGTCTTCGTCTCGATGCTGGGATCGGGCATCGCCGTGCCCACGGACGTCCTGCCCGACCGGGTCGCCTCGGTCTGTGAACTCCTCCCGCTCTCCCCGGCCGTCCGGCTGGTCCGCGCGGGCTGGACCGGCGAGCTCGGCGGCTACGAGGCGATGGGCACGGTCCTCACCGCGCTGGCCTGGACCGTGGTCGCGGTGTTTGCTGTACGGCGGTGGTTCCGCTGGGAACCTCGGCGCTGAGTGGAGACGGGACAGGACGGGACGGGACCGGGATGAGCGGGGCAGGTGGCTGGTGGCGGGAGAAGACCACCCCCGCCAAGGTCGAGACGTACACGCGCTGGTCGTTCCACTTCTTCGCGGTGATCGAGGTCACCGCGATCGGACTCCCGGTGTTCGGGGAGACGAGGGCGGCGGTCTCGGGCTGGCTGATCGCGATGGTCGTCGTCCACGCGGTGCTCTGCGCCCTGACCGCCTCCCGGACGCTGGACTGGACGCGGGGCCGCCGGGAGCAGCCGGTGCGGCTGCTGTGGGTGCTCGGCGCGGCCACGTACGTCTTCGCCGTCACCGCCCTGGTGCTGCGCGAGCACGGCGGGCCGGGTGCCGAGATGGAGAGCGCGGCGGCCACCGTCCTCGTGGGGATCCTGGCCTTCGGGGCCGGCACCACGGCGCTCGGGATCCGCGACCTGCGGCGGGCGATGACACTGATCGCGGGCTTCGCGTTCGGGGCGGGCCTGGTCTCCTTCCCGCTGGGCGTGCCCGGGACCGCCGCGCTGGTCACGGCGGTCGTGGTGTTCATGGCCGGCGGCTTCCTGGCCGCCACCTCGGGCTTCTCCGTCTGGCTGCTGAACGCCGTCTACGAACTCGACGAGGCCCGGGAGACCCGTGCCCGGCTCGCCGTCGCCGAGGAACGGCTGCGGTTCGGCCGCGATCTGCACGACGTGCTCGGCCGCAACCTCGCCGTCATCGCCCTCAAGAGCGAACTGGCCGTCCAGCTGGCCCGCCGCGAACGGCCCGAGGCCGTGCAGCAGATGATCGAGGTGCAGCGGATCGCCCAGGAGTCGCAGCGGGAGGTACGGGCCGTCGTACGGGGCTACCGGGACGCCGACCTCGCAGCCGAACTCGCGGGCGCGCAGGGCGTGTTGGCCGCTGCGGGCATCGACTGCGCGGTGACCGGCGACACCACCGGACTGCCCGCCGAGGTGCAGTCGGCACTCGGCTGGGTGGTCCGGGAGACGACCACCAATGTCCTGCGGCACGGGGACGCGGGACGGTGCACGGTGGGCCTGCGGGTACTGGAGGGACACGTGGTACTGACGGTGGAGAACGACGGCGTCGCCGTGCGGGCCGGCGGTGGGGACGGCGGGGCCGGGGTCGGTGGGGGTGGCGGGTCCGGGATCGCCGGGTTGCGGGAGCGCCTTGCGGTGGTGGAGGGGACGTTGGAGGCGGGGCCGGTGGGGGCGGACGGGTTCCGGGTGGTGGCTTCGGTGCCGCTGACCGGTCGTACGGCCGATGCGAATGTGAGCGGAGTCACTTCATGACCCCTCCGGTACGGCTGTTGCTCGCCGACGACGAGCATCTGATCCGGGGTGCGCTCGCCGCGCTGCTCGGCCTCGAGGACGACCTCGTCGTGGTCGCGGAGGCGGCCACCGGGCCGGAAGCACTCGCCATGGCACGGGCCCATCGGCCCGACGTGGCGGTACTGGATCTGCAGATGCCGGGGGCTGACGGTGTGAAGGTCGCCACATCCCTGCGGGCCGAACTGCCCGGCTGCCAGGTGCTGATCGTGACCGGTCACGGCCGCCCCGGGCATCTGAAACGGGCCCTGGCCGCCGGTGTGCGGGGGTTCGTCCCGAAGACGGTCAGTGCGCAGCGGCTCGCGGAGATCATCCGTACCGTGCACGCGGGAAACCGCTACGTCGACCCGGAGTTGGCCGCCGACGCGATCTCCGCCGGGGACTCGCCGCTGACCGCGCGGGAGGCCGAGGTGCTGGAACTGGCGGCCGACGGGGCGCCGGTCACGGAGATCGCCGAGCGGGCCGCGCTGTCGCCGGGAACCGTACGGAACTACCTCTCCTCGGCCGTCACCAAGCTCGGTGCGGAGAACCGGCACACCGCAGTGCGTCTCGCTCGGGAGCGCGGTTGGGTATAGTTGCTCTCGCGCCACGGCGCATGCGGACGTAGCTCAGTTGGTAGAGCGCAACCTTGCCAAGGTTGAGGTCGCGAGTTCGAGCCTCGTCGTCCGCTCAGGAAAAGGCCCCCGGTTTCCACCGGGGGCCTTTCGCATGGGCCCCGCTGTGCAGGGCCCTTTCCTTTACGCGGTCCTTTGTACGGTCCTTTGTACGGTCCTTTGTACGACCCTCTGTACGGTCAGCTCCAGCTCTGGCCGGTCAGCCGCTCGTACGCCTCGAGGTACTTCGCCCGGGTCGCCTCGACCACCCGCTGCGGCAGCGGCGGCGGGGGCTGCTCGCTCTTTCGGTCCCAGCCGGACTCGGCCGAGGTCAGCCAGTCGCGCACGTATTGCTTGTCGAACGAAGGCTGGGCCCGCCCCGGCTCCCACTCGTCGGCCGGCCAGAAGCGGGAGGAGTCCGGGGTGAGGACCTCGTCGGCGAGGACGAGGGTGTCGCCCTCGAACCCGAACTCGAACTTGGTGTCGGCCAGGACGATGCCCCGGTCGCGGGCGATGTCCCGGGCCCGCCCGTACACCGCGAGGGTGGCCTGCCGCAGCTGGGCCGCCGTCTCGGCGCCGACCTGCCGGGCGACCTCCTCGTACGACACGTTCTCGTCGTGCTCGCCGACCTCGGCCTTGGTGGCCGGGGTGAAGATCGGGGCGGGCAGCTCGGAGCCGTCGACCAGGCCCTCGGGGAGGGCGAGCCCGCACACCGTACGGGACTCCTGGTACTCGGCCAGGCCGGAGCCGGTGAGGTAGCCGCGGGCCACGCACTCGACCGGGATCATCTTCAGCGACTTGCAGACCAGGGTGCGGCCCGCCCAGTCGGCGGGGGCACCCTCGGGCAGCTCGGTGCTGATGACGTGGTTGGGGGCGAGGTCGGCGAGCTTGTCGAACCACCACAGGGAGAGCTGGGTGAGCACCCGGCCCTTGTCCGGGATCTCGGTCGGCAGCACCCAGTCGTACGCGGAGATGCGGTCGCTGGCGACCATCACGAGGTCACCGGCCGCGTTCTGGTACAGCTCGCGCACCTTGCCGGTGTGCAGATGCACCAGACCCGGCACCACGACGGGCTCGGGCTTTTCGACGAATCCGGACACGGTTCCTCCCCGTGGTTCTGTACAGGTGCCCCCGATTCTCCCGTATGCCGGGTTGCCGTCGGACACTGGGTCAGTCCCGTTTGCAGATGCGGTCCAGGAGGTTGGCGGTGGCGCGCTGGACGCGGGGGTCGATATGGCCGGGGCGGTCCAGGGCCGGGGACCAGGCGAAGGTCCCGGACGCGAAGACCAGGGCGCCGGAGGGGGCGCGGTAGAGAGAGGTCTCCTGGTGGCGCAGGGCGCCGTCGTTGTCGGCGTAGGGGGAGTGGGCGAGCAGGATGCGCTCCTCGTGCTCGGGCAGCGCGGTGCGCGGGAAGTAACGGTCGGCCTCCCCGGCCACCAGGCCCGGCAGTTCGTCGCCCTCCTGCGCGCCGGTGGCCTCCCAGAGCCAGTGGCCGGCGTTGCGCACGATCAGGGGGTACGGCTCGGGCACCCGGCCCGCGTACTGGATGCCGACCGTCTGCTGCTCGGGCCGGTCGATCTCGCGCCAGAGCACGGGCCTGCCCGGACCCTTGCGTTTTCGGCAGGTGAGCAGCCGGTCCGCGACCCCGGACGGGGACGGCCCCAGCTCCACCTGCCAGTACATGGTGTTGGCGGAGAGGAAGACCAGCGAGGTGCCGCTGTCCCGGGCCAGATCGACCGTGCGGCGCATCCGCGGCGACCAGTACTCGTCGTGTCCGGGGAAGACCAGGCCCCGGTAGCGGGTGGGGTCGACACGGCCGGCGTGCAGGTCGCGGGCGTCGGCGTAGGCGACGTCGTAGCCGTAGCGCTCGGCCCAGCGGATGAAGTCGTAGGCGTGGCCGACGTGCAGGGGCAGGCCCGCGCCCGCGTACGGCCGGTCGAAGGAGACGGTGGTCGCCGCGTCGGCCTCGCCGAGCAGCCGGCCCCGCTCGTCCCAGGCGTGGTAGAGGCTGGCGCCGGTGCGGCCGTCCTCGGGGTAGAGGTTGTAGGCCTGCCAGGTGATGTCCGGCAGCAGCAGGAGCAGGTCGGCGGGGTGGTTGTCGCGGATCGTGAAGGGCACGTGGGAGCGGTAGCCGTCGGCCGTGGTGAGCACGGCGACATACGCGCCGATGCTCCAGTACGAGGGGACCTGCAACCGCCAGGACAGCCACCAGTGGTGGCAGGAGACCGTACGGTCGGCCGCCAGCGGCGGGGGCTGCACGATGCCGGACAGCCGCGGGCTGGTGGTGATCTTGGCGGCGCCGTCGCCGCCGTAGTGGCCGATGCGGTAGATGTCGACGCTGAATTCCTGCGGCGGGTCGACGGTGATGTGGAAGTCGACGGCCTCGCCGGGGGAGACCGCGCCGGTCGAGGCGAATCCTTTGATCTGCCGGTGCACGTCGTCCGCCGAGCGGGGGCCGACCGCACTGCGGGGTGCGGGGATCCGCGGGTTCTCGCCGGTGGGCTGTGGCCGACTCGGGTCGACGTACCAGGGGACGACATGACCGGTGTCGTCGAAATAGGTCTCGCTGCCGCGCAGCCAGGGGACGGGACCCTGGCCGAAGGGGTCCGTGACGGCGTGCGCGAGTGCTCCCGACTCCCAGCGGCGGATGTGGTCCGATGCCATGGTGGCTCCCCTCCCTCGTGCCCCCGTGAAGTGTGCTGATACGAGTCGTTGTGTGGTGGTACGGCGTTACGTGGCCGAGCTTGTGCTGTTCCGGCCGGGCCTGGTCGCGCCCGGTTCGTTTCTGCTTCGCGCCTGGTTCGTGACTGTTTTCCGGTTTCGCCCGTGGTGCTCTGCGAGTTCCGCGGGCTGTGACTGTGCCGTCTGCCTCATGTCGGATGCGCTTGCCATTTTCACCGAACGGTCCCAGCACATCACATAACGCACGCGTCCGGTCACGGTTCGTTGCGAATTTGCCTTAAGTGGAACGGTTCGCTCCGCTAAAGCGTCGAAACGCCGAGGTCAGACCAGCCGTACGGGCTTCTCGGGACGTATCCCGGACTCGACCAGCCAGGCCCGCAGCGGGGCCGGGTCTCCCTCCTCGACGAGGCTGAGGACTCTGGGCGTCAGGTCGGCGGCCCGCTCGCCGTCGACCAGCAGGGACGGGCCGTCGAGCCAGTCCAGACCGGGAGTGGCTCCGGCGGTGTCCACGGCCGCGCAGCACACCATCGCCGTGACGTGGTCGGCGAGCAGCTCGCGGGCGGTGCGCGGGGGCTGGAGGGGGAAGAGGGGCAGCGCGCAGTCGTCCCAGAGGGCACTGTCGGGGCCCTGCCCGGCGGGTGCGGGCGCGTCGGGTCCGGGGCCGGGAGTGAGGGCCGCGGCCTCCTCGCGGGCGAGGGCCGCGGTGAGCCCCGCCGCCAGGGCGGAGCTGCGCTCGGTGCCGGTGGCCTCCTCTGCGTCCTCGTCGTAGACCGGGGGCTCCTTGGGCCTGCTGTGGGCGGCCGGGTCGGTCAGGTGGTCCAGGACCCGGTCCAGGGTGGGGCCGCCGGGGTCGGGGGCGGCCGGGTCGAGGGTGGCGCGGACGCCGAGGGAGTCCAGGACGCGGTGCAGCCGGGCCGCCTCGGTGCGCCAGGTGCGGTCGACGACCTCGTCCGGATACTCCGGCCAGGCCACCGGCGACCAGTCCGGGCCCGGCTCGGCGGGGCCGCCGTGGAAGAGACGGGCGGCCAGCAGCGAGGCCGCCTCGTCCACCAGGCCCGGCTCCTCCAGCAGGTCGCAGGCGGGCCGCTCGCCGAGCCGCGAGGCGAAGCCCTCGGCCAGCCGGTCGCGCCGGGACAGCTCGGTGAGCGCCGCGACCACGCCCGCGTCCAGCCGGGACGGCCAGCGGCCCATCCGCCAGGCGGGCAGCGCGACCCGGGTGAGAAGACGGTCCCAGCCGGCGTAGGCGAGGCCGACCTGCTCCTGGGCGACGATCCGCAGTCCGTAGTCCACGGCCTGTGCGCGCTCGGCGGCCGCGGCGGCGACCCCGCGCTCCATCAGCGCCGCGTGCTCCCGGCAGCCCCGCAGCAGCACCCTGGCCACCCAGCCGAGGCCCGCGCAGACCAGGCGGGTCGCCGGACATCGGCCGGTCGTCGAGGAGACGGCGACCGCCGCGTCCAGCCCGCGCACGAAGCGGCGGGCGGCGGCTATGTCCGGGTGCGCCGAGGGTCCCGTACCGGCGACGACCGGGGCGAGGACCGCGCGCAGCTCGGCGACCCGCATCCACCACAGGAACGGGGAGCCGATGACGAGCACGGGCGCGGCGGGGGTACGGCGGTGCGGGCCGGGGTTGCCGAGCTCGTCGCCGCCCTGGGGCGCGGGCGGGCCGTGCGCCGGGTGGGTGCGGTCCTCCAGCCAGCTGTCGCAGTCCGGGGTGAGCGCTATGGCGGAGGGCACCGGGACGTCGAGGCGGTCGGCGAGGTCGCGCACCATCCGGTACAGGTCAGGGGCGGACTCCTCCAGGATCGGGACCGTGGGGCTCACGGCCGGCCGGGCACGGGCCACGACCAGGGAGATGCCGGCGGCGGCCAGCAGCACGACGACGGCGAGCACACCGACGATCCAGCGGACCGTGTCCCAGCTCCGGCCGACGAAGTGACCGGTGGAACCGCCGGTCAGCAGGATCACCGTGGCCGCTGCGGGCAGCAGCGCCACGGCCAGGGCCCGGCCGCGGATGCGCAGCACAGCGAGGGCCCGGGTACGCGCTGCCTGCGCTCCCGCCTCCACACCGATACCGGTACTGGTCACGTCCGGACCTCACCCCCTCCCTGCTGTCCTGGTGCCGTCCTGGCTGTTGCTCACTCCCCCACTGTGGCACCCGCCACTGACATCGCAATGCCGGTGGGCCAAGTGCCGGAACGCTTGCGCCGCACCCTAGTTGGGGCCTCGGCCCCCGTCAGCCGGATGGGGCATCGGTCACTCGATGGAATGGCTTTGGTCAGAGGTGATCGACAGACAGCAACGATCAGGCCCCGGATTTTCGGGGTCCGGGGCCTGACCAGGAGCGGTGCACGCACGGAGGCGCTCAGGCCTCGGCCACCTCGGCTGCCTCGGCCGCCGCCTTCGCCGCGATGTCCGTGCGGTGCTGGGAGCCGTCGAGTTCGATCCGTGCCACGGCCGCGTACGCCCGCTCACGCGCCTGGGTCAGGTCCTGACCGGTCGCGGTCACGGAGAGAACACGGCCACCGGCGCTGACCACCGCCTCGCCGTCCCGCTTCGTCCCCGCGTGCAGGACGTAGGCGTGCGGGGCGTCCTCGGCGGCCACCGTGTCGAGGCCGGTGATGGGGTCGCCGGTGCGCGGGGTGTCCGGGTAGTTGTGGGAGGCGACGACCACGGTGACCGCGGCGTCGTCGCGCCAGCGCAGCGGCGGGAGGTCGCCGAGGGTGCCGTTCGCGGCGGCGAGCAGGACGCCGGCCAGCGGGGTCTTCAGGCGGGCGAGGACCACCTGGGTCTCGGGGTCGCCGAAGCGGGCGTTGAACTCGATGACCCGGACACCGCGCGAGGTGATCGCGAGGCCGGCGTAGAGGAGACCGGAGAACGGGGTGCCGCGCCGCCGCATCTCGTCGACGGTCGGCTGGAGAACGGTCTCCATGACCTCGTCGACCAGCTTGGGGTCGGCCCAGGGCAGCGGGGAGTAGGCACCCATGCCGCCGGTGTTCGGCCCCTGGTCCCCGTCCAGGGCGCGCTTGAAGTCCTGGGCGGGCTGGAGCGGGAGGACCGTCACACCGTCGGTGATCGCGAAGAGGGAGACCTCGGGGCCGTCGAGGAACTCCTCGATGACGACGCGGTCGCACCCGGCGGCGTGCGCCGTGGCGGCGGCCAGGTCGTCGGTGACGACGACACCCTTGCCGGCGGCGAGCCCGTCGTCCTTCACGACGTACGGCGCCCCGAACGCGTCGAGGGCCTCGGCGACCTCATCGGCGTCTGTGCAGACGTACGAACGGGCGGTGGGCACTCCGGCCGCCGCCATCACGGCCTTGGCGAACGCCTTGGACCCCTCGATCTGCGCGGCTTCCCCGGAGGGGCCGAAGACCGGGATCCCCGCCTCGCGCACGGCGTCGGCGACCCCGGCGACGAGCGGGGCCTCCGGGCCCACGACGACGAGTTCGGCGCCGATCTCCCGGGCCAGGGCAGTGACGGCGGCGCCGTCCAGGGCGTCGACCCGGTGCAGCTCGGCGACCTCGCCGATACCGGCGTTGCCGGGGGCGCAGTGCAGCGCGGTGACGTCGGAATCGAGGGACAGAGAGCGGCACAGGGCGTGTTCGCGGGCGCCGCTGCCGATGACGAGGACCTTCACGGGGGTCAGCGTAGCCGGGTGCACCGACTGGAGGATTCTCCAAGGGGGTGCAGGGGGGGCGAAGGGGAGCCGAGGGCGGGGCCGGCGAACCCTCGGCTCCCGCCTCCTCACCGGCGGCGCCCGCCGCGCGTCACTCGTTCTGGAACTCCTCCACCACCGTCGCCCCCAGCTCCCGCACGATCAGTTCATGGCCGGAGAGGGCCGACTCGTCGAGGTCGGGGTCGTCCTCCTCGGGGATGTCGTCCTCGGGAGACACCGGAGGCGGTTCGGAGGCCACGGGCGGCGGGGCCGGAGACGCTGCCCTCGCGGCGGACGGCGGGGAGCTCTGGGGGGTGGCCGTCGGCGGCCCGGGCTGGGACGTCGCCGGGCGGGCCGAGGACGCCGGGGCGGAGCCGCCGTAGCCGGACGACGCCGCGGGCGCGCCGCCGTAACCGCCGCCGGGCTGACCGCCGCCGTATCCGGGGCCGGCCGGGGCCGAGCCGCCGCCGCCCGTCGGGTCGACGATCGCCTCGATCCGCCACTGCACGCTGAACTGTTCGGCCAGCGCCTGCCGCAGCACGTCCTCGCTGCCGCTGCTCGCGAAGTTGTCGCGGGCGCCGGCGTTGACGAAGCCGAGTTGGAGGGTGGTGCCGTCGAAACCGACGACCTGGGCGTTCTGGCTGAGGAGGATCCAGGTGAAGCGCCGACGGTTCTTGACCGCTTCGAGGATGTTCGGCCAGAGAACACGGGGGTCCAGCCCGCCGGCAGGGGCAGCCGAGGCCGCCGGGGCCGGCTGGGGCGCCGGGGTGCCCGTGCTGGTGGCCCCGCCCGCGGCCGCCGTGCCCGCGCCCGTGGCCGAGGCCGTCGGCCAGCCGCCGGGGCGCCGAGCGGCGCCGCCACCCGCGGGGGCAGCCGTCGGCCAGGCGCCGGGCGCGGCGGCGGGCGGGGCGGCCGGAGGAGCTGCCGGAGGAGTCGGCGGGGCCGTCGGTGTGGGCGCAGCCGGCTGAGGGGCCGGTGCCGGTGCCTGCGCCTGCACCGGCGCGGGCTCGGGTGCCGCTCCCCCTCGTACCGCCGCACGGGCCGCCGCAGGCCCGCCCCCCTGCGGAACCGGAGCCGGAGGAACCGCAGCAGGAACCGGAGCCACACCCGCGGAAGCCCCGCCCGGCGCCGCCGGGTGTGCCTCGGGCCCGGGGACGTACCCCATCGCGGGCGCACCGCCCCCGCCCGAGAAGTTGACGCCCCGCTCCAGCCGGTCGAGGCGGGCCATCACGGACCGCTCGTCGCCGTAGGCGGCCGGCAGCAGCACGCGCGCGCAGATCAGCTCCAGCTGGAGGCGGGGGGAGGTGGCGCCGCGCATCTCGGTCAGGCCGTCGTTGACGAGGTCGGCCGCGCGGCTGAGCTCGGCGGCGCCGAACGTGCCGGCCTGGGCCTGCATACGCTCCAGGACGTCGGCGGGGGCGTCGAACAACCCCTTCTCCACGGCGTCGGGCACCGCCGCGAGGATCACCAGATCCCGCAGCCGCTCCAGCAGGTCGGCGACGAAGCGGCGCGGGTCGTTGCCCCCCTCGATGATGTGGTCGACGACCTCGAAGGCGGCGGCGCCGTCCCCGGTCGCGAAGGCCTCGACGACGGAGTCCAGCAGGGACCCGTCGGTGTAGCCGAGGAGGGAGGTGGCCATGGCGTATGTCACACCCTCCGCTCCCGCACCGGCGAGCAGCTGGTCCATGACGGACATGGAGTCACGCACGGAACCGGCGCCGGCGCGCACGACGAGGGGCAGCACGCCCTCCTCGACGGGGATGTTCTCCTTGCCGCACACCTCGCCGAGGTAGTCCCGCAGCGTGCCCGGCGGCACCAGCCGGAAGGGGTAGTGATGGGTCCGCGACCGGATGGTCCCGATGACCTTCTCGGGCTCGGTGGTGGCGAAGATGAACTTCAGATGCTCCGGGGGCTCCTCGACGACCTTGAGCAGCGCGTTGAAGCCGGCCGACGTGACCATGTGGGCCTCGTCGATGATGTAGATCTTGTAGCGGCTGCCGGCAGGCCCGAAGAAGGCCTTCTCACGCAGCTCACGGGCGTCGTCCACACCACCGTGAGAGGCCGCGTCGATCTCGATGACGTCGATGGATCCGGGCCCGTTGCGGGCGAGGTCGCGGCATGACTGGCACTCGCCGCAGGGGGTCGGCGTCGGCCCCTGCTCGCAGTTCAGGCAGCGGGCCAGGATCCGTGCGCTGGTGGTCTTCCCGCACCCACGCGGCCCGCTGAACAGGTACGCGTGATTGACCCGGTTGTTCCGCAGCGCCTGCTGCAACGGGTCGGTGACATGCTCCTGCCCGATGACCTCGGCGAACGACTCCGGGCGATAGCGGCGGTACAGCGCGAGAGACGACACACATACGAGGTTATAGGCGCCCACTGACAAGCAGCCCCGCCCGCAAACGCAAGCGCCCCCCACGCACCCGCCAGAGCCAACCTACCCTTGCTGCCTTCCGGCCCTGGGGGAGTTCAGTCAGATAGCGCCGCGTGAGGGGCTCTGCACAGAGTACCCGACGTCAGGGGGTAGGAACGAGTTCGCGAGCACTCCTCTCGGTCATGTAATGTTCCGAGCGGAGGATTCGCCTAGAGGCCTAGGGCGCACGCTTGGAAAGCGTGTTGGGGGCAACCCCTCACGAGTTCGAATCTCGTATCCTCCGCCATTGCTCTCACCGGGCAATACGTCGAAGGCTCTGACTGGTTTACGCTGGTCAGGGCCTTCTTCGCGTTCCAGGTCGGGGCGGCTCAGCCGACGCCGCCGCTATCCGGCGCCCTTCCGTCGTCGCGTGGTCTCAGTTGCGCTTCCGCACTCCAGTCCGCCTCCCGTCCGAATCGTCGCCACCCTTCCGACCAGCTGCTCGCGCCGCGCGCCCGCAGGGGGCCTCCGCAGACCCTGGGCAGGCCAGCGATACCGATCCGGTTCAGGTGCCATTTGGTCGGAATCAGCCCTGATGCGCAGGACTGTCCTCGCTGCTGCTAAACATGGACCCGTGCACTCAGCTCTCTCCCCTTCGCAGCTTCAACTTCTGCACCACCTCGTGACCGCGGAGATTCCATCCCTCGATGCGATAGCGATGGCAGTCCGGGGTCTCGACGAGGCGAGCATCACAGATGACGTACGGACTCTCAGCTGGATGGGCCTGCTGGAGGTCACGGGTGAGCATCTGACCATCACGCCGCGCGGCAAGGCGGCGCACTTCGAAGCCGAGTGCGCCGTGCTTGCAGAACGTCTGGTCGAGGTGAGCGTCTTCGCCGGCGAACTGCAGCGCCGCACGCCCTCACTCGACGCGGAACTGCACGCCCTCCGTCAGCTCGCCGAGGGAGCGTGGAGCGCGACGGAGGCTGCAGCGTACGTGGACCGCCGGGCAAAGGAACACTGAGCCGCCTCTACGACTCCTCGTCGGCGTCAGTGAGGAGCTCGACTCGACGACGGGGTTTGCGGGCCTTGACGGGCACCGGCAGGATGCCGGCCTTCTCAAGGTCGGCTGCCGTGACCGTGGGAGCTGCGAGGATCCGGTCCAGCAGATCCTGCTGCGCGGGAGCGAGGTCGACGAGCCGGCGCAACACGGAGAGCAGTTCCATAAGCTCGCGTGACCAGTCGGCCAGCCAGGAGTCCACGTGCAGGTCGTCCAAGGGACTCGTCTTGCGGCTGTTGGGGCTTGCCTTGCGGTAACCGAACCACTTCTTGACGACCTGCATGCCGCCGACGTCGTAGTTCCACACCTCTGCGGGGACCGGGCTGACGTATCCGGCACCTAGGTGCAGAGTTCGGTTCATCTCGGCGTAGCGGATCTCGGCGGGGACATCCATCCCGATGTGCTGGTCGTAACGGAGCCGGCGCGGATCGCCCTGCGGGAAGAGAATGTCTCCGGCCGGCCGGCCGTCTTCCGGATCAACGTAGCGTTCCCCGTACGTCGAAGCCCACAGCAAGTGCTCGCCCAACTGCACCGCCTCGCGCCACAGAGCGGGATCGCGGGTGAGCGGCAGCCGCACCCCAGGGGTGAGCAACTCCTCCGTGAACCGCTTGGTGAATCCGGCGTGCCCGGCGACAGCCGCCGCATACGCGGCCAGGTCGTGCACCATGATTCGGTGGTCGAGGCCGAGCTCAGTCGCCAGGTGGGCAAGGAGGCGCGGATGCACGTTGGGGGTACCGTCCGGATGGAGGATCGGCATTACCTTGCCGCCGCGACCGTTGAAGTGGTGGGTGTCGGGGAGCAGGGCGGTAGCGACGATCGCCGGCCCGGTCTCGATCTCGTGGGATGACTGCTGGTTGAGGAAGATCTGGCCTGGCTGCAGGGCTTCCCACAGCGTGGGCCGGGCGAAGTCGATGACACGACTGTCGGAGATCAACCACTGACGGTCGAAGCTCCGCATGGCGATGCGCATCAGGTCAGGCGCCAGCTCTGATTCGTCCGCGAGCTCCTGGGTGCGCTTCGGCTGCCCGGGCAGCGGGGCCCGGCTGTCATGCAGCGAACGATCTCTCGTTTCCTTGAACAGCTCCGCCTTCTTGACCGGATCGGTCTCGTGGATCAGACGCGCCCATCGCTTCTCAAGCACCTGCCTGCTGGGGCCGTTGACCCAGGACCGATTGGCCGTGATACCCAGGCTCCCCCAGCAGAAGAGATCGTCGAGAGCGGGGTAGTCCTCCCACCCCGTCTCGGTGATCGGGCGGAAGGGGCGGATGCTATCCGAGTGCGTGTCCTGCCAGCCGTCGTCGTCCAGCCGGATCTCCTTGAGCTGGCGGTACTTGACGCCTCGCTTGCCGTGCACGGCGCGGTAATGGACACGGGCGGACCGCTCGGGGTCGGTGTCTTTGCTGCGGACGAAGATGCAGATGGCCAGCGGCTGGGCGACACCCGGGAAGATCCGGCTGGCCACATCCGGGCGGTGCCCTTCCGGAGAAAGGTCGATGATCCAGCCCTCGTCACAGGTGCGCCGCAGGTAGTCCCGCATGCCACGCCCGCCGGGCCCGGTAGTGAAGCCGGAGGGCGTGATGAAGCAGACAACTCCCTGCTGATCCTGCGGATGGGCGTCGAAGACCTTCCACGTCGCCCAGCGCCAGAAGTAGACGTAGAGGTTCTTCAGCACGTGCTCATAGCGGCCGTTGCCGGGCCACTTGAAAGCCTCGATGGGGGCGACACCCTGCGCGGGGGTTCCCTTCTCGATCCAGCCGCCACGGCCCTTGGCCTTGTCGTCGTAGGGGGGGTTGCCAATCGCGACAGTGACCGGCGTGCTGGCCTTCACCTGGTTCGCCCGCTTGCGAGACTCCGAGATCACGCCATACGTCGAGGCGAGGGTTTCCTCGGCCAGGTACGGGTCATCCAACGTGTCGGTGACGAACAGCTTCATGCCGTCCGTCGGTGCGACCGCTTGATGTCGCTTAAGTAGATCCGAAGTTCGCAGCTCGGCGACGGCGAAGGGCCCCATCTGCAGCTCGAAACCGATCAGGCGCTTCGCCAGGCCGCCTATCGCATCTGGCGTCGCTCCGGGGCCGATGTTCTCCGCTGCCCAGGCGGCGACATGCTCGATGACCGCGTGAAGGTACGTGCCCGTCCCCATCGCCGGATCGACGATGCGCACGCTCTCGTCCGCGTATCCGTCCGCGCGCCCCAGGCGGGTATGCAACACGTCCGCGGTGAGGCGCACCATCTCCTCCACTACCTCGCGCGGGGTGTAGTACGAGCCGCTCTTTTGCCGCAGCTTCTCGTCGTACACCTCCAGGAACGACTCATACAGGTGCAGGTACGCATCCCGTCGGCCCTTGCGAATCGCTGCCCAGTCGACCGCGTCGATCACTTGGATGAGCAGGTCGAGGCTGACCTCGAAGCTCACCGTGATGTTGTCGGTGAGGAGCTGAAGAGCTTTGCCCATCAAGGCGTGTCCGGCATCCAGGCGCCGGCCGACTTCGTGCAGCCCTACCCCCTTCAGGGAAATGCCCTCCGTGCGCGCAAGCAGCAGCGCGAAGGTCACCGTCTGGGCGTATCCGTCGGCGAAGGTGGCGTCGTCGGCTGTAGGGAAGAGCAGCCTGCGCCAGTCATTCTTCAGCCCGGTGAATCGCAGCTCCTCAGGACGCACGCCCTCCGCTGCGTACCGTCCCTCCCGCTCCAACTGCTCCAGGACCGCTGCACGCAGCAGGCGGCACAGCGGCGCGGTGCGCCGGACCAGAGCGGAGACGTGGCGGATCGGCTCGGGAACCCAGTGCAAGAAGGTCTTCAGGAGGCTGTGGAACGCGGCAGGCTCGCGGGCGGTCAACGAGCGTCCCGCACTGGCCAGATCGCCATTGAAGACGACCGGGGAGCCGATTAGTTCCCCGGTGCGGAAGAGACGCCATTCGGTGCCGTTGGTGTAGAGCACATTCGGCAGGTCGCGCAGCCGCTCCCACTGCTTCTTGTTACGCCCCGTAAACTTCTCCGGGTCGACCGGGTGACCGGGACGCTTGACCTCGATGTAGCCAACGATGTCACCGTGCACCTCGACCGCATAGTCAGGGCGCACGCCTACATCACGCAGAGGTGTTTCGGAGTGCCACAGAACGCCGTCCATGGCGTCGTGGCTGCCCACTGCCTCCAAGAGGTTCTGCAGAGGCGGGCGGATGGACGCCTCGGGGTCGCCCGGACCATTCACCATGGTCTTACATGATGCACCGAAGGTCGATATGGCTTCCGTGAGCCAGCCGAACTCCTGGTCCTGCGTCACTGTCGCACCCCCGCGCTATCGATCATGGCGTGAGGAGTATGTCAGCCCTAAAGATGGGCGAGAAGGCACCAACTCCCCTCGGAACCAATTTGGTTGAGATTCGACCAAGATCGGCAGTTCGTTCATCCAATTGAGCAACCCGCCGAAGAAGCAGGGGCTGGCCGAAACAGGCCAGCCCCCTCTCAGGCAGGCACCTTGCTACCAGTCGTCCGTGTCACCGTACTTCCAGGGGTTTTCGGGCGCGATCCACAGCCTGTGCGCAAGCCTCGTCGAAGGCTGCCTCGACGGCTTCCTCGTCGATGCCTCGCACCTGGGCCTCGACCTCCTGGACCGGGCCGGGGCGGTGGGCCGTGCGCCAGGCCGAGGCGCGATCGGTGTAGCGGTCGGTCTCGAACTCCCAGGCCAGCAGCGACCACTGCTCGGGGAATTCGGTCGCCGCGCGTTCCCCCGCCAGGAAGGAACACGGCTCGAGCGTGGAAGACCACGGCCCGCTCCGGCACGCGGTCGCGGATGACGCTCGCGCCGCCGGAGTCCTGGTGTTCCCAGCGCCAGCGGTCCCACTCTTCGACATCAGCCGTGTGGTCGGGCCAGTCCTCGCTCCACCGTGCGACAACCTCGTCGGCGTGCTCTCGGTGGAGGAATGGAACACGCCACTCGCCAAGGCGGGCGACGTGGACCACCAGCTCGGCGGGGACAGGGCTCTGGCTGGCATCCGGCACAGCGCTTCCCACAGTCTCGTCCGTGCCCCACAGGAGGCCACCGACCTTGGCGGCGGTGTCCTTGAGGACGCGGCTGGTCAGGTGTTGGTAGCGGCGGCGCATCCGGGCGGACTTGCCGGGTTCCCAGCCCATGATGGAGTCGACGACCGCGTCGGAGACGCCGAGGATGAGCAGGACCGTCGCCGCGGTGTGGCGAGCGTCGTGAAGGCGGGCACCGCGAACGCCGGCGGCCTTCAGCAGCTCCTTCCACTTGTGGTAGTCGGTGTTCGGGTCCAGGGGCTCGCCGGTGGGCGAGGTGAACACGTACCCCTTCTCCGTCCACAGGTCGCGTGCCCGGACTCGCTCGCGGGCCTGCTCCTCGCGGTGCTGTCGGAGGAGCTGGAGCAGCTCGTCGGGGGCGCCGATGGGGCGCTGGCCGGCGCGGGACTGGGCGTTCCTCGTCTCGCGGCGAGTATTGATCTTCTGGGTGCAACCTTCCTCCACCACACCGCCCAACGCCACGGCCCCCTCCTGGCCGTCTCCCACACCCTCCTCCTCAGCGTCCTCACCCACCTCCCAGAAGGCCCCGCCGCCTTCGCCACCGCCGCGAAAACACCCTGGCAGTTCGCCCAACGTCGTCTTCTACCCGCATTTCAACGGGTGGCACCTGGCCTTCAGTCAGCACTACGTCGGCCGAGAGGCGCCCTTACTCGTAGTATCCCTTCCAGCGCTCCCGATTTCGTTGGTCGCCCTGCCCCAGGCCGTTCACCGCACCGAGCGTCAACAGCAAGGACCCCCGTTGTTCCATAATCTGAGGTGATCGCGATGGACGACGAGAAGGTCGTTCTCCGTGGCGAACTTCTCAACCAGCCCGTTGATCGCCGTGTCAGCGGGGCCGTCCGCCTTTCGGGCCGGAACGGGCCGGGCCCGGGTTGCGGAGCATGACGCGGTCCGAGCGCAGACGCCCGACCAACATAGCCAGCCGCCCCGCCGTCCTAGACCAATTTTCCGACGGGCGCGCACCCGCCGCGTCACCGACCTGTCAGGCCAGTGAGCCGAGAGAGGTCGGCCCATTCCTGAACACCGCATACGGCAGTGCAAGGAGTTTCCTGATCCAGGAAGCCCATCTTCAGGACTCGCCCGCCTCCAAGCCCCGAAACGCCTCGTCCAGCGCACGGCGCAGACCGAGGCGTCGGCCTTTCTCGTAGGCATGCGCGTAAGCGACGTCACCGAGAGAACGACGGGCGAGCTCGATGCCTCGCTCTCGGTGGGCGGTCAGGAGGGCGAACCCGAAGAGCCGCGGGGAACCGGACGGCTGCCAGACGCGGTCCACCGCCCCCAGCACGACGGCCGCCGGGCCGGCCGCGCCGAGGGGGGCGAGCACCCAGGCCAGCGTCTCACTGATCGTCGCCTCCCCCAGGCGTTCGTCGATCTCCCGGATGTGCCCAAGGGCCTGCCGCAGGAGCTCCACCGCCTCCTGCGGCCGTCCTGATTCAGTGCGACTGACGGCGAGGGCCCACAGTAGGTAGCAGCGATGCCAAGTGTCTCCCTGGGCATCTGACATGGCCAGGGCCCGTTCGAGCAGGGCCGTGGCACGCGCGTGGTCACCCTGGATGACGGCGGAAAAGCCGAGTTGGGCGACGCACTGCTTGCGCGTCAACAGCGTGGCCACCCCGTGCCCCGTCTCCAGGGATGACTGGCTGTACCGTGCCGCATTCACCGTGTCCTGGGTGACCAGCGCCGCCAGGCCGCGCAACTGCAAAAAGGCGGCGGCCAGTTCGGCCCGGACCGGTTGGCGGACCGTACGGTCTGCGGGGTCGGCTAGGGCATGTTCGCCCCGGCCGATCATCTCCTGGGCGCCGACGTGGTCACCGTTGAGCAGCAGCAGGAAGCCCGCCACCCAGACGGCCCGGTACCAGGTCCCGGTGGCCTCGGACGCCGGTGGCCGGGGTTGCTGTTCGATGACCTTGCGCATCCAGTGCGCACCCTCTCCCACGTTGCCCGACGTCAGGCAGTGCAGCCAGAAGCCGAGGCAGGCGCCCAGCACGATCTCGGCGGGCTCGTCACCGGGCGGCGGCGCGATGACGATCTGCCGGAGGTTGGGGTGCTCGGGGCGCAGGCGGCGCAGCCATCCAGCCTCTTCGGACGTACCGTAGGCGGCCCCTGCCTGCGCGGCGAGGCCGAGGTACCAGGTGCGGTGCCGACGCAGCGCGGACTGCGTCCGGTCGCTCTCGGCGAGTCGTTCCTGACCGTAGGCGCGAACGGTCTCCAGCATGTGAAGTCTGGTGTGGTCGCCGGTGTCTACCGTGGTGAGCAGTGATTTGTCCACGAGTCCGGCGAGGGCTTCGAACGTGTCATCAGGTGTGGCGGCTGCGGGGGCCTCGCTACCCTCGGCGGGCCCGCACAGTCGCTCGGCGTCAGCCAGTAGTACCCCGCCCACGCATAACGACAGCTGCTGCCAGGCCGTTTGCTCGGCTTCGGTGCACAACTCGTAACTCCAGTCGAAGAGCGCGCGCAGCGCCTGATGGCGCGGGTGTGCCGTGCGGTCGCGGCCGCCGGGGCCGAGCAGCCGGAACCGGTGGTCAAGGCGTTCCAGAAGTTCGTCCGGGGTCAGGGTGCGCAGTCGTCGTGCGGCGATCTCCAGGGCAAGGGGCAGGCCGTCCAGCTTCCGACACACGCGCGCCACGACGTGTCGGTTCGCCTCGGTCACCCGAAAGCCGGGGGAAGCGGCACCTGCCCGGTCGGCGAAGAGTGTCATGGCCGGCGAGGCGAGGGGATCCTGTTCCGTGGCGCCCGTGTCGTGGAGTGGCTCCGGCCACAGGGCGGGCAGGGCCAGCGGGCTCACCTTCAGTACGTGCTCAGCATCGATGTCGAGGGGCTGCCGGCTGGTGGCGAGGATGCGCAGCTCCGGCACGAGATCGAGCAGAACGCGTACTACGTGAGCGCTCGCGTCCAGAACGTGCTCGCAGTTGTCAAGCAGCAGCAGGACGCTCCGTCCGCGCAGTGCGGTGGCCAGCGCGTGCGCAGGGTCCTGCCCCGGCCCGGCGGACACGCTGACGACCGCGGCGATCACCTCGGCGACAGCCTCGGCGGAGGCACGGTCGCGGCCGAGATCGGCCAGCTCCGCACAGTACGTACCGTCCATGAACCGCTCCCGCACCGAACGGCTGATCCGCTGGGCCAACCGCGTCTTGCCCACGCCGCCGATCCCGACCAGCGTGACCAGGCGGCAGCGCGTCAACAAATCCGCACCGGCTGCGAGTTCATGCTCACGGCCTACGAAACTGGTGGCCTCCGTACGCCCGGTGGCAGAGGGGGTGACGGCGGTGAGGCTCCGCCGCTCCGTCCCGCTGAGCCCGTACACCTCACGTCGTACGCGCTCCCAGTAATCCGCCCACCGTCCCGGGTCGCCGCCGCAAGCACGAACGTAGGCCAGGAGCACCTCTCGGGTGGGCAACCGCTGTCCCGCAGCGGCCTGGGAGAGAGTGCTGGCGGCGAAGTGAGCTCCCTGTGCCATCTCCAGGTAGGTGAGCCCGGCGCTCTCGCGCAGTTCACGCAGCCCCAGCGCAAAGCGCTCCAACGGGCCCGCCTGCGGATCGAGCGGCTGCTCGCGACGTCCTGGCCTGCCTGCCAACTCGCCCTACCTCCACAACCGTTGCACGCAATTGATCGGTTGATTATGGCTGCCCCGTTGAGGTGGCGAACATCGTTGCCGCCCCCTGATGCTCAAGTTCGCTGACCCACTGACCACGGGTCGGCGGAGGTGGCCCATGGCCATCACCCACCTACAACACGCCACTTGGAGGTCACACGGCATGGCAACTGATCATTACAGGCTCTTTCATGAAGCATCCATGAGTTCCGAACGCCCGTACCGGGTCATTCTCCTTGCTGATCTGTCCGGGTCGACAGAGATGAAGACGAAGACGGCCGAGGTGAACTGGCTGGCCACCATTGGCAAGTTCCTCGACATCACGACCGAGGCCGTTACCTCCCAGGGTGGCACCGTGGTCAAGTACCTGGGCGACGGCACGCTCGCGGCCTTCGACAGCGAGCACGCGGCCGAGGCAATCAACGCGGCGATCCGTATCCAGGAGATGCTTCTCGCCGAGAACAGGAAGAACTCGGTCAAGGAGTGTTTGGCCACGGTCGGCATCGCCACCGGCCACGTCGTCGAATACGAGGCACCCGGCGGCGGTCTGGACTACGCCGGCTCCGTCGTCGACCGTGCTTCGCGGCTGTGCGATGCGGGCGCGCCGCAGGCCATCTGGGTCGACAGCGCGACCGTCGTCTCCGCGAACATGCTCAAGGTGTCGTCCCAGATGGGCCTGGCATCGGGGCATGGCCCCAGCGACTATTTGACGGATACGGAGGAAACAGTCCAGCTCAAGGGCTTCCCCGAGCTAGTCAAGTACCGCGAGGTCATCTGGCGTCAGGTGCCGGTCGGAGCGAGGAACGGAATGCTGACCGAGGCGACCGAGAGCCAGGCGAACTCCAGGAACTCCGGCACACAGCCCGCGGCGCTCGTCCCGAAGCCGTGGGCGCACCACCCGGCGGCGGCGACGATGGAAGGGGTGGTGCGGCACTGGAACACCACGCGCGGCCAAGGGTTCATCACGACGGATGCCGAGGGCGGCGATCACTACGTCGACCGCCGGTACATCGTCGGCGAGGGCGACCTGACGGTAGGACGCTCCGTCAGGTTCGTCCCGCTGCCGCCTCTCCAGGAAGGGAAGAACCCGCTGGCGGGCTGCACGGTACAGGAGGGCAACCGCGTCCAGGGACAGTTCCAGCGAGTTTTCCCCGGGCCCGACAAGAAGTACGCCTTCGTCGACGTCGTCGATGCACGGGGCAACCGGCAGGCGCTCTTCGTGCACCTGGGTCCCGAGGCGGGTACCCGACGGCCCGGGGAACCGGTGACCGTGGAGGTATGCCGGAACAACCGGGGCATCGCCGCCCAACTCATCACCGACACCAACGGTGACCAGATCCGCGAGACCCGCGGCACCATGACCGACCTAGGCCAGGACGGCGCCCTCGATGGCACACCCGCGTGACCTTCGGGACCTGCCCGGCGCGCTCGTCGACGTACGGGCGGAGTTGACACGCGCGGACCACAAGGCGGCCACGCTGCTCGCGCTGTTCTCTGCAGTGTCGGCCGGCATCGTGGCCGCCTTCACCGTCCGCAGGTCGGGCCTGTTCGCCCTGTGGAACGGCGCCGAGTGGCTCGCGTGGCTGGGCATCGGTTGCATGACCGCCGGTCTGGTCCACCTGCTCGTCTGCGTCCGGCCCAGCGGTGTCGCGCAGCTGGGCGTGGGCGGCTACTTCGCCCACTACGCTCAGTACCGAGGGCGGTCGGACGATCTCGTTGCTCATCTGTCCGATCCGGACGACACCGATCTGGAGCGATGCGCCCAGCTCATCGAACTGTCCCTGTTGGCCACCCGGAAATACCGGCTCATCGCCCGCGCCGTGGACCTCCTGGGGTGCGGGTTCGCGCTGGTCGCGGCCGCCACGCTGCTCGACGCGGTGCGATGAAGTACGGGTACGGGATGTCTCCGAGATGCGCGAGGCTGCCAAGGCGGGGCGTGTCCAGCCAACGACCGTACAGACCCATAGGCGCTGGCATCGCCGAATCCGGAGCCCGCGAGCCGTACCGGGCATTAGGCCGAACGTCACTGCGTGTGCAAAGGTCGCCGACATCGGAAAAGACGGGGCCCGCCAGGCCCGCCGCCTCCTGGCTGACGCCAAGCTGCACGGCCACAGGTACGCGATCGACGCCGTGCCCGCCATCATCGCGCGCCGGCAAAAGGGGCCGGTCACCGTCTTCAGTTCGGACGTCGTCAACCTGGAGAAGGTCCTCCCGGAGACCATCGTCGTCAAGAAGGCATGGCCCGGCGCTCTGGTCTCAGTTCTGGTCTCATTCACCCCCGTCCAGCGCCATCCGCCACCCGCCCGATGTCCCACTCCGCCCCAGGTCAGGACACCCAAGGCCCCCGCCGAACCCCCAAACGGACATTTGGAAAGCGTGTTGGGGGCAACCCCTCACGAGTTCGAATCTCGTATCCTCCGCAGCCGCCTGGACAGGCGAAACGAAGATCCGAGCCGCAATCGCGGCTCGGATCTTCGTCGTGCGCTGGTTGCAGTTTCAGTTGCATTTACATACCCCTATTAGGGGCATTTCGGCAAGCGGGCAGCCAGATCTTCTACTGCCGTCGGCTCGTCTCGTCGGGCTGGGACCGCGGCGGGGAGGTGCCCCAGACTCTGTCTTCGTACGGCATCCCAGGTTCATGGAACTGCGCCATCCTTGGCCTTGGCGCCGAAGCGGCTTCGGCGGGCCTGTGACGTTCCCTGTCTGTCGAGGTGCACCTCATGAAGTCCCGATCGACGCTTGCGACTTGGCTCAGCGAACTCGATGGTTCCCGCCTGGCACGCGTACTCGCCATGCGGAAGGACGCAGCCTCCTCTCCGGAACCGCGCTCGGTGGGGGAACTGGCGGACCGTCTCCAACGTCCGGGGTCCGTGGCACTCGTCCTGCCGCAACTCACGCTGCCGTGCTTGCAGGCCGCCGAGGCGCTGGCCGCCCTGGGGGCCCGAGCGACCCGGGACAGCCTCGCGGAGTTGCTCGGCGCGACGTCCCCTGCGGCGGTACACGCGCTGGACGCGACCCTGGAGGCGCTGTCGGATCGGGCGCTCGTGTGGCACGACGGCAACGAGGCGCTCCGCATGCCTAAGCCCTTGCGGCAGGCGTGGAGCACGCCCCTGGGACTTGACGCTCCGCTGGAAGAGCTGCTGGCCGGCACCACCTCGGAGGAACTGCGCGGCATGCTGGCGGTCCTGGGTATCAAGCCACCCGGCACCAAGCAGCAGCGACTCGCGGCTCTGGTGGAGCATCACAGTGACGCGGAACGGGTCGCCGCGTTGGTGGCGGGGGCACCTGCGGCCACACGGAAGTTGCTTGAGCAGAGCGCCAGGTCCAAGCCACGTCAGTCACTGTTCGTCGCGTTCGGGGCTCCTGGCCGCGACCTCCAACCAGGCGCCCGATGGGCACTCGACCGCGGGCTTCTGTTCCAGGACCGTCACCGGTACGGGCCCGTCCGGATGCCGGTCGAGGTGGCCTTGGCTCTGCGGGGCCCCGATTGGCGCGCTCCGTTCGAACCTCTGCCGCCCGTCACACAGTTGGTGCCCCTCACCTCCTCGGAGGTGGAGCGGGAGGCCGCAGTGGCCGCCACCGCGTTCGGGGCCCATGCCGCCTCCGTCCTTTCGGCATGCGCGACCGCTCCACCGACCCGGCTGAAGTCGGGCGGGATCGGCGCGCGTGAACTGGCCCGGCTCGGCAAGGCCGCCCAGGCGGACGACGCCGTCGTACGCATCGCCCTGGAGACCGCGTACGCCGCCGGGCTGCTGGCCCGCGACGGCGATCGCGTTCCTCCCACCGAGGCGTACGATGCCTGGGCCGAGCAGGAGCCCGCAGAACAACTCGCCGTACTGCTCCGGGCATGGCGGGACCTGCCGCTCACTCCCACCCGGGCGCGCGACGAAGACAACAAGGCTCTTCCCGCGCTCGCCGGTGCGCCTGACTGCGGCGGCTGTCTGCAGGCCCGCCACGGGCTGCTCACCGCGGCAGCGGGGCTTCCGGCAGGACAGGGTGTGAAGGTCGCTTCGGAGCTGGGGCCGCTCGTGGCCTGGCACCGTCCGCTCGCCGACGACGCCTCGCCCCAGGACACGGCACCGTTCAGCACCGTGGTCCGCGAAGGCGAACTGCTGGGCGTGCTGGCACGCGGTGCGCTGTCCCCGCTCGGTGCCCACCTGGCGGCCCACGCCGACGAAGATCTCGACATCGCGGCCCGGCGACTACTGCCCCCCGCGACCACGACGGCCCGGATCGGCGCCGACCTCACCGCCGTCGTCACCGGCACCCCGTCCGCGCGACTCGCAGCGCTGCTGGATTCGATGGCCGACCGGGAGACCAGTGGCACGGCGTCGGTATGGCGCTTCAGTGCCGGCAGTATCCGCCGGGCCCTGGACGCCGGCCGCACCCCGGACGACATCACGGCCGACCTGGCAGCAGGCTCCGCCACGGCCCTGCCACAACCGCTGACCTATCTCATCGCCGACACCGCACGAGGTCACGGACGGGTGCGCATCGCCCCCGCGGTCTGTGTGATCCACGGCGACGAACCCGCGCTCCTGGCCGAACTCGCCGCCCACCGCGCACTGTCCAAGCTCGCCCTGCGGCAGCTTGCCCCGACGGTCCTGGTCAGCGGCAGCCCACCCGCGACGACTCTCGCCGCGCTCCGTGCTGCGGGCTACGCCCCGGTCGCCGAAACCGCCGGGGGAACGGTACGCATCGAAAAGCGCATGCCGCACAGGGCCGCCGCGGCCGTCCCGCCCCCGCGAAGGAACGTCGGACGGCGCGGGCCCCGAACCACCGCAACCCGCACCTCGGACATGCCCACCGACGCCGGGATGGACGTCCTGGCCGACCGGCTGCTCAAGGCCCCGCCGATTGCACCGGAACCCGACCCGTTCGGCAGCGGGGTGCCTTTCGCGACGGACACCGAGGAGATCGTCGCCGGATACGCGAAGCACCTGTCGTACAGCGACGTCCGCCAGGTCGCCCATGCCATCGACACCGGTGCGGGCATCACGGTCGAGTACATCGCCACCTCGGGCAACCGGACCGTACGCACCCTCAGCGACCTGGAGCTCGACCCGCCCTACCTCGACGCCTGGTGCCACCTGCGCGAAGCGGAACGCGTCTTCACTCTCTCCCGCATCCATGGCGTGATGCCCGCGTAGGACTCGGCGGCCAAGGCCGGGTGCCCGGGTGTGCCACCCGCGGGCACCTCGCGAGATTCACTTGACTCCATATTTGATATCAGGGAGACAAACATGAGTCGGACGGTTATCGACCTGGACGACGAACTATGGGGCGACCGGCGCAGACCGCGGGGAGCCACACCATCTGACGGGATACTTCACGACGGTTACCGGCCGCCAGGACCCACACGAGGAGTTGGCCGTCCGCTACGGCGTGGACGAAGAGGCAGTCGCCGCCCTGAGCCGCCAGCAGGTGTTGCGCCCTGAGAAGCTTCGGCACCGAACGCAGTCATGCCCCCGCATCCGTCGATGCCTGATTCACCCGTCACGAGTTGGCCTGCGGCGACTCTGGTCTCGGCGGATCCACGCGGATCTGCCCATGATCCCGGGACGATGTCGCGGTCATAGCCCGATCATCCGGACCTTGCTGCCGCACAGCCGGGTCATGTCATCGACATCCGACGTGAGGATGGCGACCGGGCCAGGCTGACGCAAGGCCGCTTCCGCGACGGTGGCGTCGATCGCGTGCTTGTGTCCGTGCAGACCGGCGCCCTTGAGCAGTTGGGCCGCCGCCCTGCCCGCCACCTCCGTGATCGGCTCCACCTTGACCCGGGAGAGCGCCCATTGCAGTCGGGGCAGGTTCACCCTGGCGTGGCTCACCTCCACGATGGTGTTGGCGCTGACGACAAGGTCCGCTCCCAGGTCGTGGAACACCTGGAACATCGCCAGAACCTTCCGGTCCTGCGCCACCCAGGCCGACAGTCCCTCGCTGTCCAGGACGACGGTCTCGAGGTGCCCGCTCACGCTGCGCTCGCGCCGCCGGCGGCCGACGTCGTACCGAAGATCCGCGCCCGCGCCTCGGCCAGCTCTTCCTCACTGAAGGCCCCATGCTCGTCCGTGTGGCTGCGCAGGTCGGCCCCCAGGAGCTGGTGCCGGATCTGCCTGGCGACCGCTTCGGCCACGTAGCCGGAGATGTTGTCCGTGATCTTCTTCAGCTCCGCCACCTGCTCGGTGGGGAGTGTCACCGTGATACGTGTGGTGTCAGCCATAGCAGCAAGCATACTGCGGTATGCGCGCTACGTGCTGTCTGTTCCCCGCATCGCAGTCGGTCCGGTCAGCGGCAGTCGGGGCGACTGTCCGTTCGAGCTGGGGCTCAGCTGGGCAGTTTGTACGACGCGCCAGTTCAGCGGGTCCGGTAGCGGTATGCCTCGATCCATTGCGGGCCCTCGGGAGCGGGTTCCGGCAGCGACAGGTCCAGAATTCCGATGTCCTGTCGGACCGACCCCCGGGCGCAGCGTGCGACCACGCGTCCGTCCTCGGTCAGATCGACACCGACCACGCTCACCTCGACGCCGAGAACAGTCGTGGGGAACGGCACGGCGAGGCTCTCCTCGATCATCGTGAAGAAGCCGGTGAGCTGCTCATCCTCGCCGTAGGCGTCGACGGTGGCCTCTTCGATCAACGCCTCCGGCGCGGCTGGGGCTCAGGTGCTCATGGCCTCGCCGTAGCGCTGCACCGTACCGATGAGGACCGGTGTGTTCAGCAGCGGCGTATCCGTCGCGGCGCCGTCGCCAGCAGTCAAGCCATGGCTCGCGGTTGCCAGCGTGTGACGTTGCCTGGTGGGGTTCGGTAGTGAGCGCGGCCCAGGGGAGGGTCCGGCAAGCGTGCTTGCCCTACAGAGGCGAGTCAGCGGTCCTGTAGCTGGGTCGCTTGCGCAGGGCAGTCAGCTCTGCGGTGTGATGCCCAAGGACTGGATGAGCCGGGCCAGTTCTTCGCGGAAGAGCTTCTCCGGGCTGAGGGCCTGGGTCTGCAGGTGGCCGTAGATCTCCAGTGACACCAGGCCGTGCAGGTGGCTCCAGATACGCAGGGCAAGGGCCACGGCGGCAGGGGGCAGGTCGGGGAAGGCCGGGCGGACCTTGTCCAGCAGACCGAGGTCGAAGTCGGACCACTCGAAGTCGCTGTCCGAGTAACGGAGTTCGGCGTGCGGCCAGGCCGCCGCTGCGAGTGCGGTGATGCCAGTGCAGACACGGCGGGCGGCTTCCGGAGCGGCGCCGCCCTCGGGCGGCTGGTAGCCGGGGACGGGGTCGCCGTAGATGAGGCGGAAGCCCTCTGGGTTGGCCAGCGCCCAGTTCCTGAAGGCGCGGGCCCATGCCTGGATCCGAGCGGCCGGATCCTGAGCTGGGGCGGCGTCCCAGGCGGCGTCCACGGTGTCGGCCAGCGAGGTGTAGACGTTGCTGATGAGCGTGGTGACCAGGTCGTCGCGGGTGGCGAAGTAGCCGTAGATGGCGTTGGCCGTCATACCCATCTCGCGCGCGATGGCCCGCAGCGTGATCGCGTCCGGTCCCCCCGAGGCCATCAACTCCAGCGCGACCTTCTTGATCTCAGCGGTCGTCTCGGCCCTCAACCGCTCGCGGCGCCCCTTGGTGTTTCCCACGCTTTCCATGGCCACTCACTCTACAGCGTCACAATTCTGTGCGCCGTATTAATACTTCACGCCGTATAGTCTATGCCTGCCGTGAAGGCAGGCGGCGGTACGAGCAACTACCCAGGGAGAGCCATGCACATCGGAGTCATCGGGGCCACAGGCGGCATCGGCAGTCGCGTCGTCACCGAAGCCCTCGACCGGGGGCATCACGTCACGGCCTTCAGCCGCGACGCCACGGGGATCGACGAGGACCGCAAGAACGTCGTCTGGAAGAGCGTCGACGTCCTTGACGCCGACGCCGTCGCCGCCGTCATACCCGGCCTCGACGTACTGATCAGCGGATTCCAGCCCGGAAACGCCGCCAAGGACATCGCCGACACCGTGGCCCGATCGATCGCCGATCCCACGGTGTACGCCACCGCCGCGCGAGCACTCCTGAAGGCGCTGGAAAGCCACCCACGGACCCGGCTCATCGTCATCGGCGGTGCCGGCAGCCTGGAGATCGAGCCCGGAGTCGTACGGGCCGACTCCGACGAACTCCTGCACGAAACCCTCGACGCGATCGGCCTGCCGAGGGAGTACGCCGCCGCGGTGCGCGGCCACCGCGACGCCCTGAACGTCCTGCGCACCTCCAACCGGCTGTGGACCTACTTCAGCCCCGCGGAGGACATCGCACCCGGGGAACGTACGGGCCGGTTCCGAATCGGCGGCGACCAGCCGGTACTCGACGCGGAAGGGCGCAGCCGTATCTCCATGGAGGACTCCGCCGTCGCCCTTGTCGACGAGGCCGAACTGCCGCGCTTCGTCCAACGCCGCTTCACCATCGGCTACTGACCGACACCAACGGACCAAGGCTGCATCTGTCGGATCGCCCTGAGTGTGCGCCGCCGCGCCGGTAGGACCGGAAAACCACGGAAGCGCGTTCGGGATCTCCATGGGGAAGTTCATGGACTTCCCCATGGAGATCATCGTGACCGTTCACAGACGCTGAGGACTACGCGATCGTGACCGTCACGAAATTCCGACCAGACCCGATTTCAAAGGTTCTCATCACCCCGAGGCTTCCACCGCATCGACGGTCTTTCCGTCCCCGCCGGGGGCTCTTCGGTTTGCGCACACACCGGCCCACGCCCGCCCGAGAACGTCCATGCGATGGACATGGCCATACAGGGCGTGAACCCGGCGTTCGGGCTCTTGCTTGGCACAGCGGTAGAGCGTCCGTTGCAACGCTCGGACCTTGTCCAGAGGTCGGTGCCCCGGCCCTGCGGCGCCTTCCTCCCGGCGGATGGAACCAGCCGAAACGGCACTCATCCGGGTCCCTCCCTGTTTGCGAATCGCATCGATGAAGCAGGGGTCCTTCGCTCGCGGCGGGTTGTGTTGTCCCGTCGATCGTTACTACTACGGCCCCTCCGACTGCCTCTCGGTAACCCGCCACTCCCCGGTTCTGCCGGTCATAGGAAGATCACGCTTCCCGGGCCGCAAACCCCGGGCCGAGGAGGCTCTCTCCAGCTCCCAGGACAACCTTCCGACCATTCCACGCCCCTTACGTCACGATCTTGCAGGCCCTCGTAATGCGTAGGTCTCGGGTTTCGAATCCCGAAGGCGGCTCCACCCAAGCCCGGCTCAGACGGGTGTCTGAGCGGGGCGTTTTGCTCAGCGGATGCGGCGGCGCCGGCGGAGTACCGGCCCGGCTGTCAGCCCGCCGGCAGCACGGCGATCAGGTCGGTTGAACGGCGATCAGGCAGGTGTCGTCGTCGGTGTCGGCGATGTCACAGGACAGCAGATGGTCCAGATAGTCCTCGAGATCGTCCACCGGGCGGCTGGCGGCGGCGAGGAGTTGTCCGAGGGCTTGCTCCATGCTGCTGTCGCGGCGCTCGATCAGGCCGTCGGTGTACATCAGCAGGATGTCCTGCGGCCGCAGGACGTGCCGGAACTCCTCGTACGAGGCGTCGTCGACAGCGCCCAGCAGCACACCGTCCGGCGGCGTGAGGGCTTCGGCCTTCCCGTGGCTGACGAGGACCGGGGGCACGTGTCCTGCATTGGCCCAGCTCAGGGCACGGGCCTCGGGATCGAACAGGCCGCAGACGACCGTCGCGGTGACCTGTTCGGTGAGGCAGCAGGCGACGCTGTTCAGCCAGGAGAGCAGCCGACCCGGCCCCGCACCCGTGACGGCCAGGCCGCGCAGGGCGTTTCGCAGGACGACCATGCCCGTCGCGGCAGCGATGCCGTGGCCGGCGATGTCGCCGACCGTGAGCAGCACCCGGCCATCGGGAAGTGCGACGGCGTCGTACCAGTCTCCGCCGACCCGCTGGTCCTCCTCCGCCGGGCGGTAGCGCACGGCGATCCGCAGTCCCGGCCTGTACACCGGGTGAGCCGTCGGAGGCATGATCGCCCGCTGCAGTTGCCGGGTCAGGCGGTGATGCTCCGCGGCCTGCTGCTCGGCACCGGCCAGCCGGTCCCGGGTGGCGGCCAGCGCGACCTCGGTCCAGTGGTGGGGGGAGATGTCCTGGTAGGCGCCGCGTACCGCGACCAGGAGCCCCGAGGCGTCGCAGACGGGTTCGGCGACCACCCGCAGGTGGCGGACCACCCCGTCGGCGCGCCGAAGCCGGAAGGTGATCGCGCTCTCCTCCCGCTTGTGCAGCACAGTGCGCAGGAAGCGACCCACGGCGCCGGTGTCGTCGGGGTGCGCGTGTCCGGAGAGCTGGTGCAGCGGCACCGGGGCCGCGCCGGGCGGCAGCCCGTACAGGGTGGACAGCTGCTCGGTCCAGGTGATCTCACCGGTGGTCAGGTTCTCCTCGAAGGCGCCGATCCGGCTGACCCGCTGGGCGTGCTGCAGCAGGTCGGCCAGCCGGGCATCGCCCTCCGGGATACGCCAGCTGAGCAGCACCACATCGCCGAAGCGGGCCAGCCCCACGGCAGCGACCACGGCCGGGGGCGCCGGGCTGCCCGGGAACCTTAAAACCATGCTCTGGCTGCGATAGGGGCCCCCGGTGCTATGTACCCGCTTGATCCGCTCGAACAGCCCGCCCTCCGCCGCGAACAGCGGATACGCCTCCAGCAGCGGCAGCCCGGTCAGCGAGCCACGAGGACGACCGGCCGGGTCGGTGAAGCGCTCATTGGTGTGCTCGATCACGAAGTCGGTGATCCGGCCGTCGCGGTCCCGCAGCGGTCGCAGCAGGGCGACGGAGTCCAGCAGGCCGTCGAGCAGTCCGACGAGCCAGGCGGCAGCCCCTCCGGGCGGGCTGCCAGACTCCACGCCGTGGTCGGAGAGTGACAGGGCGCACAGCTGGGCCAGGGCGTCCAGCTGCCGCTGGAGGGCGAGCGCGGAGTGGGGGCCGGGCCAGTGGACCTCCAGGACGGCTACCCGCTGACCGCCGCCTTGAGCAGGCACGACGGCCCGTGTGCCGCCGCTGCCGCCGCCGATGGTGGGCGGCAGCGCGTCGCCGGACTCGGTGATCCACAGCGTTCGGTCCTCGGTGCTGGCCTGCTGGGCCGGGGTGCCGAGCCCGGGCGGGACATAGCGCCAGCGGGCGGCCTCGGCGGGGCCGAACCCTGCCTCTCCCTCCAGCGTGAGGGACCCGTCGGGGGCGACTGACCACACGGCGGCGGCGGTGGCGCCCAATGGGCTCAGGGCCCGGTCGAGGAGGGCGCGGGCGAGCGCCTGGGTGTCGTCGCCGGCCAGGATGGCGGCGGCCTCCGCCGTCCGCAGTCGCAGGGCGGCCCCTTCGCCCTGCGGCTGCGCGGCTGCCTCCGCCGTCCGGCCAGTGCCGGGCGCGGCCTGCGCGGCGCGGGCTTCCGCGGCCGCACGGGCGATGGTGTCCGAGGCGGCCTGGTCGACGATGTCGGCGGCCAGCTCGGGCAGGGATATCCGGGCGTCGGAGGCGAGCCTTTGCAGCTGCCGCGCGGCTTCGGTCGGAGCACAGTTCAGCCGCTCCACCAGGACGCCCTGGGCGATTTTCACCAGAGTCCGGGTTTCGCTGTCCTCCCGCAGGGCGCGGATCTCGGCACTCAGCCGGTCGACGGTGGCCGCCAGCCCGGCCGCTCCGGTCTCACCGTGCCGCGTGGGCTCGCGCTGCTGCTCCACCATGGTGTTGCTCCTCGGCCCGGGAACCCGGCGGGCGACTGCCCGCCCGATACCCGCCTCAAGCACATCACAGGTCGAGCCAGCTGCGCATGCAGTGGACCAGCTCCTGCGCGTCGACGGGCTTGGGCACGTAGTCGTCGGCCCCGGCGGCCAGGCACTTCTCTCGGTCACCGGACATGGCCTTGGCGGTGACCGCAATGATCGGCACACGGCGACGCCCGGGCATGGCGCGGATCGCCTCGGTGGCGGCGTAGCCGTCCATCTTCGGCATCATCACGTCCATCAGGACCAGGTCGATGTCCTCCTCGGCCACTGCCTCGACACCTGCACGGCCGTTCTCGGCGTGCAGGACGCGCATGCCGTGCAGTTCCAGAATGCCGGTGAGGGCGAAGACGTTCCGGGCATCGTCGTCGATGATCAGTACAGTGCGGCCGGCCAGCGGATCGGCCTCCTGGGGCGCTTCCGGTCTGGCGTTGGCGGCGTGGACCAGTGGTAGGGCCTCGCCGGGGCGCTCGGCGGTGAGGTGCAGCACGATGCGCTCGCGCAGCTCGTCCAGACTGGTGAGCACCTCCAGCGGCTGGGCGCCGGCCCGGGCCCGGAGCCGATGCTCCTCCTCGGCCGAGGGCGCCGGGTGGCCGCAGTGGACCAGGACGGGGACGTGGCGCAGGGCCGGGTCGGCGTCGAGGAGATGCAGCAGTTCGCCCGCACCCTCGCCGGGCAGGCCGCAATCCACCACAGCGCAGTGGTGGGTCCGGCCGGCCAGTGCGGCCGCCGCCTCCCCGGGATCGGCGGCAGAGTCCACGCGGACAGGCGAGGGGACCCCGGGCAGATCTGCGACGGCGCTCTCGGTCAGCAGGGACAGCAGCCCTCGCGGCCTGGCCTCGACCACCAGCACGCGGCGCTCTGCGGGTGGCGCGCCCTGGGTGTCCGCGGCGAGGCCGGCTTCGCCGGGGCGTCCCAGGCCACCGGGTGCGGTGCCGCGGCGGTCGGGCGGCTCGGTGCCGGGCACTGCCTCCACAGGGGCCGCGGCGGCTACCGGAGGGGCCGCGGTGTCCTGGACGGCGGGGTGCACGGTCGGCAGGTACAGGGTGAAGCAGCTGCCCTCGCCCAGGGCGCTCCGCGCGTGGATGGAGCCGCCGAGCAGGTAGGCGATCTCGCGGCAGATGGACAGGCCCAGGCCGGTTCCTCCGTACTTGCGGCTGGTAGTGCCATCGGCCTGCTGGAAGGCACTGAAGATGCTCTCCAGGTGCTGGTCCGGGATGCCGATGCCGGTGTCGCTGACCCGGAAGGCCAGGGCGGAGCCGCCGCGGCGGATGGAGTCGGGCAGGTTGGCGGCGGCGGTGTCGACGGGTTCGATCCGCAGCTCGACATGGCCTGTCTCGGTGAACTTCACCGCGTTGGACAGCAGGTTGCGCAGCACCTGGCGCAGCCGGGGCTCGTCGGTGACCAGCTCGGAGGAGACTCCGGGTGCCGTGACGACCCGGAACTCCAGTCCTTTCTGGGAGGTCAGGGGGCGGAAAGCGGCCTCCAGGTAGTCCAGCAGCTGACGCAGCCGGAAGCGCTCGGGGCTGATGTCCATCTTCCCCGCCTCGACCTTGGACAGGTCGAGGATGTCGTTGATCAGCTGGAGCAGGTCGGATCCGGCCGAGTGGATGACTTCCGCGTACTCCACCTGCTTCGGGGTGAGATTGCGGCTGGGGTTCTGGGCCAGCAGCTGGGCGAGGATGAGCAGGCTGTTGAGCGGGGTCCGCAGCTCGTGGCTCATGTTGGCCAGGAACTCCGACTTGTACTTGGAGGCACGGGCGAGCTCCCGGGCCCGGGCCTCGAGCTCCTGCCGCGCCTGCTCGATCTCCAGGTTCTTCGTCTCGATGTCGCGTTTCTGGCTGGCCAGCAGCGCGGCCTTCTCCTCCAGCTCGGCGTTGGAGTGCTGCAGTTCCTCCTGGCGGACCTGGAGTTCCTCCGAACGGGCCTGAAGTTCGCCCGCGAGGCGCTGGGACTCGCCCAGGAGCTCGTCGGTGCGGGCGTTGGCGATGATGGTGTTGACGTTGACGCCGATGGTCTCCATCAGCTGGTCCAGGAAGTCCCGGTGCACCGGGGTGAAGCGGACGGTGGAGGCCAGCTCGATGACGCCGAGCACCTGCTCCTCCGCCATGACCGGCAGCACGATCAGGCTGGCGGGGGCCGCACTGCCGAGACCGGAGGAGACGGTGACGTACTCGGCTGGGACGTCGTCCACCGCTATGGTGCGTCGGCTGCGGGCGGCCTGACCCACCAGCGACTCGCCGAGCCGGAACCGCGTGGGGCGGCGGGAGTTCTCGGGGCGTCCGTAGGAGTCGACGAGGCACAGCTGCACGCCGTCGTGGGTGTCCTCGGCGAGGAAGAAGGCGCCGTACTGCGCGGAGACCAGCGGCACCAACTCGTCCATGATCAGCCTGGCGACGTCGGCGAGGTCGCGGCGGCCCTGTATCAGGCCGGAGATCCGGGCCAGGTTGGTCTTGAGCCAGTCCTGCTCGTGGTTGGCCTGGGTGGTCTGGCGCAGCGACTTCACCATGGCGTTGATGTTGTCCTTGAGCTCGGCGACCTCTCCCGAGGCGTCCACGGTGATGGAGCGGGTGAGGTCTCCCTCGGCCACGGCACTGGTGACCTCGGCGATCGCGCGGACCTGCCGGGTGAGGTTGCCGGCCAGCTCGTTGACGTTCTCGGTGAGCCGCTTCCAGGTGCCGGAGACGCCCTCCACTTCGGCCTGCCCGCCGAGGCGGCCCTCGCTGCCGACCTCGCGGGCCACCCGGGTCACCTCAGCGGCGAAGGAGGACAGCTGGTCGACCATGGTGTTGATGGTGGTCTTGAGTTCCAGGATCTCCCCGCGGGCGTCCACGTCTATCTTGCGGGTGAGGTCGCCGCCTGCGACGGCGGTGGTGACCTGGGCGATGTTGCGGACCTGGCCGGTCAGGTTGTTCGCCATGGAGTTGACGCTGTCCGTGAGGTCCTTCCAGGTACCCGCCACATGCGGCACCCGGGCCTGGCCGCCGAGGATACCGTCGGTGCCCACCTCGGAGGCCACCCTGGTGACCTCGCCGGCGAACGCGGACAGGGTGTCGACCATGGTGTTGATGACGCCTGCGAGGGCGGCGACCTCCCCCTTGGCCTCGACGACGATCCGCTGGGAGAGATCGCCCCGGGCAACGGCGGTGGCCACCTGCGCGATGGAGCGGACCTGGCCGGTGAGGTTGTACGCCATGACATTGACGTTGTCGGTGAGGTCCTTCCAGGTGCCGGAGACGCCGCGGACGGTGGCCTGGCCGCCGAGGTTGCCCTCGGTGCCCACCTCGCGGGCCACCCGGGTCACCTCGTCGGCGAACGCCGACAGCTGGTCGACCATCGTGTTGATGGTCTCCTTGAGCTCCAGGATCTCCCCGCGGGCGTCCACGGTGATCTTCTGGGAGAGGTCGCCGCAAGCCACGGCGGTGGCCACCTGCGCGATGTTTCGCACCTGAGTGGTGAGGTTCCCCGCCATGGCGTTCACCGACTCGGTGAGGTCCTTCCACGACCCCGACACGTCCGGCACCTGGGCCTGCCCGCCGAGACGGCCCTCGCTGCCGACCTCGCGGGCCACCCGGGTCACCTCGGAGGTGGACCGTGACAGCTGGTCCAGCATGCCGTTGAAGACGGTGGCGATCTCGCCTATCAGCCCGTCTCCGTCTTCGGGGATCCGTGTGCGGAAGTCGCCGTCCCGGACCGCAGTGAGCCCGGCGAGCAGACGGCGCAACCCGGTCTCGTCCATCTGGCAGGCCGCGCTTGTAGGTCCGTCCCGCGTGGCCGCTCCGGAAGCCTCAGCCATATCCGCTCCCGCCGTACTGATCCGCCATCGGCCGACCGGCCGGAAGACTGCCCGGGGGTTGCGGCCCTGGGGCCGCCCGGAGGCTGCCCGGCGGTCGCCCCGTCGTCTCCAGTGTGCCGCCGACGAGGCATGGCGGACACCGCACGCCCGAGGTGCCGCCGTGGCCTCACCGACCACCCCGCCCGTTACGGGACGAAGAGGCCACCGACGGGTGGCGGGGCATATGGCACACCGGCCGGGAAGCCGGTCCGAAGGTTGCAGTTTGGGTTGCATTCACCTCTGTTCAGAGGTGTCCGGAGTGCTTCCATCGGGCCCTCTCAGCCCAGGTCAGGACGCTGACGGCCGCCGCCGAACCCCCAGACGAACATGCGGAAAGCGTGTGGGGGGCAACCCCTCACGAGTTCGAATCTCGTCTCCTCCGCCATTGCTCTCACCGGGCCAATACGTCGAAGGGCCCCATCGTTCACGGTGGGGCCCTTCCGGGCAGTTGGTCGACCTGACCGACAAGTTCGACGACGAGCTGTACTGGCTCACCATCACGGGGACCCCGTCGGCCACGGAGCCGTGGGGCCGGCAGTTCGAGGGTCACCACCTGGTGATCAACTACTTCGTCCTCGGCGACCAGGTCGTCATGACCCCGACCTTCATGGGGTCCGAGCCCCGTGTCGCCGACTACGGCATCGACAGTAAGTACGAGGGCACGAAGAGCTTCGAGGAAGAACTCGCCGCCGGCTACGCGCTCCTGCGCTCGCTGAGCGCGGACCAGCAGTCGGCCGCGATCACCGCCGGCGCCACCAGCGACAGGGACCTGACGGCCGGCGCCTACTCGGACAACGCGGTCATGCCGTACGAGGGCATCAACGCCATCTCGTGTCCTCCGCAGAGAGCGACCTCCGGGGCGGCTACCCGGTGATCCGTATCTTCTTCGCCACCGTCACCTGGTCCAGGTCCGACACCCGTACCGTCAGGTTCATCGTCCACTCGCCAGCGATCGGGAGGTTGACGGAGTTGGTGCCCCAGTAGCCGCCGCGGTCGGTGAGGCCGGCCGGGAGGGGGCCGATCTTCTGGGCGGTGAGGGTGAAGGAGAGGCGGAGTTCGGGGACGGCGGAGATGCCGCCGTCGGGGCCGAAGACGACCGCCTGCACGGAGTTGTCGCCGACCCGGCCCGGGTCCAGGGTGATCTGTACCTTGCCGTGGCCGTTCGGGGTGCCGACGTCGAACGGGACCATGGAGACGGAGGTAGTCGGGATGCCTCCGGTCGTGGCCGTGCCCGTGCCCGTGCCCGCCTCCGCCGCTTCGGCGGCCGCGCGGCCGGGCAGGGTGCCGGTCAGGATCGTGGTGATGACCAGGACGGCGACGCCGATGGCGACTTCGGCGAGGACCGAGCGGCGCAGCGCCCGGTGGTCCGGCGTGGGGGCCGGTTCCTCCGAGGCCGGTGAGGTCTCCGGGAGCGGCGTGGGGACCGGTTCCTCCGAGGCCGGCGGGGTCTCCGGGAGCGGCGCGCCGACCGTCTGCGGGACGCGCTCGCGGGCCGCCGCCGCGGCCGCGGTCGGGGCGCCCGCCAGCTTCGCCGTCCAGCGGCGGGACTGGGAGGCCGCCGCCAGCAACAGGGTCACGGCGATGAGTTTGACGAGCAGGAGACGGCCGTACGTCGTGTCGGTGAGCGCCTGCCAGGAGCCCAGGCCGCGCCAGGACTGGTACACGCCGGTGACCACGAGGACCGTCACCGAGGCGAAGGCCACCCGGGAGAAGCGGGTGACGACGACGGCGGGGAGGGGGGTGGCGGTGGCCCGGTAGAGGGTGGTGAGGAGGGCCGTGAGGCCGCCCAGCCACAGCGCCATCGCCAGGAGGTGCAGGACCGAGGACGTCATCGCCAGGGGTACCTGGATGCCGGCCGAGGCGTGTTCCGCCGTCGCCCAGGTCAGGGTCAGGGCGACGGCGAGAACGGCGGCTGTGACCAGGAACGGGCGGGACGACGGGCGGAGCCGGTGCTCGCGCTTACGGACGAACAAGGCGTACAGGCCTGCCGTGATCGCCAGGAGGGCGACCCTCGCCAGCAGGACCAGACCCGGGCGGCCCGTCGCGGTCCTGGCGAGCGCGGAGAGGTCGAAGGCCGTCGCCGGGGAGGTGCCCTCCTCGTAGGGGGAGCGGAGGACGAAGAGGAAGAGGGTGGCGGCCAGCAGGGCCCACCAGGCCGTCCGGATCGGTTTGCGGAGCGGGGCCGCGTCCGGCGGACGGCAGAGGGCTATGAAGGCGACGGTGCCTATCAGCAGCGCCACGGCGAGGTACGCGACATAGCGGCCGATGTTGTAGAGGCTGCCGGTGGCCGGGTTCTCGACCGGGCCGGCGGGGACGGCCGCCGTGGTCGCCGACGGCTTGCCCACGGAGAAGGTGAGGGCACCGGAGACGGGGTGGCTGTCCGCCGACACGACTCGCCACGCCACGGTGAACGTGCCGGTGCCGAGCTTCTTCGGGAAGGTGATCCGGGCGGTGTCCGAGCCGGCGGGGCCGTGCGCGGGGTCGCCGGTGGCCACCCCGTGGTTGGTGGGGTCGTACACCCGGAACGAGTCGTCGAGCAGGCCGACGGACTCGGTGAAGGTCAGGGTGACGGAGCCGGGCGACGACTTCAGTACGGCGCCGTCGGCGGGGTCGCTGCCGCGCAGGGCCGCGTGCGCGGAGGCGGGGGCGGCCGACGCGAGCAGGAGGGCTGCGAGGAGGGTGCCGAGGAAGGCGAGCGAGCGGAGGGCCGCTTGGTGGGGGGCTGTCGTGCGGGGGGTGGTGATGCACCGCCGGCCGGGTTCTTCGCTCACGTCACCGTCCTGAGTTCGGAAGCAGGCGTTCATGGTTCATACGGATGGGGGGCGTGCAGCGCTCATTGTGGTCAGGGGCGCCGTCACCACGTCGGCCGGGCGGACACCCCGCCGTCCACCACCAGGTCGTGGCCGGTGATCCACGACGCGAGCGGGGACGCCAGGAAGACCACCGCGTTCGCCACGTCCTCCAGATGTCCCAACCGGCCCGTCGGTACCGCCTCCTGCCATCTCCGCACCCCCTCCGGCCAGGCGTCCGCCAGGCCCTCCCGGTCGATCAGACCCGGGGAGACCGTGTTGACGCGGATACCGAGGCGGCCGTACTCCAGGGCCGCCGCTCGCGCGTGCATCACCACCGCCGCCTTCGCCGTGCTGTAGTGCGCGTGGCCGGGGGCCGGGTGGGTCGCCTCGATGGAGGCGATGTGGGTGATCGTGCCGCCCTCGGGCTGGGCGCGCATGATGTCGGCGGCGGCCTGGGTGCAGGCGAAGACGCTGCCGAGGTCGGTGTCGACGACCGCACGCCAGTCGGCCGCGGTCATGCCGGGCAGGGGCTGTACGGGTTGTACGGCCGCGTTGTTGACGAGCGCGGTCAGCCGGCCGCCGCCCCAGTCCGCGGCCTCCTGGACGATCCGGTGGCAGGTCGCCTCGTCGGTCAGGTCGCCCTGCACGACGACCGCTCGGTCGCCGATGGCCGAGGCGACCTCGTGCGCCGCCGTCACCGCTGTACGGCAGTGCACGGCCACCGCGGCGCCCTCCTCCGCCAGGCGCAGCGCGACGGCCCGGCCGATGCCGCCGCTCGCGCCCGTGACCAGGGCGATCTGTCCGTCCAGTAGCTGGGTCATGGACGGCAGAGTCCCGTGATACGGGTGGCTTCGGAGGGGTAACGCGCCGTGAGGTGGGCCGCGTTCCCGTGTTCGTACCCCTCGAAGGTGAATCCGGGGGCCATGGTGCAGCCGAACAGGGTCCAGGCGCCGGGCGGTGCCACCCGGGCGCCCATCCAGGTGCCGGCCGGGACGGTGAGCTGGATCTGCTGGCCGCCTCGGAGGTCCGGGCCGAGCACGGGAGTGCGGGTGGTGCCGTCGGGGGCGAGGAGCAGGAGGTCCAGGGGGTCGCCCAGGTAGTGGTGCCAGATCTCGTCGGTGGGGAGGCGGTGCAGGGCCGAGAAGTCGTCGGCGGTGAGGAGGACGACGATCGCGGTGCCCTCGGGGCGGCCGTCGGCACGTTCGGGACCGGCCCAGGTCTGCCGGAACAGGCCGCCCTCGCGGGGGATCGGCTCCAGGCCGTAGTGGGCGATCAGGTCATCGGGGGTCAGCATCCGGGAAGGCTACCGCCCGGGGGAGAAATGCCAGTTGAGCCCGCTTTTCGGGTAGATGGACATCCCGGAGGTCGATCTCGGGGAGTACGACGGCCGGGCCGGGCGTGAAGCCCTGGCGGACGAATCGGGCGATCGCCTTCTCGTTGCGGACGTCCGGGTCGACGACGACGCGGTGGCGGTCGAGGGTGCGCAGGGCGAACTCCGTGAAGACGGAGAAGAGGGCGTCCGTCCAGCCGGAGCGGGGGCCCTGCGGTCCGGCCGGGGCGAGCAGGACGTGGATGCCGATGTCGCCGGGGCGGACGTCGTGGCACTCGCTCACTGTCTCCGGGTCCCGTCTCTCCAGCGCCTGGAAGCAGCGTCTCGCGGTGTCCGCCAGGCGGGCCCGGCGGGCGAACACGTCCCAGGCGACGGCCGGGGAACCGAGGAAGGACGCCGACGTGCCCTGTGCCCGGTGCCGTTCGACCTCCAGTTGCCGGGCCCGGTCGTGGGCGGTGACCCGGCCCTGCGCACGGGCGAGTTCGCGGGTTTCGGCCGCCCTCAGGTGCGGGATGCCCCAGGCGTCTCGGTACGTCTTGATGGTCACCCTGCGACACCCCTTGCCTAAGGTTAGCCTTGCCTAATCTGAATCGTGGAGGAATCGTACGTGAGGGGTGCGGGAGCGGCGGAGGCCGGGCCGCCGCGGGCGCGCGGGGCGGGTACGGGCGCGGGATCATCGAGCCATGGACGCCAACGCCAAGGCCAAGCCCGACACCGAAACCGACGCCGGGGCCAATGCCACGACTCTGCATCTCGCCCAGGACCCCGCGGCCGACGAACTCCTCAGCCACAGCAGGCTCGCCGCGCTCACCGGCATGCTGCTCGACCAGCAGGTTCCGATGGAGTGGGCGTTCAAGGGGCCGGCGACCATCGCACAGCGGATGGGGACGGACGACCTGGACGCGCACGAGATCGCCGCCCAGGACCCCGAAGCCTTCGCCGCGTTGCTCTCCGAGAAGCCGGCGGTGCACCGCTACCCCGGCTCCATGGCCAAGAGGATCCAGCAGCTGTGTCAGTACCTCGTCGAGCACTACGACGGTGACGCCGAGGGCATCTGGCGCGACGTCGAGAGCGGCGCGGAACTGCTCAAGCGGCTCCAGGAACTGCCCGGGTTCGGCAAGCAGAAGGCACAGATCTTCCTGGCGCTGCTGGGCAAGCAGTTGGGAGTACGGCCGACGGGGTGGCGGGAGGCCGCGGGGGCGTACGGAGAGGCGGAGTCCTTCCGGTCCGTGGCCGACATCACGGGGCCCGAGTCACTGGCGAAGGTCCGAGCACACAAACAGGAGATGAAGGCAGCGGCGAAGGCAGCGAAGGCCGGGGAGAAGTAGCCGGGGAGGGAACCGGGAGCCAGGAAGCCGGAGAAGTAGCCGGGGAGGGAACCGGGGGCCGGAAGCCGGAGAAGTAGCAGGGGCAGGAACCAGGGGCCGGAAGCCGGAGAAGTAGCCGGGGCAGGAACCAGGGGCCGGAGCCCGGCGGAGCAGCCGGAGCAGCACCCGGGAGAACCAGCCGGAGCAGGAACCAGGCACAGAAGCCCAGCGAAACAATCGGCGCAACACCCGGGAGAACCAGCCGGAGCAGGACCCAGGGCCCGGAGCCGGGCGAAGCAGCCGGCGCAGGACCCGGGGGAATGGCCGGGGCGGGTAAGGGTTCTGTCACCCGTTCGGCCCCTCCCTGATGGCAGGGCCGGTCCCGTCGCTTTCAGCTGGAAGCATGAGCGAGCCTCCCAGCACCGGCCCCGCCGACGACGACCGCACGGCTCACACCCCCCCGACCCCCGCCCCGGCCCCGGCCCCGGCCTCAGGCCCGGCGTCCGCGTCCGCCTCCGTATCCGCGCCCACGCCCGCCTACCGGCATGAGCCCGAACCGCCCTTCGAGGGGCCCCTGCACGCCCTCTCGAAGGCCGCCTGGCAGACCGTGCTGCTCACCGGGATCGCCTCCCTGATCCTCGGCGTCCTGGTTCTCGTCTGGCCGGGCGCCTCGCTGCTCGCCGCCGGCGTGCTCTTCGGTATCTACCTGCTGATCAGTGGCATCTTCCAGCTGGTCGCCGCGTTCGGCACGCACAAGACGACCTCGCTGCGGGTGCTGGCCTTCATCAGCGGCGCGCTGTCGATCCTGCTGGGCCTGTTCTGCTTCCGCGGCCCGCTGGAGTCGATCCTGCTGCTCGCCCTGTGGATCGGGATCGGCTGGCTGATCCGCGGCATCACCCAGACGATCGCCGCCGTCCACGACCCCGGGATGCCCGCCCGCGGCTGGATGATCTTCCTCGGCGTCGTCACCTTCATCGCCGGCATCGTGCTGATCGTCTCGCCGTTCGAGTCGGTCGCCGTACTGACCCTGGTCGCCGGTATCTGGCTGGTCGTCGTCGGCATCGTCGAGATCATCTCCTCGTTCGGCCTCCGCAGCCGGGCCAAGCACATCCCGCGGGCAGTGTGAACGGCGTCAACCTCGCGCCCCGCCGGTACGCCGAGCGAGCGGATCTCGCGCCCGGCGCGATGAACACCGTCCGCCGCGTGGGGAGATGACCGCCATGAGCAGCGGCTCCCGCTCCGGCCGCCCGCAGCCAGGACCCGCCTGGCTGCGGGCGCTCGTGCTGCTGCTCGTCCTGCTGCTGGCCGGCGCCCCGACGGCCGCCGAGGCCCTCGCCGCGACCGCTCCGGCCGCCTCCGCCGAGACCGCCGAGTACGACGTCCTCGACACTCCGCTACGGCTCCCCGCCCGCACCGTCCACCGCGCCGACGTGCCCCAGCGCCCCGCGCCGCTCCCCGACGCGGCGCCCGCCGACCCGGCGGGCCGCCACCGCCCGTGCCCGACGGCACCGCGTCCGCCGTACGCCACGCCCCTGCTGCGCACCGTGGTCCTGCGCTGCTGACCGACCGACAGGTCCCGCACTCCCCCAGGTCAGTCAGCACTACGCAAGGAACACCGTCATGTCCTCAGACCCGTACGCGGTCCTGCGCGCCCTGCTGCGCGCGGAGGCCGTTCGCAGCGCGCCGAAGCCGGAGACGGAGGCGAAGGTGGCGGAGCCGCCGAGGCCGCGCCCTCAGGAACAGAAACACGGTTGACGTCGTGAGCCGGGCGGCCCGTGCGGGGCGCCCGGCTCACCCGGCTCACCCGGCTCACCCGGCCACCCGGCTCACCTGCGCCGGCGCGCCGTACCGAACAGCGACCGGGTGATCTCGCGGCCGAGCTGTGTGCCCACCGAACGGGCCAGGGACCTGAACATCCCACTGCTCACGACTTGTTCGACGAGCGAGGGTTCCTCTTTGGACGAGGGTTTCTCCGGGCGGGTCGCGGCCTTCGGTTCGGCGGCCGGGGCCCGCTGCAACTTCTCGTACGCCGACTCCCGGTCCACAGCCTGTGCATAACGTCCGTGGAGGGCGGACGCCCGTACCGCCTCGTCGAGTTCCGCCGCGTCGACCGGCCCCATCAGGGACTCGGGGGCCCGCAGCCGGGTCGCCGCGACCGGCGTCGGGGCGCCCCTCTCGCTGAGCACGGTGACCACGGCCTCGCCGGTGCCGAGGCCGGTGAGCAGCTCTTCGAGGTCGTACGACGACTTCGGGAAGGTCTGGACGGTCGCCCGCAGCGCCTTCTGGTCCTCGGGGGTGAAGGCGCGGAGCGCGTGCTGGACTCGGTTGCCGAGCTGGGCCAGGACGTCGGACGGCACGTCCTTGGGGGTCTGCGTGACGAAGAAGACGCCGACCCCTTTCGAGCGAATCAGGCGCACGGTCTGCGTGATCGAGTCCAGGAACGCCTTCGAGGCGTCGTTGAACAGCAGGTGCGCCTCGTCGAAGAAGAAGACCAGCTTCGGCTTGTCGGCGTCGCCGATCTCGGGGAGGTCGTGGAAGAGGTCGGCCAGCAGCCACATCAGGAAGGTCGAGAAGAGGAGCGGCTTGTCCTGTACGGCGGGGAGTTCCAGGACCGAGACGACGCCCCGGCCGTCCGGTGCCGTACGCAGGAGGTCGGCCGTGTCGAACTCCGGCTCGCCGAAGAAGTCCGCCATGCCCTGCGCCTCGAAGGCGGTCAGTGAACGCAGGATCACCCCGGCCGTGGCCGTCGACAGCCCTCCGATGTTCTTCAGCTCGGCCCGGCCCTCGTCGGAGGTGAGGAAGGCGACCACCGCGCGCAGGTCCTTGAGGTCGACCAGCTCCAGGCCCTTGGCGTCGGCGTAGTGGAAGATCAGGCCGAGGGACTGTTCCTGGGTCCGGTTCAGCTGGAGCACCTTCGACAGCAGGACCGGGCCGAAGCTGGTGATCGTGGCGCGGACCGGGATGCCGTGGCCGAGGCCGCCGAGCGCGAGGAACTCCGCGGGGAAGCCGGTCGCCGCCCATTCCTGCCCGGCCTCCCCCGCCCGCCCCAGGACCCTTTCATCGCGCTGTCCGGGCCGGGCGATGCCGGACAGATCGCCCTTGACGTCCGCCAGGAACACCGGGACGCCCTGCGCCGAGAGCTGCTCGGCGATCAGCTGGAGCGTCTTGGTCTTGCCGGTGCCGGTGGCGCCGGCGACCAGGCCGTGCCGGTTGAGCACGGGGAGGGGGATGCGGATCGGCGCGTCGGGACGGCAGCGCCCGTCCCACAGGAGGGCGCCGAGGTCCAGGGCCTGACCGGTGAAGGCGTACCCGGAGGCGATCGCGGCGGCGGCCGGGGGCAGAGGCGGGGGCGGGGGCGGGTCACCGGTCGCGGCGGCTTCACCGGCACTCATCATCGGACCCCTGTTCCCTTTTTACCGTTTTGACGACCTTTACGGTGGCTTTTCCAGCGTCGCACTCGGTCGCCATGGCTGCGCCCGGAACGTCAGGACCGGTAGGCTTTCCGTGTGATCTTCAAGCGCATCGGAAACGGCCGGCCGTACCCCGACCACGGCCGGGAGAGCACCCGGCAGTGGTCGGACGTCGCACCGCGCCCGGTCCGCCTCGATCAGCTCGTGACGACCAAGGGGCAGCTCGACCTGGAGACCCTCCTCGCCGAGGACTCGACGTTCTACGGCGACCTCTTCGCGCATGTCGTGAAGTGGCAGGGCGACCTGTACCTGGAGGACGGGCTGCACCGCGCGGTCCGCGCCGCCCTCCAGCAGCGTCAGGTGCTGCACGCGCGCGTGCTCGAACTGGACTGACCCGGCCGAGTCGACCGACTCGGCCGACACCCGCTCGCCACCCGCCGTTCCACGCCGGTTGCCCCTTTCGGGTTGGACCGTGCGACGTCGGATGATCATCTATTAGTCAACGCACCCGCGGCGCACTACGCTGCGCTCATGAGCATGCTGACTCCCCCCGGCATGGGCGGCCAGTACCGGATCACTGGGGACAAATACCCTCGCATGCGCCCGCGCCGGCGGCGTGCCCGGCTCGTCCTCTCCATGGTCGCCTCCGTCACCGCGCTCGGCCTCGTCGGCTGGGGCACCCTGCAGCTCATCGACGTCTTCACGGGCGGCGACAAGGAGGCAGCGGCGGCCGGTACCACGGCGTGCGTGAAGCAGGCCGCCGCGAGCGCGGAGCCGGCGGCCGGTACATCGGCGGCGGCGCTGCCCAAGCCGGCCCAGATCACGGTGAACGTCTACAACGCCACGACCCGTACGGGCCTGGCCAAGGAGACCGCGGACGAACTCAAGAAACGCGGCTTCAAGATCGGCGACGTCGGCAACGCGCCGGCGAAGTTCGACGCGAAGGTCAAGGGCACGGCGATACTGCTCGGACCGGCCTCGGCCCTGCACACGTCCCTGCCGGTGCTGGCCACGCAGCTCACGGCACCGGACCAGCGCACGGAGGCGGGCCGCAAGGGCGCCACCGTGGACATGATCCTGGGCAACGCCTTCAAGGCCCTCACGCCCCAGGCGACGGCCGCGAAGGCCATCACGGCCCTCTCCCACCCCAAGCCGACGGCATCGACGTCGAAGAAGGGCTGCTGAGAGCCGAGCCGAGCGCCGCCGCCCCGTAAGGGGCGCGGGGAACTGCGCGACCAGCCCACCACGAACCCGCAGACGAAGAGACGCACGCGCCCCGTAAGGGACGCGGGGAACTGCGCGACCAGCCCACCACGAACCCGCAGCCGCCAACACACCCGTACCCCTGAGGCGTCAACGCGCCCGCACCCCTACGGCGCCGACACACCCGCACCCCAACGGCGCCAAGGCGTACGGCTCCTACTCGGCCGCCCCGTACAGGCGGTCGCCCGCGTCTCCCAGGCCCGGGACGATGTACCCGTGTTCGTTGAGGTGGTCGTCGACGGCCGCCGTGACGACCGTGACCGGCGTTCCCGCCAGTTCCCGTTCCATGACCTCGACGCCCTCCGGCGCGGCCAGCAGGACCACCGCCGTCACGTCGTCCGCGCCCCTCTTGATGAGCTCACGGATCGCCGCGACCAGCGTGCCGCCCGTGGCCAGCATCGGGTCCAGGACGTACACCTGGCGCCCGGAGAGGTCCTCCGGCATCCGCGAGGCGTACGTGGACGCCTGGAGGGTCTCCTCGTTGCGGATCATGCCCAGGAAGCCCACCTCGGCGGTCGGCAGCAGCCGGACCATGCCGTCCAGCATGCCGAGCCCGGCCCGCAGGATCGGCACCACCAGCGGGCGGGGACGGGCGAGCTTGACGCCGGTCGTGGGCGAGACCGGGGTCTGGACGTCGACCGCCTCGGTCCGCACGTCCCGCGTCGCCTCGTAGGCGAGCAGAGTGACCAGTTCGTCGGCGAGCCGCCGGAACGTCGCGGAGTCGGTGCGCTGGTCGCGCAGAGTGGTGAGCTTGTGGGCGACCAGAGGGTGGTCGACGACGTGGAGACGCATGCCCATAACAGTAACCGCGTCCGCGTACACCTCGCCGCTGGCCCGCGCCGGTCCTCGCTGGCACCAAACCCCCCGTCCGGGGGAAAGTGGGAGTGACCGGACTGGGGTGGTGTGACCGTGTCTGATGTGCCTGAGCTGCCCGTTCTTCCTGAGCCGTCGGACCGCGCGTACGGCGCGCCCGAGGGCGAGACGGAGGCCGAACGGCGTCGCCGCCGGGCCCGGTTCCTGCGCGAACTCGCCGAGGCCAGGGCATTGCGCGACCGGGTCCAGCCCCGCCGCGCCAAGACGGCCCGGCTGCGGCACGCCATGCGTATGCGGACGTTCCGCTGGTAGGAGTCGGTAAAACCGTAAGAACGGTTAAGAGTCGTAAAGCCGATCCTTCGGCAAAGATCCACTGCTTGTGGCGCGTTGCGGTCCGTCATGGGGAAGGCCGTGCGTGGACCGCGGGAAAACCCGCGTACGATCCGCAGGTGGCGGCAACGAGTGCGCTGGTGATTCCGTACGCGGGTACCTGGATGCCTCTTTGCATACGTGCGAACAAAACTGCCAGACACAGGGAGCCGAAGACGTCCCCTGAACGCCTTGTTTCTGCCACGATTCCGAGTGGGTGGGACTCGGAGCCCAGCTCTCCCCGCCCAGAACCTCCGCCGGGGGGACCCCCAACCGGCACGCCTAAGACCAGTGGGAGAGTCACGGTGTACTTCGCCGCACTGCTCGCGCGCACCGAAGACGGGTGGGAAGCGAGCGACACAGAGCTCGACGATGTGGAGACCTTGTCGGACCTGGCCGACCTGGCCCGGGAATCGGCGTCGGACGCCGACGACACGGTGCTCGTCTTCATCGAGCAGGAAGACGCGTGGTTCGGCGTCGTGCGCGTGGACGGCGAGGAGGACCCCCGGGTCTTCGTCTCCAGCGCAGCCGCCGCCGCCCGCAGCTCGTACGGCGAGCTCCTGCTCACGGACGAACTGCTCGGAAGGGAGCCCAAGGACGAAGACGACGACCTGGACGCCCTCGACCTCGACGGCACCGAGGACGGTGAGCCGGAGGCCGAGGACGACGAGGACACGGACACGGGCACGGACATGTCCGCCGTGCCGTCCGGCCCGGTCGGTGACATCCGGATCCTCGACGACCTGGGTGTGAGCGCCAAGGAGCTGCTGGCGCTCAGCGACGACGCGCTCAGCGAGATCGCCGAGGCTCTGGGCGCCGCCGAGGTCCTGGAGACCGTCCGCTGACCTTCCACGAGGCAGCCGGGTCTCCGGACCCGGTACGCGACCGCTGGCGGGCCGCGATGCGGCTCGCCCTGGACGAGGCCGGACAGGCCGTCCGGGGCGGGGACGTCCCCGTCGGCGCCGTCGTGCTGTCCCCGGACGGTACGACGGTGCTCGCGGCCGGTCACAACGAACGCGAGGCCACCGGCGACCCCACCTCGCACGCCGAGGTCCTCGCCCTGCGCCGGGCCGCCATGGCGCTCGGGGAGTGGCGGCTCACCGGCTGCACCCTCGTGGTCACGCTGGAGCCCTGCACCATGTGCGCCGGCGCGCTGGTCCAGTCCCGTGTGGACCGGCTGGTCTACGGCGCCCGCGACGAGAAGGCGGGCGCCGCCGGATCGCTCTGGGACGTCGTGCGCGACCGGCGTCTGAACCACCGTCCCGAGGTCGTCGAGGGCGTCCTGGCCGAGGAATCCGCCCGGCTGCTCACGGAATTCTTCCGGGACCGCTGAAGGCCGCTCCCAGCGCCGGTCCCGGACCCCCGAATAGCGATTTCAGAGCACGGCCCGCCGTGCTGTAAGGTCTCTCTCGGTAGCGTGTCCGAGCGGCCGAAGGAGCTCGCCTCGAAAGCGAGTGTGGCGCAAGTCACCGAGGGTTCAAATCCCTCCGCTACCGCAGGTAGAAGGGGCGCCCGGTTCATCGAACCGGGCGCCCCTTCGGCTTCCGTCTCAGTTCTCGTCTCAGTTGGCGCAGCCGAGGGACAGCAAGTTAGCGGTGAGAGTCACCGCCCGCCCCTGTTTGGTGAACCTGCCCCCCTCCGACCAACGGGCCCCATAGGCTGCCACTTGGGTGGCCGTACGCTACGCCGACCAGTCCCTCAGATCACGTCCAACGCCCGCAGGGCGGGCTTCGATCTGGAGGTGACTTTGGACGGCAAGAAGGACGGACCTCCCTCCTCCGAACCAACTCGGGCGACCGAGACGGCGAAGGAGGAAAAGAAGAAGGGCCCAAGCTTGGCCGCGGTCTCACTGGCGATCAACCTGTTGCGCCTCGTGCACGACTGGTTGGAACGGCATTGAGTAACCACAACCGCAGCTCAGGCCCTCTTCCCAGATTGGCTGCCTAAGCAGCCTTCCTGCCTGTTGGCAGGGTGATGCGTCGTGCGAGGACGCATCGGAGGCCGCACGCCGAACGGCGCTGCGGCCTCCGTCTTTGGGGAACAGCGTCTAAGTGAAGTCAGGCACCGGTTTGGTGGCGGGTCCAGCACCGGTCTGTTGGGGTGTTCCTCTATTTGGGGCACTCCGGATGGTGAGGCCGGAGATCATGTCAGGGTTAGTGACACGATGTTTGGTGAGGCCGGAGATCGTGTCAGGGTTAGTGACACGAGGTTTGCACCGTCAGCGTAGCGGCCCTTCCTTCCTTGCGAGGGAGGAAGGACTCACAAAGTTGGCCGCGGTTGAGCATTCCTACGACTCATTCGTGAGTCAACACACGGCCCTGGCCTGCGAAGCCTGTTCACCGTGAGTCGACTCACGGTGAACAGATCCCACCGTGAGTCGACTCACGGTGAACAGGTCCTGGTCTGCGCCGCTACACCTCGTGCCGCTCCGATGCCTTTAGTCGCTGCCGCCTTCCGGAGACCAAATCAGCCCGTCGACGCGTTGGGCGACCTCGTTCCGGACTGAGTCGACCATGTGTTGGTACCGCGCGGCCATGGCTGTAGTGGACCAGCCCATCAGACCCATGACGGCCCGTTCGGAGACTCCGAGGATCAGCAGGACCGTAGCGGCGGTGTGACGAGCATCATGCAGGCGGCCGTCTCGCACCTTCGCGTCGTCAAGTAGCTCCTTCCAATCGTCGTAATCCGTGCGGGGCGATGTACCCCGACCGGTGGGCGTCGCGAACAGCCACCCCTCATCCGTCCATTGGTGCCCCGCGGTCGCGCGTTCGGCGTCCTGCTTGAGCCGGTGGACCCGGAGCAGATCCACAAGTTGTGAGGGGAGCCCGACCGCCCGCCGCCCTGCCCGAGACTTCGTGTCGGCCGTCTCGGGGTTCGTCCGCTGCCGCTGCGGGCAGTAGCCGGCCTTCCTACCGCAGGTGTCGCCGCACCCGTGGGCGTAGCGCGGCCGGCGACGGCTCCGGCGGACCATGAGAACGCCCCGCTCCAGGTTGACGTCACCCCACTTGAGGCCCAACGCCTCCCCCTGCCGAAGCCCGAGGGCGAGCGCCACGGCCCACCGCGCCGAGTTGCGGCGGTTGTCAGCGGTTCGCAAAAGGCGCTGCACTTCTTCGACGGTGTACGGCTCCACCTCTTCCTCTCGGAGACGGGGAGCCTTGGCGAGTTGGACAGGATTCCGTCCCAGGTGGCCACGCCGTACAGCCTCGTTCAGGGCGGTACGGAAGGTGCGGTGAATCTGGTGGATCGTTCCCGTCTTACGGCCCTCTGCCTGCATGTTCCCGTAGAAGCGTTCGATGTGCTCCGGCATCAGCTTGTCGAGCCGGTGGGCGCCGAGGGCGGGAATCAGGTGCTTTCGGACGGCCACCCCGTACCCGACCATGGTGTTTTCGTTCACGGCGAGCGGGGCGATGGTCTCGACCCAGTGAGTCAGCCACGTCTTGACCGTCCAAGGCTTGCCCGGCTTGGCCAGGGTCTTGGCCTCGCGCTGTTTCTCCAGTTCACGGACGGCGGCCGTCACTTCGGCACGGGTCTTGCGTTCGACGTGGCGCCGGTCGGGACTCCCGTCGTCGCGGATGCCGACGGTGACGCGACCGTGCCACTTCCCGTCGCTGCCCTGGTAGATGGACGATCGGCCGTTGGGCTGTCGGGTGCGCTTCTTCTTGTCCTCTGCCACAGGCAGACTCCTGATTCTTGGTGTCGGGATGGGGACCGGGGCGGCGGGCTGTCCTGTCCGGGAGTGCCGCCGCCCCGGGCGTCGTCAAGCGGCGCGTTGGGCGGTGCGGAGACGGGTGACGTAGGCGCCCGGCGCGTCGGCGGGGACGCGGCGGAGTCCGCCGACCATGACGGACTCCAATTCGCCGGTGCGGATGAGAGCGAAGCATGTGGTCCGGCCGATGCGGAGTCGGCGGGCGGCCTCTTCGACCTTGAGGAGGACAAGGGTCGGGTCGTCGGCGCGGGCGGGGGGCTGGGTGGTGGGTTCGTCCACGGCTCACTCCTGTGAGGCTGAGTTCAGGGGCAAGTGCCGCCGCACAAACCGCAAAATCCGCAGAAAACCAGGGAAGGGTGGTTGACCTGCGGTGATGCAGTGCGCGGGTGGTGGCGGGTGGCGCTCCGCAGAAACCCGCGATATTCCGCAAAAATCAGAGGCGGCCGTCAGCCGGTCCCCGGAGGCGGGGTGGCGCTCGGTTTTTTGCGGAATATCGCGGGATTGTGCGACGGGCCCCCGGTCGGGGTCGGTGCGGGGACCCGTCGCAGGTCAGCGGGGTGTCCGGGGGTTTCTGCGGATTTTGCGGTTTGTGCGGGAGGGGTTGTCCGCGCGGGCGGGGGTCACCGGCCGCCGTGGCGCAGGGACGGGTGGGCGGTGAGGCGGGGTGCCGGGGGGCGTCCGCGCTTGCCGGTGCGCTCGGGCTGGTAGGACCGCAGATAGCCGTGGTCTTCCAGCAGCGCGAGGGCCGGTTCCAGGTCAGCGACGGTCTTCACCTCGCTGCGGGACAGGACGCTGAAGACGTCCCGCCGGCTGACGTCCTCCCATCCGTTGTCTCTCAGCGCTTCCAGGACACTGCGGGCCCGGCCGACCACGGGGTCGGCGCCCATGGCGTCAAACACGGCGAGGGCGTGAGCGGTGTAGTACTCCCCCAGCTCGATGGCCGCGCGCATGGTGGCCTCGGTGACCGGGTGGGCGTAGCCGTTACCGCCGTGTTCGGCGAGGTGCAGCAGCGCGGCCATGCGGGCGGTCGCTCCGATGAGTTTCCCAGCCCAGTCGGTGATGTGGCCCAGCTTCCCGCCGCGCGCCTTGAGCCAGGGCTCCACCCGTTCCTGATAGGCGATCAAGGCCGCGCTCGCTTCGGGGGTGAGCTGGATGAGGGCCGGGTCGGTCCATCCCGCGAGCGACAGGGTGAGGTCGATGACCCGGGCGGTATAGGCGGCGGCCATCTGCTCGGGAACCGGATCGGTGATGACCTTCCGCTCGCCGACCGTCGACACCGGCAGCGAGTAGAGGAAGCGGCCCAGCAGACCGCGCCCCTTCCCGCCCTTGATCTTCCCCATGTCCACCAGCACATCGGGCTGAACGGCCAGTCCCATGGTCAGAGCGGGGGCGTCGACGTACTCGCGGCGGGTTTGCCGGTTCACCCTCAGACGGCCCCCGGCATGGCCTTTGAGGAAGACTTCCATGTTGGGACTGCCCGAGTAGCGGCCGGCGATGATGTCGAAGATTCCGCCCTCATCGCTCATCACCGACAGCCGCCCGCCCTGTTCCGCGATGAGCGAGGTGACCGTCTCGGGTGTGCAGTCGTCCGCCAGCAACAGGGGTTCGGCCGGCACGGTGAGCGTGTCGGCGGTCTGCGCGAGACCGATGGCGGTCTTCACCATCTCATCGCGCTTGTCGCCGTCGGCGGACGCGGCCTTGGCGGTGGCCTTGTCCGCCGCCTCCTTGGCCAGCCTCGCCGTCAGCTCCGCTTCCACGATGACCGGCTTCATGGCCGCCTTGAGCTGTTTCTCCGCCTCATACAGGGGGTTGGTCAGCAGGGAGAAGACGGCGGACTTGCGGTTGCCGGGCGGGAGCGCGACCACGGTGTAGAGGTTGGTGGGTTCGCGCCAGTTGCCGCGCACGTGGACCACCGACCGGCCGCCGGCCGCCGTGGCGAGCACGGCGAGGGCAACCGAACCGGCGAGGTCCACGGGGGTCTGTGTCTCTTCCGCGATGGCCGCCACGAACTCTCCCAACCACGGCGGGAAGACGTGGGCGGGGAATGGCGGACGCCGGCGCTGACCGGTGAGGGGAATGGGGTCCTCCCACACATCCGGTGCCGTGTCGTCCTCGCCGGCCGGGTCTTCCAGGGCGGGCAGTCCGGCCCACAGGTCGGGACTGTCCACAGGCTGTGGACTCACGACGCCGCCCTCCCTTCGTCGGCCGTGGCGTGCAGACAGACGCCGACGAGAACGCGGGCGGTCAGCCTGGTGACGGCGGCACGGCCCCGGGCACATTCGTGCTGCCCACAGACACAGAGCCAGTCCGCTACGGGGACGCCCTCGCACTGGATCTGAAGCCCCGGGGTGATGCCGGTGACGGTGACCGTCTGCGGGCCAGAACCAATAGCGATATGGACGCCCTTACGGGCGGCGACCTTCGGTTCGCCCACGGTCGGCCGTGGCGGGCCCTGTACGGCGCCCTGAGGGTCGTTCGCGGGGGTTCGGGACGCTTTGTTCATGCCGCGCGCTCCACAGCGGCCTCAAGGCCGTTGGCGACCGCGCGGCGGGCGTACGCCTCCGGGACGCCCACGGAGACGGCGGCGGCCGTGATCTCCTCGCCGATCTCTGCGAGTCCGCAGGGGCCCGGGCACGCGGTGTGCTGTGCGGCGAGGAACCGGGCGACGCCGAACGCCTGTGAGCCGGCGCCGGATTCGGTGCGGGCCCGCACGAGGGCGAGGCCGCGTTCCAGTCCGGTGCGGACGTAGCGTTCGGTGTGGCGGCACCCGGTGGCCACCGTCCGGTCCCACGGGGCGCGGGCGGGGAGAGAAGAGGCCACCCCGCGCCGGGCGGGGGTGGTGTCTTCCTTCACCAGCAGGGCGCGGACGGCCGCCGGAAGCACGGCCATCTGTCCGGCCCCGGGACCGAGCCAACGGGCGTACTGGGCAGCGGACTTGACGTCGACACCCGGCCGGACCGCGTTCGATGACGGCATGGCGCCCCGGTAGATCCAGTGTTCGCCTCGCGTCGTCGGCACGGTGCGGGTGGCGGGCAGCGTCTCGCGGGCCCATGCGACGGCCGCCGCGTTGTCCAGGTCGACCACGGTCAGCCCGGCCCCGCCGGGGTGGTAGGCGACCGCCACCGCCTCACGCCACACCGGCGCCCACACGGGCGAGGTGAGGACGTGCGGGTCGGTGGTCGCGGCGGCCCACGCGTGGCACGGCGCAGGGCATTGGCAAGGTCCGGCCGTCTTCATGTTGGGTCGGCCGCCGCACGCGCCGTCCTTGCAGGTTCGGCAGTTGCCGAACGGGACCTTGCCCGCCCGCAGGGGCAGGACCGGGACGCCGGCCGCCGCGAGGGCGAGGGCGACCCGCAGGGGTTCGGTCGTCGCGCTCATGCCGCCGCCCCCGACGTCGCCACGGTGGCGAGGTGAGCGCGGCCGATGAACTCGGAGTAGGCGGGCGGGATCGCCTCGGTCAGTTCCTCGCGGACGTCGGTCCACGTGATGCCCATGGCGGTCTGGAGTTCGGGCACGGTCGGCTTGCCGCCGCCGTTGCCGTACGCGGCGACGTACGGGCCGTCGTACCACTTGCCGTGACGGCAGCCACGGACCCGGCCCCGGTGCGGGACGTGTGCCGGTCGTGCGGTCGTCCAGCCGCCCAACTCGAAGTTGCGGTGACGGATGACCCCGAGCCCGAACATCTCGCCGCACAGGGTGAGGTCTTTGCGGATCGCGGCGCGGCCGTTGGGCTGCTCGATCACGTACGGGAGACCGGTCCTGTCCAAGAGGTCGCGGGTGGGGGCGACGAGATCCACGTGCGTGCCGCCCCACCCCTGCGAGGCGTTGGTGCCCACCGTGAGCGCGCATCCGTGCTGGCACGGCGGGGAGGCGTGGACGAACGCGTACCGGCGGATCTCGCCCGATGCGATCAGGTGGGCGAGGTAGGCGAGGGCATCGCCGCGGTGGTATGGGAATGGGTAGTTGGGGCGGTCGGCGATGTCGCAGCCGTCCACCGCGAACCCGGCCCGGTGGTAGCCCATGGCGGCACCACCGGCACACGAGAAGAGATCCAGCAGACGCGGCCGGGGCACTCGTCCCGTACGGGTGGCATGGGCTGAGGGGCCCTCGCCGAAAACGCGCAGTTGGGTCATGCTGTAGGTCTCCTGTTCTGCAACGTCGGGACTCGGAGACCGTGGGCGGTGGGCTGTCCTTGTCCGGGAGTGCCACCGCCCACGGGCGCATTCAGAGGTCGCGCTGCGGGGCGTTGGTAGTCAGGCGGCGGGCAACCGCGTCGAGCTTGGCGGTGAGGTCGGCGGCCGGCGTCGCGGTGAAGGAATGCAGAGCGACGGCCGCGGCGATGATGACGTCACACAGTTCGTCGGCGACGTCGGCCGTGGTGTGGCTGATGCCCTTGCGGGGGTTCTGGCCGGTCATCCCGATGTACGCGGCCGTGGCCTCGCCGGCCTCTTCCGCGACCTTCATCAGCCGCATGGCGGCCTCATGTTCGCGGGTGCCGTTGGCGATGTTCAGCGCGGCGGCGATGCGGGCCGCGACGGGGATCAGGGTGGCGCTCACGTCGGTGTCTCCTGTCAGCTGTAGAACTTGTTGCGCTTGATGACGGCCTTGCGGATGTTGACCGTGGTCCCGCCGCCTCGGTGGCCGCTCGCGCTGAACACCTGCACGGCGATCCAGCCGCCGAAGATGACGGCGGCGAGCACGATCAGTTGGGTGATGAGCGCGGTCAGGGCGGTGATGAACGCGGTCAGCAGGAACAGCCCGCCGCACACCGCGAGGAAACCCACGCCCCCGAGCGCGATGTTCACCGCCGTCCGGGAGACGGCCGGCTTGGCGGCGACCGGTCCGGGCTTGGCCGGCTCGATGGCGTAGCCGGTGATGACCCGGCCGTCGGGCAGGACCACGCTCGCCACGGTCGGGATGGTCCCCGGCTGCATCGGCATGAGCGGGGTGGTGTGCGCGGGGGTGAGCGGGGTGGGGGTGTGGACTTCCACGGCCGCCGTCTCGTGTCCGGACGGGCGGCCGTACGCGGTGGATTCGTTCACGGTGCGCTCCTTTCGGGGCTAGTGGCTGATGCCGGGCAGGGCGTCGGTGAGGGCGGTGACGAGTTGGTTGACGGTGCCGGCCGCCCCGGTGTGGGCGAGGTAGAAGCCGAACAGGGCGACGACGACCAGCGCTCCGCCGCCAACAGCCTTGAACCGCAGCAGCAGCACGACGACGACGGCGAGCAGCAGAACAAGGGGGATGGTGAGGGTCATGAGACCTCCCGGGGGTCAGCGGTGGGTGCAGGTGGGGTAGGCCGAGCCGCGGAAGCAGTGCGCGTAGTCGGCGCGGGTAACGCGGAAGCCGTGGTGGCGGCCGTCGTTCGTGGTGACGGTCAGCCGGTAGTGCCAGCCACCGGACTTGAAGTAGGCGGCGCTGCGGTCGCTCACGGTCCCGGCCGGGCCGGGGGCGTAGGTGGGACTGCACGCGGTCAGGGCCAGGACGGCGGCGAGGGTGGCCGTGGCAGCCGCGAGGGTCTTGCGCATGGCGGGCTCCTGTGGGCGGATGGTCAGCGGTGGCCGGCGCGGTAGGTGCGCGCGGCGCGGTTGTAGATCCAGCGGCCGACGCGTATGCGCTTGCCGGTGGCCTGGCAGCGGCGGCAGTCACGGCCGCGCTTGGTCTTGCCCTTGCGGTCGGTGGCGATCGCGTGGCCCATGCCGGCGCACTTGCGGCAGTCCCCGAACGGGCTCAGCCAGCACTTGACGCCATAACACAGAGTGACAGTCAGTAGGAAGGAGGTAGTGAGGGAGGCAAGGCTCATCAGGGGCCTCTCAGCGCGCTTTGGAGGGGTTTTCGCAGGTGGGGTGCTACGTGCTAGCTACCTGATCAGGGGTGGTTTGGGTTGCTAGCAGGGTTGCTACCGGTAGCGACGCCTGCCGCTACCGGTAGCAGGGTTCGGGACCTATCCCGCGTCCCTCTTGTTGTTGCGCTCCGTAATCGCGGTGGCTATGTCGTCGCGCTTGATGCCGCGCTTGTTGACCTGTTCGCCGTCGATGCGGCGGCTGATCTGCACGGTGTTGATGCCGAACGGCTTGAGTGCGGCGGTGAGCGCTTCGGCCTTGGGCTTGGGCTCCAGTTCGGCCCACGGGCCGTAGACCTCGGGGCGCAGGTCGGCGAGCCGGTCCACGATGGTCTCGGACCACACCTTGGCCTCGCCCTTGCCGAGCACGGTCGCGACGTCGTCCAGGATCGTCGCGGACGTCTCCGGGGCCGGGGCCTCGCCGGCCGCGTCACCGGACAGCGTGCCCTCCGCCTCGCGCAGCGCGGCGGCACGCGTCAGGATGCGTTCGGCGTCGCGGCCGTCGGCGAGGTAGGTGCGCACGATCCCGGAGTCATCCGACATGCCCTTGAGCAGACCGACGCCCTTGTGGGACTTGAGCAGCTTCGACGCGTCCAACCCCTCCGAGTACGAGCCGGCACCCAGGATGACGTCGGAGACCTGGTAGGCGCCGACCCGCAGCGCGAACCGGGCCTGATGCTGGTCACGCAGCTCGGAGGGGCACGCCTTGTCGTCCGGCTTCTGCGTCGACGTCATCACCGAGACACCCACCGCGGGGGCAACCCGGGCGAGGTAGACCAGCAGGGACAGGATTTCCTTGCCGTGCTCGGGGTGGGTCAGGTACTCCTGCACCTCGTCCACCACGAACAGCGTGAGCGGCATGTTCAGCTTCCTGTCCCGGCTGATCTCCGGGGTGAGCTTGCCCTCCGGGCAGACGTGCAGCGGCAGTTCGGAGAGCCGGTGGTAGCGGTCCTCGACGTCCGCCTTCAACTCCCGCAGTGACGCGAGCAGATGCTGAACCGGGTCGAACCCGTTCTTCGGCACGATCCCGAACCCGATACGGTGCGCGACCAGCGCGAACTTCCGCCAGTCCGGCGACGCCTTGCCGTCGAACACGTACAGGCGCACGTACGGGTCCAGCGCGGCGGCCAGCGCGATGGTGCGGGCAGAGAACGTCTTGCCCTGACGCGGCACGGCGCCGACCAGCAGCGACAGCCACAGCATCGTGGCCATGACCGGGTTGCCGCGCTCGTCCACGCCCCACGGGAACGGCTTCCAGAAGTCCACCCGGGTCGCCCCCAGCAGAGGGGACTTGCCCGACGGCACGGCGAGCGGGTCACGGTCGGCGATCCAGTACGACACCCGCCGCCCACTCGTCTCGTCCTTGTCCAGGAACAGTTGAGTCGGGGCGATGTCCATACCCGAGGCGAGCCGCGCGTGCGCCTTCACCGCGTCCTCGAACGTCTTGCCGTAGGGCAGGTCCACCACGACCCGCCATCCGTCGCCGTCCCGGCCGATCGGGCGGGGGAAGGCAACCGACTGGTCGCGGCTGGTCAGCCCGGCCACCTCGTGGGCGCGGATGACGATGTCCGAGGACAGCTTGCGCTTGCGGAACGTCACCTTGGCCATGTCGATCAGCGGCCGGTCGGCCGGCGCCCCCACCGCCCCGAGGGTGGTGGTCAGCGCGGCCACCGTCAGCGCGAGCAGCCACGACGGCGCCATGACGTACAGGGTCAGCGCGGCGGCCAGACCGATGAAACCGCCGATCGTCGCCACGATCCCCCGCAGGCGGACGCGGTCGTTGCGCTGCCGCGACAGCTTCAGGTAGTCCGCCGCGTTCTCTTCCGCCACGGCCGCGAGGCGCAGTGACTTGCCTTCCGCGTCGGACACCCACCGGCCGATCGCGGTGGACCACCGCCACGCGCCGCGCGGCGAGTACATGCAGATCTTCGGCGTGTAGACCAGGGGCAGCCGGATCGCGTGATAGCCGGCCACGGCGGAGTAGTGCCGGATGGCCCACTTGCGGACGGCGGTGCGCTGGTCAGGGAGCTTCACCCAGTCCGGCAGAACCGGCAGCCGGGCCTTGTCCTTGGCCTCCATCCATTCCGCGACGGAGGGCGGGTAGACCTCGCGCGGCGGGTCGACCGGCGCCCCGTCGGTCAGCCCGTCGGCCTCCGGGTCGTCGGTGTCGGGGAGTTCGGCCTCCCACTCCCCCGGCTTGGCCTCGCCCTCGCTCGGGGCGGCCGGGGCGGGGGTGGTGGTCGTCTTGGTCAGCGGGAACGGCAGTACAGCGGCCGTCTGCTCGTCGGGGCCCTCCGGGCTGCCGGGGGGCGTGAAGGCGGTGGTTTCCGTCACGATGTACGCACTCCTTCGGGAGTCGAAGGGTCCGGCCGGCTTGCTGTGGAAGGTCGGGCGGCCGGACCCGGAATTCAGGGCAGTTCAGGCAGCGCACTGTTCCTCGGGATAGGCGCAGGTCACACAGGTTCCGAGCGTGGGCGGGATGACGTATCCGGCGTCCCGGCGGCACTCGGGGCAGGTGCGGCGGGCCCGCATCATCGCGGCGTGGGCCCGCCACCGGCCCGGTGTCATCGGCCGGACCGGTTTGGCGAGGTCGACGCGGTACAGGTAGGCGACCAGCGGCGGGCGCCCCCGCCGCCGGGGGCGTTCGAGCTGGGCGGCGACGCCCTGACCGCCGGGGCGCAGGTCGCGGGCCCGCAGTTGACGACGGGTGGCGTAGCCGTCCGGGGCCAGGTGCCACCGGAAGACCGGCAGCGCACTCACGCCGCGCCGCGCCGTCCAGGACGACGACCGGCCACCGATCCCAGCAGCCGCCCGAGACGGGCCCGGCGGGGACCGGACCGGCCGGACCGCTTCGCCGCATACATGGCCTCATCGGCGCGGCGCAGCAGCGCGGACAGGTCCTCGCCCGGATGGTCACCGGCCCGTACCCACCCCAGGGACACCGTGGTGTGCACGGCGGGGGCGGTGTCGACCGGCCGGGCGAGAACGCGGGCGAGGGTGTGCAGCCGATCCGGCATCGTGCCGTCGCGGTCGATGACGACGGCGGCGAATTCGTCGCCACCGAGCCGTCCCACGACACCGCCGGGGGTGGTGCCGTGGGCGAGCCGCGCGGCGACCGTGGCGAGCAGGGCGTCACCGGCCGCGTGGCCGAAGCGGTCGTTGATCTGCTTGAAGTGGTCGACGTCCGCCAGCACGACCACGGCGCGCGGGTCGCGCAGCAAGCGCCGGGCCCGCCGGGTGAACGCGTCCCGCGTCCACAACCCGGTGAGCGGGTCACGGCGGGCCGTGGTCAACCGCGAGTGCAGCCACCGGGCGTGGACCGCCCACCCAACGGCGGGCACAGCCGGTAAGAGCGCGGCGAGGGTGCTCACGGCGTCACCACCTGGGTGGCGCGTTCGGCGAGCAGGGCGTCACGCAGCATGCGAGCGTTGGCGGGCGAGGTGCGCAGGGCCCGGCGGATGCCCTCCCCAGTGACCTGCGCGTCCGGGAGGCCGGCCGTCGCCTTGCGTGCTTCCGTCATGAGCTGGTCGGGGGTGCGGCGGGTGCGGGTCGATTTCGCGGCGACCGGGACACGGCCCGTCGCCCGACGCGGCGCGGTCGACGCGGTCGGGACCGATCGGGCGGGCGCCGGGGCGATCGGGACCGGCTTCGTTGCTGGGACGACGGCGGGCATCGGCTTCATGCCGCCGCCCGACTTGCCGAGGTCGACCGGCGCCGGGTCGGGGACCGAAAGCCGCGTCACCACGACCGCGGGCCTGCTCGATACAGGCAGGTCAGGGGTAGACCGTTCTCGACTACTTCCCGTCGATTCCTCCATATTTGCGACCACGGCGGGAATCGCGGCGGCGATGCCGAACATCGACGCGAGTGCGGCGTCCGCGCCGTCGGTGATCCGGTCGCGCTGCACGTCCAGCAGCCTCGATCCGAGCGCCACGTCCCCGACCCCGACCTTGCGGGCCAGACGCCACGACTTGCGCTCCGACCACCACTTGACCCGCTTGCTCGGGTGCTGGGCGGCGCGGGCGCGGTGGTAGGCGAGGGCTTGGACGATGTCGGCGGTGCGCTGTTCGTGTTCTGCGTCGCGGCCGTCGGTGTGGACGACGATCCGGCGGGCCAGGAACGCCATGCCCTCCGCCGACACCGACATGCCCAGCGGGGTCAGGGCGTAGATGACGGTCCGGCCGGGGTCGGGTGCGGCCATGGCGCCCATGACGGCGGCGGCGGCCGGCAGCGCCCACAGCCCGATCCGTACGACGCGCGGCGAGGACTGCCCCAGCAGGGTCAGCCCCAGCAGGACCAGGGCGAGCACGGCCGTGGCACCCTCACCGGCACCGAGGGCACCGAGGGCGGTACCAGTGCCGTAGGCGTGCCCGATGTTGCTGTACGTACCGAACCCGCCGACCACACCCGTGGCGAGCATCGGCACGAACGCGGCCGTCAAAACACCGATCTGAGTCTTCGTCAGCGGCTTGCCGATCTCGCTCATGCCGCACCCCCCGTCGTGGTCGTGACGACGGCCGGGGCGTCCGCGTAGGCGGTCAGCGTGACTTCGGCACCCCCGTGGGGGCCGGTCGCACGCAGGACGCGGGTACGGCCGTTGCCCTGGACGCGGAAAGTCACCTGGTCGGGGTCGATGCCGAGCGCTTCCCGCCACAACTCGAACACGTTGAAGGTGTCGCCCGTCAGGTCCACGTCGTGGAGCGAGAGCTCCAGCCGCTCCGGTTCGAGGGGCGTCAGGTGCACGAACGGCGCCGGCAGATGCGCGCACTCGGCAGCGATGAGCCGCAACACCCGTAGCGCGGGCGTCATCTCCCCAAGGGTGAGGGCGTACGTCATGCCGCTTCCCCCGTCCCCGGCCGGTAGCTGCGGGCGGCGCGCAGGAACGGCACCGTGCGGGTCAGCGCGTCGGCGTAGAGGGCGTCCCAACCGGCGATCTCGTCACCGGCCTCGCCCATCTCTCGCAGGTCCCGCAGAACCTCGCGGGCCACGTCCTCACGGGCCTCGCGGTCGTCGTCCGTCTCGAACTTCAGCGGGCCCCGGAACAGGTCGACGTCGATGCCGAGCGCCAGTTCCGCGAACTCAATGTCGCCGTGCGCTTCCTGGCCGGCGACGAACGTACGCATACGCATGGTGGATCTCTCCTTGAACGTCGGGAAGGGCGCGGGGCGGTCGGCTGTCCTGTCCGGGAGTGCGACCGCCCCGCGAAGAAACGGGGGTCAGACGGTGGCGACGATGAGCGCGGCAACCAGCAGCCACAGGTGGTGGAAGGACTGGTCAAGCGCGTAGGCACCGGTACCGATGTGCGGGTTGTCGTCCCGGCCGGCGCGCGGGGCACCGAGCCGGTAGAACTCGCCCTTGCCGAGCAGCGCGGCGAGCCGGGCGAGGGTGGTGCGCCGGTCGGCCCACCAGTGCGAGGCCGCGTCCACCGCGAGGCCGGCGACGACGGCGGGCACTGACAGGTGCAGCCCCAGCAGCGCGGCGGCCGGGATGAGCACGGCGAGCTTGGTGAGCGTCAGGGTGGCGACGTGCCGGGCGTCCGCGAGTCGGCCGACCCACCCGGGACGGCCCTTGGTCGCGGACTGGTGCGAGGTCTGCACCCAGTGATCACCCACGCTGTGAGCGACGTACAGGGCGATGAACACAGCGGCGAACGTGGCAGCCTGCATCGGTAGCTGACTCCTCTGCGTCGGGATGATCCGGCGCGGCGGGCTGTCCTGTCCGGGAGTGCCGCCGCGACCGGAGATATGGCCCAACACCGCACGTCGCGGCAGGCCAAGTGACCCCGGGCGGACGTCGAATCCGCGCCCTCACGGCTGGATACCGGGGCCGACGGTCATCACCCGGCCGCCACGGGGACGGGGCCAAGCCCCGCCGATCTCAAAGCACTCTGTTGAGTTCTCAAGGAACAGGCGCTGCCTTCGTACTCACCCCCTCGGGCTTTCCTCCGGACGCTGTTTACGCAGGTCAAGCCGCTGTTGCAACGCTCTGCCCCTGCCGGGACCGAGCCGCTTCATCAGCTCTGCCTCAGAGTGCACTGTGAGGCAGAGTGCGTCAAGTCCTCTTGCGGAACAACCAGCGTGGGGCCCTGGTTCTACCTCTGCGGCTTAGGCACTATGAGGCAGAGAACGACAAGAGACAGAGACAAGAGACAGAGACAGAGATGATCGAGTGGACGGGCAGGTCTGCCTACAAGCAGGTTGCCGATGACCTGCGGCAACGCATCGCGGCCGGCGAGTTTTCCGCGACCGGCCAACTTCCCTCGCTGGGACAGCTTCAGCAGACGTATGACGTCACAGTGACCGTGGCTCGCGCTGCCATCAATCAACTCAAGGCAGAGGGACTTGCCGTGAGTCACCAGGGCAAGGGAGCCTTTCTCACTCCCGATGCCGACCGTGCCGCGCAACTCGCAGACCCGAGCGCGGCCGTAACCGAACTGCGCGAAGAGGTCGACAAGCTGCGCGACGAGGTTGGGGAGCTTCGCCGGCGCCTCGCGACCCTTGAAGGGAACTGATCCCCCGCAAGCCAGAGGGCGGGAAGCCGTGCCCGGGACCATGTGAACCTCCTCGTTCGGTGTAGGCACAAGTTCAGCGCCGATGAGCGGGAACGGGTATCACGTCCCGCTACCTGAGAAAATCCCGGCGGTTTTATACATCCGCTTACACATGCACTATCACGAATTTCCATGGGCCTAGTCGAGTCGCTACACTCGCGGCTCGACTAGCTATCTAGGAGGGGCAGATGGCTCGGAAGCACCCGGATTGGAACCCGGATCTCCTGCGAAAGCACCGCGAGGAGATCGGGCTCACCCTGGAAGACACGGGGGAGAAGCTTCGCGAAATCGCGGAGCGTCACGGCTTCAATATTGCCGCAAACTTCCAGACAATCTGGGGTCACGAGAAGGGAACGGTATATCCCGGTCCGCATTACCGCCGGGCTTATTGCCGTCTCTATCACTGCAATGAGGCTCAACTCGGCTTCCGTCGCGCTCTGCCCGGAGAGGATGCCCCCGTGGAATCCGTACCGGCACCCATTTCCACCGACCGAAAGCTCCCCGATCAATCAGACGCAGTACGCCGCGCACTCAGCAGCATTCGCGGCGGCGATGACGCGGACAGCGAAAATCTGCACAACCGCGTAGTCGACGCATGGCGGCGGCATACATCAGGGGGAAGCATTGACGGCCCTACAGTAATCCTTGTCGGCGGATTTGCCGGGTCGGGGAAATCGGAGTTCGCCAAGTTCCTCGGAGGACTCACCGGCTGGCCCATTCTCGACAAAGACTCTCTCACCCGCCCACTCGTGGACCAACTATTGGTCGCCATGGGTGGCGAAGCGCACGACCGCAGCTCAGATCTGTACCGGGAAAAGGTACGACCGCTTGAGTACAGGTGCCTCATGGAAGCAGCATGGGACAATCTGAATTGCGGCATTTCCGTAATTCTCGACGCTCCATTTATTGCCGAGTTCTCCCAGCAGGAATGGATGCAGCGCTTCCATAATCGCTGCCGATCAAAGCGCGTTTCCGTCGCGACGATATGGGTTGAATGCGACCCCGAGTCAATGCGCGAGTACATTGAATTTCGTGGGGCTGCGCGCGATGCTTGGAAGATGGAAGCGTGGGAAGATTACGTCTCCGGGCTGAACCTGAAGATGCGGCCACAGGGTCCGCACTTCGTGGTCGACAACCGGCTTGGTGCGGCCGTAGCCCTGGTTGACGAAGCGCGCGATGTCTTGAGCGGAGGCTGACTGTGAGCCCGTCTGGAGTCATCCTCTACGGCCCTCCGGGCGCCGGAAAGGACACGATCTCAGCCGAACTGTCGCGGCAGCGGGCGGATTTCACGCTCTTCCAGAGACTCAAGGCCGGCCCCGGCCGCACGGCCGGGTACCGACTCAGCACGGCACAGCAGATAGAGACACTGGCTCAGGCAGGAGAGATTCTGTATCGCAACAGCCGTTACGACGCCGAATACGCCGTCGACAGCGGCGAGGTTGCGGCTCTCATCAGCACTGGCCGTATCCCTGTTCTCCACATGGGGCAAGTTGCCGGAGCACGCGCTGTCGCCGCTTTCCCCATCCACTGGGTGCGAGTGCTGCTGTGGTGCCCTGAAGACGTCACTCGGCAGCGCTGCCGTGGACGCGGGGACAAGGACTTGGACGCACGCTTGAAGGTGTGGCATGAGACCCGGCAGGATCTCTTGGACCATGCAGCGGAGCCGTGGTCACTCGTGATCCGAACCGATCAGGTGAGTGTGGCTCAGGCAGCACAAGCAATTGATGCCGCCTGCATGACCGACGCTCCCGCCGAAGAGCGCGATATCTGTGAGCTGGTCGGATGACTGTCGTCGGGATCCTGCATCCGGGCAGCATGGGCGCGGCTGTAGCAGGGGAGGCCAGACTCAGGGGAGCGGAAGTGCTCTGGTGCCCCACCGGCCGCAGTTCTGCTACCAGAGAGCGAGCCGAACGACACGGGCTGGCCGCAGTGAGCAGCCTCGGAGAGCTGGCGGATCGAGCCCACATCATCCTCAGCATCTGCCCGCCGGCCTACGCGGAAGATGTCGCGGTCGCCGTCTCGGCTCATCCGTTCGCTGGGATCTACGTGGACGCGAATGCGATCTCGCCGGACAGCATGGCGCGGATCCACGGCATCGTGAGCCGGACCGGGGTCACTGTGGTCGACGGCTCCATCATCGGTTCGCCTCCATCCCCCTCAAAGTCGGCCCGCCTGTATCTGTCTGGCCCAGAGGATTCACTACCAGCCGTCGCCGCACTCTTCGCCGACTCAGCGGTACAGGCTCATCTCCTGCCCGGTGGCATCGGTCGTTCTTCCGCCCTGAAGCTGTCCTACAGCAGTTACCAGAAGGCGAGCCGAGTTCTGGCCGCTGTCTCCTACGCCCTTGCGCGTGACTACGGGGTGGAAGACGCCCTGATCGACGTCGCACAGGGGCGAACCACCAGCTACCTGTCTGAGACGGCGTACATCCCGAAGGTGGCTGCGCGGTCGTGGCGCTGGGCACCGGAGATGCGGGAAGTAGCGCACGCCCTTCGGGGGGCCGGCCTGCCTCCCGAGTTGGCTGAGGCGTCAGCCATGGTCATGAGCCGGTGGGACAGTCTGAAGGATTCGCCTCGGGAGCTCCCTGAGGTTCTAGACCACCTACACGACTTCCCGGACGGTGATCCCAGCTAAGCCGCCGCCAACATCGCTCCGATGGCCTCCGTGACGTCCCGAGCCACGACGTCGGACTGATGGGGGCCATCTCCCCATTCACGGCCAGCCGTCACCCATGCTGTCCGCAGGCCAGCCATGCGGCCCCCTGCGATGTCCGTGTCTGGGTTGTCGCCGACCATCCACCCGCCAGCGGCCAAATCTGAGCCGCACAGCAATGCGGCAGTCTCGAAGTGCTCGTAAGCCGGCTTGCGCACGCCGATTTCCTCAGAGACGCAGATACCGTCGAAGAACGACGTCAGTCCGGCTGCAGCCAGCTTGGCCCGTTGAACGTCCCCCGCGCCGTTCGTGGCGATACCGATAGTCCAACCGGCCGCGCGCAGCTCTCGTAACCACTCGCGCACCTGCGGGGCACAGCGCACCGACCGAGCCACGCCAGTGACGTACTCGTGCCAGAGAGCGTCAGGAGCGTCAACCAGCCCGAGCGTCTCCCTTAGCTCTACGAAGTCCGAGGGGCAGGCCCGCTCCCGGAGCCGGTCGCAGATGACGAAGACCGTCTCACTCGGCAAGCGCCGTGACCGCACGAAGCCACGAGCCCAGTCCTCAAGGCCGCCGCGCCGATCAATCAGGGTGTCGTCCAGGTCGAAAAGTGCCAGCACATAGCGAAGCTACGTGATGGGCCGACAGCCGGTCCCTGGCCCGTTGCGGGCCGCCACAGGGCTTCCTCAAAAGCGGGCCACTCGTTACCGTCGACAGAAGAGGGCATCAGCCGCGGCGATCGTGAAGCGCCTTGAGCGTAGCCACATACGCGTACATGCCAATGCCGAATGGCCCCAATGTGTGATGTGGACCACAGGTGTCGCTCGACCGAAAGTACCGGGCTTGGCCACCTATCCGAACGGGGAGTATTGGCCCCCCCACGGACAACGCTGCACTTCGGCGAGCCGTACGGCTTGACCTGCAATGTACTACGGGCAGTGACGGGCAGTGCAACCGTGACCCGTTGGTGTTTTTGTGGTCGAAGTCACTCGGCTTGATTCTCGCGACTCGCTTACCTGTCAATAGTGCCGAGGCCCACAGGAGGGCCTTCTCGGCAGCCAGTCGCAGCCCTAAAACGGCTGCGACCCCCTGGTACGAACAGGGGGTCGCCGGGTCTTCAGCCGATCTCCAAAGGGAGTCGTTACCCGTGCCCCATCGTAGTGATGCGCCTAGAAAGCGCCAGACCGACGAGACGCAGCTCACGCCTCAGCACCGGGGGATCCACATAGTAAGGACCACCCGAACCGGAGGCTGTCTTGTGTAACGGCCTCACTCCTGCGCAGGTCTCTTCTCGGCTCGCGGAGCTGGACCGAGTCCAGCACAGGTTGGAAGTCGCCAGCTTCATAGTGTGCGGAGCCGTTTGCGTGGCCGCCGCAAGCTGTTACGTCGGAGTCGTTCTTGCCGCGCGGGCCGGGAATGGCCCGGCAACGACGGCTTGGGTTGCCTTTGCAGTGCTCTCTTCGGGTATCACCGGCGCGCTCTTCAGGGCAACCCGTGGCGCCCAGAAACGACGCATAGGCCGCAAGGAACCGCCGGACGGGCCGGAGGCTCCTTCTATCGGCCAGCCCCCTGTGGTGTCCCCCTAGCCGACGAATTAGCAGGTGAGCGCGGCCTCAGGGCGGGGCGCACTCGTCTCAGTTTCCGTCTCATTCATCCCAGTACGGCGCCGTTCAGAGTCGTTCAACCCGCCCAGCGGATCACACCGTTTGCACTGGAATGAACGGCTCTGAACAAGCCCGGTTCGCGCCCTGACCAGCCCGAACAGACCTCGAAAGCGAGTGTGGCGCAAGTCACCGAGGGTTCAAATCCCTCCGCTACCGCTGGAAAAGGGCCCCGTCGAAAGACGGGGCCCTTTCTGCGTCCGCCGTCGGACACATCCGCCGGACACATACCGTCGGACCCATCTCCACCCCGCGCACTTCTCCGTCGCGCGCCCCCCGCCGCGCCCCTGGACCCGGCAACGGGCCTCGACCAGCGGGCCGTTGGTCCCCGAGGGGGGCGCGAAGGTTACACTCGCCGCCGGCAGCAGGGTCCACAGGCTAAGCAGACACGCCGGCAGAGGCAGGCACAGGGGAGGCCGCGGTGGCGGTGAATGCCAAGAAGATCGCCACGTACGTGCTCGTGGTCTTCGCGCTCTACGTGATCATCACAGACCCGGCCAAAGCGGCCGATTACGTCCAGATAGGATTTGAGGGCATTTCGGACGCCGCCAAGGCCATCGGATCGTTTATGACCTGGCTCGTCAACGGAGCCAAATAGCGCACCACCCACGGGAGCAACCATGATCCGCCACCTGGTCCTCTTCAAGCTCAACGAGGGTGTCGAGCGGGACGATCCGCGGGCCCTCGCGGGCGCCGCGGCCTTCTCCGCGCTCGGCGCCCAGATCGAGGAGCTGCGCTTCTGGGAGTGCGGCTGGAACATCACCGAGCGCCCCATCGCCCACGACTTCGCGATCAACTCGGCCGTCGAGGACGGGGACGCGCTGAAGCGGTACCTGGAGCACCCGGCCCACCAGATGGCCGCAGCGCAGTGGCGGGAGTTCGCCACGTGGGTGATCGCCGACTACGAGTTCTGAGCCGTACCGCACCCTCTGGACAGCCGTACGGCGCCTTCTGGGGACAGGCCCTCCGCCGGGAACAGCGGGGGGCCTTTCTGCGTCTTATGCCCCAACTTGCCGACTTTCACCCTCAACACGGCGATATGCGGTGCTTGCGCACAGTGCACATGTCTTGTGATGCTATGACCGCTTTTGACGGATGATTGACCGATGAAGAGGTGGCGTTGACCGTGTCGGCCAGTTCTGCGCCGCCCCAGGAAGAGGCGCCCGCCCCCGCTCCCCCCACTGCCCAGCCCCCCACCCAAGGCCCCGCCCAAGGACCCGTCCAGCCCCCCGCCCAAGCGCCCGCCCCGCCCCCGGAGAAGCGACGGGGCGCCGACACCCGGGCGCTGACCCAGGTGCTCTTCGGTCAGCTCAAGGATCTCAAGCCGGGCACTTCGGAGCACAACCGGGTGCGCGCGGCGCTCATCGAGGCGAACCTCCCGCTCGTGCGCTACGCGGCCGCCCGCTTCCGCTCCCGCAACGAGCCGATGGAGGACGTCGTCCAGGTCGGCACCATCGGGCTGATCAACGCCATCGACCGCTTCGACCCGGACCGGGGCGTGCAGTTCCCGACGTTCGCGATGCCGACCGTCGTAGGAGAGATCAAGCGCTACTTCCGGGACAACGTGCGCACCGTGCACGTCCCGCGCCGGCTGCACGAGCTGTGGGTCCAGGTCAACAGCGCGACCGAGGACCTGACCACCGCCTTCGGGCGCTCCCCCTCCACCGCCGAGATCGCCGAACGGCTGCGGATCAGCGAGGAGGAGGTGCTGTCCTGCATCGAGGCCGGCCGGTCGTACCACGCGACCTCCCTGGAGGCCGCCCAGGAGGGCGACGGGCTGCCGGGCCTGCTGGACCGCATCGGCTACGAGGACCCGGCCCTGGACGGTGTGGAGCACCGCGACCTGGTCCGCCACCTGCTGGTCCAACTCCCCGAGCGCGAGCAGCGGATCCTCCTGCTGCGCTACTACAGCAACCTCACCCAGTCGCAGATCAGCGCGGAGCTGGGCGTCTCCCAGATGCACGTATCCCGCCTGCTGGCCCGCAGCTTCCAGCGACTGCGCTCGGCGAACCGCATCGAGGCCTGAGCCCCGCCGCAGAAGACCCCGCCGCGAGTCCCGCCTCGGGCCCGACCGCGAAGCCACCGCCGAGGCCCCGCCGCGAAGCCACCGCCGAGGCCCCGCCGCGAACCCGCCGCCGAGGGCCCGCACGCGCCACCCGAGGCCCTCCGCACGCGCCCGCGCATGCGCCGTCGCATGCGCCCGTCGCAGGACCCGTTACCGGTCCGAGACACGCCCCGGCCTGCTTCGTGCGGCGATAACCGCAAGCAGGATCGAGCCATCACCGTCGCGAGCGAATCGCTCACCAGCGCACTTCCCGACAGTTGGGGGTCGAAATAGCGTCAGACCCCCTGCATCCAGGGCGGATTCGCATTTCCCATGTCGACATGTCACTACAGCGTGTTGCCGACATGTGACATTCTGCGGGAAGCGCGTTTGCCGAGGCTTCGGCTCCGGTATTCAGGTGAAGGCGCCGTTCCTCGTGAGGGGCGTCGCCGCGACCGTCCCGCGACCCAAAGGGGGTGGCATGTCCGCAGACCAGGGCAGCTCGAAGGTGCTTACGCTCACGAAGAGCGAGGCAGCGCCCAAGGAGCTCGACGCCATCGACGTGCTCGACAGCATCGACGGCGCCCCGGCGCTGGAGACCCCTCCGACCCCGGAACCCCCGGTGGCCTCGGGAAACCTCGACACCCGCACCCTGTCCCGCTCCCTGTTCCTGCGCCTTGCCGCGCTCGATGAGGACAGCCCCGAGCGTGCCTACGTACGGGACACCCTGATCGAACTGAACCTCCCTCTCGTGCGCTACGCGGCGGCCCGCTTCCGCAGCCGCAACGAGCCGATGGAGGACATCGTCCAGGTCGGCACCATCGGCCTGATCAAGGCGATCGACCGCTTCGACTGCGAACGGGGCGTGGAGTTCCCGACGTTCGCGATGCCGACGGTCGTGGGCGAGATCAAGCGGTTCTTCCGCGACACCTCCTGGTCGGTCCGCGTCCCGCGCCGCCTCCAGGAGCTGCGCCTGGCCCTCACCAAGGCCAGCGACGAACTCTCCCAGAAGCTGGACCGCTCCCCGACGGTCACCGAACTGGCCGCCGTCCTGGGCGTCTCCGAGGAGGACGTGGTCGACGGCCTGGCCGTCGGCAACGCGTACACCGCCTCCTCCCTCGACTCCCCGGCCCCCGAGGACGACGGCGGCGAGGGCTCGCTGGCCGACCGCCTCGGCTACGAGGACACGGCCCTGGAGGGCGTCGAGTACCGCGAGTCGCTGAAGCCGCTGCTGGCCAAGCTCCCGCCCCGGGAGCGCCGGATCATCATGCTCCGCTTCTTCGCGAACATGACCCAGTCCCAGATCGGCGACGAGGTCGGCATCTCCCAGATGCATGTCTCCCGCCTGCTGACCCGCACCCTCGCCCAGCTCCGCGAGGGCCTGATCTCGGACTGAACCCGCGCCGACGGGTTCCTTACTGACGGAGTGTCAGCCACACTGGCGCGATGCTTCTCCGTAGGACACCGAGTGGCCGCCGAGGCGCCGTCACGGCAGCGTCGGCGGCCGCCGTCTGCCTGGCCTCGGCACTCACGGCGTGCGGCGGTGGTGGCAGCAGCGGCTATACGGCGGTGGGCGCGGCGGGCACCGCACCGGGAGCGCCGGGGACGTCGTCGAGACCGACGGGATCAGTGACGCTGGTCCCGCTGGACGGTTCCCCGGCGGGGGCGACCCGCGGCTCACCCGCGGCCCAGGACGGCCGGCCCGCGGCAGCGGCCGGGTCGGCGACCTCGGCCCCGACGCCGTCATCCGCTTCCTCCCGCCACGACGGCACCCGGCCCCGGCGGTCCGATCCGCCGGCGCCGAACTCACCGCAGCCGACCGCCACTTCGCCCACCGCCACCGCCCCCAGCGGCACTTCACCCGCGGCCCTCACCTGGAGCACCCCCACCCGCGAGCCCACGGACAAGCGGTGGTGCGAGAAGGTGACGGTCGAGTTCCGCAACTCGGGCGGCACGGCGGTCCGTTCCGGCACGGTCACCCTCGGCACGCACATCATCGACCTGCTGGGCATCGACTGGGCGACGATCAGCTCGACGGAGTCCCTGCCGGCCCCGGTCGCGCCCCACTCCCGTAGGAGCGGGACCTGGACGGTGTGCGTGGACGACTGGCGCGTCCCCCTGGGCATGCATGTCGAGACCCGGGTCGCGGCGGTCGACTGGAGTTGAGTCGGCGCGTCCGTACGGGCACGACGAAAGCCCGGGGCGGTGGACCCCGGGTGCTTCGTCGCGCCGCCGCCCTGACCCTCGTATCGCCCGAGGGGCCGAGCGGGCGGCGAGTGTCTACTTGAGTGCCAGCCAGGCCACCGCCGCGACCACGACCACCACGGCGACGACGCCGAGGATCAGGCCGATGCGGGGGCCGCCGGAGGCGGAGGGGGATGCCGTCTGCTGGGAGGTCTGCGGGGCCTCGTCGACGAACGCACGGAACATCTGGGTGCTGCCGGCGGGATCGTAGTTGCCCTGGGGGCCCTGGGTGTTAGCCATGCCCCGAGACACTAGCGAATCCGGTGGTCCGGCCCAAGTGGGGGGCCGTCCGGAGGTACAACCCGTCCCACCTGGGTGTTTACGTTCGCAATACTTGCCTTTGCCAAGTTTTTATCCCCGCACCCGCCTACATATTTGCCTGTGGCAACCAAGCAGTTCTATGGTTGCCCCAAGCAACGAATACGGGAGGTGTGATGGCGGAGCAGGCGCAGTTCGAGGAGCTGGCGCGTCAGCTCAGCGCCGTCGGAGCTGTGAAGCGGGACCTCGCGCGGATCCTGCCGCACGAATGCCCGGCCGGTTCCGCGGCCGTGCTGACGCTGCTCGGCCGCTACGGATCCATGCGCATGAGCAAGCTCGCCGAGCTGCTCGCCGTGGACATGTCCGTGACCAGCCGGCACGTGGCGCATGTCGCCGAGCGCGGCTGGATCGAGCGGTCCCCCGACCCGGCGGACAAGCGTTCCCGCATCCTGCACCTCACCCCCGCGGGCGAGGCGACGCTACGGGACCTGTCCCGGCGCAGCACCGAGCTGCTCACCGAGCGGCTGGGCGACTGGAGCGACGAGGAGGTCGACCAGCTGATCCAGCTGATGACCCGGCTCCGGGACAGCTTCAGCGACTGCCGGACCGGCCCTCCGCGGCTGACCGCGACGGGCCCGGCCGCGCCGGTCCCGGGGACCTTGAAGGCCGCCGCCGCGGCCACGGTCGCCTCCGCCGCCCGCGCCCCCACCATCGCCCCCGTACTCGAACCGACCACCCGTACACCCGCGTAAGACGTAAGAAAAGGAAGCCCATGGCAACGACCACACCAGCCGGTGTGCGGGCCCATGCAAAGCACGGGGGAGGCTCCGTCGAGCAGGCTGCCCCGATGACGCACCGGCAGATCATGGAAGCGATATCCGGGCTGCTGCTCGGTATGTTCGTGGCGATCCTGTCGTCCACGATCGTCACCAACGCTCTGCCGCACATCATCAGCGACCTGGGCGGCGGCCAGTCCGCCTACACCTGGGTCGTCAGCGCGTCGCTGCTGGCCATGACCGCCACCACCCCGCTGTGGGGCAAGCTCTCCGACCTGTACAGCAAGAAGGGGCTCGTCCAGCTCGCCCTGGTCATCTACGTCCTGGGTTCCGCGGCCGCCGGTCTGTCGCAGAACTCCGGCATGCTGATCGCCTGCCGTGTCGTCCAGGGCGTCGGCGTCGGCGGTCTGTCGGCGCTCGCCCAGATCGTCCTGGCCGCGATGATCTCGCCGCGTGAGCGCGGCCGTTACTCCGGCTACCTGGGCGCCACCTTCGCCGTCGCGACCGTCGGCGGCCCGCTGCTCGGCGGTGTCATCACCGACACCTCGTGGCTGGGCTGGCGCTGGTGCTTCTACGTCGGTGTCCCCTTCGCCGTCGTCGCGCTGATCGTGCTGCAGAAGACCCTGCACCTGCCCGTGGTGAAGCGGGAGGTCAAGGTCGACTGGTCCGGCGCGTTCTTCGTCGCCGCCGCCGTCTCGCTGCTGCTGCTCTGGGTCACCTTCGCCGGTGACAAGTACGACTGGGTCTCCTGGCAGACCTACGCCATGGTCGGCGGTTCGATCGTGCTCGGCCTGATCTTCGTGCTCATCGAGTCGAAGGCCAAGGAGCCGATCATCCCGCTGCGGCTGTTCCGCAACCGCACCATCACCCTGGCCTCGCTGGCCTCCCTGTTCGTCGGTGTCGCGATGTTCACCGGCACGGTCTTCTTCAGCCAGTACTTCCAGCTGGCCCGCGACAAGTCGCCGACGATGTCCGGGGTCATGACGATCCCGATGATCGGCGGGCTGTTCATCTCCTCCACCGTCTCGGGGCAGTTCATCACCCGCACCGGACGCTGGAAGGCGTGGCTGGTCAGCGGTGGCGTGCTGGTGACGGCCGGTCTCGGCCTGCTCGGGACCATCCGGTACGACACGGACTACTGGAAGATGGCCATCTTCATGGCCCTGCTGGGTCTCGGCATCGGCATGATGATGCAGAACCTGGTGCTGTGCACGCAGAACCAGGTGGAGCCCTCCGACCTCGGCTCGGCCAGCTCCACGGTCACCTTCTTCCGCTCCCTCGGTGGTGCGGTCGGCGTCTCCGCGCTGGGCGCGGTGATGGCCCACCGGATCACGCACTACGTGACCGAGGGCGCCGCCGCCCTCCCGCACAAGTACCAGGCCGCCCTGGCCGGTTCCAGCTCGTCCAGCGACAGCCTCCCGGACCTGAGCAAGCTGCCGGTCCCGCTGCGCACCCTCATGGAGAGCGCCTACGGCCACGGCATCGCCGACGTCTTCCTGATCGCCGGTGGCCTCGCGGCCCTCGCGTTCCTGATCAGCCTGTTCATCAAGGAGGTCCCGTTGAGGACCAAGGGCGCACTCGCCCAGGCCGCCGCCGACGAGCAGGGCATCGAGGCCGCTCCGGCCGCTGCCGCCGCCGTCCCGGCTCCCGCCGAGGAGACGGTCCCCAGCTGGGCCGCCCCGGTCGTGAGCGGCACCACGGACGCCGCCGCGGAAGCCACCCGGCAGTTCGCCGCCGTGGCGACCATCGCCGCCCCCGAGCAGTCGGCGGGCTCCGGTGGCACCCCGGTGCACGGCTTCGTGCGCGGCGCCGAGAGCGCCCCGGTCGCCCAGGCCGCGGTCACCCTCATCTCCCTGTCCGGCCGCCAGCTGGGCCGCTCGGTCGCGGGCTACGACGGCTCCTACCGCCTGGACGCGCCCGGCGCGGGCTCGTACGTGCTGATCGCCTCCGCCGACGGCCACCAGCCGCAGGCCGCCACCGTCATGGTGGGCGAGGACCCGCTGCCGTACGACATCCTGCTCAGCGGCACCAGCGGGCTGAGCGGTGTGGTGCGGGGCGCGGGCAGCGCGCTGCCGGTCAAGGACGCGATGGTGATCGTCACCGACGTGCGCGGCGACCTGCTGGCCACCGCGGCCACCGGTGAAGCGGGCCAGTTCGTCTTCGGCGACCTGGTGCCGGGCGTGGTGACGGTCGCGGTGAACGCGGCCGGGTACCGCCCCCGCGCCCTGCCGGTCCAGATCGGTACCACCGGGGTCACCCGGATCGAGGTCGACCTGGACGCCGGCGCCCAGCTCCAGGGTGTCGTACGGGCCCCGCACGGGCCGCTGGCCGACGCCCGCGTCACCCTCGTGGACGCGGCCGGCAACGTGGTCGGCACGTCCACCACCGGCCTGGACGGCGCGTACGCCTTCGCCGACCTGAACGGCGGTGACTACACCGTGATCGCGACGGGCTACCCGCCGGTCGCCACGGCCCTGAACGTCACCGGCGCCGGTGTCGACGGGCACGACATCGAACTCTCCCACCCCGGCGAGTAGTTCACCCCGGCCCGGGGCAGCGATGGTTCATCGGCTGCCCCGGGCCGTCGCAATCTGTGCAATTTATAAGGCTTTTCACGCCTCTAGATCGGTATTCAGGGAGAATTCGGGATGGGACTCACCGCCAGGATCCGTACCCGGGACGGATGGGCCGTGTCGCACGCGGTCGTCACGGTGACCGACATGACCGGCACGCAGGTGCTGCGTGTCGAGGCGGACGACGAGGGCACGGTACGGGACCCGAACCCGCTCGCGCCCGGTGCGTACACCGTCATCGTCACCGCCGTGGGCTACGCGCCCGCCGCCTCCAGCGCGATCGTCACCGCCAGCGGCCGCGCCGAGGTCGGCAAGATCACGCTCGCCCGGCAGGGCGGCACCGAGCTGCCGCCGCCCGGCCCGTGGACCGCCGACCCGGCGCACTCCACGGTCGCCGCGGTCGCCCAGCACCTGGGCATCTCCAGCGTCCGCGGCCGCTTCACGGACTTCACGGCGGCCATCGAGATCGCCCCCGACGACGTCACCAAGTCCCGCGTCCAGGCCGTCATCCGGGCCGCCTCCATCGACACCGGCAACGGCATGCGCGACACGCATCTGCGCTCGGCCGACTTCCTGGACGTCGAGCAGTACCCCGAGCTGACGTACACCTCGACAGGTCTGACGGTGGCCGGCTCCGACCGCTGGACGGTCCACGGCGAGCTGTCCATGCGCGGTGTCGTACGCCCCGTCGACCTCCACCTCGCCTACCTCGGCACCGGCGCCGACCCCTGGGGCGGCACACGGGCCGCGTTCCGCGCGACGGCCGAGCTGCACCGCGAGGACTTCGCGATGAACTACAACCAGGTCGTCCAGGCGGGCATCGCCGCCATCGGCACGACCCTCAAGGTCGAGCTGGAGATCCAGGCGGTCCAGGGCGAATCCCTGCCGCAGGCGTAGGACCGGCAGGGACAGGCAGAGACGGGCGGCGCGGGTCCCCGCGGCCTAGGCTGACGGCATGGCACCGAACATCGCGACGAACACCACCGTCTCCCTCGACGAACTGCTGGACTTCGTACGACCCCGCCACCGCGCGATCCTGCTCACGCGCCGCGCCGACGGCAGCCCCCAGGGGTCGCCGCTGACCTGCGGGGTCGACGACTCCGGACGGATCGTGGCCTCCACGTACCCCGAGCGGGCCAAGACCCGCAACGCCAGGCGGGACGAGCGGGTGAGCGTGATCGTCCTGAGCGACGACTGGAACGGCCCGTGGGTCCAGGTCGACGGCCGCGCGGAGGTGATCGACCCGCCGGAGTCGGTGGAGCCGCTGGTGGAGTACTACCGGAACATCGCCGGGGAGCATCCGGACTGGGACGAGTACCGGGCGGCGATGCTGAAGCAGGGCAAGTCGATCATCCGGGTGACGCCGGAGAAGTGGGGGCCGGTGGCCACCGGCGGGTTCCCGGCGCGGCTGGCTTCGCCGGAGGCCTGAGGGGTGGGGGCGTTGTGAGTGCGCGACCGCGGGCTGTGTGTGGTTGATCGCGTCCACGCGGCGGAGCCGCATACCGGACACAGTCCCGCGCCCCTCAGGTGGGTCGAGTCACCTTCGCTTCGATGCCCGCGATCAGCAGGTCCAGCGCGAACGTGAAGTCCCTGTCCAGCATTTCCGCGACCGTGTCGCCGCCCCTGGCCGCCATGAGGTCCCTCGACTCCTCGATGATCTCCGCGGTGCCGGGAGCCTCGGTCACCGCGGTCATCGCGGTGCTGAAGTACTCGTCCGGGGTCATGCCGGCCGCTGCCACCCGCTCGGCGAAATGGCCCTCGATCGTGCCGTAGCCGTACACGAACTGGAAGACGGCCGAGATCGCGCCGGTCACCCCGTGCGCGGGCAGGCCGGCGCGGCGGACGACCTGCTGGACCACCCGGGAGAAGGCCAGCGAGTGGGGGCCGACGTTGAGGTACCGGCCGGCCAGCGGGGAGAGCCAGGGATGGCGGACCAGCAGCGCGCGGTACTCCGTGGCCAGCGCCCGCAGTTGCTCCCGCCAGTCGCCGTCGGCCGCCTCCGGCAGACGCAGTTCGCCGAAGGCCGCGTCGAGGGCGAGTTCCAGCAGGTCGTCCTTGGTGTCGACGTACCAGTACACGGACATGGCGGTCACGTTGAGCTCGGCCGCCAGCCGCCGCATGGAGAACTTGTCCAGCCCGTCGGAGTCCAGGAGCCGGACGCTGACCGAGGTGATGCGCTCACGGTCGAGCCCGGACGGCTGACCGCTACGGCCGCCCTTGCGGGCCTTTCCCTCCAGCCACACACTGGCCCGCGCCATCACGGCCTCCTCCTCGACGATCACTTCCCACGATGCTACGGCTGCGGCGCCCCTTCAGGAGCGCGGGACCGTGTCCGATTTGTGACTCCGCCGCGTGGGCGCGACCAGCCACCCACAACGCGCACCCGCAAACCGACTCATACCCCCTCCCCCTCAGGCGACATTCCTCTCCGCCCTACGGAGAAGTCCCGCCGCCACGAACCCCCCGACCACCACGGCCACCGCCCCCACCAACTGCCCGGCCCCCAGTCCCGCCGACAGTGACTTCCCCGACGCCACCGAAGAGCTGAGAACCGCTCCCAGCACGGCCACCCCCAACCCGTTCCCGAACTCCGCCAGCGTGCCGTTGATCCCGGCCCCCACCCCGGCCTTCTCCGGAGGAATCGCGCTCATGATGGCGTGCGCCATGGCCGGGTTGGCGATCGCGCACCCCGCTCCGATCAGCAGCAGACCGAGCAGCGTGCCGCCGTACCCGCTCGAGTCCAGTACGGCGATGGACACCAGCCCGAGCGACATCAGCAGCATCCCCAGGGCTATCGCCACCGGCGTACCCAGCTTCGTCGCCCACCTGGCGGACAGGCCCGTGAAGTTGAGGGCGACGACCGTGAGCGCGAGCGGTGCCGTACGCAGGCCGGCCTCCAACGGGCCGTAGCCGAGGACGAGTTGCAGGTGCTGGGTGAGCAGGAAGAGCGCGCCGCCCATGCCGAAGGTGATGAGCACCGCGCCGGCGACGGCGCCCGTGAAACGGCGGTCCCGGAAGAAGTGGGGGTCGAGCATGGGGTACGGGATCCGGTTCTCCCAGTACGCGAACAGGGACAGGACCACCACCGCCACGGTCGCCGGGCCCAGCACCCGTGCCGACGTCCAGCCGTGCTCCGGGCCGGAGATGATCGCGAAGACCAGGGCGGCCATGCCGATCGTGGAGAGCAGCGCGCCGAGCAGGTCGGGGCGGTCGCCCTGCCGGTTCTTGGACTCGGGGACCAAAGCGACGACCGCGGCCAGGGCCAGCGCCGCCACCGGGAGGTTGATCAGGAAGATCGCGCCCCACCAGAAGTGGTTGAGCATGAACCCGCCGATCAGCGGCCCGGCGGCGAAGCCCAGCGCGTTGACGGCGCTCCAGATGCCGATGGCCTTCGGGTGCTCGTCGGGGGTGAAGATCTGCATCGCCACGGCGAGGGTGGTGGTGAGCAGGAGCGCGCCGCCCACGCCCATGCCGGCCCGTGCGGCGATCAGCTGGGCCGTGGAGCCGGCCAGGCCCGCGGCCAGCGAGCCCGCGCCGAACAGGACGAGTCCCGTGATCAGCATCTTCTTGCGGCCGTAGCGGTCGGCCGCGCTGCCGGCGGTGAGCAGCAGGCCGGACTGGACGAGCGAGTACGCGTTGATCATCCACTGGATGTCCGCGGTGGCCGCGTGCAGCTCCCGGGTGAGGGAGGGGATCGCCACGTTCAGAACGGTGTTGTCGAGCAGCACGGTCAGCTGCGCGAGGCAGATCACACCGAGGATCAGCCAGCGCTGGGGGTGGCCCTGAGAAGTCATGTTGTACACCGTAGAACAGCCTTGTACGGCGTACAACGCGGTTTTTCCGGGCACGGCGAAGGGCGGTGACCGGGGAGGTCACCGCCCTTGTGCCGGTCAGGAGTCGGTCAGCTGCTGCTGGCCTTCTGCGTGAGGTCGTAGAAGGTGGACGAACCGACCGTCACCTTCTTGAAGTTCTTCTCGACCCACGAGGTGATCTGCGAGGACGTGCCGCTGCTGCTGCCGCCCATGCCACCGCCGGTGCCGGAGGAGATGAAGTAGTGGATCCTGCCGTCCGCCACGTACTCCCTGAACTGGGCCAGCGTCGGGGACGGGTCGGTGCCGTTGAAGCCGCCGATCGCCATCACCGAGTCGTCGGTGGCCAACTGGTAGCTCGCCGCGTTCTGGGCGCCGATGGCCGCCGCGACCCAGGTGTACTTCGAGGCGTCCGTCTCCAGCAGCTTCTTGGCCTCGGAGGTGACGGTCGCGCCGTTCAGCAGGCCGCCGCCGCCACCGCCGCCGCCCATGCCGCCGCCTTCGCCCATCTGACCACCGCCGGGGAAGCCGTTGCCGTTCTGCGTGCTGCTTCCGTTCCCGTTCTGGCCCTGGCCCTGCTGGTTCTGGCCCGGCATACCGCCGCCGAAGCCGCCGGTGCCGCCGGTGCCACCACCCGGGAAGCCGCCGGTGCCGTTCTGGCCCTGCTGGTTCTGGGTGCTGCCGTTGCCGCCCTGCTGGTTCTGGCCGCCCTGGCCGAAGCCACCGCCGCCGCCCATGCCGCCACGGCCGCCGCCCCTGCCGCCGAAGCCCATCATGCTCGCGCCCGCCGGGCCCGCCGTCGGGATGGAACCGGTGTGCGCGGAGTTCACGGTGCTGAGGGTGTACGCCGTCGGGCCCGCCAGCGCGGCCACCAGGCCCACCGCGGCCGCCCCGAGGGCGAGTTGACGGCTGATCCGGCCCGCGAAGATCAGGCCGAGCGCGGCGGCCAGACCGCCGATCAGGACCAGCCACTTCAGCCAGGGCAGGTAGGTGGAGGTGCGGTTGAGGAGGACGTAGCCCCAGACCGCGGCCGAGACCACGGCGGCGGCGAGGGTGATCGACACCCACAGCTCGGCGCGCTTCTCCCACAGCAGCCCGGCGCCCATGCCGACCACCGCGGCGATGTAGGGGGCGAGGGCGATCGTGTAGTACTGGTGGAAGATGCCCGCCATGTAGCTGAAGACCACCATGGTGATCAGCAGCGAGCCGCCCCAGACCAGGAACGAGGCCCGGGTCACCGAGGTCCGCTTCAGCCGGCGCGTCGCCACCAGGCCCGCGGCCAGCAGGATCAGCGCGGCCGGGAGCAGCCAGGAGATCTGGCTGCCGATCTCGGAGTTGAACATCCGGTCCCAGCCGGTGGCACCCCACTGCCCGGTGCCGGTGCCGCCGCCACCGCCGCCGACGCTGCCGGTCTCGTCGCCGCTGATCCGGCCGAGGCCGTTGTAGCCGAAGGTCAGCTCCAGGAAGCTGTTGTTCTGCGAACCGCCGATGTAGGGGCGGGAGGAGGCCGGCCACAGTTCGACGATCGCGACCCACCAGCCGGCGGAGACGATCAGCGCGCCGGTCGCGAGGGCCAGCTGGCCGATCCGCTTCTTCCACGTGTGCGGGCCGACGGCCGCGTACACGAAGGCCAGCGCCGGCAGGATCAGGAAGGCCTGGAGGGTCTTGGCGAGGAAGGCGAAGCCGATCGCCACGCCCGCCCACACCAGCCACTTCGTCTTGCCGTCCTCGACCGCGCGGACCACGAAGTAGCAGGCCAGCGCCATCAGCAGGGCCAGCATCGCGTCCGGGTTGTTGAACCGGAACATCAGCGCCGCGACGGGGGTGAGCGCGAGCACGGCGCCCGCGATCAGACCGGCCGCGGGGCTGAACCGGCGGCGCACGGAGGCGTAGACGACCGCGACCGTGCCGACGCCCATGAGGACCTCGGGGCCGAGGATCGTCCAGGTGTTCAGGCCGAAGATCCGGGCCGCGATCTCCATCGGCCACAGGAACGCCGAGGGCTTGTCGACGGTGATCGCGTTGCCCGCGTCCAGCGAGCCGAAGAACAGCGCCTTCCAGCTCTTGGTGCCCGCCTGGACGGCGGCCGAGTAGAAGGAGTTGGAGTAGCCGTTGACGCTCAGGTTGTAGAAGTAGAGCACCGCGGTGACGAGCAGCAGGCCGAGGAAGGCCGGGCGCGCCCAGCGGGGGTCCTCGGGGCGGCCGCGCCAGAGTCTGCGGGCGAAGGGCTGCCGGGGCTCGCCCGAGCCCGCCTGCGCCGCCGGGACGTCCTGGCCGTCCGGCGCCTGCTGGGGCGGCGAGGGAGCCGTGGGGGCCGCCGGGCCCCACTGGGTCGGACGGTCGGTGTGGGTGCTGCTCATCGGGGATCCCCCGGATCGGTGTCATGGGGGCGCACCGGCTGCAACTGCATGGTGGCGTCCCTCCAGGTCCCGTCCGCGGCTTCACCGGCGCGGAGTTGGGTGGTCATGGTGGAGCCCTGGGCGTAGGGCTGGTGCGCCGGGCGGTGCGGCAGCGGGCCCTGCTGCTGGTGTCCGCCGGGGGCCGTGGTGTACGTCGGCGACGACGGGCTGTGGCCGGCCACCACCGTGGAGGAGTCCGGCCGGCCGCCGTCGCGGTCCGGGAAGACCCAGGCGCGGAACAGCAGGAAGCGCAGGACGGTCGCGGCGAGGTTGGCGGCGACCAGCACCGCCAGCTCGGTGGAGTGCGCGGGGTCGCTGCTCGCCGCGTTCAGGGCGGCGAGCGAACCGCTGGTCAGCGCCAGCCCGATGCCGAAGACGACCAGACCCTGCGCCTGGTGGCGGACCGCCCCGCCCCGGCCGCGCACCCCGAAGGTCAGGCGCCGGTTGGCGGCCGTGTTGGCGACGGCCGACACCAGCAGCGCGAGCGCGTTGGCGATCTGCGAGCCGCAGAACTGCCGGAAGAGGCTGTAGAGCACCAGGTAGAAGAGGGTCGACAGAGCGCCGACCACGCAGAAGCCGACGAGCTGGCGGGCCAGGCCCTTCGGCACGTCCTGGATGTCGCGGTCGCGCGGGTCGTCGCCGAACGGGCGGGCGACCCGGTCCAGCGGCAGCGAACCGGTGGCCAGCGCCTTGCCGACCCGCCACACGCCCTTGAGGTCGTCGGTGGCCGTCTTCACGATGTGCACGGTCGAGTTCGGGTCGTCGACCCAGTCGACCGGCACCTCGTGGATGCGCAGGCCCGCGCGCTCGGCGATCACCAGCATCTCGGTGTCGAAGAACCAGCCGGTGTCCTCGACCATCGGCAGCAGCACCTGCGCGACATCGCGCCGGATCGCCTTGAAGCCGCACTGCGCGTCCGAGAAGCGGGCCTGCAGCGAGCCGCGCAGGATCAGGTTGTACGAGCGGCTGATGAACTCCCGCTTGGCGCCGCGCACCACGCGCGACGAGCGGGCCAGCCGGGAACCGATCGCCAGGTCGGAGTGGCCGGAGATGAGCGGCGCCACCAGGGGCAGCAGCGCGTTCAGGTCGGTCGACAGGTCGACGTCCATGTACGCGAGGATCGGCGCGTCCGAGGCCGACCAGACGGTCCGCAGCGCACGGCCGCGGCCCTTCTGCTCCAGCCGGAACGACCTCACCTCGGCGATCTCCGCCTCAAGGCGCTGTGCCACCTGGGGGGTGGTGTCCGTGGACGCGTTGTCGGCGATGGTGATGCGGAACGCGTACGGGAAGGTGCGCTTGAGGTGGTCATGCAGTCTGACGACGCATGGGCCGAGGTCCTTCTCCTCGTTGTAGACGGGGATCACTACGTCCAGGACAGGCGTACCGGCGTCTCCGGCCGGGAGGTGCTCCCGCGCCGGCAGGGTGCCGGGAGAAGAGTCGGTTCGCATGGCAACGACTCTGGTCAAGCGTCCTGTTGCACCCATGTGGTGGCACTGTGCTGCGCCTGTGAGTGCGATTGCCAGTTCGTTTCGGGAGTCGGCTGAGGAGCCACCGGGGCAAGCGCGGGCAGATACAGGGTGAACACCGTGCAGCCGGGGACGCTGTCCACGGTGACGGCACCGCCGTGCGCGGACGCGACGGCCTGCACGATGGCGAGCCCCAGGCCGGTGGACCCGGTGGATCGCGACCGCGCGGAGTCGCCGCGCGCGAACCGCTCGAAGACGTGCGGCAGCAGATCCGGCGGAATGCCCTGCCCGTTGTCCTCGACGTCCACGCACATCCAGGGGCCGCGCCGCTGGATACGGGCGGTGACGGTCGTCCCCGGCGGGGTGTGCTTGCGCGCGTTGCCGAGCAGGTTGACCAGCACCTGCTGGATACGGGCCGCGTCGGCGGCCACCAGGGCCGGCTCGTCGGGCAGGTCAAGGCGCCAGTTGTGGTCCATGCCGGCCGCGCGCGAGTCGCTGATGGTGTCGACGACGAGCGGGATGAGGTCGGTGTGCTCGAACTGCAGCGGACGGCCCGCGTCCAGCCGGGCGAGCAGCAGCAGGTCCTCGACGAGGAGGGTCATCCGGCCGGCCTCGGACTCGATACGGCCGAGGGCGTGCCGGGTGTCGGGCCCGACCTCCTCCCGGCCGCGCCGGGTCAGCTCGGCGTAACCGCGGATGGAGGCGAGCGGGGTGCGCAGCTCGTGACTGGCGTCGGCGACGAACTGCCGTACCCGCATCTCGCTCTGCTGGCGGGCGTGCAGGGCGCCGTGCACGTGGTTGAGCATGCGGTTGAGCGCGGCGCCGACCTGGCCGACCTCGGTGTGCGGGTCGCACTCCGACTCCGGGACCCGCTCGCTGAGGTTGACCTCGCCGGTGTGCAGGGGGAGTTCGGAGACGCGGGTGGCGGTGTTGGCGACCCTGCGGAGCGGACGCGTGGCCACGCCGACCATGACGGTGCCGGCGAGGGAGGCGGCGATCAGGCCGGAGAGGGTGAGGCTGATCTCGACGATGATCAGGGTGTTGATCGTGCCATCCACGTCGGAGGTCGGGATGCCGACGTAGAAGGTGCCGTTGTTGCCCTTGACGTACTGGGCCTGGTACGTGCCGAGGCCCGGGATGTCGACCGTGTGCGGCCGCTCGTCCTGGGCGACGGAACCGAGCGCCTTGGTCTGGGCCTCGGTGAGGCCGTCGGGGGTCATCTGGGTGTAGCCGGCGGAGTTGTTCTCCTTGGTACCGACCTTGCCGCTGGTGATCGACCCGTTCTCGACCTGGGCCGCGATGGTCTTCTGCGGCTGCGGCCCCTGGGTGACGAAGTCGCCGAGGGTCTTCGTCTGGTTCGGCTTGAGCTTGTTGGCGTTGCCGGCCGGGGGGCTGCCCTTGCCGTCGAAGCCGCCCACGGGTCCGCCGGCCGCGCGCAGCGCGACCTCGCGCAGGTTGCTGTTCAGCTGCCCGTACAGGTGGTCCCGCAGCACGAGCGTGGTGACGGTCCCGATCACCGCGCAGACCACGGCGATCAGGGTCACGGACACGACGACGAGCCGGGTCCGCAGGGTGCGCGGCTGTGCTGCTCGTCGCTTCTGCGCACGCGGCCGTCGTCGCCCGCTCATGACGCGGCGGGCTTGATCAGGTAACCGGCCCCACGCCGGGTGTGGATCATCGGCTCCCGGCCGGCGTCTATCTTCCTGCGCAGGTACGAGATGTAGAGCTCGACCACATTGGCCTGCCCGCCGAAGTCGTACGACCACACCCGGTCCAGGATCTGGGCCTTGCTGAGCACGCGCCGCGGATTGCGCATCAGGAAGCGCAGCAGCTCGAACTCGGTGGCGGTGAGGTGGATCGAATCCCCGGCCCGCGAGACCTCGTGGCTGTCCTCGTCCAGGGTCAGGTCGCCGACGACGAGCACCGAGTCCGACCGCCGGTCGGCGGCGCCGGAACGCCGGATCAGCCCGCGCAGCCGCGCCACGACCTCTTCGAGGCTGAAGGGCTTGGTGACGTAGTCGTCGCCGCCCGCGGTGAGACCGGCGATCCGGTCCTCGACCGCGTCCTTCGCGGTGAGGAACAGCACCGGCACGTCGGGCAGCTCGCGCCGCAGGCGACCGAGAACGGTGAGGCCGTCCATGTCGGGCAGCATCATGTCGAGGACGACGGCGTCGGGCCGGAACTCCCGGGCGGTCTGGATGGCACCCGTGCCATCACCCGCGCTCCGGATCTGCCAGCCCTCGTAACGCAGGGCCATGGACAGGAGTTCGGTGATCGACAGCTCGTCGTCCACCACAAGCACTCGGACGGGGCTCCCGTCCGGCCTCAGCAGTTCGGTGCGCCCCTGGGGCGAGGTCGTGGTCATGATGGACACCTTGTCCGGGTCCTCTGAGAACACGCTTTCACTAATCTGTGATTTCCCTAAGAAACACACAGGCACCTCTCAGGGAACGCCTGGGAATCCCATCACATGCGCACGAACTCGCGACCACGCCCGCCCCCGGCTGTGCGGATCATGTACGTCCGGTGTGCGCCCCGGCCCGCTGATGAAACCTCGATGAACCGCTGATGAGAGCGTACCGGGGTGGATGGTCGGGCGCCCGTCGGGTGGCTGCGGGTGGACCTTGGCAGGTCCTCCTCGGGGATCTTTCCCGGGTGTTCGGCACGGGTCAGAACAGCCCCTCCTGGGGTGCGGTGAACTCCCGGACGGGTACGCCGAGTTCACCCTCGTCCCCCGCTCCGGCGGCGGTCAGCTCCCACCCGGGCAGCAAGCGCGTGTCGAGGACGACGACCCCTCGCCGGGTGGCGAGATGCAGATCCGGCCCGGCGGCCGCGACGAGTTCACCGCTCACCCCGCCACCCGGGACCAGCTCGGCCACCTCGCCGACGGCGGCGGGCGCCCCGTCCAGCCCGAACACCCGCACATGGTCGACGACTTGGCAGGGCTCGGGAACGAGCGCCTCGGGCCAGGCCCCGAGCGCCAGCGCCCGCGCATGCAGTACGACGACCTCGGCGGCACGCTCGGCATCGCTTGCCGGCAGGGCGGCCCGTACGACGCGCTTGTCGCCGTAGGGAATGCGGTCGGGAACCTTGAGCGCGGCCCGCAACAGCTCCTCGGTCCGCCGCGCGGCCATCAACGGCCCGGCGCCCAGCCAGCTGAAGCACACAGCCCCCTGCTCCAGCAGCCGCGCCGGCCCGCGCTCCACCGCGGTGATCCCGACCTTGACCATGCCGGGCCCGAACCACGCCAGATACACGTGGTACGGCCGAGGATCATCGGCGATACCGTCGGCGGCCACGGAGTGCGCCCGGTCCAGCCGGGCACACTCTTCGCAGCGCGCACCGGTACTGCGCGCGGACACGGATGCCCGTACCGCGCAGGGATGCCCCCGCGCTCCCACGCACTCCCGCACAGCTCCGTCGGCCGTCCTGAAGGCGACGCGCTTCCCCGGCCCGAGCACACTGCGCCGCCCGCCGCTCCACACCAGCACGGGCCCGCCGTCCGACCACCGCAGCCCCGAGCATTTCCACACCTGTGCCATCACTCGCGAGCGTAGAGGGCGGCACTGACAACGGGGCGGGACGGGGGATTTGGAAGTGGGTGCCGGCTCCAGGTGGGTGCCGGCTCCAGGTGGGTACCGGCTCCAGGTGGGTACCGGCTCCAGGTGGGTACCGGCTCCTGATCAGCCGCCGGTCCGGGCGGTCGCCGGCTCGGCCTCACCGGTGGCCGTCACCGGCTCGAGCACGGACCCGGTACGTCGTCCCCGGCCCGCCAGCCGGCACCCCACGCATCCCAGGTGGCCGTCGCGTGCGCTGGTGTCACGGGCTCCGAGGGCCCACTGCGTCCGGGGCCGGGGGCCGGGCGGCTTGCCCCAGCCGGCGAGGTGCAGATACCAGGTGACCAGGATGCTCGCGGCACCCACCGCGCCCCCTCCGACCAGGGCGGGGACCGAGACGGCACACACCCCCCAGCCCAGCAGACCGCTTCCGACGGTCGCGATCGCGGTACCCGTCCACCCGGCGACCGTGTGACCTTCATCGTGCAGACTCACGTACCCGCCTCCCCTTCGTAGGCAGCGGAAACTTCACTGGCAGCAGGAACCCAACGTCCGGCGTCTGGACGACGACTCGACTAGAATCCCTCACAGGCTAAGAAATTTACCTTCTATATCTCTCACGCACTAAGGGATTCGGCGAATCTCCGAGAATCGACGGATCTTCGAGGATCGGCGGGTCTTCGGGGATCGACGGATCTACGGGGATCCGCGAACCCCCAAGGAATCGGGAACGACCATGCTCGGCAAGCCGCGACCGCCCGCGGACCCCGCCCGCGCCCTGTCCGCGATGGACCATCTCATCGCGGCCCATGTGATCGGCCAGCAGGAGCTGGCCCGTCGGCTCGGGGTCAACGTCACGGACCTCACCTGCTTCGGCTTCGTCCTGGAGGCCGGCGAGGACCTGCTGACGGCGGGCGACCTGGCCGCCCGCGCCCATGTGACGACGGGCGCGGTGACGGGCATCCTCAACCGCCTGGAACGCGCGGGCTACGTGACCCGGCGCTCCGACCCCGACGACCGCCGCCGGGTCCGCGTGGCCGCGGTCCCGGACGCGGTCAGCCGCGTCGAGGCGGTGTACGCCGGCCACTACAGACGCCTCACGGACCTGTTCGCCGACTACACCCCCGACGAACTGGCCACCCTCACCGACTGGTTCACCCGCGCGACGGAGCTGGCCCACGAGTACCTGGAACGGCTGAACCGCAACGGCTCCAAGGACTCCGCCGACTGCGGCGACTCCACGGAGCCGTGCTGAGTCCTCCCCCCGGTAGAGCAGCCGTGTCCACCCGTTTTCCACCCTGCTTCCACCCATGGGTCCAAGTGCCGGACGGGGTCGGAACCGGATAGTCGGGGCATGACGATTTCCGACTGGATCATCGATGTGGCGCTCATCCTCGTGGTCATCAAGCAGATGCGGGAGGAGCGGCTGACGGCCTTCAGGCTGCTGCTGCCCCTGGGCCTGATCACCTGGGTGGCGACGAGCTACCTGCACGACATTCCGACAGCGGGCCACGACCTCTCCCTCATCGCGGCGTTCGCCGGAATCGGCATCGCCTGCGGCGTGGCCGGGGGCCTGCTCACCCGGGTCCGCTTCGCGGACGGGCACGTGCGGGTCAAGGCGACCCTGGGCGCGGCGGCCCTGTGGGTGCTCAGCATGGGCTTCCGACTGGGCTTCGCGATCTGGACCTCCCACCCCTCCGGCGAGAGCCGCATAGCCCACTTCTCCGCCACCCACCACATCACTGGCGGACAGGCATGGGTCGCCGCGCTGGTCCTCATGGCCGTCAGCGAGGTCGTCATCCGCCTGGGCATCATCGTCGTACGCGGCCAGTCACTCCGCGGCCGCGAGCGCACCCGCGTCCTCACCACGGCGTGAGCCGTGCAGGGCGGCCCACGGACCGGCCGCCACCGCCACGACCCCCGGCCCCCCTCAGGACCAAGGCAGTTGGACGGCACCGCCGACACGGGCGACGACCACTACCGCATCCGCGCCCACTGCACGCCGCCGGCCAAGGGCGCCCAGACCGGCAGCACCTGGACCGGCTGGACCTACCTCACGGTCCGCCCCGGCAGCCCCTCGTAAGCCCCAGCCCCTCGGCTGCCCCACCCCGAAACGCCAAAGGCCCCGGACCTGAACCGGGGCCTTTGCTGTCGGTTGCCGAAGCTGAGACGTTGGGGGCGGTAACGGGCGCCGGCTCCGCCCCGCCCTTCCCGGGCGTCCAGACGCCCGCACTCCTCGCAGCACCGCAACGCCGCGACACTCGGCGGTCAGCTGTCGAACAGGCCGCTAGGCGGCCTCGGGCCGCGCCGCACGTGTGCCCGGGGCGGGCTCCTGTGCGTCCTCGGACCAGGAGATCTCGTCTTCTCCGAAGTCCGGGGCCTGGAAGGGCCTTGTCGTCGGAGGCGGTGATACAGCGGTGGAACGGCGGGGTTGCCCTTCCAGGGCGGAGAACAGCGACGTCGAGTCGATGAGAGGTCTGCCTTTCGTTACAGGTCCCTGACGGGGCCTGGCGTGCCGCGACCGGGCACGGCGGTCCTACAGCTTGGTCATCTTGGCGTACGGGCTCAGGATCCGCATTTGCGCCGAACCGAAGTCCACGAGCGCGGCGGTTCCCTCTTCGATGCCGATGACCCGGCCGAGGCCGTACACATCATGGGTGACCTGATCGCCCATGGCGAAGTGCTTGGGAGCCGGTGCGACCGGTGCTTTGAAGGGGCTGGTAGGCAGGTGACGCTTCGGTGCCGCAGGCTTTGTCATGGCTCAGTATGAGCCTACGCGCGGCCCATTTGCTGTGGCCGTCGGCACAGATCCAGAAGCGAACCATCGCGCCGGACCCCTGACCTGGTGTTTCGAGACCTTGTGAGGAGTTCCCCTCCCGCGGGATTGACCGATCCGCGCGCGACGCGCTGCGGGCCGGCCCCCGCACTCCCGTGTGCGCCCCCCGCCCGGCCACTCCCGTTTGTGCCCCGCACCCGGCTCAGGGGATCAAGGAGCCGATCAGCAGGACGAGTGGCAGCAAGATCAGAGGAACCGACATCAGCCGACCCATACGCCAGGATGTCGTTGAACCTCAGGGCCAGTGGCAGACGCACGCCCTCGAAACAACAAAGACCCCGGAATGATCCGGGGTCTTTGCTCTGTGTGCACTCGGCAGGATTCGAACCTGCAACCTTCTGATCCGTAGTCAGATGCTCTATCCGTTAAGCTACGAGTGCTTGTTCTCTTGCTTTTTTGTCTTTGCTTCCGGCCCTTCCGGCCCGCTCGCGGCGACAGGAAGAACATTACATGACTGCCGCCGCCATGTGAAATCCGTTAGGTGCACCCGTTGTGACCTGCAGAAACGCCATATCTCGGGGTCCTGCACGCACCGGCCGACGGGAGCGGCGGTGATCACCGCGGAGCGAAGGCAGAGCCGCAAACGACTCAGGGAGCCCTGACCGAAAATGGTCGAGCTCCCTGAGACAGGTGCGGAGGCGGAGGGATTTGAACCCTCGATGGGCTTTAAGACCCAAACCGCATTAGCAGTGCGGCGCCATAGACCGGACTAGGCGACGCCTCCCGCACAGCCGCCCGCGCGAGCGCGAGTGGTGCGTGCAGATGATGACACAGTCGAGCGTGCTGTCACCAATCGGCTCCCACGGTACTAGGCAGCCTGGCCGCAGGGCAAAGCCCTTCCCGTCGTCGGGGCGCGCCGCAACGTCCGGGCGGCCGGCGCGTTGGGCACGGCATGTCTCACTTCGCCGTGCGGGGCGCCCTCGGGGCCGTCGCCGCCGTTCTCGGATCCGTCCCCGCCCTGCCCGCCTCCGCCGCCGCCGTCCAGGACGATCACCTCACCGTCACGGTCCGGCACGCCGGGGACGGGCGGGACGGCACGTACGAGCTGTCCTGCCATCCCGGCGCCGGCAGTCACCCGGACGTGAGCGGGGCCTGCCAGTCGCTCGACCGGAACACGCGCTGGGGACGGGACACCTTCGCCCCGGTCGCTCCCGGCACCGCCTGCACCATGCTGTACGGCGGTCCCGCCACCGCCCATGTCACCGGCACCTGGGCCGGCCGCCCGGTCGACGCGACCTACGACCGCAGCAACGGCTGCGAGATCGGACGCTGGAACCGCATGGTGCCCCTCCTGCCCGACCTGGGTTCCTAGGGCCCGGCGGCCCCGTCGCCCCTGGAGCGATCCAGCCGTCAGGACGGCACAGCGGTCACATGGCGGAGGCCCCGCTCCCGTAAAAGTCTCGCGGAGGTACGGCGGAGGTGAGGCGTGTCGGTCACATGTTCACCGTCACTTCGTCGTGCGACCTCCCTCTCATCCGGCGCCGTGAGCGCAATCGGTGCCTTTAGACTCCCTCGCGTGACACGCCGCGGGCCGGTTGGCAAGATGGCTCGAGCGGTCGGCAAGGTGCGGTAACAGGGAGGAAGCGTCTCGTGAGCAGCAGGCCATCCCGAGGCGCTGCTCGCCTCGCAGCCATACTCGATGCGCTGCCGGATGCGTTGGTGCTGGTCAACGCCAACGGGACCGTCGTCAACGCGAACACGATCGCTCTGGAGGCGTTCGAGGCACCGGGTACCGCGCTGGTCGGGCGAGGGCTGCTGGATCTGCTGCCGCAGTTCGACTCCCGGCTCATCCCGGGGTCCATGCGGCGGCCCGATCACATGGATCCGCGCGGGCGTACCAAACCGACCCGGATGGTGGCGCGACGGACCGACGGCTCGGAGTTCCCGGTCGAGGTCACCAGCGCCAACCTGGAGAACGGACAGCAGGCGTACGACGGTTACGGCTACGGCGCCGACGAGCTGCTGATGCTGGTCGTGCGCGACCTGACCGGCACCGTGGACACCGAGGCCGAACTGGCCCGCTCGCAGCGGCAGACCGAGATGATCCTGCGGGCCGCGAGCGAGGGTGTCGTAGGGACGGACACCGACGGGCGGATCGTGCTTGTGAACCCGGCCGCCGCTCAGATACTGGGATACCGGGCCGGCGAGCTGGGCGGCAAGCAGCTGCACGATCTGGTGCTGCACGCGCGCGCGGACGGCTCGCCCTTCCCGTACGCCGAGTCGCCGCTCGCCGACACCCTGCGCTCCGGGCGCAAGCACCGGGTGCGCGGCCAGGTGCTGTGGGCCAAGGGCGACAAGAAGGTGCCGGTCGATCTGACGACCGCGCCGGTACGCGACGGCGACCAGCTCGTCGGCGCCGTGATGACCTTCACCGACCGGCGTCCGTACGACGACCTCGCCGAGGAGAAGGACGCCCTGGAGAAGGCGCACGCCGAAGAGCTGGATCGGCTCTCCGAGGAGCACGCCTCCGATCTGACCGCACTGCGCCAGAAGCACGTCACCGAGGTCGAGGAGCTGCGCGAGCGGCAGGCCGAGGAGCTGGCGTCCGGCGAGGAGCGGTACGCGGCCCTCGGCGAGCGCGAGAAGGACCGGTACGAGGCCCTCTCCGGGCGTCACGAGCAGCTGCTGACCCTGCTCGCGCAGTCGCTGCGCGGCCCGCTCGACGAGCTGCGCCGGGAACTGGCCGCGCTCGCCGCCGACGACGCCGGGCAGCTGTGGCCCGAGGCCAACCAGGTACTCCATCACCTTTCGGCCGGTTACTCGCGCATCACCCAGCTCATCGACAACGTGCTCGGCTACCAGGCGCTGGACGCCGGGACCGAGGACATCCACCGCACCAAAGTGATGCTGGACGCGGTCGTCGCCGCCGGTGTGGACGGGGCGGTGGAGCTGATCGGGCCCGGGCGGGTCCAGTTCGCCGTGCACGCGCCGCCCATCGAGGCCGAGGTGGATCCGCAGCGGCTCGCCGTCGCGCTCGCCCATCTCGTCGCGGACGTGGCGGGTGTCGACGCGACCGGCAACGCGCCCGTCTCCGCCGGCGGCTACATGGACAACACCGTGGTGGTCGCGGCGGCGCAGCGCGGTGAGGTCGTCCGTATCGAGGTGCGCGGGCCCTACCCCGGGGGCGACCCGGTGCACGAGCCGATCGTGCGCGGGATCGTGCGCGCGCACGGCGGTGTGCTGCAGACGCACGAGGTGCCCGGCATGAGCGGCAGCGCGTTCGTCCTGGAGGTGCCGATCGGCGGCGGCGCCGGGGCCGTGCCCCCTCCGGTCGGTACGGCGGTGGCCCTGATGCCTGCCGTCGACGACAGCGGTGCCGGTGGGCGGCGGCGGGCCCGGCGGCCCTCCGTGGACGCCTTCCTGGAGAGCGACGTGCCCGGCGGCGAGGGCGGCGAGGGCGAGGTCCCGGCCGTGGCACCGACCGGGCGGCGGCGTCGGCGTGCCGCCGAGGCGGCGGCCCTGGAGAGCGGGCCCGCCGCGATCGAGAGCGCCGCGAGCATCGAGAGCGCGGAGTCGGCGTCCGGCGGTACCGGGCGGCGGCGCGGACGACCGGCCGACGCGGACGCCGGCGGAGACCCGGGGGCCGCCGGTGTCGCCGGCGTTTCCGAGGGTGCCGTGGTGACGGCGGCCGAGCAGGGCGCCGGTACGGCTGCCGCGGGTACGGGGCTCGGTGGCACCGTTCCGCCGCAGGGCGTGCCCGCGCCGGCTGCGGGGCGACGCGCCCGGCGTGAGCCCGACGAGCGGCAGGCACTGCCGCCGGCGCTGCCCGCACCCGCTGCGGCTGCGGCTGCGGCTGCGGCTGCGGCGCAGGACGACGAGGGGCAGCCGAGCGGGCGGCGGCGCCGTGCGCTGGCCGCGGCGGCCGAGCGGGCGGAGCAGCAGCAGGCGGGCCCCCGCCCGGTCTTCGCGCTGCCGCCCGCCGAGGCCGACCGCGCCCCCGAGCCGGTCGCGGTGGCGGGTGAGGAGGGCCGGCACGACGCCGTGGCGCACGACCAGGCCGAGGACCACACCCCGCCGCAGCCGCACCCCACCAACGCGCCGACGGGCCGCCGCCGACGGGCCGTGGGCCAGCCCGAGGAGGCCGCGCCGGCCGTTGTGCCGACGGTGCCCGCGCAGGCGAGCGCACCCGGCCAGCCCGGTCAGTCGGTTCCGCCGGGGCAGCTTCCGCCCGGCCAGCCCGGCCAGCCCGGCCAGCCCGGCCAGGGCATCCCGGCCCAGGCCGGACCCGCGGCCCAGGTCGCCGCACCGTCCGGCATCCCCGCCGCCCCGGCGGCCGCCGGTCAGCAGCCCGTGCAGCCGGGGCAGCCCGGCCGGCCGGTTCCGCAGGCGCTGCCGGGCGCGGCCGCCGTACCGGCGCAGGCACAGCAGCCGCAGTCTCAGCCGCAGATCCCCGCTCCGGCGGCCCCGGGCCGGCCGACCCCGGCCCAGCCGGTGCCCGCGCAGCCCGCCCCGGCCGCTGAAGGCACCCCGGCCGGCGCCCAGCCGCTGCCGGCGGAGGCCGCGCCCGCGGCCCCCGTACCGCAGCAGTGGCCGGGCGGCGCCGACAAAGCCCCCGCGCCCGCCGCCCAGCCCGCCCGTGCCGCGCAGCCGCTGCCCGCCGAGGCGGCGGCGACGCCCGCACCGGCCGACCCGGACTCCACCCAGGGCCGGGCGTTCAGCGTGCGGACGCTGGGGCAGGGGGTGCCGTTCTCCCGGCAGGCCGCGCAGGTGCAGCAGCCGACGGCGACCCCGCCCCCGCACCAGCCGGGCGGCAACGGACGGCGGCGCAAGCTGGGCACACGCAAGGAGCAGCAGCAGCCCGAGCAGTCGGCCCGGCCGCATCCGCCGGCCGAGCAGCCGGTGGCCCAGCCGCTGCCCCAGCCGTCACTGGCCGGGCAGTCCCGGCTCACGGGCGCCACGGACGGCGCCGGACGGTCGTACGCGATAGGCGCACCGGACGTGAACGCCGCCGAAGGCCCGGAGCCGCTGGACGGCCCGGGCGGGGCGGTCGAGGTCGCGGATCCGCCGCGCCCGCAGCCGATGGACGACGAGCTGCCCCCGGAGCCGCTGGACAACCCGCGCCGGCTGCTGGTGTGGCCCGCGCCGGACGTCACCACCCAGCAGGCGCTGAGCGACCGCGGCTACCGGCCGGTGATCGTGCACTCCCGTGAGGAGGTCGACGCGCAGATCGCCGCGTTCCCGGCGGCGCTGTTCGTGGACCCGCTGACCGGGCCGATCACGCGGACCGCGCTGCAGTCGCTGCGGCAGGCGGCGGTGGCGGCCGAGGTGCCGGTGATGGTCACGGCCGGGCTGGGACAGGCGACGCGCGAGGCGGCGTACGGCGCCGATCCCGCCGTACTCCTGAAGGCGCTCGCGCCCCGGGACAGCGAGCAGCATCCGCCGCGGGTGCTGCTCATCGAGGAGCACGCGGAGATCGCCCTCGCCCTGACCGCGACGCTGGAGCGGCGTGGAATGCAGGTCGCGCGGGCGGCGAGCGACGCGGACGCGGTGACGCTGGCCGGGCAGCTGCGGCCGAACCTGGTGGTGATGGACCTGTTGCAGGTGCACCGCCGCCAGGCCGGCATCATCGACTGGCTCCGTGCGAACGGGCAGCTCAACCGGACGCCGTTGGTCGTCTACACGGCGGCCGTCGACCAGGCCGACCTGCCGCGGCTGGCGTCGGGGGAGACGGTGCTGTTCCTGGCGGAGCGGTCGACGAGTTCCGAGGTGCAGGACCGGATCGTGGATCTGCTTGCACGGATCGGTACGAATTAGGGGAGCGCTGTCGGGGAACTGCGGTCTGCCGGTCGCGGGTGGTTCGTGGCTGGTCGCCCACGCGGCGGTAGCCGCATGTCGAAGACAGCCCGCGCCCCTTACGGGGCGCTCCCGTGCGGGGTGTTTCAGCGAGATCCTGAGCGAAACTTGTGAACCCGACGCCCCGCACCTGATCACCCATGTCCTCACCACGGACGCCACCGTCGCCGACAGCGAGGTCACCGAGGCCGTCCACCACGGCATGGCACGGCGGGAGCTGCTGCCTGACGAGCACGACGTCGATGCCGGATACGTCACCGCCGCGCATAATCGTCACCGCCCGCGACGCGCACCGCGTCGAACTGCTGGGACCGGTCGGACTGGACACCTGCCACGAGAACCACGACGGCGAGCACTCCACACAGAGCGCGTTCACTGTCGACTGGGACGCCAAGAAGGCTGTCTGCCCCCAGGGCAAGGTCAGTGCCAGCTGGTCCGACCAGCGCAAGAGCAGCGGTACTCCCGTCTCGCGGGTGCACTTCACCGCTCAGGACTGCGCGGCCTGTCCGGTGCGGGGCAAGTGCACCAGGGCGTCGAACGGCAAGTGGGGCCGCAGCCCCACCCTGCTGCCCCGCGAGCAGCAACAGGTTCTCGACCAGCGCCGCCAAGAACAGCGAACCGAGGCGTGGAAGAAGCGGTACGACATCCGGGCCGGCGTCGAGGGCACGATCTCGCAAGCCGTCCGCCGCACAGGCATCCGCCACACCCGCTACACCGGGCAACGCAAGACCCACCTCGGCAACGTCCTCGCAGCCACCGCCGTCAACATCATCCGCCTCGACGCCTGGCTGAACGACACCCCCCTTGGCCCAACACGCACCTCCCGCCGGGCCGCACTCACCCTGGCAGCCTGATCACGGCCCCGTTTTTTGGGATTCCCCAACGGAGTCGTTTACGCCTGGGAGGAGTCGCATCGTGTGGTGGCGACGCGGAGCGTCGCAGTGTCAGGGAGTTCGGGCGCGGAGCGCCCGTAGGGCTGTCCGGCGGAGCCGGGCAATGCCGAACGTACGGTCGATGGGTCGCTGAATGGTGGGACAGGCGTGCGGAAGTCGTCTGTTTGTATGGACGGCTGCGTAACGTCGGGTCCCGTGAAGTTCACCGTGCAGGTCAAGCTGGCGCCGACGCCCGTACAGGCGGGGCGCTCGAGGCGACCCTGCACGCCTGCAACGAGGCGGCCGCCTGGGCGTCCGAGGTCGCCTTCGCCAGGGACGTGAAGCGGAACTTCGCACTGCGCGAGCACACCTACTCCGAGATCAGGCAGCGGTGGGCCTGGGCGCGCAGGCCGCCCAGCACACCATCAAGAAGACCTGTGACGCCTACACCACCCTCAAAGCGAACCTGAAGGCCGGGAACCTGGGCAAGCCGTGGTCCACACGTTACCGGCGGGCCACCGGGAAACCGATCACGTTCCGGCCCGAGGGCGCGCAGCCCTATGACGACCGGATACTGTCCTGGCAGATCACCGACCGGACCGTCTCCCTCTGGACCTGCTCGCGCGGAAGAGTTGTGGCGACGCGAGGCGCAGTCAACCGCCCCAGACCCACCCCCGAAACCGGGGCGTGGGACAGGACGCAAGCGCAGCACCACAGCCAGTGGCGCCCGCTGTGCAAGCCCAGGACTTTAGTCCCGGGTCGTTGACAGGCTGGTGATGTCCAGCTCGCCCTCGGCGTACTGCCGCCTGAGGACCTTCTTGTCGAACTTGCCGACGCTGGTCTTCGGCACCGCCGCCACCACCGTCCAGCGCTCCGGCAGCTGCCACTTCGCGATCTTGCCCTCCTCGGCGAGGAAGACGCGCAGGGTCTCGAAGGTGGCCGTGGAGCCCTCGCGCAGGACGACCGTCGCCAGCGGGCGCTCGCCCCACTTGTCGTCGGGGACGGCGACCACCGCGGCCTCGGCGACGTCCGGGTGGGACATCAGCGCGTTCTCCAGCTCGACCGAGGAGATCCACTCGCCGCCGGACTTGATGACGTCCTTCGCGCGGTCGGTGAGGGTGAGGAAGCCGTCGGGGGAGATGGTCCCGACGTCACCGGTCTTCAGCCAGCCGTCCTCGCTGAACTTGTCGGCGGGGCGCAGCGGGTCGGCGTCGGGGCCGTTGTAGTAGGCGCCCGCGATCCAGGGGCCGCGCACCTCCAGCTCGCCGGCCGACTCGCCGTCCCAGGGGAGGCGTTCGCCGCCGGGGCCGGTCAGCCGGGCCTGGACACCGGCCGGGAAACGGCCCTGGGTGAGGCGGTAGGCGAACTCCTCCTCCGTGCCCACGGCGTGGGCCGGCGGGCGGGAGACCGTGCCGAGCGGCGAGGTCTCGGTCATGCCCCAGGCGTGGCAGACCCGCATGCCCAGGCTGTCGAACGCGGCCATGAGGGAGGGCGGGCAGGCCGAGCCGCCGATGGTGACCTGGGTGAGCGAGGCCACGTCCCGGGGCCGGGCGGTGAGTTCGCCGAGCAGGCCCTGCCAGATGGTGGGGACCGCGGCCGCGTGCGTGGGCCGCTCCTTCTCGATCATCTCGGCGAGCGGGGCGGGCTGGAGGAAGCGGTCCGGCATGAGCAGGTTGACGCCGGTCATGAAGGTGGCGTGCGGCAGGCCCCAGGCGTTGACGTGGAACTGGGGCACGACGACCAGGGAGGTGTCCTGGTCCGTCAGGCCCATCGACTGGGTCATGTTGACCTGCATGGAGTGCAGGTAGATCGAACGGTGGCTGTACACCACGCCCTTGGGGTCGCCGGTGGTGCCGGAGGTGTAGCACATGGCGGCGGCCTGGCGTTCGTCGAGCTCCGGCCAGTCGTACGCCGTCGGCTTGCCGGCGATCAGGTCCTCGTACTCGTGTACGGCCACGGTCGCGCCGTCCAGCAGGGAACGGTCACCCGGGCCGGAGACCACGACGTGCCGCAACGGCTTCAGGTGGGGCAGCAGCGGGGCGAGCAGCGGCAGCAGCGAACCGTTGACGATCACGACCCGGTCGGCCGCGTGGTTCACGATCCAGGTCAGCTGTTCGGCGGGCAGCCGCAGGTTGAGCGTGTGCAGGACCGCACCCATGGAGGGAATCGCGAAGTACGCCTCGGTGTGTTCCGCGTTGTTCCACATGAGCGTGGCCACCCGGTCGTCGTCCTGGACTCCCAGGTCGTCGCGCAGGGCGTGGGCCAGCTGGGCGGCGCGGGCGCCGACATCGGCGAAGCTGCGCCGGTGCGGCTCGGCCTCGCCCGTCCAGGTGGTCACCTGTGACTCGCCGTGAACCCTCGACCCATGCGTCAGGATCGTGGAGATCAGCAGCGGTACGTCCTGCATGGTGCTCAGCACGGCGGTCCTCCCGGGGGCGACATTGCCTACTCGGTGGTAAAGGGGCTGCGCTGATTCTGCTCACATACCAGGCGGTATGTCACTAGGGGAGAGGCAACTAACACCGGCCGGCGGAGTCCGGTCGCTAGCGGGCGACGTCCAGCTCAGGGTCCTCGCGGAGCTTGCCGAGCGCACGCGACACGGCGGACTTCACCGTGCCCACCGACACCCCGAGCACCTCGGCCGTCTGCACCTCACTGAGGTCCTCGTAGTACCGCAGCACGACCATCGCCCGCTGCCGCGCGGGCAGCTTCATGATCGCCCGCCACATCGCGTCGCGCAGCGCCTGCCGTTCGGCCGGGTCGTCCCCGCCGCCACCGGGCTCCGGCTCGGGCAGTTCCTCGCAGACGAACTCGTCGACCCGGCGCTTGCGCCACTGCGAGGTCCTGGTGTTCAGCAGCGCCCGGCGCACATAGCCGTCGAGCGCCCGATAGTCCTCGATCCGCTCCCAGGCCACATACGTCTTGGCGAGCGCGGTCTGGAGGAGGTCCTCCGCGTCACTGGGGTTCGCGGTCAACGACCGGGCGGTGCGCAGCAGGACCGGCTGGCGAGCCCTGACGTACGACGCGAAGGACGGGTACGGCCGGGTCTGCCTCGCCGAGACAGCGGCGTCCGAAGCGCTGGTGCAGACGGGTGTGGTCATGGCTCCACGCTATGAGCGAACAGTGTGACGGCGGATCGGCCGCAGGTCCCGAAGGAGAGTCCGCCTCAGGTTGTAGGGGTGGGGCTGGCTACACCTCCTGAAGGTGGAGTACGCGGGCAGTCCTCCTGCGGGTTTACCCCTGAGGGGGCAGTAGGGCGAAGGCGGCGGACCACGCCCCGGCAGGCCGCCGGTTCACCCGTCCGAGGTCAGGACCAGCCCGGACGTCGGTACCCCGGTGCCGGCGGTCACCAGGACCCGGCCCGCGTCCGGTATCTGGTTCACGCCCGTGCCACGCAACTGGCGTACCCCCTCCGCGATCCCGTTCATCCCGTGGAGGTACGCCTCCCCGAGCTGTCCCCCGTGCGTGTTCAGCGGCAACCGCTCCTCGGTCACGAAGTCCGCCGCCTCCCCGCGTCCGCAGAACCCGAACTCCTCCAGCTGCATCAGCACGAACGGGGTGAAGTGGTCGTACAGGATCCCGACGTCGATGTCGGCCGGGGCGAGCCCGGAGGTGCGCCACAGCTGCCGGGCCACCACGCCCATCTCCGGCAGCCCGGTCAGGTCGTCCCGGTAGAAGCTGGTCATCTGCTCCTGGGCCCGGCCGGCGCCCTGCGCGGCCGCCGCGATCACGGCCGGCGGCTGCGGCAGATCACGCGCCCGCTCCACCGACGTGACGACGAGCGCCTGTCCGCCGTCCGTCTCCTGGCAGCAGTCGAGGAGTCGGAGCGGTTCGACGATCCAGCGGGACGCCGCGTGGTCGGCGAGGGTGATCGGACGGCCGTGGAAGTAGGCGGCGGGATTGGTCGCCGCGTACTTCCGGTCCACCACCGCCACCCGCCCGAACGCCTCCGGGGTCAGCCCGTACGCGTGCAGGTAGCGCTGAGCCGCCATCGCCACCCAGGACGCCGGGGTGAGCAGCCCGAACGGCAGCGCCCAGCCGAGCGCCGCGCCCTCCGCCGACGGCTCCCGGTGCTGCACGCCCGAGCCGAACCGGCGCCCCGACCGCTCGTTGAACGCCCGGTAGCAGACGACCACCTCGGCCACCCCCGTCGCCACCGCGAGCGCCGCCTGCTGGACCGTCGCACAGGCCGCGCCGCCGCCGTAGTGAACGCGGGAGAAGAAGGACAGCTCGCCGATCCCGCAGGCCTGGGCCACGGTGATCTCCGGGCTGGTGTCCATCGTGAACGTCACCATCCCGTCCACGTCCGCCGGGGTCAGCCCCGCGTCGGCCAGCGCGGCCCGCACCGCCTCCGCGGCCAGCCGCAGCTCACTGCGCCCCGAGTCCTTGGAGAACTCGGTGGCCCCGATCCCCGCGATCGCCGCCCGCCCGCCGAGCGAGTCCCGGCCCCGCACGCTCATGAGTCCCCCTCGTCGGTGATGGTGACGGTCACCGTGGCCTCGGTGAGGACGACGGTCACCATGCCGGTCACGTGGTTGCCGATGCCGTTGGCGCCCACCACCCGGACCGTCGCCGTCCCCGTCACCTCGTCCAGCTCCTCGATGCGGCCGGTCAACACCATCGTGTCCCCGGGGTAGTTGGGCGCTCCCAGCCGGATGGCGACCTTGCGGAGCTCTGCCGTCGGGCCGAAGTAGTCGGTGATGTACCGGCCGACCAGGCCGTTGGTCGTCAGGATGTTCATGAAGATGTCGGGGGAGCCCTTCAGCCGGGCCAGTTCGGCGTCGTGGTGCACGTCCTGGTAGTCCCGGGACGCGATCGCGCCGGCCACGATCAGCGTCCGCGTGATCGGGATCTCCAGCGGTGGCAGCTGGGTGCCCACGCCCGGCCGTGTCGTCTCAATCCCCACTCGCGATCAACTCCCCCAGTTCCTGGAGCACTTCGCTCCCGCTGCCCAGATACGCGTCCAGCTGGCGCCCCCACAGGAAGTGCCGGTGTACCGGATGCTCGACGTCGGCGCCCGCGCCGCCGTGCAGATGCTGGCCCGTGAGCACGACCCGCTGCCCCGCCTCGGACGCCCACCAGGCGGCGGTCAGCGCATGCGTGGCGTACGGCAGTCCCGCGTCCCGCCGCCAGGCCGCCTCGTACGCCGTCACCCGTATCGCCTCGGTGTCCATATGGGCGTCGGCGGCCCGGAGTTGCACGGCCTGCCGGGTGGCGAGCGGACGCCCGAACTGCTCGCGGGTGTTGGTGTGCGCGACGGCCCGGGCGAGGGAGCCCGCGCAGACACCGGCCTGGAGCCCGGCGAAGGCGGTGCGGGCGGTGGCCAGGATGTCGGCGTAGGCGGTGACGGCGGGGCCGGAGCCGGTAGCGCCGGAGCCGGGGCCGGGGTCGGTACCCCCGGGGCCGAGGTCGGGGCCGAGGGGTTCGGCGGGGGCCTCGTGGAGGGTGAGCCGTCCCGCCGACCAGGGCGCGGTGAGCTCGGGCTTCTCGATGCCGGCGCCCTCGCCGAGCTGCACCAGCCAGAGCCGCCGGCCGGCGTCCGCGACCAGGACATGCGTGGCGTCACGCAGCCACGGGACGACGGGGACGGTGCCGGTCAGCCCACCGCGCCCGGAAGGCCGTACACCCTGCTGGGCGGGAAATGCTCCGGCGACGATCACCGACCCGTCCCCGATCCCCGGCAGCAGCCGCTCCCGCTGTTCGCTCGTGCCGTGGGCGGCGATCGCCAGCTGCCCGTACACACAGCTCGCCGCGTACGGCACCTGGGCCGTGGTGCGCCCCTGTTCCTCCAGGAGCAGCACCAGCCCCAGCAGGCCGAGGTCCGCCACCGCGGCCACCAGACCGGCCGCGGTGAGGGCCTTCCACAGCTCCGGGTCACTGCCGGTCCCGGCCGCCCGCAGACGCTCATGGGTGGCGAGGTCGGCGAAGATCCGTGCGGCCAGGTCACGGGCCTCGGCCTGCGCCTCGGTGGGCGTGAAGTCCATGTCAGACCTCCCCGCCGAGACCGCCGGGACCGCGGGGAGCGCCGAGAGCGCCGGGAGCGCCGAGAGCGCCGAGAGCGGCTGAATCGACTGGATCGACTGGATCGGCTGACTCGGCTGACTCGTCGAGAGCGGCTGGATCGTCGAGGGTGTCGGCGGCCCGGAAGACGGGCAGAGTCAGCGCGCCCTCCTCGTCCTCGTACCGGCGGAACTCCACCCGTACCGGCAGCCCGATCCGCACCTTGTCGTACGGCACCCCCACCACGTTGCTCACCATCCGCACGCCCTCGGCGAGTTCGATCAGGCCCACCGCGTACGGAGGGGCGAAGGCCGGGAAGGGCGGGTGGTGCATCACGACGTACGAATAGACCGTGCCCTCGCCGGCCGACTCGACCGTGTCCCAGTCGAGGGAGCCGCAGGCGTTGCAGCCCGGCAGCCAGGGGTGGCGCAGGGTGCCGCAGCCGGCGCAGCGCTGGATGAGGAGGCGGCCCTCGGCCACGCCCTCCCAGAAGCCGGCGTTGTCCCGGTTGACCACCGGGCGGGGGCGCCGGGCCCTCCCGGCGGGCGGCCGGACGCTCGGCCGGGCGCCCGGCGCGTACTTGAGGATGCGGAAGCGGTGGGTGCCGGCGAGGTCGTCCCCGACCCGGACGTCCGTGCGGGTCGTGACGAAGTACCCGGTGCCCAGCTTCGTCCGCTTCCGCTCCGACACCGACTCGATCACCGTGTCGAAGACCACCTCGTCGCCCGGCCGCAGCGGCTTGAGGTACTCCTGCTCGCAGTCGGTGGCGACCACCGAGGTGCAGCCCGCCTCGTCGAGCAGGGTCATCAGTTCGTCGTACGCACCGGTGCGCCCTCCGTGTCCCGACAGTCCGCCCATGGTCCACGCCTGGAGCATGGTGGGCGGGGCGATGGCGTCGGGCCCCTCGTACGCCGGATTCGTGTCGCCCGTCGCCTCGCACCAGTGCCGGATCATGGGCAGGTTGACCGGATCCCTGCCCACGCCCGAGACCGCGGCCGGCCGCTCCTCGTACGCCTTGAGCCGCGCTCCCAGCTCGTCAGTCCCCCCGGCCACGGCCACCCCTCCTCATCCCGAGCCGCATCGTCGCGACGATCTCCCGCTGCACCTCGCTCACCCCGCCCCCGAACGTGTTGATCTGCGCCGCCCTGTTGAGCCGCTCCAGCTCGCCGCCCTCGAACGCCCCCGGCGATCCGGACCGGACCAATGCCGCCTCGCCGACGATCTCCTGACACATGCGATACGTCGCGACTGCCGATTCCGTTCCCGCGAACTTCACGCCGCTGGCCTCCGCGGGGGCCACCCGGCCCGCCCCCGCGTCCCCCACCAAACGCCAGCTGAGCAGGCGGTTTGCCGCCAGCCGGGCATGCGCTTCGGCCAGCCGAAAACGAATCCAAGGCTCGTCAACACGGCGTCGACCCGTCACCGGATCGGGGGTGCGGGCGGCAGTGAGCGCGGCCTCGTAGAAGTCCTCGGCCTGCATGGCGGTCGCGGCGAGGGCGACCCGCTCGTGGTTGAGCTGGTTGGTGATGAGCGACCAGCCGTCGTGCTCGGCGCCGACCAGGTGGCCGGCGGGGACGCGGACGCCGTCGTAGTAGGTCGCCGTGGTGATCTGGCCGCCCACCGTCTCGATCGGGGTCCAGGAGAACCCGGGGGCGTCGGTGGGGACCAGGAGGATCGAGATGCCCCGGTGCCTGGGCGCCTCGGGATCGGTACGGCAGGCCAGCCAGATCCAGTCGGCGTGCTGGGCGCCCGAGGTGAAGATCTTCTGCCCGTCGATCCGCCAGCCGTCGCCGTCCCGCACCGCCCGGGTGCGCAGCGCGGCGAGGTCGGTGCCGGCGGAGGGTTCGCTGTAGCCGATGGCGAAGACCAGGTCGCCGCTGAGGATGCCGGGCAGGAAGCGGGCCTTCTGTTCGTCGCTGCCGTACTTCATGAGCGTGGGCCCGACCGTGTTGAGCGTGACCATCGAGACGGGGGCGCCGGCCCGGTACGCCTCGTCGAAGAACACGAACTGCTCCTCGGCGCCACGCCCTTGACCGCCGTACTCGACGGGCCAGCCGAGGCCGAGCAGTCCGTCCGCGCCGATCCGGCGCAGCAGGGCACGGCGTTCCTCGGGGGCCTCGGGGGCGGGGGACGGGATCAAGGACCGGAAGTAGGCGCGGAGTTCGGCGCGCAGCCGCCGCTGGCGTTCGGTGGGGGCCAGATGCATGATTTCTGACTGTCCGTCAGATAGGACGCACTGTCAAGGTCGAACAGGGGGGGTGCGCGCAGGCGGCAGGCCGGGAGCCGCCGGAAGGCGGTGCGCGGAGCCGGGAGGCCGGGAGCCGCCGGAAGGCGGTGCGCCGGAGCCGGGAGGCCGGGAGCCGCCGGAAGGCGGTGCGCCGGAGGACAGTGCGCCGAAAGAGAGCCGGAAAACGCCTGCGCGGCGGTACCGGAGTACCGCCGCGCAGGCGTGCTGCATCCCCACAGAGCACACCCCACCTGAGCTCAGACGGGGGCTACCACAGCTGGGTGAAGTGGACGGCGACGTTGTCGTTGCCCTGCTGGATGGCCGTCCACGCGGAGCCCTTGACCTGCGCGGTGTTGCTCTGGTTCGAGGCGCCGTTGCCCACCGCGTTCTGCTGCGTGGTGGAGGAGTTGCCGTTGTTGTCGTGGCCGACGCCGCTGCCGATGATGCCCGCCACACCGGCGTTGGCGCTCGATCCGTTGTCCGCGATCGCACCGTTGTCCGCGGCGGCGACACCGGCGAAGAGAGCGGCGGCGAGCGGAAGGGCGGAGACGGCGGCGAGAACGCGGGCGGTACGGATGCTTGCCATGTTGTTTCCTCTCGGAGCCCGGCTATGCCGGAAAGTACGTCAAGTAGGGCTGTTTCCAAGGCAGTTGGCCGACCGCCTCGGTGGTTGTCATCGACGTCGCGAGATCAGAATTGCCCACCGAATCCCCGGCGAACCACCCCGGACAGGACCATTCGCCCTCAAGCGTGATGACAAGTCGATAAACCCCTTTCGCCATCTTTGGTTGACTCCAGCCCCAGTCATGACCAGTCCTGACATCACCCCTTTCAAGCGCCCCATGGGGAGAACCGATCCGGCACCTTTTCCGGCCAAGCTGCCGCCCTCGGCGTGTCACACCGGGCCCCTCTTCCCTTTTTCGAACGTACGTACGAACATGGATCCATGGCCACCACCGACCGGCAGGCCACGACGCTGGCCCTCGCACACGCCCTGTCAGCCGCCGAGCGCGGCCTGGCCGTCATCCCCCTGTCCCGGACCAAACTCCCGGCCCTGCGCTCCCCGCACCGATCCCTGTCCCCGGACCCATCCCAGTCCCTTCACCGTTCCCAGTCCCCGGACCGGTCCCTGTCCCCGGACCGATCTCCGGACCGTTCCCCGGAGCTCGACGAGCCGGAACCGGCGCTACCGCCCTGCCACGGCGAGTGCGGCCGCCCCGGTCACGGGGTGTACGACGCCACCACCGACCCCGCCCGCATCCGCGAACTGTTCGCCGCGGCGCCCTGGGCGACCGGCTACGGCATCGCCTGCGGGCTGCCCCCGTACCGCCTCATCGGCGTCGACCTCGACGTGAAGTCCGGTACGGACTCCACCGCCGCCCTGAGCGAACTGGCACTGCGGCACCTGTTCACGATCCCGCCCACGGTCGTCGTGCTCACGCCGAGCGGCGGCCGCCACCTCTGGCTGACCGGACCGACGGACGCCGTGATCCCCAACTCGGCCGGCCGGCTCGCCCCCGGCATCGACATCCGGGGCGCCGGCGGCTACCTGGTCGGCCCCGGCTCCCGCACCGACCACGGCGTCTACGCCACCGCCCCCGGCACCGAACACCTGGTCCCGGCGCCCTGCCCGCCGGCTCTGCTCCGCCTCCTGCTCCCGCCCCCGCGAGCACCCCACCCCGCGACCCACCCCTCGGTCGGCAACCGCGGCCAGGGCCTGGTCCAGTTCGTCCTCGCCGCCCACGAGGGCCAGCGCAACACCCGCCTGTTCTGGGCGGCGTGCCGCGCCTACGAGAACGGCATCGGCCGCGCCCTGCGGGCACCGCTGATCGACGCGGCGGTCCACACCGGCCTGACGGAACGCGAGGCCCGCGCGACGATCGCGTCAGCGGCCCGCATGACCGGCCACCGCCCCTGAGAATCGAACACGGAAGGTCGCCCGCCCCCGAACCTGACGCTCATGCCCCTGATCTGATCCGCGTCGACCTCGCCTCCGGCCAGCACCGCTCGTCCGTCACGATCGTCTGGTTCCAACCCACACCTCGACCGCCATCGGGCCACGACGCGGACCAGGAACTGCGGGAGGTGGCCTGGGAGGAACCGGCCGGGAAGGAACTGGCCCGGGACTACGAGCTCTGAGCCTTGGGCTCCGGCCCACGACCGCCGACCCCCGACCGCCAAACTGCAATCCCCGGCCGCTGGCCGGCGGACTCTGATCCCCCCTCTCCGGCCCCCGTCTCCGATCTCGCACGGCACGTGCGCGTGGCGCGCGTCGGGTTCGGCTCGACTTTGGGGTTTGCTCGGCAGCGACGAAAGACGCGTGGACGCAGACTTTCGGGAGCTGATCCGGGCGGGGCTCGCTCGGCATGCTGGCGGTATGGATCAGGCGAAGATTTCCCGGCGTGCACTGGTGGGCGCCGCCGCCGCTGCCGCCACTGCCACCGCTGCCGTCGCGGTCGGGGCGACACCGGCTCTTGGGGCGCAGTCGGCATCCCCTGCCCGGTCGGCGCCGGGTCGAAGCGCGGGGAGCTCGGGCTCCCGAAGGGTCGAGGCCCTGCTGGCCCGTATGACGTCGGCCGACAAGATCGCCCAGTTGAACATCCCGGTCTGCCTTCCGCAGGAACTGCTCGGCGACTCCACGGATCCGACGGGTACGCCGGAGAACCGGGAGGCGTACGTACGCGGCCGTACCGTGGTCGGAACAGGTGTCCGGCAGCTGACCCTGGGCCCCGGCGGCGGTTTCTTCGGCCTCGTCAACCAGTCCCTTCCGGTTCCATCGAGGTCCCGCATCCGCTGACGCCCCGCGAACAGGCCGAGCAGCACAACCGGCTGCAGCGGATTGCCACCCGCACCCGGCTCGGCATTCCGCTGCTCCAGATCAGCGAGGGCACACACGGTTCCGTGGGCCCCGGGGCGACGATCTTCCCGGAGGGACTGGCGCTCGGCGCGACCTTCGCCCCGGACCTGGTGGGCCAGGTGTACGCGGCGGTGGCCCGGGAGTCCCGCGCGGTGGGGATCCACGCGCTGAGCACCATCACGGCGGAGTTGAACCGGGACCCTCGTTACGGCCGCGGAATCCGGGCGTTCAGCGAGGACCCCTTCCTGACGGCCGCCTACGTCGGCGCGCTGGTGCCGGCCATGCAGGGCGACGACCTCACGTCCGACGAGTCGGCGGTCACGTCCCTGGTCACCTTCCCCATGGAGTCCCCCAACGTCGGTGGCCTGGAGACCAGTTCCATCGAGATCGGTGAACGTGCCTTCCGCCAGACCCACCTGGAGCCGTGGCGGGTGGGCTTCACCGGGGCGGGGGCCCTGATGACCGAGGCGAGCGAACAGACCATCGACGGGCTGGTCGTGCACGGTTCACGCAAGTACCTCACCGAACTCCTGCGGGAGGAACTGCACTTCGACGGAGTGGTGATCGGCAACGACCTGCGCGGCCTGATCCGCGAACACGTGGCGGCCACGGCCCAGGAGGCGGCACGGCTCGGGCTGCGCGCCGGGGTCGACGTCAGCCTGTCCTGGGACGAGATCTACCTCGACCAGCTGGCCGCGGCCGTGCGGGACGGAAGCGTCGACGAAGCCCTGCTCGACCGCGCGGTGCGACGCGTACTGACCCTGAAGGAACGTCTGGGACTGTTCGAGAACCCGCACGTCGACGCCGCCCGGGCGGAACGGGTGGTCAACTGCGCGGAGCACCGGGCCCTGGCGCTGCGCGCCGCGCGTGAGTCGATGGTGCTGCTGAAGAACGAGGGCGACCTGCTGCCGCTGGCCGCCGACAAGGTCCATGCGGTGGCTCTGATCGGGCCCAACGCCGACGACGAGCTGAATCTCCTCGGCGAGTACAACGCCTCCCCCGCCCTGCAGGAGACCCCCTCCATCCGCGAAGCGCTGACACGTCTGCTCGGCGACCGCGTCCAGGTGCGGTACGCGCCCGGCTGTGCCGTCACCGGAACGGACACCTCCGGCTTCGCCGCCGCGCGTGCGGCGGCCCGGAACGCCGATGTCGCCGTGGTGGTCGTGGGCGAGCAGACCAAGGGCGGCTAGTTCTCGCCGGACCGTACCGACGGCGAGCTCAAGGACGTCGCCTCGCTCGACCTGACCGGCGTACAGCAGCGGTTGCTGGAGGAGGTGCACGCCACGGGCACGCCGACCGTCGCCGTGGTGGTCACCGGCCGTGCTCTGGCCCTGCCGTGGGCCACGGCACACCTGCCGGCGCTGCTGGTCGCCTGGCTGCCCGGCGAGGCGGGCGGCAGGGCGGTCGCGGAGGTGCTGTTCGGAGAGACCGAACCGACCGGCCGGCTGCCCGTCACCTTCCCCCGGAACGTCGGCCAGCTCCCCCTCTCCTACGACCAGAAACACGCCCGCGCCGAAGCGGACGACTACGTCGACCTGCCCTCCACCCCCCTGCACGCGTTCGGATCCGGCCGCGGCTACACGACCTTCCGCTACAGCGGCATCCGGCTGGACGACACGTCCATCGCGCCGGACGGGCGGACCCACGTCCACGTCGACGTCACGAACACGGGTGACCGGGCCGGAACCGAGGTCGTACAGCTGCACGTCACCGACAACCACGCGAGCGTCTCGCTGCCGCGCATCAGGCTGCGGGGCGTGGCCAAGCGGCGGGTGGCGGCGGGCGAGCGGGTCACGGTGTCGTTCCCCGTGGTGGCCGCCCGGGACCTGACCCTCGTGGACGAACGGCTGCGCACCGTCGTCGAGCCGGGAACGTTCGACCTCACGATCGGCAGCGCCTCGGACCGCCCGCACCAGCGCATCTCCCTGACCGTGTCCTGACCTTCCACCTCACCGGGAGCAACACATGAGCAGCACCCACGACACCCCGCTCGCCGAGGCCGACTACATCGCGGCCACCGCCGACGAGCTGAGCCGCAAGCAGGGAGCCGACAAGGCCGCGGCGATCATCAGCCAGAAGGCGCTCTTCCAGCGCCGCGGGCGCATCGTCCTGCACCCCGACGAACTCGTCCTCACGAACTGGTCCGAGGTCGGCTCCTCCCTCGTCCTCACCCGCGCGGACATCACCACGGCCGAAACCCGCTTCACCGACCTCTACGGCCGCTTCCTCGGCGGCCTCCTCAACGCCGGAAAGCCCCTCATCCTCACCACCGCCTCCCCGTCGGCGGGCGAGATCTACCTGCTCATCAACCGCCGCGAGTTCATGGAGACGACGGACGACCGGGAGTGGCAGCAGCGGATCAACGACTGGCGCAACGACTGACCCCGCGGGACCTGTTGAGGTCCTGACCGACTTCTGGAACGGCATACGAGATGTCGGCCGGGAAACCTCCTCATGACCAAAGCGAGCCCGCGGGCCTGGTTCGCCGGATGCGCTGTGGCAAGATCCTTCGAGGTCAGCAGCAGACCTCGAACCGGATGATCGATGCGGCGATGGCCGACGAGAACGGGCCGTGACCAGCGTCGCCGGCCTGGCCACGGGTTGGCCGCACGCGCTGGTCATTTGAACCCACGGTGACATCGCTGCCACGACGGTTTTCAGGATTGTGAGCGAGGTAGGGCATCGAACTCCTGTGCGTGCTCGTGCGAGTATCGCGCCGTGAATGATCTCCGCTTCCGCCTCGCCGACGAGGCCGACCTCGACACTCTGGTTCGTCTGCGCGACGACGCTGCCCGCTGGATGCTCGCGCACGGCATCACCGGCCAGTGGCAGCCCGGTCAGTTGGACGAGGACCACTTCCGGCGGACCATGGCCAGCGGCGAGGTCTGGCTTGCCGAGGCCGACGGCCGCGTGGCCGGGGCTTGGGAGCTGTGGTGGGAAGACGAGGACGCCTGGGGACCGCAACTGCCCGTGGCTGGTTATGTGCATCGGCTGATGGTGGACCGCAACAGCGCACGGCCGGGGACGGGGCGGCTTCTGCTGTGTGCTGCGGAGCGCCGCGTCGCTGCGGCGGGGAGAGGGGTTGTGCGTCTGGACTGTCTGGCCGACAACGCGCGTCTGAACGCCTACTACTTGGACGCCGGCTATCGGGTCGTGGGGAGCAAGGCAGGCAAGCCGCAGCCGGGCGGTGCGCCCAAGTCATTCACGCTCCTCGAGAAACCAACACCGACAACCGGCGACAGCTGAGGCGCAGGTTGCAGCACTGATCGGCGGTACGGCCGCAGGTAGGAGATCCGGCTACGGCCGACATCGGCTTCTGACACCAGCAGGCACGATCATGAGCGGTCGGCCTGGACCTCCGTGGGCGACCGAGCGAGACGCGGGGGCGTTGGTCGACGCGGACAGGACCCTGTGATTGACCTGACAAGGATGGAGGCAGCGAGGTCAAAGCTGATCTCCGGGGGTGACTCTCAATCGGTATGCCCCTGCTTGTGCAGGGCCGCACGGGCCCGAAAGCGGATACGGCCGCAACGATCACGATCTTCATCCGAGGTCTCTGGACCGGAGCAACAATGCTCTGCCAGCCAGCGGAGGTCATCGGGAGCGAGCCAGAGGGCGACTCGCCCCATCTCGTGCTCTCGCTGCGGGTCAGTGGGATCAACAGCGGTCATGGCAACAGAGGCTATCCGCGCCCCTCTCGTGCTCGCTCGCTCGGGGAGCCACGGGGAACACCGGACGTCAGCGGTGCCGGGACATGCCAACGGCCCCCGACCGAGTTACCGGATCGGGGGCCGTTCACCTGCGGTGGGTGTGGGATTTGAACCCACGGTGACATCACTGCCACGACGGTTTTCAAGACCGTTCCCTTAGGCCGCTCGGGCAACCCACCCCGCGCCGACCGAGATCGGCGCGGGGAACAGAGTAACCGGTTCGCACGCGCGCGTGCGGGTCAGTTGTCGCCGGCGCGGGAGCCGAGGGTGAGGGTGACAGTGTGTTCGCTGCCGCCCCGCTTGTAGGTGATCTCGACCTTGTCGCCGGGCTTGTGGGTCCAGATCTCGCCGATCAGGGTCGGGCCGCTGTCGATCACCGAGTCGTCGAGCTTGGTGATGACGTCGCCGGGCTTGAGGCCTGCCTTGTCCGCGGGGCCGCCCGACTCGACCGGGGCGGAGCCGCCCGAACCGGAGTCGGTGATCTGCGCGCCGCCCGTGCTGTCCTCCAGGGACACCGAGGCGCCGATCTTCGCGTAGACCGGCTTGCCGGTCTTGATCAGCTGCTGGGCGACGTACTTGGCCTGGTTGATCGGGATGGCGAAGCCCAGGCCGATCGAGCCCGACTGCCCGGTGCTGCCCAGGCCGCCGCTGGAGGCGGACTGGATCGCCGAGTTGATGCCGATCACCGCGCCGGAGGCGTTCATCAGCGGACCGCCGGAGTTGCCCGGGTTGATGGAGGCGTCGGTCTGCAGGGCGCTCATGTAGGACGCCTTGCTGGTGGAGCTGCCGTCGCTGGAGGCGACCGGGCGGTTCTTGGCGCTGATGATGCCCGTGGTGACCGTGTTGGACAGGCCGAAGGGGGCGCCGATCGCGATCGTCTCGTCGCCGACGGCCACCTGGTCGGAGTCGCCCAGGGCGAGCGGCTTGAGGTCCGACGGCGGGTTCTTGAGCTTGATGACCGCGACGTCGTAGCCCTGCGCGTGGCCGACGACCTCGGCGTCGAACTTCTTGCCGTCCGGGAACGTAGCGGTCAGCTTGCCGCCGTCGAGGGCGTCCGCGACCACGTGGTTGTTGGTGATGATGTGGCCCTGGGTGTCGAAGACGAACCCGGTGCCGGTGCCGCCCTCGCCGCTGGTCGACTCGGCCTCGATGGTGACCGTGCTGGGCAGCGCGTTGTGGGCCACCGCCGCGATGGTGCCGGCCGCGCGCTTGACCTGGGTGGCGCCGCCGTCGGAGGAGGCGGAGACGGTCGTGGAGCCCATGTCGTCGTTGTTCTTGGCCAGCGTGTAGCCGAGGCCGCCGCCGATGCCGCCCGCGACCAGCGCGGCCACCAGAACGGCGGCGATCAGACCGCCGCGCCCACTGCCCTTCTTCGGCGCGGGCTGCGGCTGCTGGAAAGGCTGGTGTTGCTGGTACTGCTGGTGCTGCTGGTCGTACGGCGAGCCCCAGCCGGCCCCGGCAGCCGCACCTGCACCCGCGCCGGCGTCCGCGTAGGAAGGGGTCACGGGGGGCGGGGGCGGCCAGGAACCCTCGGCAGGGGCCTGCGGCGGGGGCGCGTAAGGGTCACCCGCGGGCGCGCTCTGGGGCGCCGGCGGGATCGGGGTGGTCGGCGCTTCCCCGCCGTCGGACGCGGCTGCCTGCGGCGAAGCAGCGGGAGACGTCGGCGGCACGGGAGGTGCGGACGGGGCCGGAGGTACCGGGTTGCCCTCGTTCTCGGTGCTCACAGCTTCTCTCCTCGGTCCACGGCTTTTCTTCTCGGTCGCACTCGGTCACGCTCTTTCACGCTTGCTGTCGGTCCGGCGCGATTCAGCTGTGCATGTGCTTTTGTATGCCGTCAGCTTTTCCCACAGGCCGTCAGAGCACCATAAGCGGTGGCTGTGGGTACACCGATAACCTTTATATAGGGCCTGTCCGACAAAAGTTCCCTTTGCTGGCATCGGGGATGCCCCCAAGTACGCCCGCGCGGTGGCACCATGTCGCGGTGACCCACGCACCACAGCATCGCATCCAGGTCGTCGCGCACCGCGGGGCCTCCGAGGACGCCCCCGAGCACACCCTTGCCGCCTACAAGAAGGCCGTCGAGGACGGCGCCGACGCGCTGGAGTGCGACGTACGGCTGACCGCCGACGGCCACCTGGTCTGTGTCCACGACCGACGGGTCAACCGTACGTCCAACGGGCGGGGTGCCGTCTCGGCCCTGGAGCTCGCGGAGCTGGCGGCCCTGGACTTCGGTTCCTGGAGGAAGGGCCCGGCCTGGCGGGGACGGGACGAGGAGCCCGAATGGGAGTTCCGGCCGGAGGACCGCGGGGACACCTCCGTACTCACACTGGAACGATTGCTGGAGCTGGTGGCGGACGCCGGGCGGCGGGTGGAGCTGGCGATCGAGACCAAGCACCCCACGCGCTGGGCGGGGCAGGTCGAGGAGCGGCTGATGGTGCTGCTGAAGCGGTTCGGCCTGGACGCTCCGCCCACGGCGGCCGAGTCACAGGTGCGGGTCATGAGCTTCTCCGCGCGGTCGCTGCACCGGGTGCGGGCGGCCTCGCCGACGCTGCCGACGGTCTATCTGCTGCAGTTCCTCTCGCCCCGGCTGCGCGACGGCCGACTGCCGGCCGGAGTGCGGATCGCGGGCCCCTCGATCCGGATCGTGCGCAATCACCCCACCTACATCGAACGGCTGAAGCGGAACGGCCACCAGGTGCACGTCTGGACGGTGAACGAGCCGGAGGACGTGGATCTGTGCCTGGAGCTCGGTATCGACGCGATCATCACCAACCGGCCGGGGGCGGTGCTGCGGCGGCTCGGGCGATGAGCCCGACGAGCCCGATGAGCCGGGGCCCGTCCTGCCGATCAAGGCACTGATCAAGGCACTGGCAGATGAGCTGGTCGATGAGCTGATCGAGGCTCAGATAAAGAGTCGCGTAAGGAATCTCCGCACCCCTTGACCCGACAGCCCACTCACAGCATCCTCACGTATCGGCCACACCATCGAAATCCAGCCACACGAAGCCATATCTGGGGGATATGGCGACGTACCCGTCACAGGGTGTGCTCCGGCGCGTTCGGTCCGCATTCGTTCGTTGCGAATGCGTCACCGGACATTCTTTGGCCGGTTTCCGGTTCAGGCCGATGGGGCATCCACACCGTGGCGTGGGGCAAAGGAGGTCTCGGGGGTGGCGTTGGTGGTGGCACAGGAGGTGCCCACGTCGTCGAGCATGGCCGTACCCCATGGCCCTGCGGGCGTGGGGAAGGCGAGACACCGTATGCGCGATCAGTTGCGCACCGGTGGCGTATCGGAATCGGTCATCGACGATGCCGTACTCATCCTTTCCGAACTTTTGAGCAACGCGTGCAAACACGGGCGCCCCTTGGGGGACGCGCTGGCCGGGGACGGCGACGTCCGGGCCGCCTGGCGGGTGGACACGCGCGGCCGGCTGATCGTCGAGGTGACGGACGGCGGCGGACCGACCCGCCCCGCTCCCATGACCCCGTCGGTCACGGCACACGGCGGCCGCGGGCTGAACATCATCACGGCCCTGGCGGACGACTGGGGGGTCCGGGACGACGCCCGGGGCGAGGTGACGGTCTGGGTCGTGGTCCAAAAGGACGTGAGCGATCCGGATGGCACGGTCCGCCGCGACGCCTTCGCTACGCGCGTCATGGCACCCGCGGCCCCGGAGATGTCCGGTCTGGACTTCACCGACGCGTTCGAGGACCTGGACTGACCGGTACCGACTCGGACCGACCGGTACCGACCGGCACCGAATTGGACCGGCCAGTACCGGCCTGGACCGACCGGTACCGGCCGGGACCGAGCCGTGCCGACCCGGTCCGGCGCCACCCGCTCCCGCGGCTCTGTCCACAGGTACCCGTGGTCCAGGGTGTGAACGGCTAGGCTCCCGCCAGTACGAGACGAGCCGTAACCGGGAGACACCCAGATGGCCAAGAAGCGACCCCAGACAAAGGCCACGCGGCCGCAGCTCAGCGATGCGGCCCGGGCCGAAGGCGCTGATGGAGACTTTCCGGTTGTCGGTGCCCGTGAACCCTGCCCCTGCGGCAGCGGCCGGCGCTACAAGGCGTGCCACGGCCGGGCGGCCGCACACGCGGCGACCGAGCTGGTGCACCGCCCGTTCGAGGGGCTGGCGGGCGAGGGCGACTGGGTGGCACTGCGCGAGCTGGTCCCCGCCGCCACGGCCGAGCTGACCCTGAAGGACGGCCTGCCCGAGGGCGTCCCCTCGGTCACGCTCGCGACGGTGCTGCCGATGGCCTGGCCGGCACTCCGGCGCGAGGACGGCACCGTCCTCCTCGGCCTGCAGAACGACACGGCGTCCGGCGACATCAGCCGCGACCTCGCCGACACCCTCCAGCGCGCCCTCGCCGCCGACCCGGGCACCCCCGTGCAGGGCCGCCGCGCCCCCGCCGACAGCCCCCGGCTGCAGGACCTGCTCGACCCCGAGGGCCCCTTCGTGCCGGTCGTGCACGAAGGCTTCGAGTTCTGGGTGCAGGACGCGGAGAACGCCACCACGGAGGTGACCGCCTCCCTGGAGCGGGCCAACGCGGCCGCCATCCCGACGGTGAAGCTGACCGGCGTCGACTCCGCCTACTGGTGCGAAACGCCCGAGAAGAACCATCTGCGGTGGGTCATGCCGTATCCCGAGGAGCAGCTTCTGGACGCTCTCGCGCGGCTGCACGCGGCGGGCAGGTCCAGCCTCGGCGAGGGGACCCGGCTGGTCGGTTCCTTCCGCGCCCACGGTCTCACCGTGCCGGTCTGGGACCTGCCGAGCGGGGTCGGTGCCGAGGATGTCGAGAAGCCGGCCGCCGAGTTCGCCGAGCGGCTCGCGACCGCTCTGGCCTCGAAGGCACCGCTCACGGCGGACGAGCGCCGGGCCCGTGGCGGGCTGACCAACCGACAGGTCACGCTCAGCTGACGATCAGGGTCGGCGGAGGGACGCGGCTGACCGACCGGTCAGCCGCTCCGGCCCCGTCGACCCGGGTGACTCCTGTCACAACTTCCCTACGTGGCAAGCAAATACGTGTCCGAATAGCCGAGATCGAATTTGCGAACCGCCGATCTCTTGTTACCGTCTCAGTAGCCCGGTTGCTGGTGCATCCCCCGTCGCCAGCAACCGGGCCTTTTCATGCCCGCCTTCAGACCGGCGTCCATGCCCGCGTCCGGTGTACGGACCGCAGCGATACGTCAACTCCCGTTTGAAACACGGGAGTTGCTCTCGTACGAGCCCCTGGAGCCGTCGGCCGAGTCGCCCGCGGCGCCCCTCCCGAAGTCGCCTCCGGCGCCGCTCGCGGCCCCGCTCCCGAAGTCACTGCCGGAGCCACCCCCGGAGTCACCGCCGTCGCTCGCCGAGTTGCTCGCGCTGCGCAGCAGCAACGGTCCGTCGCCGTCGCGTGCCGCGAACTCCGTGACGGCCGTGTAGGCGTCCAGCGCGCCCCGTGTGTGCTCCCGGGGCGTCTCACAGGTGGCGGGCTCGTCGGCGGCGTCCGCGGCGCAGTGCGTCTGCACGGTGCGGCCGTGCGGGCCCATGAGGCTCAGCACGGACTCCAGGTCCGCCCCGGTGGCGTTGCGGTAGTAGGTACGCGCCCAGGTGTCCGCGCCCTGGGTCATCACGCAGGTCTGCGCCTCCACTCCGCCGGGGGCGGTGAGTTCGGGACCGCAGCGGGCGGCCGTGGCCAGGCCGAGGCCGAGCACCAGGGGGGACCGGGCAGGCGCCGGCAGCTTCTCGTCGTCACTCCGGGCGGGGTGTCCGGCGGCGTCGCCCACCTGTCCCGCGGACGCCACGGTCAGCGGCAACGCGACCGCGCACACCATGACGCCCGCGAGGGCGAGCAGACGTAGTCGGGGGTCTGGGGGTTGCCCCCCAGAATTACGCAGCATGTGCGGAAGATAACCAGCGAGGCGCGAGAAGCCGTGCTCTCACGCCCGACACCCTTACAACTCGGGTGCGTTCACACCCGTACGGGTGAGGGCGTCGACCACGGCGTCCACCACGGCCTCCACATCGGGCACCCAGGGCTTGGCCGAGCCGGGCAGCGGGGCGCGCTCCCAGCGGATGGCGCCCTGGCCGGTCTCGGAGGGGGGCAGGGCGAGATAGCCGCCCTCCCCGTGGAAGCGGAGCGAGCCGGGGACGAAGTCCTTGGCGTACAGCAGCTCGCCCAACTGCTCCATGGAGTACGGCTTGACGAGCAGCGCCCAGCGGGTGGGCGCCGCGACCACCGGGCCGAGGCGCATGCCGCGGCGGTCGAGGAGAGTAAGGGCATGGGAGGCCGCGAGGGCGGGCAGACTGACCGCGCAGGGCGCCTTTCCGCCGGCGGCCCCGGTGGCGAGGAGGACCGGCGCGGCCGGCCGGTTGCCCCACCACCAGCGCACCATGCGCTCGTCGGTGGTGGCGGCGAGCAGGCCGGGGTCGAAGGGGTGCGCACCGGGCACCGTGCACTCCGGGTCGGGGCAGGCACAGCGGGCCCGGCCCTGCGGGTCCGGGGCCACACCCGGGAGTACGGGCCACTGCCATTCCGTCGCGAAGGTCAGGGCCGCGCCGAGAAAATCAGGCCCCTTGTCTTTCCGCCTGGACAGGAGCCTGCGTCGCCTTCCGAGGATCTCGCGCATGAGCGCTCGTTCCTTTCCGTTGCACCGCTGGCAACACCGTGGACCACATCACATCATGTGTCGATCACTTCACTGTGCGTACCTGTTGGCGCATCACACCCCTGCACTGGCAAGGGGAACCCCAAAGGGTCGAGCCGGGGGCCGCGCCCGCATCCAATACTGCGTCTATCAAAAGCACGGCCACGGCGTGGGGGTGGCGAAGTCTGGCGTTTTGCCGTTCCGAGTGTTTCTCTCCGCCGCCGCCACGGGGGGATGGGGCACGGTCGTCGGTGGTTAAGACGCCCGGGTCCGTCGCCAGGTTCCGGGTGATCCCCAACCACCCCTGGCCTTCTCCGAGTACGTACCCATCACGACCGCTGTGACGCTCCGTGGAGCAAGGCCAGTCGACCGCAATGAACCGTTACCCGAGTCAGCTTTAAGCCAACTTTGCTTTTGTGCAAGCCGTCCGGGAGAAGTCACCGGCAGACCCACGGACACCAGGAATCCCAGCAGGACAATGCTGGACATCCCCTCACGAGTGCGTGTACATGTGGAGACACCGCTAGCGGCGCAGAAGGACATGGGGGTTTGCGATGCTTTTGAGCAATACGCACAGGTCTGAAAGCCGGACACGATGAACGCCCCGCACCCTCCGAAAGTGGCTGGAATCGATTCAACGATCCCCACGCCCGCACACACTGTCGCGTCGGTCCCCCCCGCCCCGGGCGCACCTCCCGTCCCGAAAGCCCCCGCCGCACCGGCGCCGGGCACGCTCCTCCAGGACCGGCTGGCCGGCTGGGTCTCCGACCTCACCACCCTCCACGAACTGACCGAACGGCTCGCCCGCACCGACGGACTGGAGCCGGCCCTCCTGGAACTGCTGCGCGCCGGTACCGCCCTCGTGGGCGCCCGGCGCGGTCTCGTAGCGCTGGAGCCCGCCGACGGCCTCGGCCCGCACACCACGCTCGGCCTCGGACTCGGCCGCGCGGACCTCGGCCACATGGAGACCGTCCCGAGGGGCGCGCTGCCCTACGACACCGGCACCGCCGCCGAGATCGTCCACCCCGACCTGTTCGCCGAGGACGGCCTGGACCCCCGGCACCGCGAGGTCGCCGCCCGCCTCGGCTACGCCGCCAGCTACGCCCTCCCCCTGACCACCGACGCGGCCGCCCGCCTCGGCGCGGTCCTGTGGCTGTACGACGAGCCGGCCGAGCCGAACGAGCGCCAGCGCCACCTCATCGGCCTGTACGTCCGCTTCGCCGCCGAGCACCTGGCCCGGCTGCTGGAAGTCGAGCGCACGCGCGCGTGCATGGCGACCATCGCCGAGGAACTGCTCCCCTCCCGGCTGCCCCGGGTGGCCGGCGTCCAGCTCGCCGCCCGGCACCGCACCGGACCGCGCGGCGGCGGCGACTGGTACGACGCGCTGCCGCTGCCCGACGCCGCCCTCGGCCTCGCGGTCGGCTCGGTCACCGGCTCCGGGCCCAGCGCGGTGGCCGCCATGGGCCGGCTGCGGGCCTCCCTGCGGGCGTACGCCGTGATGGAGGGCGAGGACCCGGTCGCGGTCCTCTCCGACCTCGAACTGCTGCTGCGGCTGACCGAACCGGCCCGCTCCGCCACCGCCCTGTTCGCCTACTGCGAGCCCGCGCTGCGCAGGGTCACCCTGGCCGGGGCCGGCCACAGCCCGCCGCTGCTGATCGGGGAGCGCCGCACCGAGTTCGCCGAGACGTCGGTCTCGGCACCGCTCGGGATGCTGGCCTGCTGGGAGGCGCCCAGCGTGGAGATCGAGGCCGAGGCCGGGGAGACCGTGCTCTTCTACACCGACGGGCTGCTGCACCGCACCGGCGACCCCATGGACCGCGCCTTCGCCCGGCTGCACGCGGCCGCCGCGAGCATCCCGCGCGCGCTGCGCCACGACCCCGGGGCCATCGCCGACCATGTGCTGCGCACGGTGCTGCCGAACGGACTGGACGCGGCCGGCAGCGAGGAGGACGTGGTGCTGCTCGCGGCCCGTTTTGACTGATCGGTCAGTCAAAAAGCCAGGTCACCGGTCAGGAGTCGTCCGGCCCTGGGTCGCCGTTCGGTACGACCGTACGATGGACGGGATCCAGTGCAGTGTCGAGGAGGATGACCGTGGCCGACGAGCTCACACCGGCAGTACCTGATTTTGCTGCTGACGCAGCGGGCCCGGAAACCGAGCCGGAAGAGCCGATCAAGCAGCGCAAGAACGGCCTGTACCCGGGCGTGTCCGACGAGCTCGCCGAGAGCATGAAGTCCGGCTGGGCCGACACGGAGCTGCGCGACCTGACCCCCGTCGAGCAGGCCGAGCACACCGCCCGCCGCCGCGCCGAGCTGTCCGCCCGCTTCCCGGGCGACCGCCTGGTGATCCCGGCCGGCAATCTGAAGACCCGATCCAACGACACGGACTACCCGTTCCGGGCGTCGGTCGAGTACGTCTATCTCACCGGCGACCAGACGGAGGACGGCGTACTCGTCCTGGAGCCGAAGGACGACGGCCATGTGGCCACCGTCTATCTGCTGCCCCGCTCCGACCGCGAGAACGGCGAGTTCTGGCTCTCCGGGCAGGGCGAGCTGTGGGTGGGCCGCCGCCACTCCCTGACCGAGTCCGAGGCGCTCTACGGCATCCCCGCCGCCGACGTCCGCGAACTCGCCGACAAGCTGCGCGAGGCCACCGGCCCGGTGCGGGTCGTCCGCGGGTACGACGCCGGCGTCGAGGCCGCGCTGACCGACAAGGTCACCGCCGAACGCGACGAGGAACTGCGCGTCTTCCTCTCCGAGGCGCGGCTGGTCAAGGACGAGTGGGAGGTCGGCGAGCTGCAGAAGGCCGTCGACTCCACGGTCCGCGGCTTCGAGGACGTGGTGAAGGTCCTCGACAAGGCCGAGGCCACGTCCGAGCGCTACATCGAGGGCACGTTCTTCCTCCGCGCGCGCGTGGAGGGCAACGACATCGGCTACGGCTCCATCTGCGCGGCCGGCCCGCACGCCTGCACCCTGCACTGGGTCCGCAACGACGGCCCGGTACGCTCGGGCGACCTGCTCCTCCTGGACGCCGGCGTGGAGACGCACAGCCTCTACACCGCCGACGTCACGCGCACGCTGCCGATCAACGGCACCTACAGCGAGCTGCAGAAGAAGATCTACGACGCGGTGTACGACGCCCAGGAGGCCGGCATCGCGGCGGTGCAGCCGGGCGCCAAGTACCGCGACTTCCACGATGCCGCGCAGCGGGTGCTGGCCGAACGGCTCGTCGAGTGGGGGCTCGTGGAGGGGCCGGTGGAGCGGGTGCTGGAGCTCGGGCTGCAGCGCCGGTGGACCCTGCACGGGACGGGGCACATGCTCGGGCTCGACGTCCACGACTGCGCTGCCGCGCGGACCGAGACGTACGTGGAGGGCGTCCTCGAGCCGGGGATGGTGCTGACCGTCGAGCCGGGGCTGTACTTCCAGGCCGACGACCTGACCGTTCCGGAGGCGTACCGGGGGATCGGGGTGCGGATCGAGGACGACATCCTCGTGACGGCCGACGGGAACCGGAACCTCTCCGCGGGGCTGCCCCGGCGGTCGGACGAGGTCGAGGCGTGGATGGCTTCGCTCAAGAGCTGACATGTGGTGTGAATGGCCGGGTACCTGGGTGGGTGCCCGGCCATTGTTGTGTTCTGCGGGTGGGTGGGGGCTGGTCGCGCCCGCGCGGCGGCAGCCGCACATCGATACAGCCCCGCGCCCCTGAAGGGGCGCTTCAGTCGAGGGGGGTTATGAGTGGACGACTTTTGGGCCGGCATCGATCTGCGTCCCGATGGTGATACCGGCGACGGGAGACGGATCGGGCTGGAGCGCATCCTGCGTGATGGCGTTCGCGACGGGCGCTTGGTGCCCGGGGCCCGGTTGCCCGCCACCCGACGGCTCGCTGCCGAGTTGGGGATCTCCCGGGGCACCGCAAAGGCCGCCTACGACCAGCTGGTCGCCGAGGGGTATCTGACGGCTCGGCAGGGGTCCGGGACCCGCGTCGCCACCCTCCCCTCCGCCGCTTCCGACGCTCCCGAAGCCGCCGCACGCGCGCGTGCGCCTCTTTTCGATCTGCGGCCCGGCGGGCCGGACGTCGGGGCGTTTCCGGCGGCGGCCTGGTTGCGGGCCCTGCGGCGGGCCATCGCCGGCGCGCCCTCCCTGGCGTACGACTACGGCGATCCGCGCGGGCGGATCGAGCTGCGGACCGCGCTGTCGGGGTATCTGGCGCGGGCCCGCGGCGTGGTGGCGCCGCCGGAGCGGATCGTGGTCACCTCGGGGTACGTGCAGGGGCTCGCGCTGCTCACGCGGGTGCTGGGCGAGGCCGCCGCCGTGGCCATGGAGGACCCCGGGATGCCGTTCCACCGGGAGGTGGTGCGGAAGAACGGCGGGACCGTGGTGCCGGTGCGCGTGGACGAACGAGGGGCGCGGGCGGCGGAGCTGGGGGACGCGGGGGCGGTCGTCCTCACCCCGGCCCATCAGTACCCGACCGGAGTCGCCCTGCATCCGGAGCGGCGGCGGGCCGTGGTGGACTGGGCACGCGCGCGTGGCGGGGTGATCGTCGAGGACGACTACGACGGGGAGTTCCGCTACGACCGGCAGCCCGTGGGTGCCCTGCAGGGGGTGGCACCGGGGCAGGTCGTGTATCTGGGGACCGCTTCCAAGACGCTGGGGCCCGCGCTGCGGCTCGGGTGGATGGTGCTGCCGGCGCATCTCGTCGGTGCCGTCGCCGACGCCAAGCTGCACAGCGATCACCACACCGAGTCCATCGGGCAGCTGGCGCTCGCCGAGCTGATCGAGAGCCATGCCTACGACCGGCACGTGCGCGCGTGCCGGTTGCGGTACCGGCGGCGCCGGGACCAACTGCTGGGGCGGCTGGGTGCCGGACGGGACGTGGCGGGGATCGCGGCCGGGCTGCACGCGCTCGTCACCGTGGCCGACGAGAAGGAGACGCTGGCCCGCGCGGAGGCCGCGGGGCTGGCGGTGGGCGGCCTCGGGGAGCACTGGCACACGGGCGGCGGTGCGGGACGGCCGCAGGGCCTGGTCGTCGGGTACGGGACGCCCCGGGAGCGGGTCTACCCGGAGGCCCTGGAAGTGCTCGCCAAGGTGCTGAACGGCTGACTCAGCGCGCCGGGAGGGCGTCCAGGAACAGGGCCCCGGCGAGCAGGCCCGCGCTGCCCCGCGGGCTCCAGCCGCGCTCGTACAGGTCGGCGTCCAGGGCTGTCAGTGCCTCCGCGCCGGCCCCCGTAGCCGTGCCGCCCGCTTCCAGGACGCCGCGGGCGCCCGCCTGGACGTGGCGCAGGCCCAGGGGGCCCGCGGTGTAGAGGAGTTCGGTGTCCTGGAGGGTGGACATCACGGTGAGCAGGGCGTCGAGCCGGGCCTGGTCGTCGGTGGCACCCGCCTTGCGGGCCGTCGCCAGTGCGTCCAACGCCCTTCGTACGTGCGGGAATCCGGCCCTGGCCTCGCCCCGGGCGCCGGCCGCGCCGTACTTCGCGGAGATCGACGAACCCCGGGAGGGGCGCTTGGGGGCGCCCTTGTCGTTGAAGGCGGCGATCTTGCGCGCCGTGGCGGCGATCTCGCGGGTCTTTGCCCGGGGGTCCAGGGCGGCCGCGGCGACCAGGAGGCCGAGGGCCCACAGGGCGCCCTTGTGGCCGCCGCCGGCCAGGCCGACCGAGTGCTCGGTGCACCGGCCGATCGCGCCCAGCTCGGCCCGCAGCACCGGCGAGGCTTCGCCGGTACGGCGGGCGGAGGCGGCCATCGCCGCGAGGCCGGGCGCCAGCGCCCTGGCCGACCAGCGCAGACTGTCGTGCTCGCGGCGCGTGCTGCGGGCCGCCAGGTCGCGCGGGTCGGGCAGCCCCGGCTTCGGGGCCAGCGCCAGCTGGCCGGTGAGCGCGGCCACGGCGGCCTGCGCCAGCACGTCGTCCTCGCGGCTTGTCATGTCCCTTACCTTACGAGGAGGCGGAGGCCGAAGGGGAGGCGCTGTCGGTGGGCGGGGCGCCCGTGGGGGCGCCGCTGGGCGGGGTGCCGCCTCCACCGCCGCCGGCGCCGGTGTTCTCGGCGTCGGGGTCGATGCCCAGGGTCAGGGAGCCCTTGTAGCCCTTCGAGGGGTCCTTCTTGTGCACGGCCTTCAGGGTCAGCAGACCGCTGGAGGCACCGCCGCCGTCGTACACCATGTCGTCGGCGAGGACCGTGTAGCTGCCGGTGTGCTTGGCGTACGGGTCGAGGGTGAAGATCTCCTCGGCGATGGTGTCGTCGAAGAACAGCTGACCGGTGTGGTTGACCTTGCCGCCCTCGTAGGTGCCGTCCTCCTTCTCGCCGCCCGTGTGCACCTTCACGTGGATGTGGCAGGTGCGCGGGGTGTACCAGCCGGGGAAGATCGTCTCGAACTTGACGACCCCGTTGGCGTTGGCGATCTGGTAGCCGCGCAGATAGGTGTTGTCGTCGGCGGAGTCGCCCTCCTCGCTCTCCGCGGGGGCGGAACCGCCCGGGTTGGCGGTGGTGTAACCGGAGTAGTAGCCCCAGGCGTCGCAGTGCCAGATCTCGACCGCGGCACCGTTGACCGGGGTGCAGCCATCGGTGGCGTCCACCACGGTCAGGCGCAGGGTGAGCGGAACACCGGCCTTGCCCTCGGTGATGTCCTTGCGCACCAAGGCACCATCGAGGTAGTACGGGCCCTCCGTGACGCTGCTCATCAGCGTCATGCACTCACCACTGGTGGAACTGGCGGAGGCCGTGGCGTCCGCGTCGGTACTGGTGTCGGTCACATCGGCGAAGGCCGACTGGAAGCCGGCGACCGCGAGGCCGCCGGCCGCCACCGTGCCGCCGGACACCGCGAGGGCGCGGCGGCGGGTGATCGACGTGTCTTTGTGGTTTCCCGTCATGGTCGACGAAGCTAGGAACGCCGTTTGTCAGGGGCATGGGCAGAGACTGGCAGCAGGCTGTGAACGCCCAGGAAGCTGAGGTCGGCGGGAAAACGCTGGTCACAGCGGTGCGGTGACGCTGTCACAGAGCCGGATCGCGGTCGTGCAGAACCCGCTGGAACAGCCGGCTGTCCCGCCATTCTCCATTGATGTGCAGATACTGCGGAGCATCGCCGATCGTCTCGAATCCGCATTTCTTCAGCACCCGTTGCGAGGTCGTGTTGTCGATCAGGGTGGACGCCTCGATCCGGTGGAGTCCCACGACATCCCTGGCGATCTCGCAGACCCGCTCCAGCGCGGCGCTGGCCAGCCCGCGGCCCTGCTGGTCACCGGCCACCCAATAGCCGACGTACGAACTACAGAAAGGTCCCAGGGAAATTCCGGAAAGGGTGATCGCGCCGACGATCCGGCGGTCCTCGGCCGACTCCATGACCCAGGGGACCATGATCCCGTCCGCAGCCTGTCGCAGCAGGCCATCGATGCGTTCGGTCTGACCCTCGAGGGTGAAGAACGACTCGGGTCTGAGCGGTTCCCAGGGTTCGAGATGCTTTCGGTTGCCTGCGTACGCGGCGGACAGCGGTTTCGCGTCGCCGACGGCAATGGGACGCAATATCACGCCAGGCAGGATTGCATTTTCTTTAATCTTTCCGAGAATCATGCGCGCACCCTAGCGCGCGGGTTATGCAGGGGGGAGAGTCATGCCGAAAGCAGAGAAGGATCTTTGGTCCACTTGAGGATCTTGTCGAAGCTGACCACCGTGCCGCCACGGCCCGGCTTGTTGCCGATGTGGACGTGATCGGCGAGTTCTCTGATCAGACAGAGCCCTCTGCCGTGCTCGGCGTCCGGACGGGCGGGTCTGATCTCCCGGGTGCGGGCGAACCCCGGGCCGAACCCCGGGCCGGAATCGGCCACTTCGATACGGCACTTCTCACCGTCCAGATAGGCGGTGACCCGGTACGCCTCCGAGGCACGGCCCGCCCCGCCGTGTTCCACGGCGTTCGCACAGGCCTCACTGAGGGCGACCGAGAGGTCGTAGGAGATCTCGGGGTCGACGCCCGCCGTCTCCATCGTGCCGATCAACAGCCGCCGGGCGAGCGGGACGCTCGCAGCCTCGCGCCGCAGATGGAGTGACCACCAGATGCTCATGCTCCAGCCTCCTGGCTGCGGCTCGACATACCGATACCTATTGCCACCCGTGCGCGGGTGTAAGCACTCCGTTCATGTGAGAACGCCCATCCGGGGGATGCGACTTGGGAGGTTTCGGTGTATGAGCGGGTGGTTCACTGCAAGGACGATCTTCCGGTTCTTTCACTCCTTTCACGTGTAACCGAATCTTGTGGACCTGCCGTATGGCGGGCGTGAGCCCAGTGCGATGATGAGCGCGCCATGAACGCCCCCCATCCGCGCACGGCGCGCACCGGAAGCGGACTGCGGCTCCTGCGGGCCGCGGTGTTCGCCGCGCTCTGTGTCGTGCTGGCCGCGGCGGGGCACACGCTGGCATCCTGCGCGACCGTTCCGCTGTGGACGCTCGGCGCGGGCTTTCTCGGCACCCTGACACTCGTCGCCCCGCTCACCGGGCGGGCCCGCACGCTGCCGGGGATCGTGGCACTGCTCGCGGTCATGCAGACCGTGCTGCACACGCTGTTCGGGCTCGGCCAGCACGGCGGCGCGGCGATGTCGGCCGGTTCGATGTCCGCCGGTTCGATGTCGATGTCGTCGATGTCGATGTCGTCACTGTCATCGATGTCGACGAGTGACGCCTCGCTGGTCGAGCGGGCCGCGCGGCTGGTGTGCGGGGCCGGGGCGGCGCAGATCAGCCCCGCGCACGCGTACAAGATCCTCTCCGACGCGCATCTCAGCGCCTCCGGTCCGGCCGCCGGCCCGAGCGGGACGACCCATGCGGCGGGCGCCACCGGGGCCTCCGGCTCGATGCTGCCCTCCGTGCCCATGCTGCTCGGACACCTCCTCGCGGCCGTGGTGGCCGGATGGCTGCTGCGCCGGGGCGACCTGGCGCTGCTGCGGCTGATCGAGCTGTCGGCGCATGGGGTCGCCGAGGGGGCGCTCGTCCGTTCCCTGCGCGGGGCGCTCGCACTGGCGCGCGCTCTGTGCGCCGGGCTCGTGGCCGTACCCGAGGCGCCCGCACACAGCCGTCGCCGCCCCTGGGACGAACCGCCCGCGCCCCACACCGTCGCACTCCAGCACTCCGTGATCCGGCGCGGGCCGCCCATGGCCGCCGCCGTACTCGTTCTCGCCGCCTGACGCGACGCGACCAGAGCACTCACCGGGATCTGTCCGGATCCGGAGGGGCCTGCCGCCGTCGCGCGGCACGCGCGCGCGTGCGCTTCCCGCTGCCCGCGCGCCCCCTCAACCAGAACTCACTCAGAGTGGAGTGCTCCCTGCCATGAAGGCTTCTCGTATCGCCGCCGTCACCGCCGTCGCGGGCACGGCCGTCCTGGCCGTCTCCTCGCCCGCGTTCGCACACGTCAGCGTGCAGCCCGAGGGCACCGCCGCAAAGGGCGGTTACGCGGTCATCGACTTCAAGGTCCCCAACGAGCGCGACAACGCCTCGACGACCAAGCTCGAGGTCAACTTCCCGGCCGACCACCCGCTGGCCTCCGTGATGCCGCAGCCGATGGCCGGCTGGAAGGTCGAGGTCACCAAGTCCAAGCTGGCCAAGCCGTTGGAGATGCACGGCGAGAAGATCGACGAGGCGGTCACCAAGGTCACCTGGACCGCCGAGGACAAGGGCATCGAGCCCGGCTACTTCCAGAAGTTCCCGCTCTCCGTGGGCGCCCTGCCCGAGGACACCGACGAACTGGTCTTCAAGGCGATCCAGACGTACTCCAACAAGGAGGTCGTCCGCTGGATCGAGGTCCAGCAGAAGGGCCAGGAGGAGCCCGAGAACCCGGCCCCGGCCCTCGCGCTGTCCGCCGCCACCGACGACCACCACGGGACCACCACGGCCGAGGACACCGCGGCCAAGACCGAGACCACCGCCTCGGACGAGTCCGACTCCTCGTCCGGTGGCAGTGACACCACCGCCCGCGTCCTCGGCGTCGTCGGCATCGTGGTCGGCGCGGCCGGGGTCGCCTACGGCGTCCTCGCGGGCCGCCGCCGGTCCACCGGCTCCGAGGCCTGAGCTCCGCGTCCGTAGCGCGCACAGGGGGCCGTGCGAGGCTGTCGTGGCTCCGACAGCTCTGGTACGCCCCCGGCAGTTCTCGTACGCCCCCGGTGCGCGCCGGATCTCTCACATCTGGGACATTTTCCTATGCGCAAGAAGACGTTCGCCGCGGCCGCGCTGCTCGCCGCCGCCACCCTCACCCTCTCCGCCTGCGGCAGCGGCGACGACGGCAAGTCACCCGTCACCGTGGTCGCCGGGGACACCTCGAACAAGGCCGCGACCATCCTGGACCAGCCCTTCGGGAAGCCGGACCTGGTACTCACCGACACCCACGGCAAGAAGTACGACCTGCGCGCCGAGACCAAGGGCAGGCCGACGCTCATCTACTTCGGCTACACGCACTGCCCCGACGTCTGCCCGCTGACCATGAACAACCTCGCGGTCGCCAAGAAGGCGCTGTCCAAGGCCGACCAGGCCAAGCTGCAGGTCGTGTTCGTCACCACCGACCCCGCCCGCGACACCCCGGCCGAGCTCGGCAAGTGGCTCAAGGGCATCGACTCCCAGTTCATCGGCCTGACCGGCGACTTCTCCACCATCCAGGCCGGCGCCCGCACCCTCGGCATCTCCATCGAGCCGACCCACAAGGACAAGAAGACCGGCAAGACCGTCTCGGTGCACGGCACCCAGGTCATCGCGTTCTCGCCGAAGACCGACGGCGGTTACGTCCTCTACGGCGAGGACGCCACCGTCGACGACTACACCAAGGACCTCCCCAAGCTGATCAAGGGGGAGAACCCGTGAGTCGTCGGGCCCGGGCCTTCCCGGCACCCCGCCGTCCGGCACCGCCCCGCCGGGCGCTGACCCTTCCGGCGCCGACCGGGCGGCGGCTCGCCCTGACCGGCGTGGCCACGACCGGCATAGCCCTCGCGGGCGCGCTGGTCCTGGCGGGCTGCGGCGGCTCGGACTCTTCGGGCTCCTCGGGAACCGGACTGTCCGTCGGCGCCTCTTACATGCCCCAGCCGGTCTCCGCCGACATGGCCGCCGGGTTCCTGACGATCACCAACAAGGGCGGGACGAAGGACGAGCTGACATCCGTCACCAGCGACTCCGCCGGCGAGGTCACCATGCACGAGACCAACGGCGGGGCGATGGACGAGGTCAACTCCTTCGAGGTGCCCGCGCACGGTCAACTCGTGTTCAAAAGCGGTGGCAATCATCTGATGTTCGAGAAGCTGAAGCGCCGCCCGAAACAGGGCGACACGATCACCCTGAAGCTGAAGTTCGCCGAATCCGGTCCGCTCACCGTCGAGATGCCGGTGAAGTCCGCCACGTACAACCCTTCGACCGGACACTGAGGGAGGGACCGACCTTGACGCGGACCATCACCCCCCGCCTGCGCACGCTGGTGCTGCTGTTCCTCGCCGTCACCGGCGCGCTGCTGGCCGGCGCCGGGCCGGCCTCCGCGCACGCCGCGCTGACCGGCAGCGACCCCGCCCAGGGGGTGGTGGTCCCGAAGGCACCCGACCAGGTCTCGCTCACGTTCTCCGAGAACGTGTCGCTGAACGACAACTCGATCCGGGTCCTCGACCCCGAGGGCAAGCGGGTCGACCTGGCCAAGCCGAACAACCTGACCGGGACGACCTACGGCGTCCAGCTCAAGAGCGGGCTCGGCAAGGGCACGTACACCGTCGCCTGGCAGGTCGTCTCCGCGGACAGCCACCCCGTCGCCGGCGCCTACACCTTCTCCGTCGGGGCGCCCTCCAGGACCGTTGCCTCGGTCGGGGACCAGGACGCGGGCGGCGGGATCGTGGGCTGGCTCTACGGCTTCGGGCGGTACATGTCGTACGCCGGGTACATCGTGCTCGTCGGCGGCGCCGCCTTCGTGCTCGCCTGCTGGCAGCGCGGCTCCGGCGTACAGGCCCTGCAACGGCTGGTGGTCGGCGGCTGGCTGACACTCACCGCGGCCACCCTCTGGCTGCTGCTCCTGCGCGGCTCCTACACCACCTCCGGCAGCTTCGGCGACATCTTCGACCTCAACCTGCTCGGTCAGGTCCTGCAGACCAAGACCGGCGCGGCCCTGGTCTCCCGGCTGCTGCTGCTCGCGGCCGCCGCGCTGTTCATCGCCGTTCTCTTCGGGGCCTACGACAAGCGTGAGGAGGGCGCGGAGAAGCGGGACCTGACCTTCGGGCTCGCCATCGGCGGGACCGTCGTGGCCGCCGGGCTCGCGGCGAGCTGGGCCATGGCCGAGCACGCCTCCACCGGACTCCAGCCGGACATCGCGATGCCGGTCGACGTCATCCACCTGCTCGCCGTCGCCACCTGGCTGGGCGGCCTGACCGCCCTGCTGTTCGCCCTCTACCGGACGCCGGCCGACATCCCGGTCGATTCCACCGCCGTACACCGATTCTCCCGGGTGGCCTTCGGAAGCGTGGTGGCACTGGTCGCCACCGGCATCTACCAGTCCTGGCGCCAGCTCGGCTCCTGGTCGGCGTTCACCGACACGGCCTACGGGCAGCTGCTGCTGGTCAAGATCGCGCTGGTGGCGCTGCTGGTCGGCATCGCGTCCATCTCACGGCGGTGGACGGGACGGCTCGCGGACACGGCGGTGACGGAGGCGGTGACGGAGACCGAGGAGTCGGCCGGGGAAGTCACCGATGCGGAGGAAGAGAAGGAGACCGTCAAGGCGTCCGCCGCCACCAAGGAGGCGTCGGTCAAGTCCGGCGTGTCCAGCGCGTCCGCCGCTTCTGACGTGTCCGGCGGGTCCGGCGCCAAGGGCTCCGGCAAGGACGCCTCCGCCGATGACGACTCCGAGGACCCCGAGCGGGCCGCCCAACTGGCCCGGCAGCAGGCTGCCAAGGACGCCGCCCGGCAGAAGCGACTCCGGGACGCCGACCCCAACCGCTTCGGCCTGCGTCGCTCGGTGCTCGCCGAGGCCGGGGTCGCCGTCGCCCTGCTCGCGGTCACGACCGTGCTGACGCAGACCGAGCCGGGCCGCACCGAGCAGGACGCCAAGGCCACCGCCTCGGCCGCGTCCTCCTCCTCGTCCTCGTCCTCGTCCTCGGCATCGAACTCGTCCTCGGGCGCGCTGACCCTCGACATGTCCTTCGACACCGGCGGCAAGGACGGCAAGGGCGTCGTCCGTGTCGACCTCGACCCCGCGGTCGTGGGCACCAACGAGATGCACGTCTACGTCCAGCGCCCCAACGGCCGGGCCTTCGACATCCCCGAGGTGAAGGTCGCCTTCACCCTCGCCGCCAAGAAGATCGGTCCGCTTCCCGTGACCCCCGACCATGTCACCACCGGCCACTGGGCCGCCAACGGTGTGCAGATCCCCATGGCCGGCGACTGGCAGATCGCCGTGACCGTGCGGACCTCCGACATCGACCAGGTGACCGTCTCCAAGAACGCGCAGATCGGCTGAACCGCACCATGGCTGAACCGTCCCAGTCCCTCCGTCCACCGGTCACCGAGGAAAGCCCGCCGGCTCCCCCGACCGCAGGCGTCAGCCGGCGCGCCCTGCTCGGCACCGCCGGGGCCACCGGACTCGTGCTCGGCGCGGCGGGCGCGGGCGTCGGCTACGCCGCCGCGCCCGCACAGGCCACCCCGCTCAGCTCGGTGGGATCCGGCCGGGCGATGTTTCACGGGAAACATCAGCCCGGCATCACCGAGGGTCTCCAGGCGCGCGGCCATCTCGTCGCCTTCGACCTGGCGGCGGGCGCGGGGCGGAAGGAGGCCGCCGCGCTGCTGCGTCGCTGGTCGACGACAGCCGAACGGCTGATGGCGGGCGAGGCGATGACACAGGACGACACGGATGTGGCCCGTGACGCCGGCCCCTCGTCGCTGACGATCACCTTCGGCTTCGGCAACAGCTTCTTCGCCCGCACCGGCCTGGAGAAGCAGCGCCCGTCCGCCCTGGACCCGCTGCCCGACTTCTCCTCCGACCATCTCGACAGGTCGCGCAGCAACGGCGACCTGTGGGTACAGATCGGCGCCGACGACTCCCTGGTCGCCTTCCACGCCCTGCGCGCCATCCAGAAGGACGCGGGCAGCGCGGCCAAGGTCCGCTGGCAGATGAACGGCTTCAACCGCACCCCGGGCGCCACCGCCCACCCCATGACCGCCCGCAACCTCATGGGCCAGCTGGACGGCACCCGCAATCCGAAGCCGACGGACACGGACTTCGATCAGCGGATCTTCGTTCCGGCGAGCGGTTCGAACGGCCCCGCCTGGATGGCGAACGGCTCCTACGCCGTCGTACGCCGGATCCGCATGCTCCTCGACGACTGGGAGAAGCTCTCGCTCGCGGCCCAGGAGGACGTGATCGGGCGCAGGAAGTCCAACGGAGCGCCGCTGTCCGGAGGTGCCGAGACAACGGCGATGGACCTGGAGAAGACCAGGTCCGACGGCGACTACGTCGTCCCGATCAACGCCCACGCCCGGATCACCCGGCCCGACCAGAACGGGGGCGCGGCCATCCTGCGGCGCCCGTTCTCGTACCACGACGGCATCGATGCCGACGGGACGCCGGACGCGGGGCTGCTCTTCGTCTGCTGGCAGGCGGATCCGCTGCGTGGGTTCGTACCGGTGCAGCGGAAGCTGGACCGCGGGGACGCGCTCTCGCAGTACATCCGGCACGAGGCGAGCGGACTGTTCGCGGTGCCGGGCGGGGCGGCCGACGGGGAGTACGTGGGGCAGCGGCTGCTGGAGGGCTGAGGCCGGACAGCCGGGGCCGGGTATCTCGTGTAGTGGATTCCGCGTGCGTGCGGTGGATTCCGCGTGCGTGCGGTGGATTCCGCGCGGTGACCGCGTTACCACCGTGGATTCTGATCACTATTGGCGCGTTTCCGGGTTTCAAACCACCCGGTCGAGTGGTTCCGACGAGACACGTGAGCCCGGCTCCCTTGCGCCCATTAGGGTGAGGGACATGCCAGCGAGCTATGCGTATCTCGGTCCCGAAGGCACCTTCACCGAAGTCGCCCTGCGCACGCTTCCGGAGGCGGCCACCCGGGAGCTGATCCCGTACGTCTCCGTGCAGTCCGCGCTGGACGCGGTACGGGGCGGCGAGGCCGAGGCCGCGTTCGTGCCGATCGAGAACTCCGTCGAGGGCGGGGTCACCACGACCCTGGACGAGCTGGTCGCGGGCGAACCGCTGACGATCTACCGCGAGGTGCTGCTGTCGATCACCTTCGCGCTGCTGGTCCGCCCGGGCACCAAGCTCTCCGACATCAAGACGGTGACCGCGCATCCGGTCGCCCAGCCGCAGGTCCGCAACTGGCTGCGGACCCACCTCCCCAACGCCCTCTGGGAGTCCGCCGCCTCGAACGCGGACGGCGCCCGGCTGGTGCAGGAGGGCCGCTACGACGCCGCGTTCGCCGGTGAGTTCGCGGCCGAGCGGTACGGCCTGGAGGCCCTGGAGACCGAGATCCACGACGCGAAGAACGCGCAGACCCGGTTCGTCCTGGTCGGCCGGCCGGCCCGGCCCGCGGCCCCGACCGGCGCGGACAAGACCTCGGTCGTGCTCTGGCAGAACGACGACCACCCCGGCGGGCTGCGCGATCTGCTCGGCGAGTTCGCCACCCGGGGCATCAATCTGATGCTGCTGCAGTCCCGGCCCACCGGCGCCGGCATCGGCAACTACTGCTTCTGCGTCGACGCCGAGGGTCACATCTCCGACCGCCGGGTGGCGGAGGCCCTGATGGGGCTGAAGCGGATCTGCCGCCAGGTGCGGTTCCTCGGCTCGTACCCGCGTGCGGACATCAAGCCGGGCAAGACCGCGGGGCCGACGCGGCCGGGGACGTCGGACGAGGAGTTCATGGCGGCCTCGGACTGGGTGGCGCGCTGCCAGGACGGCCGCTTCTAACCGGCCATACGTTCACATCTTCGTTATCCACAGGAGTTATCCACAGGTCCTCAACTCGACCTGGGGACAAGTCGACAGCAACACCTGACTCTGTCGACAAATCGGCCTACAGTCCACAGGCGGGCCGGTGATCACCCACGTCACCCTTCGTCCACTCGTTTCCCATGGTTCATCTTTTGGAGCGACTCCTTTCCACTCGAAAGTGGGTGTTGTCCAGGTTTGGACGGGGAATTCCTCTCTTCGGGCACCGGTTTCGAAGTGATCAATTCCGAAGTCCACACCCCATCCACACAGCCTGTGGATAACTCTCGGAAGGGTGTGGATTCCTGTGGACAACCGGGCCCCCAAGTCCCGCTCCGCACAAGGGAATCGAGTCAACCGCAGGCCGCGCACATGCCCCGTCTCGGGGAGTGAGACACTTTTTATTGACACGCTCGGCAATTCCCTCATAACGGAACGTAAGCCGCGATTCGGAACACGGGTCAATAGTGATTCGTGGGGGGCAACCCCACACCGGTAGCCTTGGCTCCGTGATTGACCTACGCCTGCTCCGTGAGGACCCCGACCGTGTGCGCGCGTCCCAGCGCGCCCGTGGAGAGGACGTCGCGCTCGTCGACGCCCTCCTCTCCGCCGACGAGCGGCGCAGGTCCTCCGGCGTCCGCTTCGACGAGCTGCGCAACGAGCAGAAGTCGCTCGGCAAGCTGATCCCCAAGGCCTCCGGTGACGAGAAGGCCGAGCTGCTGAAGAAGGCAGGCCAGCTCGCCGCCGACGTGAAGACCGCCGACGCCGAGCGGGACGCCGCCGCCGCCGAGACCCACGAGCTGCTGCTCAGGCTCGGCAACCTCGTCCACCCCGACGTGCCCGTCGGCGGCGAGGAGGACTTCGTCACGCTTGAGGAGCACGGCACGATCCGTGACTTCGGTGCCGAGGGCTTCGAGCCCAAGGACCACCTGGAGCTGGGCCAGCTGCTCGGCGCGATCGACGTCGAGCGCGGCGCCAAGGTCTCCGGCTCCCGCTTCTACTTCCTGACCGGCGTCGGCGCCCTCCTGGAGCTGGCGCTGGTCAACGCGGCGATCGCACAGGCCAGCGAGGCCGGCTTCACCCCGATGCTGACCCCGGCGCTGGTCCGGCCGCAGTCCATGGCGGGCACCGGCTTCCTCGGCCAGGCGGCCCAGGACGTCTACCACCTCGACAAGGACGACCTCTACCTGGTCGGCACGTCCGAGGTGCCCCTCGCCGCGTACCACATGGACGAGATCATCGACGCCGAGCGCCTCCCGCTGCGCTACGCCGGCTTCTCGCCCTGCTTCCGCCGCGAGGCCGGTTCGCACGGCAAGGACACCAAGGGCATCTTCCGCGTCCACCAGTTCGACAAGGTCGAGATGTTCTCCTACGTCGCCCCCGAGGACTCGGAGGCGGAGCACCAGCGTCTGCTGGCCTGGGAGAAGCAGTGGCTGACCTCGCTGGAGCTGCCGTTCCGCGTGATCGACGTCGCCACCGGTGACCTCGGTTCCTCCGCCGCCCGCAAGTTCGACTGCGAGGCGTGGATCCCGACGCAGGGCAAGTACCGCGAGCTGACGTCGACGTCGGACTGCACCGAGTTCCAGTCCCGTCGGCTGTCGATCCGGGTCCGCGACGGCAAGCAGGTCAAGCCGCTGGCCACCCTGAACGGCACGCTGTGCGCCGTACCGCGCACGATCGTGGCGATCCTGGAGAACCACCAGCTGGCCGACGGTTCGGTCCGGGTCCCCGAGGTGCTGCGTCCGTACCTGGGCGGCCGAGAGGTCCTGGAGCCGGTGTCCCGGTGAGCTTCCCGTACGGACTGATCGCCACCGACCTCGACGGAACGCTGCTCGGCTCCGACGAGTCGATCTCGCAGCGCACCCGTGACGCGCTCGCCGCGGCCACCGCGGCGGGCGCCGCGCACATCGTCGTCACCGGCCGCGGCGTCCCCTGGACCCGGCCCATCCTCGACGACCTCGGCTACCACGGTCTCGCCGTGTGCGGTCAGGGGGCGCAGGTGTACGACGCCGGGGCGCACCGCCTGCTGACGTCCGTGACGCTGGACCGCCAGCTGGCCGGGGTCGCCCTGGCGAAGATCGAGGCGGAGGTGGGCCCGCTGTACCTCGCCGCGAGCCGCGACGGCCTCGACGGCGACGTGCTGGTGGGTCCGGGATACGCGGTGACGGGCAAGCTCCCGTCGACGCCGTTCACGGACGCGGCGGATCTCTGGGCGGCGCCGCTGAACAAGATCTACATCCAGCACCCCGAGCTCTCCGACGACGAGCTGGCCGAGGTGGCACGTCATACGGCCGGCGGTTTCGTCACAGTCGCCATGGCGGGCGAGGGAATCGTGGAGCTTCTGCCGCTGGGGCTGTCGAAGGCGACGGGCCTGTCGCTGGCCGTGCGCCGGTTGGGCCTGAAGGCCGCCGACACGATCGCCTTCGGCGACATGCCCAACGACATCCCGATGTTCGCCTGGGCGGCCCGGGGTGTGGCCATGGCCAACGCCCATGACGAGCTGAAGGCCGTGGCGGACGAGGTGACGTCCTCCAACGAGGAGGACGGGATCGCGGTGGTGCTGGAGCGGCTGCTCGGCTGAGGCGCCTTCAAGGCGTTACGGCTCGGGCTCCTTCAAAGCGTGGCGGAGGATGCACGGGTCGAACGTGCGCGGGCTTTCCAGGCCCGACCATGGCTTGCACTTGACGGAACACAGCGCAAGCCAGTGCCTTACCACTCGGCCAATCCTCCGGGTGGGCGGCCCACGCGAGAGCGACATCGCGTGCTCGAAGCGGCCGCCCCGGGCAGCTACATCGCGATCCGCCGCAGGCTGCCCTGAAGGGAGCTGGACGTACTGTCGTGCATGGACATCGTCCGGCTCCTCTCCCGGTTCGGGGGCTGACACAACAACTGTGCCTGTGAACCGAGTTGGAAGCCACCGAATTAAGGGCGCCTACCGACGCCACCACCTGCGCCGCACCTTGCTGAAGAACCACCCGGCGGGCGGCTCGTCCGACCGCCACGGCTGAGGCTCCGGTGACTCCGCCCGCCACTTCGCCGCCAGCATCCGCGCCCGCGCGGACGGCTCCGAAGTCCCCGCGGACCGTATGAAGTCCTCGTCCAGGACAACCCCGTCCCAGTCCCCGCCACCGAAACCCTCAGCCATCCCGCGCCTCCTACGCAGTACACCCGCTTTGTCCAGTGTGCCTGGACAGAGGTGAAGCCCCCGTCAATAAGCCGGGCGTCTACTCCTCGCCCGCCAGCGTCAGCGAGCGCAGCTTCTGGCCGGCGTACCAGGTCGCCAGGACCGTCACCGCGATCAGCAGCACCGTGGCCGTCGCCAGGGACACGTCCGACGTGACCAGTTCGCCGCCCGTCACCTTGTGGGCGACCGCCAGGGACCACTGCTGGACGCTCAGGGTGCGCGCGCCCGGGACGAGGGAGCCGAACAGGGCCTCCCAGACCAGGGCGTAGACGAGACCGAAGACCACCGCGTGCCGGGACACCGTGCCCAGCAGCAGGAAGAGCGCCGCGTAGGCGATCGACGCGACCAGTGCGGCCACCGTGTAGGCGACGGCGATCTGCTGGCCGTTGCCGTTGAGGATGAAGCCCGCGATCAGCGTCGGCAGAGCCGAGAAGACCATCGTCACGGCGATCGCCACGGTCAGCTTGGTGAGGATGATCGTCGGCCGTCTGATCGGCTTGGACAGCAGGTACACCACCGAGCCGTCGTCGATCTCCGGGCCGATCGCACCCGTGCCGGCGATGACGCCGATGATCGGCACCATGGTCGCGAGCGCGAGCCCGCCGAGCAGGTCGGAGGCCGTCTGGTCGTCGGCGCCGGCGAGGCCGCGGACGACGACCGAGATCGCGATGAGCAGCAGGGGCAGCGCCCCCAGGATGAGGGCCCGGCGACGGCCGAGCAGGGCTCGATAGGTGAGCCGGGCGACTGTGGGGTCGTACATCTTGGCCTCCTACGCCGCGACCAGATACGAGAACACGGATTCGAGGGACTCGTCGGACGGCGAGACCGTGAGCAGCCGGATGCCGTGGTCGCGGGCGACCCTCGGCAGGAGGGCGGTGAAGCGGCCGAAGTCGACGGCCTGGATGCGCAACGCGCCCTCGGTGAGGTCGACTTCGATGCCCGCAGTCGACGGGTCGGCGATCAGCGCGGCCGCGAGGGTGCGGTCGTCGCTGGAGCGGACCAGGTAACGGTGCGGGCGGTCGGTCATCAGGCGGCGGATCTTGCGGAAGTCGCCGCTGGCCGCGTGCCGTCCGGCGACCACGACCTCGATGTGCCAGGCGAGTTGCTCGACCTCTTCGAGGATGTGCGAGGAGAACAGCACGGTGCGGCCCTCGTCGCCCATCCTCCGCAGCAGGTCCATCAGCTGCATCCGCTGGCGCGGGTCCATGCCGTTGAAGGGCTCGTCGAGCAGGAGCAGCGAGGGGTCGTGGACCAGGGCGGACGCCATCTTCACGCGCTGGCGCATGCCCTTGGAGTACGTCGAGATCTTGCGGTCCTGCGCGTACTCCATCTCGACCGTGGCCAGAGCCTTCTGGGCGGCCTTGGCGCCGAGGCCGTGCAACTCGGCGTTGGCGACGACGAATTCGCGGCCGGTGAGGAAGTCGTACATCGCCTCGCGCTCGGGGACGATGCCGATGTGCTGGTAGATGGACTCGTTGCGCCAGGTCGGCTGCCCGTCGAGGGTGACCGTGCCGGTGGAGGGGGCGAGGAAGCCGCCCATCATGTTGATGAGGGTGGACTTTCCGGCGCCGTTGGGGCCGAGCAGGCCGGTGACGCCGGGGCCGATGGTCATGGTGATGTCGTTGACGGCGACCACGTTGCCGAACCAGCGGGAGACATGGTCGATGGAGAGCGTGGTCACAGTCCCACCTTCTTGTAGCGGCGCAGCAGCAGGCCGTAGCTCGCCGCGATGAGGCCGAGGACGACGAGCACGTACACCGCGCCCTGGGCGTGGGAGGGTCCGTCGCCGCCCGGGAAGGTGTTGGTGCCGCCGAGCAGGGCGGTGCCCAGGCCGCCGATCAGGGTGACCGGCGAGAACAGGCCGATCCACGGGATGGCGCCGGTGCTGCCCTGGGAGTCCGCGATGGCCTGGAGGGTGGAGACCGCGCCGTAGGAGATGGTCAGTACGGCGATCACGGCGGCGATGCCGAAGCCGCGGCGCGGCGTGATCGAGGCGATGACCAGGCCGATGCCGGCGAACAGCAGGGACAGCAGGGCCACCGAGACCAGTCCCTGGCCGAACCCCTTGGTCTGGTGGGCGAAGTCCATCTTGGACAGCAGGGCGCCCACATACAGCACGACCAGCGGGGCGCCGGTGAGGATGAACAGCGCCGAGGCCAGGGCCGCGAACTTGGACCGGACGTAGTCGGCGGTCTCGATGGGCCGCGAGAAGTACAACGGGATGGTCTTGAAGCGCAGGTCGCGTGAGACCGCCTGGGGTGCCTGCGAAGCGACGTACAGGCTGATCACCGCCTGCATGATGATCGCGTACCGGGTGTAGGACACCGGCAGGTCGTGCGCCTTGGTGGCGACGGCGACGGCCACCATGATGGCCGCCGGCACGCACATCACCGCGAACAGCAGCATCGGCAGCACCTTGGACTTCACCGAGCGGCCGAGGCCGTAGGAGCCGCGCAGGGTCTGCGAGTAGAGGGACAGGCGGGCGTAGGCACGGCCGAGGCGCGGGCCGTCGTAGCCGCGGTAGCCGATGTCGTGGATTCGGGACTGGTCACCCGCCGGGGTGGCCAGGGGCTGCTCAACCGCCATGGACGGCCGCCTCCTTCCGCTGCTCGTCGCTGCTGGTGAACACTTCGGAGATGTGATGTCTGCGCTGCTCCATGCGGACCAGGCCGAGGCCGAGGTCGGCGACGACGTCGCGGACCAGGTCGTACGTCTCCTCGCCCTGGGCGGTGAGCAGCAGGATGTGGCCGGCGCCCGGGAGGCCGCCGCCCTCGTGGTCCGTCTCCACCCCGCGCGCGTGCAGCGCGTCGCGCACCGCGCGGGTGCCGTCGGGGTGCTCGTCGCTGTCGGTGACCTCGATCGCGAGGGTGGTCGTGGACTGGGTGAAGTCCGTGGTGGAGCTGGAGCGCAGCAGCTTGCCGCCGTCGACGACGACCACGTGGTCGCAGGTCCGCTCCAGTTCGCCGAGCAGGTGCGAGGTGACCAGGACCGAGATGCCGAAATCGGTGTGGATACGGCGGATCAGGCCGAGCATCTCGTCGCGGCCGACCGGGTCGAGGCCGTTGGTCGGCTCGTCCAGGAAGACCAGCTGCGGGTCGTGCACCAGCGCCTGGGCGAGTTTCACACGCTGCTTCATGCCGGTCGAGTAGCCGCCGATGGGGCGGTACCGCTCCTCGTAGAGCCCGACATGGCGCAGGGTGTCGGCAGTGCGCTCACGCGCTGCGGCGGGCGGCAGGCCGGACATGCGGGCCATGTGCACGACGAACTCGGTGGCCGAGACGTCGGGCGGCAGGCAGTCATGCTCCGGCATATAACCCACCCGCTCGCGGATGGCGGCACCCTTGGTCGCCACGTCGAGGCCGAGCACCTCGGCTCGGCCCTCGCTCGCGGGAGACAGACCCAGCAGGATCTTGATCAGGGTGGACTTGCCGGCGCCGTTGGCTCCGACGAGTCCGGTCACACCGGGTCCGATGTCCACGGACAGCCGGTCGAGCGCGGTCACCCGGGGGAACCGCTTGCTCAGGCTTTCGGTCGCGATCACAGTCACGCCATCGAAGGTAGTGACGTGGACCACGGAGGTCGTCAGACCCGAGAGCCGTCTTCGCATCACTCTCGAGTATTACGGGACCCTAGGGGATCCCCTGCTTGAGAGCTACACAGAGTTATCCACAGGCCTTGCACCACCTATTGACGTCGCCTCTAACAACTGTCACATTCACCAGTGTCAAGTTACGGACGCGTACCGCAGTCGATGGGGACGGGGCGGATGACGACGACAGCGCACGACGTACTCTCCGAACGCGCCACGGAGCTCCAGGGTTTCCGGCGGGTGCAGCGACTCGCGTACGAATGCGCGGAGGCGGTCGCGGCCCGGCTGAAGCCCGGCATCACCGAGCGCGAGGCGGCCCGGATGCAGCGCGAGTGGCTCCGCGCCCGTGGCGTACGGGACTGGTTCCACCTCCCTTTCGCCTGGTTCGGCGACCGCACCGCGTTCACGGACTTCCGCCTACCGCTGCAGTTCTTCCCGACCGACCGCCGGCTGGCCCCCGGGATGCCGTTCATCCTGGACCTGGCCCCGGTGTACGACGGCTACACGGCCGACATCGGCTACTCGGGCTCCCTCGGGATCAACCCCGTACAGGACCGGCTCATGGCCGACCTGGAGGCACACCGGGAGCTGATCCTGCGCGAGGTGCGCGAGCGGCGCCCGCTGCGCGAGATCTACGAGGACGTGGACCGCCTCATGGCCCGCCAGGGCTACGCCAACCGGCACCGCGCGTACCCGTTCGGCGTGATCGCCCACAAGGTGGACCGGGTGAAACAGCGCCGCTGGTCACCTCATCTCCTCGGGTTCGGCACCCAGTCCCTGAAGGGCCTCGCCGCCGACGCCCTGCACGGCCACCGCGAGGGCTGGTCGCCCCTGTGGTCGCCGTACCGCTTCTCCGACCACCCGCCCCGGCCGGGCCTGTGGGCGGTCGAGCCACACCTCGGCTTCCGGGGCACCGGAGCCAAGTTCGAGGAGATCCTCGTGGTCACCGACTCCCGGGACCCCGAGCAGAGCGCCTTCTGGCTGGACGACGATCTGCCGCACGTGCGGCGCTGGGCGGAGGACAAGTGACGGCACTGAAGGGTGCACGCGAGCGCCGGGTGCACACCGGCGGCATCGAACTGTGCGTGGCGGAACTGGGCGACCCGGCACAGCCGACGGTCGTCCTCGTCCACGGCTACCCGGACAGCAAGGAGGTCTGGTCCGAGGTCGCGCCCCGCCTGGCCGAGCGCTTCCACGTGGTGCTGTACGACGTCCGGGGCCACGGCCGCTCGACCGCACCGCAACCGCTGCGCGGCGGCTTCACGCTGGCCAAGCTGACCGACGACTTCCTGGCGGTGATCGACGCGGTCAGCCCGGACCGCCCGGTGCACCTCGTCGGCCACGACTGGGGCTCGGTGCAGTCCTGGGAGTTCGTCACCGTGGGCCGCACGGAGGGCCGTGTCGCCTCCTTCACCTCGATGTCCGGGCCGTCCCTCGACCACTTCGGGCACTGGATCAACGCGCGCGTGAAGCGCCCGACGCCCCGCAGGGTGGGCCAACTCCTCGGCCAGGGCGCCAAGTCCTGGTACGTGTACCTGCTGCACACCCCCGTCGTCCCCGAGCTGGCCTGGCGCGGCCCGCTCGGCAAGGCCTGGCCGGGAATGCTCCGACGAGCCGAGAAGCTCCCCGCCGGGGACTACCCGACCGGCTCCCTGCGCTCCGACGCGGCGCACGGTGCCTGGCTCTACCGCGACAACGTACGGCCCCGGCTGCGCTGCCCGCGCGAGGACGCGTACGCGCACGCGCCCGTGCAGCTCATCACGCCCCTGGGCGACGCGTTCCTCTCCGCGCGGCTGTACGACGACCTGGAGCGCTGGGCACCCCAGCTGACCCGCCGCACCCTGCCCGACAAGCACTGGGTCCCGCGTACCCGGCCGGACCAGGTGGCGTCCTGGATCGAGGAGTTCGTGATCTCCGTCGAGGACGGCCGGGGCACCGAGCCGAAGCGGGCGGACCGCCATGCCCAGCGGTTCGGCGGTCAGTTGGTGCTGGTCACCGGCGCGGGCAGCGGGATCGGCCGGGCCACGGCGTTCGCGTTCGCGGAGGCGGGCGCGCGCGTGGTGGCCGTGGACCGGGACGCGGAGGCCGCCGCCCGCACCGCCGAGCTGTCCCGGCTGATCGGAGCGGCGGACGCCTGGGCCGAGACGGCCGACGTCTCCGACGAACAGGCCATGGAGAAGCTCGCCGAGCGGGTCCACCGCGAGCACGGGGTCCTGGACGTGCTGGTCAACAACGCTGGGATCGGCCTCTCCGGCTCCTTCCTCACGACGACCACGGAGGACTGGCGCAAGATCCTGGACGTCAACCTCTGGGGCGTGATCCACGGCTGCCGCCTGTTCGGCGCGCGGATGGCGGACCGCGGCCAGGGCGGCCACATCGTGAACGTCGCCTCGGCGGCCGCCTTCCAGCCCTCACGGGTGTTGCCGGCCTACAGCACCTCCAAGGCAGCGGTCCTGATGCTGTCAGAGTGCCTGCGCGCCGAACTCGCCGCCCAGCGCATCGGTGTGACCGCGATCTGCCCCGGCATCGTCAACACCAACATCACGTCGACCGCCCGCTTCACGGGGGTCGACGAGGAGGAGCAACGACGGCGGCAGAAGCGCTCGGCCCGCTTGTACGGGATGCGGAACTACCCGCCGGAGAAGGTGGCTTCAGCGATTCTGGATGCCGTGGAGCACAACAGGGCGGTGGTACCGGTGACACCGGAGGCGCGGGGGGCACGGATGCTGTCGCGGGTGGCGCCGGGGGTGCTGCGGAGGATCGCGAGGATGGAGCCGAGACTGTGACGGCCGACCCCCCACCGCACAAGACGTACCGCATCGAAGACCTGGCCCACCACTCCCGGACCAGCGTCCGCACCATCCGCGCCTACCAGGACAAAGGCCTGCTGCCCCGCCCGGAGCGCCAGGGGCGCGCCAACCTCTACTCCGACGCCCATCTCACCCGCCTCCACCAGATAGCCGACCTCCTCGCCCGCGGTTACACCCTCGCCTCCATCAAGGAACTCCTCGACGCCTGGGACACCGGCCGCGGCCTGGCCGGCGTCCTCGGCCTCGTCACCGAGGCCGAGGGCCCCTGGACCGACGAGGAACCGGCCCGTCTCTCCCGCGCCGACCTGGACGCCCGCTTCGGCGGCACCCCCGACGACACGGCCGTGGCGGAGGCCGTGGCACTCGGCGTCCTGGAACCGGTGCCGGGCGACCCCGACTCCTTCCTGGTCCCGAGTCCCCAAGAGCTGGCCGTGGCGGCCGAGTTGCACGCTGCCGGGGTGCCGCTCACCGCGATCTCGGACCACCTGCGGGAGTTGAGGATCCAGGTCGAGCACATCGCCGCCCGCTTCCTTGAGTTCACCACCGAGCACGTCTTCGCCCGCTACCTCGACGACCCGCACCACCGCACCGACGCGAAAGCGGCCGAAGCGGCTTCCCTGGTACGGCGCCTGCGCCCGCTGGCCCAGCAGACGGTGGACGCCGAACTGGCCCGGGCCATGCGCCTGTTCGCCACTCGCGAGGTGCGTCGGCGACTTGGCGCCGGGGAGCAGCCGAAGTCCCCGGATGAGACGCGTACCGTGTCTCTCCCCGCCGACACGATTCAGGCCGTACGACGCCTGGTTGGCCCGGACCACATCGCCGAGTTCATCACCCTGGCTGCCGAACGGGAGGCGCGCGCACGCCACTTGGACGCGCTGACCGCACATCACGTCCCTGTTAACGATCTTGACGAAACGCCCTGAATCGCCCAGCGGTTGTCCACAGCACCGCCAATTCACCTGTGGATAACCGCACTTGGTTGTGGATCAAACCTCCGGCAAAAAATAACTGCGTGATCCGCGTCTCTCCCGGCACGCTGGTGGCGTGAACGACAAGAAGAGCCACAGAAGGAACGACGAAACGAACGACGGACAGAACGACAAGCCGGATATCGGACAGAACTACAAGGTGGGGGACGACCGGCGCACCGTGAGGGTGTCGAAGTACCTCTCGAAGCACCTGCGCCACCAGCCGGAACGCATCGGCCTCACGCTCGACGAGGCCGGCTGGGTGGAGATCGACACGCTGCTCGCGGCCGCAGCGGCACACGGCTTCCCGGTCACCCGCGAGGAACTCGACCACGTCGTCGCCGCCAACGACAAGCAGCGCTTCGCGATCGAAGGCGCCCGGATCCGCGCCAGCCAGGGCCACAGCATCGACGTCGAACTCGGACTGCCCCCGGCGACTCCGCCGCCGTACCTCTACCACGGGACCGTGGCCCGGTACCTGGACATGATCAGGACCGCGGGTCTCCGCCCGATGAGCAGGCACGACGTGCACCTGTCGGCCGACCGCGAGACCGCGACCCGGGTCGGTGCCCGGCGCGGCCGCCCGGTCGTGCTGTCGGTGGACGCGGGCGCGATGCACCGGGCCGGCCATGTCTTCCACGTCAGCGCGAACGGGGTGTGGCTGACGAAGGCCGTACCGCCGGAATACCTGCGCTTCCCCGATCCGCACTGACCCCTGCATGATGAATGGTATGGACCAGAGTGACCGCAGCGACCGCCTCCCCACGACCGAGGCGGCCGTGACCGCTCTGCACGCGATCGCCGCCGAGTGCGGCCGCGAAATCGAGGTGACGCACGACATCGGCGCGGACCAGACCTCCCGGCGCAGCGCGGCGGGCTTCGGGGTCACCGCGGACCCGGACGGCTCGCTGCCGCACGAGGCATACGCCGAGTTCGGCGGGGTGCCCCGGGTGAGCGTGCGGCTCTACCCGGACGACGACGCGGTGATCACGGTGGAGGGCGTCGCGTTCCACGACCTCCCGCGCGACGACGTGCCGGCCTTTCTCCGCGCCGTCTTCGGCGGGCTGGCCCATGTCCGCGCCCGCCGTTTCCCACCGACGGCCTCGCTGGTCGTACCGCTGCCCGGGGACCGTACGTACAAGGAGCACCTGAGTGCGAGCTTCCTCACGCCGTGGCTGAGCGGCCGCATACGGTGACCGTTTCGTCCGTTGCCGGTGGGGCCCCTTAGTCTCGGGCGCATGAGTCTGCGTCTGAGCACCGTGATCCTGCCGTACCGCCGCTGGAGCGAGGGCGGCCGTGCCGCGTGGACGCGGGCCGAGGAGCTGGGCTTCCACACCGCGTACACCTACGACCACCTGTCCTGGCGCAGTTTCCGGGACGGCCCGTGGTTCGGTGCGATTCCGACGCTGACCGCCGCCGCGTCCGTCACCGACCGGCTGCGTCTGGGCACGCTGGTCACCTCGCCCAACTTCCGGCATCCGGTGACGCTCGCCAAGGAGCTGATCTCCCTCGACGACATCTCCGGCGGCCGGGTGACACTCGGTATCGGCGCCGGCGGCACCGGCTTCGACGCCACCGCGCTGGGTCAGGAGCCGTGGACCGCGCGCGAGCGCGCCGACCGGTTCGCCGAGTTCGTGCCGCTGCTCGACCGGCTGCTCACCGAGGACTCCGTGACGTCCGAGGGAGAGTTCTACTCGGCCCACGAGGCGCGCGACATTCCGGGCTGTGTGCAGCGGCCCCGGCTGCCCTTCGCGGTCGCGGCCACCGGCCCGCGCGGGCTGAAGCTGGCCGCGCGGCACGGACAGGCGTGGGTGACCACCGGCGATCCGAAGCTGTACGAGAACGGCACGCCCGAGCAGTCCGTCGAAGCGCTGCGCGGTCAGACGGCGAAGCTCGGCGAGGCCTGCGCGGCGGCCGGCCGGGACGTGTCGGAGCTGGAGAAGGTCCTGCTCACCGGGTTCACCCCGGACCGTGCCCGGCCGCTGGAGTCCCTGGACGCCTTCGTGGACTTCGCGGGCCGTCACCAGGAGCTCGGCTTCACCGAGCTGGTGATCCACTGGCCCATCCCCGACTCGGACTTCGCGACCGAGGAGAAGGTCTTCGAGCGGATCGCCATGGAGGCACCGGCCCAGCTGGCCTGAGACCGACGGGCGGGTAGGAGGGGGGCCGACGAGGGTGGGCCGACGAGGGTGGACGGGGCCCGGGGGGCGCTTCGGGAGTCGTCTGTGTCTCACCTGTGCGGAGCACCGTACTGGCGTGCGGGCATATGCGCGAGAATGACCCGGTGACCTCAGCGACCCGACAGCCCGAGACCTCCGCCTTCGCGACTGCCCCCCGGCTGATCGCCACCGATCTCGACGGCACCCTGCTGCGCGACGACAAGTCGGTCTCACCGAGGACGGTCGCCGCGCTGGCCGCCGCCGAGGAGGCGGGCATCGAGGTCTTCTTCGTCACCGGCCGCCCGGCCCGCTGGATGGACGTCGTCAGCGACCATGTCCACGGCCACGGCCTGGCGATCTGCGGCAACGGCGCCGCCGTGGTCGACCTGCACGGCGGCCCCGGCGCCCACCGTTTCGTGAAGGTGCGTGAACTGGCCAGGGAGAACGCGCTGGACGCGATACGGCTGCTGCGCGACGCCGCGCCCGGCACGGTGTACGCGGTCGAGCAGACGTACGGATTCCACCAGGAGCCGGCCTATCCCAAGCTGCACCTGGAGACACCGGACCATCTGCTTCCCGCCGAGGAGATCCTCGCGGCCGACGGCCCCAGCGCCGGCGAGCCCGTGATCAAGATCCTCGCCTACCACCCCGACCTCGACCCCGACGCGTTCCTGGCCCTCGCCCGCCTCGCCGTCGGCGAGCGCGCCAACGTCACCCGGTCCAGCCCCAGCGCCCTGCTGGAGATCAGCGGTCCGGGGGTCTCCAAGGCCAGCACGCTGGCCCTGGAGTGCGCCGAGCGCGGCATCTCGCACGAGGAGGTCGTGGCCTTCGGCGACATGCCGAACGACGTCGAGATGCTGACCTGGGCCGGGCAGTCGTACGCCATGGGCAACGCCCACCCCGACGTGATCGCCGCCGCCTCCGGCCGCACGGTCGCCAACAACGAGGACGGTGTGGCGGTCGTGATCGAGCAGCTGCTGGCCGCGCACATCTGAAGCCACCGGATTCGGTACGGCGATCACCGCGGCCATCGGTACGGCGCCGGCCGCCGCCTTGGGTACGGCACGGACTGCCGGTTCCGGTTTCGGTTTCGGTTTCGGTTTCGGTTCCGATCTTGGTTCCGGTGCGGCGCCTGCCAGATCACCGTCGTCCCGCCCCTGTCGGGGCCGATACCGGGGCCGCGCCGACTGTCGCCGCCTCCCGCTCCGCCATCTCCCGCAACGGCCCGGCCACGGCGGCCAGTTCCGCGTACGGCCCGTGCTGCACCACCCGGCCCTCGTCGAGCACGATCACCTCGTCCACGGCCTCCAGGCCCGCCAGCCGGTGGGTGATGAGCACGGTCGTACGGCCCGCGGTGGCAGCCAGCAGATCCGCGGTGAGCGCGTCCGCCGTCGGCAGGTCGAGATGCTCGGCGGGCTCGTCCAGGACGAGCACCGGAAAGTCCGCGAGCAGCGCGCGGGCGAGCGCCAGCCGCTGCCGCTGGCCGCCGGACAGCCGGGCCCCGTGCTCGCCGACCAGGGTGTCGAGCCCGTGGGGAAGCCCGTCCACCCAGTCCAGCAGCCTGGCCCGGCCCAGCGCGTCCCGCAGGTCCTCCTCGGTGGCGTCCTTACGGGCGAGCAGCAGGTTCTCGCGTACGGAACTGTCGAAGAGGTGCGCGTCCTGGGCGCACAGCCCGACGAGTCGGCGTACGTCGTCGCTGTCCATGGCGTACGCGTCCACGCCGGCCAACGTGTAGGAGCCCGCATCCGGGTCGAGGAAGCGCAGCAGGACCTGGGCGAGGGTCGTCTTACCGGAGCCGGAGGGACCGACCACGGCGATCCGTCGCCCCTCGTGGAGGGTGAGGTCGAGCCCGGCGAGCGCGTCCCGACGTTGGCCCTCGTGGCGGGCGGACAGGCCCTTCAGTACGACAGGGAAGGGCGCGGCGGGTGCCTGGCGCGGCCGCTCGGGCTCCCGTACGGGCTCGGGCGCGTCCAGCACCTCGTAGATGCGCTCGGCGCTCTTGCGCACCCGTTGCCGGTGCCGCACGGCGAGCGGGAGCCCCAGTACGGCCTCGAAGGCGGCCAGCGGCGTGAGCACGACGACCGCCATCGCCACCCCGCTCAGCCGGCCTTCGGCGACCCCCTGGGCGCCCAGCAGCGCCGTGGCGGCGACGGTCAGGCCCGTCAGCAGAGCGGTCAGTCCGTCACCGAGCGCGCTGGCGGCGGCGGCCCGCGAGGCGATCCGGGTGAGCGTGCCGTCGGCCTGCCGGGTGTCGTCGGTACGGGCGGGCAGCGCACCGGCGACGGTCAGTTCGGCGGTGCCGGTGAGCAGGTCGGTCACCCGGGTCGCGAGCAAGCCGCGGGCGGGTGCCAGCCGCTGCTCGGCGCGTCGGGCCACGGCGGAGGTCACCAGCGGAACACCGACGCCGGCCGCCAGCAGCCCGACGGCCAGAGCGGCGCCCGCCTCGGGCAACAGCCAGGCCGTGAACCCCACGGCCCCGACGGACACGGCCACCGCGACCCCGGCGGGCAGCAGCCACCGCAGCCAGTAGTCCTGCAGGGTGTCCACGTCGGCGACGAGCCGGCTGAGCAGATCCCCGCGCCTGGTCGCCCGAAGCCCGGCAGGTGCGAGTCGTTCAAGGCGCCGGTACACGGCAACCCGGGTGTCGGCCAGCATCCGCAGCACGGCGTCGTGCGACACGAGCCGCTCGCTGTACCGGAAGACGGCCCGTCCGATCCCGAAGGCCCGCGTAGCCGTCACGGCGACCATCAGATACAGCACCGGCGGCTGCTGCGAGGCCCGCGAGATCAACCACCCCGAGGTCGCCATCAACCCCACTGCGCTGCCGAGCGCGAGAGCCCCCAGCAGAAGAGCGAGGAACAACCGCCCCCGCCGAGCTCCGGAGTCTCCCCGCACCCGCCTGAGAACGCCCTGCGGAGACCCAGGCACCGACTCCCCCGAGCCACGCCCGGAAAGACCGAGCCGCCCCGCCGAGCCCCCCGCAGTCAGACCGAGCCCCTCCACCAAGCCGCTTTCCGACCGACCGGGCACTCCGATCTGCCCGAGCAAGTCCGCCGGCCCACTTCCCAACTCACCGGGCAACGCCGCCGGACCACTTCCCAGCTCGCCGGGCAACGCCGCCGGACCACTTCCCAGCCCACCGAGCAACGCCGCCGGACCACTTCCCTGCCCACCGAGCAACTCCGCCGGACCGCTTCCCAACTCGCCGAGCAACTCCGCCGGCCCACTTCCCAGTCGGCCGGGCAACTCCGCCGGCCCACTTCCCAGTCGGCCGAGCTGCTCGATCGCCTTGCCTTCCCATCGACCGAGTCGGGTGGTGGGTGGGCGAAGGGGTTGGGGGTGCAGGGGGCGGAGCCCCCTGGGGGCCTCGCTGCCGGAGAGCCTCACCACCCGGTCCGCCACAGAGAGCAGGGCCGGCCGGTGCACCACCAGCAGCACCGTCCGCCCCGCGGCAAGCCGCTGTACCGCCGCCACAACCTCCGCCTCGGTCGCCCCGTCCAGCGCAGCCGTCGGCTCATCCAGCAACAGCACAGGCCGGTCCGCGAGGAACGCCCGCGCCAGCGCCAGCCGCTGCCGCTGCCCGGCGGACAATCCGGCTCCGTCCTCACCGAGCATGGTCCCGGCGCCCTCAGGCAACGCGTCCACGAACTCCAGCGCCCCCGCGTCCCGCAACGCCCGCCGTACCGCCTCGTCGTCCGCGTCGGGACGCGCGAGCCGTACGTTCTCGGCGATCGTCCCGGCGTACAGATGCGGCCGCTGCGGCACCCACGCGATCCGCGACCGCCACGCCTCCAGGTCCACCTCGCCGAGCTCGGCTCCCCCGATCCGCACCCGGCCGGCCACCGGCCGCACGAACCCCAGCAGTACGTTCAGCAACGTCGACTTGCCCACCCCACTCGGGCCGACCAGTGCAACGGTCTCGCCGGGGTCCACGGTGAACGACACCTCGGTCACCGCGTCCGCCGAGCGATCCGGGTAGCGGACCGTCACTCCTTCGAAGGCCAGAACAGCATCAGAAGGCACCTCCCCCGCACCGGACACCGGCACCGGCGTCTCCAGCACCGCGAAGATCTCCTCCGCCGCCGCGAGCCCCTCCGCCGCCGCGTGGAACTGGGCACCCACCTGCCGCAGCGGGAGGTACGCCTCAGGTGCGAGCACCAGGATGACCAGCCCGATGTACAGGTCCATGTCTCCATGCACCAGCCGCATACCGATGGTCACGGCGACCAGCGCCACCGACAGCGTGGCGAGCAGTTCCAGCGCGAAGGAGGAGAGAAAGGCGATCCGCAGGGTCCGCATGGTCGCCTGCCGGTACTCCCCGGTGATCCGGCGGATGGACTCGGCCTGCGCCTTGGCCCGCCCGAACACCTTCAGCGTGGGCAGCCCTGCGACCACGTCCAGGAAGTGGCCGGACAGCCGGGACAGCAGCCTCCACTGACGGTCTGTACGGGACTGGGTGGCCCAGCCGATCAACACCATGAAGAGCGGGATGAGCGGCAGAGTGCCGACGATGATCGCCGCGGAAACCCAGTCCTCAGTGACGATCCGGGCGAGTACCGCGGCCGGTACGACCACCGCGAGCCCCAACTGGGGCAGATAGCGGGAGAAGTAGTCGTCGAGGGCGTCGACGCCGCGCGTGGCGAGGGTGACCAGCGACCCGGTCCGCTGACCGCTCAGCCAGCCAGGACCGAGCGCCACCGCACGGTCGACAAGCCGCCCCCGCAGTTCGGACTTGACGGCAGCGCTCGCCCGGTGCGCGGACAGCTCGGTCAGCCAGGAGACCAGCGCCCGGCCGATGGCGACGACCGCCAACAGGAGCAGGGGGGTGCGGAGTTCGGATACCGAGTAGCCGTGCTGGAAGGCGCCGACCACCACTTCGGCGATGAGCATCGCCTGGGCGATGACCAGCCCGGCCCCGACCGCACCGAGGCCGACGACCGCGACCAAGAAGAGGCGAGTGACTCGGGCGTAACGCAGCAGACGCGGATCGATTGGTTTCACGTGAAACATGCCCTTCGGTCCGGAGTGGGTGTTTCACGTGAAACACCCACTCCTTGGACTCATGCGGACTCAGTACGGGTCGGTGCGGGGTCAGCGCGGAGGCGGTGCCGACTCAGTGCGCGGCTTCGGCTGCGATGTGCTGCGTACCGATCCGCTTGCGGAACACCCAGTACGTCCAGCCCTGGTAGAGCATGACGAGCGGCGTGGCGATCGCCGCGAGCCACGTCATGATCTTCAGGGTGTAGGGGCTCGACGAGGCATTGGTGACCGTGAGGCTCCAGTCCGCGTTGAGCGACGACGGCATGACGTTCGGGAAGAGCGAAAGGAAGAGCATCGCCACGGCGGCCACGATAGTGATGCCGGACAGGGCGAACGCCCATCCCTCACGGCCCCGCAGGTTGGCCCCGAGCGCGGCGACCAGGGCGACAGCCGCCACCACGAGGGCCACCAGGCTCGTGCCGTCTCCGCTGTCGACCTGCGTCCACAGCAGGAAGCCCAGCGCCAGCACGGCGGCGAGCAGACCGACCTTGGTCGCCAGCTTCCGCGCCCGTACCCGGATGTCACCCACGGTCTTGAGTGCCGTGAACACCGCCCCGTGGAAGGTGAACAGGGTCAGCGTCACGAGTCCGCCGAGCAGCGCATGCGGGTTGAGCAGGTCCCAGACGGTGCCGACGTACTCGAAGTGCTGGTCGATCTTCACGCCCCCCACGATGTTCCCGAAGGCCACGCCCCACAGGAACGCCGGGATCAGCGAGGTCCAGAAAATCGCGGTCTCCCAGTTGCGCTGCCATTTCTCCTCGGCCCGCTTCGCTCGGTACTCGAAGGCGACACCCCGGATGATCAGGCAGACCAGGATCACCAGCAGGGGCAGGTAGAAGCCGGAGAAGAGCGTGGCGTACCACTCGGGGAAGGCGGCGAAGGTCGCGCCGCCCGCGGTGAGCAGCCACACCTCGTTGCCGTCCCAGACCGGGCCGATCGTGTTGATCAGCACCCGCTTCTCCAGGCGGTCCCGGGCGAGCAGCTTGGTGAGGATGCCGACCCCGAAGTCGAAGCCCTCCAGGAAGAAGTAGCCGGTCCACAGGACGGCGATCAGGACGAACCAGACGTCGTGAAGTTCCATGACTGCGTCTCCCTCGGCCTAGTACGAGAAGGCCATCGGCTTGTCGGCGTCACGGGGCTCGCCGCCGATCTTCGTGGGCGGGTTGAGGTCGGCCTCGGTGAGCTCGGGCGGGCCCGCCTTCACGTACTTCACGAGCAGCTTGACCTCGACGACGGCGAGGACGGCGTAGAGCGCGGTGAAGGTGATCATCGAGATGAGGATCTCGGCCTGGGAGACACCGGGGGAGACGGCGTCACGGGTCTGCAGGACGCCGTAGACGACCCACGGCTGACGGCCCATCTCGGTGAAGATCCAGCCCCAGGAGTTGGCGATCAGTGGGAAGCCGAGCGTCCAGATCGCCACCAGCCAGTACAGCTTGCCGAGCTTGGGGCTGAGGGCCTTGTTCTTGAAGAGGACCAGGTTCGGCACCTCGTCCTCACCGACCCGCAGGTGCTGCGGCAGCATGAACTTTTTGCGGGTCAGCCAGAGCCCGGCCAGTCCGATGGCGAAGGACGCCATGCCGAAGCCGATCATCCAGCGGAACGCCCAGAAGGTGACGGGAATGATGGGCCGGTAGTCGCCGGCACCGTACTTCTGCTGCTCGGCCTTGTTGGTGTCGTTGATGCCGGGGACGTACGAGTTGAAGCTGTCGTCGGCCAGGAACGACAGCAGACCGGGGACAGACAGTTCGACGGTGTTGTGCCCCTTGCTGACGTCGCCGTAGGCGAAGATCGAGAAGGGCGCCGGCTTCTGGCCGTCCCACAGGGCCTCGGCGGCGGCCATCTTCATCGGCTGTTGCTTGAACATGACCTTGCCGAGAGTGTCACCGCTGATCGCGGTGAGCATGCCGGCTATGACGACGGTGACCAGACCAAGCCGCAGCGAGGTCTTCATCACGGTGATGTGCTTCTTGCGGAACAGGTGGAAGGCGGCGATGCCGACCATGAACGCGCCCCCGGTAAGGAAGGACGCGGTCAGTGTGTGGAAAGCCTGGGTCAGTGCGGTGTTCTGGGTCAGGACGGCCCAGAAGTCGGTCAGCTCGGCGCGTCCCTTCGCCTTGTCGATCTTGTAGCCGACGGGGTGCTGCATCCACGAGTTGGCCGCGAGGATGAAGTAGGCGGACAGGATCGTGCCGATGGAGACCATCCAGATGCAGGCCAGATGGATCTTCTTGGGCAGCTTGTCCCAGCCGAAGATCCACAGCCCGATGAAGGTGGACTCGAAGAAGAACGCGATCAGCGCCTCGAAGGCGAGCGGGGCACCGAAGATGTCGCCGACGAATCGCGAGTAGTCCGACCAGTTCATGCCGAACTGGAACTCCTGGACGATGCCGGTGACCACACCCATCGCGATGTTGATCAGGAAGAGCTTGCCCCAGAACTTGGTCGCCCTGAGGTACTTCTCCTTCTCCGTGCGCACCCATGCGGTCTGCAGTCCGGCCGTGAGGGCGGCAAGCGAGATCGTCAGCGGGACGAACAGGAAGTGGTAGACGGTGGTGATGCCGAACTGCCAACGCGCCAATGTCTCCGGCGCCAGGGCCAGGTCCACGTCGTCAGTCTCCTTACGTCGCCGTAGTGCAGCGGCAGTTTGCCCCTTTTGCCGCAGACATCACGGAGCAAACGGGACACGCTTGTGAATGCATTCACATTCACAAGCTATTATGACGTACCGATTTTCGACGCGGACAGCGGGGGTCCTGTCTTCTCCGTCACGTCGCCCCACGGCCCTCGGTTTCACGTGAAACCCATACACGACGGGGCCGCCTCGGCGGCGACCCCGTATGTGGAACTGACCTACTGCTGGAGCTCCGTGCGGCTAGAGCTCCTTGCGGAAGTTCTCCGCCGCCTTCAGGAAGATGTCGTTCGCCTCGGTCTCCCCGACCGTCACCCGGACACCCTCGCCCGGGAACGGCCGAATGACCGCGCCATGCTCCTCACAGAGCTGTGCGAAGGCCGTCGTACGCTCCCCCAGCCGCAGCCACACGAAGTTGGCCTGGGTCTCCGGAACCGTCCAACCCTGAGCGCGGAGCGTCCCGACCACGCGCTGCCGCTCGCACACCAGCGAGCCGACCCGGCCGAGCAACTCGTCCTCCGCCCGCAGCGAGGCGATCGCCGCCTCCTGGGCGAGCTGGCTCACGCCGAACGGCACCGCCGTCTTGCGCAGCGCAGCCGCCACCGGCTCATGGGCGATCGCGAAGCCGACGCGCAGCCCGGCGAGGCCGTACGCCTTGGAAAAGGTCCGCAGGACACAGACGTTCGGTCGTTCCCGGTAGATCTCGACGCCGTCGGGTACCTCGGGGTCGCGGATGAACTCCCGGTAGGCCTCGTCGAGCACCACCAGCACATCGCCGGGGACCCGGTCCAGGAAGCGCTCCAGCTCGGCCCGTTTCACGACCGTGCCGGTCGGGTTGTTGGGGTTGCAGACGAAGATCAGACGGGTGCGGTCGGTGATCGCGTCCGCCATCGCGTCCAGGTCGTGCACCTCGCCGGCCGTGAGCGGCACCTGGACCGAGCGGGCACCGCTGATCTGCGTGATGATCGGGTACGCCTCGAAGGACCGCCAGGCGTAGATCACCTCGTCGCCGGGGCCACTGGTGGCCTGGATCAGCTGCTGGGCGACGCCGACCGAGCCGGTGCCGGTGGCCAGATGGCCGAGCGGGACGCCGAAGCGGTCCGAGAGCTCGTTCATCAGTTCCGTGCACGCCATGTCCGGGTAGCGGTTGAAAGCGGCAGCGGCCGCGGTCACGGCCTCCATCACGCCGGGCAGCGGAGGATACGGGTTCTCGTTGGAGGAGAGCTTGTAGGCGACCGGGCCGTCGGCCGCGGCAGGCTTGCCCGGCTTGTAGGTGGGGATATCCCCCAGCTCGGCGCGCAGCTTGGGGCTCGTCTCGCTCACCGCAGTCCTCCTCGCGACCACCGGCGGACCGTCCGCACCGCCGGCATCCAATACTGCTCACCTTATGAGGATTCGGCTCCGCTGCGTACAGCGGCGGAGCGAGCCGACAGGCGAGGGCCTGACCTCATCCGCCCCACCGGCATCACGGGCATCACCGCACGAAGGCGCATTTTTCGGGGGCGCGCCCTACATATATCTACGCGCCGGTGGCTTGCGCCGTGGCGCGCATCACCCGTGAAGGTGAGTTGAGACCTCTTCGAGACATCGGGCACTTGGCAGGCCCATGCGCGCCGACAAGTCACGTCTAGCCATTGGATCGTTCAACTGACTTTCTTTCTAAGGTAGTTGACCCCATTTGGCCTTGCAGAAACGTGCCTGTCAACGCGTGCATATGCGTCCGCACTACCCCACCGCATGAGCCCTACTATCGGCTCGCCATGACAGCAGCAGGGAAGCACCAGGTGAGCCGCGCGGAAACCTCTCGGCGAGGAAGCCGGCCGGGCCGGGCGGGCATCAGAGATGTGGCCGCCGCCGCCGGAGTCTCCATCACGACCGTCTCCGACGCCCTGAACGGTAAGGGTCGGCTCCCGGATGCCACCCGGCGCCACGTCCGGGAGGTCGCCGACCGGCTGGGGTACCGTCCCTCGGCCGCCGCCCGCACCCTCCGTACCGGCAAGTCGGGACTCATCGGCCTGACCGTGACGACGTACGGGGATGAACCTTTCACCTTCACCGAGTTCGCGTACTTCGCCGAGATGGCACGGGCCGCCACCTCCGCCGCGCTCGCCCGCGGCTATGCCCTGGTGATCCTGCCTGCGACCTCACGCCACGACGTGTGGTCGAACGTCGCCCTGGACGGCACGGTCGTCATCGACCCCTCCGACCAGGATCCGGTGGTCAGTGAGCTGGTCCGGCAGGGGCTGCCGGTGGTCTCCGACGGCCGCCCGGCCGGATCGCTCCCGGTCACCGCCTGGGTGGACAACGACCACGAGGCCGCTGTGCTCGGCATCCTCGACCATCTCGCCGACGCCGGCGCCCGCCGGATCGGCCTCCTCACCGGCACCACGACGGACACGTACACCCATCTGTCCACCACCGCCTACCTGCGTTGGTGCGAACGCGTCGGCCAGGACCCGGTCTACGAGGCCTACCCGGCACACGACCCCTGTGCGGGCGCCGTCGCCGCCGACCGGCTGCTGGCCCGCCCGGACCGCCCCGACGCCGTCTACGGCCTCTTCGACCCCAACGGCACCGACCTGCTCGCCGCCGCCCGCCGCTACGGGCTGCGCGTCCCCGACGACCTGCTGCTAGTGTGCTGCAGCGAGTCGACCGTGTACGCCAACACCGAGCCGCCCATCACCACGCTCTCCCTGAAGCCGCGCCGCATCGGCACCGCGGTCGTGCAGCTGCTCATCGACGCGATCGAGGGAGTGGAGTCGGACCAGCCGGTCGAGCAGGTGATACCGACCGAACTGATCGTGCGTACCTCCTCCCAGCGACGCACGCAGCGCACCACGGTCAGCCCGCCCCGGGCACCGGAGGAGGAGTAGCACGGACGGCCCGTACGTACGCACGGCCGATCCGTACGCACACGGAGGCGGCCGACGCGCCTGCCGGGCGTCGTCGAGTGACGGCCGGCAGGTGAACGGCGGGTGGTCGAACCCCTGCCCAACCGGGGCGAAAGCCGCACTGAACTGGAGTCCTGCTCCGATTCACCACCCCTGGGTCATCACACGGCGCGACGGGCGTTCCTATGATGGGCCCACGACACCGCGGGCCGCTGCGACCAGGCAGTCCGAAGCGGTGCAGATGCGGCGCGATGGTGGAGGGGTCTGATGACTCAGGGGGCCGGTCAGGGACCCGAAGCGGAACGGACGGCGGCGTTGCGCGACTTCCGGGTGCCCGCGTACGTCAACGAGACCGGTCCGTACGTCCAGAGCACCCACCCCGGCGACGTCGCACCGGCGCTCGACGAGCCGTACCCCGACGGATATCCCGAGGGGTACACGCCCACCCAGCGCGACCTGCCCGTCATCAACCGCGGCGACACGCTCCAGATGCCCGTCGACCCGGCCGTCGCCCCGGCCGCTCAGCTCGCGGCGGGTCCCGGCCCGCTGTACGTGGTCGGGGACGTGCACGGCTACTTCGGCGAGCTGATCGACGCGCTGCGGGAGCAGGGGCTGATCGACGCCGACGGGCACTGGTGCGCGGGCACGGCCCGGCTGTGGTTCCTCGGCGACTTCACCGACCGGGGTCCGGACGGCATCGGCGTCATCGACCTGGTGATGCGGCTGTCCGCCGAGGCAGCCGCGGCCGGCGGCTACTGCAAGGCCCTCATGGGCAATCACGAGCTGCTGCTGCTCGGCGCCAAGCGGTTCGGCGACACCCCCGTCAACTCCGGTGCGGGCACCGCCACCTTCCAGGCGGCCTGGCTGCTCAACGGCGGCCAGAAGACCGACATGGACCGGCTCCAGGACCACCACCTCCAGTGGATGGCCCGCCTGGACGCGGTCGAGGAGGTCGACGGCTATCTGCTCGTCCACTCCGACACCACCGCCTACCTCGACTACGGCGACTCGATCGAGGCGGTCAACGACACGGTCCGCGAGACCATCACGCGAAACGACGCGGACGAGGTCTGGGATCTGTTCCGTAAGTTCACCAAGCGGTTCTCCTTCCGGGACGAAGGGGGTGCAGACGCCGTCCGTTCCCTTCTCGATACGTACGGCGGTACCCGCATCGTTCACGGGCACAGTCCGATTCCCTATCTGCTGGGCGAAGTCGGCTCCGAGGACGGCGAAGAGAACACCGGCCCCGTCGTCGAAGGACCGCACGTCTACGCGGACGGGCTCGCCATCGCGATGGACGGCGGAGTGACCATGGCCGGAAAGCTGCTGGTCAGGCAACTTCCGCTGGACGCCTGAGCGTTCGACACGCTGTTCTGTACCCCGATGTCACACGCGGGCCACCCCCAATTTCCGGCAACCCCCTGTCACCGCGTGCCTTAACGGCTCTACCATCGGTTTATCCGTAGCAGGCTCCCCTCCGTTTCTGCCCGACGGCTCGCCGGCGTGCGAGCCCCAAGCCCTACGGAGCATCGGGGGATGCACATGAACAGCGTTCCGCAGCACCTGCACAGCGAGGACCGCCAGGAATACGAGCGGATCCTCGATGAGGCGCTGCGCTCCGCCCCTTACCGTCCCGAACTGGCCGGTACCGGCCAGCATTTGAACACCGAACAGCTGCGCACCATGGCGCTCAACGCCACCGCACTGATAGCGGCGGCCGCGGCGGCCGAGTACCAGCACTATGTGAAGGTCCGCGAGGAACTGCGCAATCCGGCGCGGTCCACCCCGGCCACCGTCCATGAGGCCGACTCCGCGGAGACGGCCATGGGCGGTGCGATGGGGCTCGCCACCACCCTCGGCGAGGCCGCCGAGACCACCGGCGCCGGCGGCTTCGCACTCGCCCTGGTCCTGGCGCCCGTGCTCGCCGGTACCGCCGCCGCGATCTTCCTGCTCGTCGGCTACGTCCTGAAGATGCTGGACCCGGCTCCGGCGTTCGCCCAGACCATGCTCACCGCGGGCTGGGTCTTCGGCGTCGTGACCGCGGCCGCCATCGTCATGGCGGGCGCGGGGCTGCTGCTCACCGCACTGCGCAACAGTCCCTCGCTGGAGGCCGGAGCCTATGGCGAACCCGGTGGGGATGTGGCCAAGGCCAGGGACGCCTGGCGGGACGCCCTGCTGGAGCGCGGCATCCTGCCCTTCCTGCGGGAAGCGCTGGCCACCGAACCCGGCACGTCCGGACTGCGCCGTGCGACCCCGTCGGGCCCTGGGGGCCGGATGCCGCGTCTCGGCTACGACCGTCCCGGTTTCAGCACCGACGACGGCACCTCACCCGCCGCCCGGCCGAGCTTCACGAGCCCGGACTACACCAGCCCGGACTTCGGAGGCCCGGAACACCAGCCGGAATAACCCGGCTTGCGCCCCCGCCCGGGGGCGCAGGCCGGACACCCGGTCACGAGACGCAGACGCGAAGCCGACCGACAGTGGGCTCGCCGAGTTTCTCGCGTGTTCGGCGTCGGTCGGCGATCGGCAGATGCACCCGGTTGCCCACCGCGGATGTGCTGCGAGATCTTCATCGAGGTGGACCTACCGCGGGACACGGCAACACCGAAGCGGTCGGCGACGGCTCTACGGCATCGGCCGCCGCTCTGACAAACGCACGCACCCGCTCTGTCGTGTTCCCCGCCGGCCAGACCAGTCCTCGCTCAATCGGCCGCGCATCATGAAGGGGCACATAGGCGATATCGGGTCGGGGGTAGTACTGCCGGGAATGCCCTCCGACCGGGAGGACCCCTCTACCCATCGCGACCAGGGTGAGCATCTCGGAGAACGACCCGCCGGCAGGCCCCTTCGGAACGGGCTTTCCCGACGGTGTGCGGTCCGGTGTTCGGTCTCTCTTGAAGGCCGCAGAGGTCACGTCCGGGTACTGCACCACGGGGTACTGAGCCATTGCTTCGACCGACACCGACGGTTCGCCGGCCAATGGATGCCCGGCCGCCACGGCGAGCACCCGCTCCTCCCTCAGCAGCACCGGCCCGCAGGCCATGCCGTCGAACGGGTAGGAGGCGAGGAGGATGTCGATCGAGCCGTCCAGCAGGCTCGCCCGGGAGTTGGACAGGTGTACCTCTCGGACATCGACCCGGCAGTCGGGATGACGTGCGGTGAACAGGCCGACGGCTCTGAGCAGGGCAGGCGCCGTCCACTCTCCGAGGAAGGCCACCCGCAGTTCCCCTGTGACGCCACGACTGGCGTCGGCCGCTCTGTGTAGTGCCTCCTCCATGGCGGCGACCAGGGGCCGCAGGTCATCGGTCAACTGCCGCCCGATCGGGGTGAGCCGGACGGTACGGCTGTTGCGTTCGAACAGCATGCCTCCGACGCGGCGTTCCAGCTTCCTGACGATCTGACTCACCCGCCCGGTCGTGATTCCCCACACCTCGGCGGTCCGGCCGAAGTGCAGTTCCTCGGCAAGCGTCAGGAAGACCTCGGTCTCCAGTCGCTCCAGCATGATCCCCCCGGCGTTTAATCTGGCTCAACAGTCGTACGTCGATCATGCCTTGATGGCTCCCATCGCACGGCCGATCGTGGAAGGCATCCCCATCCGGTCACCCATGAGACCCGGATCCACACCCTGAGGAAGCCTCATGAACGCCACTGACACCGCCGCCTCCCCGACAGCACGGCAGCGCTCCGGAGCCGGCGTGCCCCCTGTGCGCGTCAAGGCCTTCGATCACTTGGTCCTCAACGTCGAAGACATCGAACGGTCGCTGGACTTCTATGCCGGGCTCCTGGGCCTGGAGCCGGTCCGTCTCGCGGAATGGCGAGCCGGAAAGGTCCCCTTCCCGTCGGTCAGAGTCACTCCGGAGACCATCATCGACCTGGTCGTCCGCTGCCGGGGCGAGTCCAACGTCGACCACATCTGTCTCACCGTGGAGCCGGTGGACTGGGACGAGGTCATCGCGTCGGGGACGTTCACCGTAGTCGAGGGGCCCGTGGAGCGCTTCGGTGCGCGCGGCACCGCCACATCGGTCTACGTCCGGGATCCGGACGGCAACACGGTGGAGTTGCGCTGGTACCCGCAGGACGCCGAAGGGTGATCGAGCCGACGGTGTCGGTCCAGGGTGTCCGACAACCCGGACCGGCACCTCGGCGAGGAGTTCAGTCCGCCAGCGGCAGATACACCCTGTTCCCGCTGGCCGCGAACTCCTTCGACTTCTGGAGCATCCCCTCCGCGACCTCCTCAGGAGACACCCCCTCAGCCGCCCCGGCTCCGAACCGCTCTGTGATGCTGTGGCTGATCTTCATCGAGCAGAACTTCGGCCCGCACATGGAGCAGAAATGGGCCGTCTTCGCCGGCTCCGCCGGAAGCGTCTCGTCGTGGAACTCACGGGCCGTGTCCGGGTCCAGGGCGAGGTTGAACTGGTCCTCCCACCGGAACTCGAAGCGGGCGTCGGACAGCGCGTCGTCCCACTCCTGCGCGCCCGGGTGGCCCTTGGCGAGGTCGGCCGCGTGGGCAGCGATCTTGTAGGTGATCACGCCGGTCTTGACGTCGTCGCGGTTGGGCAGGCCGAGGTGCTCCTTGGGCGTGACGTAGCACAGCATCGCCGTGCCCCACCAGGCGATCATCGCGGCACCGATGCCGGAGGTGATGTGGTCGTACGCCGGCGCGACGTCCGTGGTCAGCGGGCCGAGCGTATAGAACGGAGCTTCATCGCAGATCTCCTGCTGAAGGTCGATGTTCTCCTTGATCTTGTGCATCGGGACATGGCCCGGGCCCTCGATCATCGTCTGTACATGGAAACGCCTGGCGATCCGGTTGAGTTCCCCGAGCGTGCGCAACTCCGCGAACTGGGCCTCGTCGTTGGCGTCCGCGATGGAGCCGGGGCGCAGCCCGTCGCCCAGCGAGTACGTGACGTCGTAGGCGGCGAGAATCTCGCAGAGTTCCTCGAAGTTCTCGTACAGAAACGATTCCTTGTGGTGGGCGAGGCACCAGGCCGCCATGATCGAGCCGCCGCGCGAGACGATGCCGGTCTTGCGGTTGGCGGTGAGCGGCACATACGGCAGGCGCACTCCCGCGTGGACGGTCATGTAGTCCACGCCCTGCTCAGCCTGTTCGATGACCGTGTCCCTGTAGATCTCCCAGGTCAGCTCCTCGGCCCGGCCGTCGACCTTCTCCAGGGCCTGATAGAGCGGAACCGTGCCGATGGGGACGGGGGAGTTGCGCAGCACCCACTCGCGGGTGGTGTGGATGTTGCGCCCGGTGGAGAGGTCCATGACCGTGTCGGCGCCCCAACGGGTTGCCCAGGTCATCTTCTCCACCTCCTCCTCGATGGAGGAAGTCACCGCGGAGTTGCCGATGTTGGCGTTGACCTTCACCAGGAACCGCTTGCCGATGATCATCGGCTCGATCTCCGGGTGGTTGACGTTGGCCGGCAGCACGGCCCGTCCCGCTGCGATCTCCTCACGGACGACTTCGGGGGAGACGTTCTCCCGGATGGCGACGTACTCCATCTCCGGGGTGACCTCACCCCGGCGGGCGTATGCGAGTTGTGTGACCGCCTCGCCGTCCCGGCTGCGGCGCGGCTGGCGCGGGCGGCCCGGGAAGACCGCGTCCAGGTTGCGCAGGCCGCCACGCGGCGAGGTGTGCTTGATCCCGTCGTCCTCGGGACGGACGGGGCGGCCCGCGTACTCGGCGGTGTCACCGCGGGCGGTGATCCAGTTCTCCCGCAGCGGCGGCAGACCCCTGCGGACGTCGGTTTCGACGAGCGGATCGGTGTACGGGCCCGAGGTGTCGTAGAGCGTGACCGACTGCCCGTTGGTGAGATGCACCTGACGGACCGGCACCCGAAGGTCGGGGCGCGAGCCGTCGACATACCCCTTGTGCCAGCCGATGGACTTCCCTACCCCTTGGGGGGTTTCGCCCACCATGGGCTGTTCGTCCTGGCTGAAGGCAGGCGTGCGTACGTCCTTGTTGGTCATGAGACCTACTCCCTACGCCGGCATTACCCGGTAACAGGTTCGGCGGTCGACGCAGCGGCTTCCGTCAGGCGGCGATTCATGTGAAACATCACTCGTTCCACGTGAAACATCGCGAATACGGAGGTCAGCGCCCTCTCAGCCCGGTGCTCCGAGCTCCCGCGTGTGCAAAGGTGCCTCCACGCTAGCGTCAATTCGGGCGCGGTGAACAGAGGGCCCCTGCCGTTCTTGCGATGATCGGGCGGTGACCACGACACAGCAGCACCCCTATCCGCCCCCCGACCCAAGGCGCGGCAACGGCGCCGCACAGGGCGGCGGAGCCGGCCACGGGGGCCATGGTGCCGGTGACGGACACGACCACGGGCAGGGCCACCAGTACGACCAGGGGCACGCCCAGAGTCACGACGACGGCCACACCCTCGGCCACCCGCCCGGCCAGGGACACGGCCAGGGCGGCTCCGGGGCAGGCGGCGGGCACGGTCACTCTCACAGCCACGGCCCCGCCGCGCCGGTCTCCAAGCATCTGCGCAAGGTCATCGCGGCGATCCTCATCCCCTTCACCGCCGCGGTCGTCGTCGGCCTCGTGGTGCTCTGGCCCGGCGGCGCCCCGTCGCACGAGCGCACCGGCGTCGGCTTCGACCGGCAGACGCAGGCGGCCACGGTCACCAAGGTCGTCTCGGTCAGCTGCAAGTCGGTCAACGCTTCCGGGGACAGCTCGACCGGCGACACCTCCACCGCGGAGGGCAGCTCCGCCAAGCAGGAGGAGGGCGGCACCTGCAAGAAGGCCACGGTCCGGGTCGACACCGGCAAGGACAAGGGCCGTACGTTCACCGAGATCGTGCAGCCCGATCAGTCACGCCAGCTGGACGAGGGCGAGAAGGTCGTGGTCGCGTACGAGCCCTCGGCGCCCAAGGACCTGCAGTACTCGGTGACCGATGTGAACCGGAAGTTCCCGATGGCGCTGCTGGCCGGGATCTTCGCACTCGCCGTCGTCGTGGTGGGCCGGCTGCGCGGTGTGATGGCGCTGGTCGCACTGGCCGTCAGCTTCATGGTGCTGACCCTGTTCATCCTGCCGGCGATCCTGCAGGGCTCGAATCCGCTGCTGGTGGCCGTGGTCGGGTCGAGTGCCATCATGCTGATCGCCCTGTACATGTGCCACGGCCTGTCGGCCCGAACCTCGGTGGCGGTGCTCGGCACGCTTGTCTCGCTGTGCCTGATCGGCGTCCTCGGCTCGGAGTTCATCGACTGGGCCGCGCTCACCGGCAACACCGACGACAACACCGGCCTGATTCACGGCCTGTACCCGTCGATCGACATGAGTGGTCTGCTGCTGGCCGGCGTCATTATCGGCTCGCTGGGTGTCCTGGACGATGTGACGGTGACCCAGACATCGGCCGTCTGGGAGCTGCACGAGGCCAACCCGACGATGGGCTGGCGCGGGCTGTACCGGGCGGGCATCCGTATCGGCCGCGACCACATCGCCTCCGTCGTCAACACCCTCGTCCTGGCCTACGCCGGTGCCGCGCTGCCGCTGCTGCTGCTCTTCTCGATCGCGCAGAGCAGCGTGGCGACGGTCGCCAACAGTGAGCTGGTGGCCGAGGAGATCGTGCGCACGCTGGTCGGCTCGATCGGCCTGGTCGCCTCGGTGCCGGTCACCACGCTGCTCGCGGCACTGGTGGTCTCGGCCGACCGGCAGAGCAAGGAAGCAGTCGCGTCCGTCGAGGCCCCGGCGCGTGGCGGGCGCGGGCATCGCCGGAAGCGGTGAACGTGCGACGGGGAGGCGGTGGGCGGCACACAAGGGTCCGGACGAGAAGAAGCGCTCCGGCACCCGCCCACGGACACGCAGAAGCGTTCCTGCGCATCCTCGCGCGGTTCGGTGGAGCGTCTGGTGCCCCGTGCCCTGTCGCTCGCTTCAGCCAGCGCTCTGTTCCTCGGCCAGGATGCGGTCCAGGGCCTCGTCCAGATGAGCGTCGAAGTCGGCGAGCGTACCTTCCTGGCCCAGCGGCACCAGCTTGTCGGTACGGTCGAGAAAAGCCACCAGCGGTGGTGCCGACGACCGGAACACCGCCTGGTCGCCGCCGACCTGAAGCCTGATCAGGACCTCGCCCAGCACCTCGGAATCGGCGGGCGCGATATGCACATCGCCCTCCCCGCACGGCCGGCCCACCCCGTCGATCAGCAACTCACGGCCGAAGGCCCAGGTCACCGGCGCATCCCCGGGCAGATGGAAGGTGAGCCGCACGGCATACGGATCACAGGTCTCGTAGCGCAACTCCACGGGGATGCGGAAGGAGAGCTCCTCCGATACGAGAAAGCTCATCATGACTTCTGCTTGTACGGACTCGCGCATCGCCTACCCCGTCATATGACACCGACTGGCCGGGATTTATCCCTTTGATGGTGGTCAAATCTTGCTGAACGTACACAGCAGATCACAAGGAGTGAGTTTTCAGATACTGATAGCGATCGCCAGCGATCCCAGATGCCGTCCCACCTCCGCCTGCAGCTGCCGCGCGGCGGGCAGCAGCCGGTCTGCCTGGTGGAGAGGCAGGGAGATGGCCACCGTGGCCACCGTGGTGCCGACGGTGATGGGGATCGCCGCGCACACCGTGCCCAGCGCGTACTCCTGGCGCTCCACCAGCGGCGCCATCCGCCGCGTCCGCTCCAGCCGCCGTAGCAGCGCATGGTCGTCACGGACCGTGTACGGGGTGAGGGCTTGCAGGGGATAGCGGTCGAGATGGTCACGGCGGGTGTTCTCGTCCAACTGGAAGAGCAGACACTGGCCGACGGCATGCGCGTGCCCGGTCTCGCGAAAGTCCGCCCACTCCTCGACCGCCGGGGTGCCCGGGGAGTCGGAGACACACATGACCTCGATCTCGCCGTCCCGGTACATCGCGTAGTAGACCGGCGCACCGATCGAATCCCGCCAGTGGGCGAGGGTGTCGACGACCGCGCTGCGACGTTTCTGCTGCGCTCCGCTGCTGCTCAGCCGTTCCGCCGCTTCACCGAGGAAGAACAGGCCCTTGTCGCGGCGCAGATAGCCTTCGTGGACGAGGGTGCGCAGCAGGTGGTAGGCGGTGGGCAGCGCGAGGCCGGTCTCGCGGGCCAGTTGTTTGGCGGGGGCGCCGTGTTCGTGCCCGGCGACACACTCCAACAGGCGCATCGCACGCTGCACGGAGCCGATGAGGGTGGCCGAGTGCGGCTGTGCTGGGTCGGCCTGGGTGGGCGGCCGCTGCACGGGGGGTGTGCCGGAACTGCGTTGGGTGGGGGGCGGTGGAAGTTCCGTGGGTGCGGAGGTGGCGTCAAGCGTGGCCAAGGGTCACTCCCGGAGCGCGAGGGGGTCAGCGACTCTAACCGTCCGCCACCGCTCCCGGTCGGCCCGTGCGGGAAACTTCCCTCCCCCGAGGGAACCGGTGATTCCTGTTACCGGTCACCGATTCCCACGGTCTTCACCAGTCGCTCTTCGACGAGGAGTTCGACATGAACTTCCGCACGATGTAGATCAGTCCGCCGACCAGCGCCACGAAGATCAGCAACTTGAAGAGCAGGTAGGCCAGGAAGCCGACGATGGAGCCGATCAGACCGCCGAACACCACCAGTGCGATGACCGGCACCGCGATCCACTTCACCCACCACGGCAGACCCGTGAAGATCTCTCGCATTGCCCTGCCCTGCTTTCCCGTGCGCTTCGGCACGTACGGTCGGTCTCGTGCCTGCCGCACGATGCGATGTCCTGCACTCGATGCTAGAGCCGCGAGGGGGCCGATCGGGGACCTCTGATCCCTTGTCCTCCCCTGACCTCTCCCCTAGGGAACCCTGAGGGGAGAGGTCAGGCCTCGGGCGGAGAGAAGACGACCAGAACCCTCAGGTCCTCGCTGATGTGATGGAACTTGTGGGCCACCCCGGCCGGCACGTACACCACGCTGCCCCGCGCCACCTGCGTGGTCTCCAGGCCGACGGTGATCGCCGCGCGACCGCTGACAACGAAGTAGACCTCGTCCTGGTTGTGCGGCTTCTGCGGGTCCTGCTCGCCCGCGTCCAGGGCATAGAGGCCGACCGACATGTTCCGCTCCCGCAGGAACTGCAGGTAGGCACCGTCGTTGGCGGCGCGTTCCGCCTCCAGTTCGTCCAGCCGGAATGCCTTCATCGCCGTTGTTCGCCCTCGCCCCACTGCTCGTATCTGATCTCGTCTGCCACGATCAGACACATGAAGAATTTCGTAGTCAAGACGATCGCCAACGCGGGCGCCCTGGCCGTCGCCGTGTGGCTGCTCGACAAGATCACCCTGACCGGCGACAGCACCGCCAAGAAGGTCTGGACGCTGATCCTGGTCGCCCTGGTCTTCGGCCTGGTGAACTTCCTGGTCAAGCCGATCGTGAAGATCCTGACCTTCCCGCTGTTCATCCTCACGCTCGGCCTGATCACCCTGGTGGTCAACGCGCTGATGCTGCTGCTGACGTCGTGGGTGTGCGACAAGCTCGACCTGAGTTTCCACGTGGAGGGGTTCTGGACGGCCGTCCTCGGCGGTCTGATCATCTCGATCGTGTCCTGGGCCCTGAACATGATCCTTCCCGACTCGGACTGAGCCCTCGATGACCTACCGCGTCTGCTTCGTCTGCACCGGCAACATCTGCCGTTCCCCGATGGCCGAATCCGTCTTCCGGGCCCGCATAGCCGAGTCCGGGCTCGACGACCGTGTCGAGGTCGACAGCGCCGGCACCGGCGGCTGGCACGAGGGGGACGGCGCCGACCCGCGCACCGTCCGCGTCCTCCAGAAGCACGGCTACGACGGCGGCCACACCGCCCGCCAGTTCCAGGCGTCCTGGTTCGCCCGCCTCGATCTCGTGATCGCCCTCGACTCTGGCCACCTCAAGTCTTTGCGCCGCCTCGCCCCCACCGAGCAGGACGCACGCAAGGTCCACCTGCTGCGCTCCTACGACCCCGATGCCGCCGACGACCTCGACGTACCGGATCCGTACTACGGCGGTCTGGACGGCTTCGAGGAGTGTCTTGAGATGGTGGAGGCGGCGAGCGAGGGCCTGCTCACCGCGGTACGCGACCAAGTGGAGGGAACGACGGCATGAGCGATTCCGACTCCGAGTCCGGCCTCGGCTCCGTGACAGGTGAGGGCACGCGCGCGGTGCGCGCGGGACTGCCCGAGCCGGTGAAGAACGAACCGACCCTGCCCGGGCCGGTATTCGCCGCACACTTCCACCTGCCGGGCGAGGTCGGCGGACCGTACGCCTACGGCCGTGACGAGAACCCGACCTGGACCCATCTGGAGCGCGCCATCGGCGAGCTGGAGGCACCCGGTGAGGACGTCGGGACGCTGGTGTTCGCCTCCGGCGTGGCGGCCATCGCGGCCGTGCTCTTCTCGCAGCTGCGCGCCGGGGACGCGGTCGTGCTGCCGTCCGACGGCTACCAGGTGCTGCCCCTGGTCCGCGCCCAGCTGGAGGCCTACGGCATCGAGGTGCGCACCGCGCCGACCGCCGGCGACGCCCAGCTCGACGTCCTGGACGGGGCGAAGCTGCTGCTGATCGAGTCGCCGTGCAACCCCGGGCTGGACGTGTGCGACATCCGTCGGCTTGCCGAGGCGGCGCACGCGCGTGGCGCCCTGGTCGCCGTCGACAACACCCTCGCCACCCCGCTCGGCCAGCGACCGCTGGCGCTGGGCGCCGACTTCTCCGTGGCCAGCGGCACCAAGCAGCTCACCGGGCACGGGGACGTCCTGCTGGGGTACGTCGCCGGGCGCGACCCGGAGGCCATGGCCGCCGTACGCCGGTGGCGCAAGATCGTCGGCGCGATCGCCGGGCCCATGGAGGCCTGGCTGGCCCATCGCTCCCTGGCCACCCTCCAGCTGCGGGTGGACCGCCAGAACGCCACCGCCCTGGTGCTCGCGGAGGCGCTCCTCGAGCGGCCGGACGTGACCGGGCTGCGCTACCCGGGGCTGCCCGACGACCCCGCGCACAAGATCGCCTCGCAGCAGATGCGGCGCTACGGCTCGGTGATCTCCTTCACACTGCCCACGCGCGCGCGTGCCGAGCGCTTTCTGGAGGCCCTGCGGCTGGTCGACGATGCGACGAGTTTCGGCGGGGTGCGCTCCACGGCCGAGCGGCGGCGGCGCTGGGGCGGGGACGACGTACCGGAGGGCTTCATTCGACTGTCGGTCGGGGCCGAGGATCCCGAAGATCTGGTGGCCGATGTGCTCCGTGCGCTCGATGAGTCGGATCGGTGACCGGATTACGGACGTCCTCACCGATCCGACTACGCATGACGGACGGTCCGAGCCTCCCCCCTCGTGGCTCGGACCGTCCCGGTTCTCGCGCGCCAAGAACCGCGCGACCAAGGCTAGTTGACTCTGCGTCAGTGTCCAATCACTGTAGGGGCAGAGACCTATCGACTTATTTATAGTTGTGGACTTGCCCCGAGGGCCGGCCAGGGGCGGGGCGAAGGGGAGGGTAAGCGATGGATCTGGCCTTGCTGCGGACCTTCGTGACCGTGCACAGGGCCGGCTCCTTCACCCGCGCCGCAGCCCTGCTCGGACTCTCGCAGCCGGCCGTGACCTCTCAGATCCGCACTCTGGAAAGACAGCTGGGCCGTCCGCTCTTCCTACGGCAGGCCCGTGGGGTGACCCCGACGACCATCGGCGACGAACTCGCCCACAAGGCAGCCCCGCACCTCGACGCGCTCGTGGAGATAGCGGAACGCGGCCTCGACGACGACTCCTCGGTACGTACCCTCCATCTCGCCGGCCCGCCCGAGTTCACCGCCGAGCGCGCCCTGCCCGCCCTCTCGGAGCTCGCCGGCGACGGCGGCCAGGGCTTTGCGCTGCGCGCCTCGTTCGGCACCGCAGAGGAGACCCTGGAAGGGCTGTCCGCCGGACATCACGACCTGGCCATCAGTACGGCCCGGCCGCGTGGCGCCCTGCTCACCGCTACCGCCCTCTGCGACGAGGAGCATGTACTGGTCGCCGCTCCCCGTTGGGTCGAGGAGATCGGCACCGGGACGGTACGGGACAAGGGCGCGCCCGTCCTGGAGAACCTGCCCGTCGTCGAGGTCCACGAGTCGCTGCCCTTCGTCTCGCGCTACTGGGGCTCCGTCTTCGACGCCCGGCCCGCCGCCTCCGGCACGGTTGTCGTACCCGATCTGCGCGCCGTCCTCGCCTGTGCGGTCGCGGGCGCCGGCCTTGCCGTGCTGCCCCGCTATCTGTGCACGGCCGCCCTGGAGCGAGGTGAGGTCATGGCGCTGCACGAGCCCGCCGTACCCCCGCTGCGGACCTATTTCCTGGTGGTGCGGACCGGCACACTCGCCATGCCGCATGTGGCGCGGGCACACGAGTGGCTCCACCACGCGGCTGTGGACTGGGGCTAAGAATGCGAGGGGGTGACACGATGCGGCCGTACGGTGGCGCTTCGCGATGTTTCACGTGGAACCAGCTGGGCCACATTTCTCCCATGACCGTCCGACCCGTGGTCAAGCGCACCGCCCGTGCCGTTCTCCTGGACGGCGACGACCTGATTCTGATCAAGCGCACCAAGCCAGGTGTCGATCCCTACTGGGTCACCCCCGGTGGCGGGGTCGAACAGGAGGACACCACTGTCGTCGACGCCCTGCATCGCGAGGTACACGAGGAACTCGGCGCCAAGATCACCGACGTGGTGCCCTGCTTCGTGGACACCGTGGAGCACATCGGCGACAGTGGCAGCACCACCGGCGTAAAGGTGCAGCACTTCTTCGTCTGCCGGCTGGAGTCCATGGACCCGGCCCTGCGGCACGGCCCCGAAGTCGACGAGCCCGCCGGCGAGTACGAGATCGTGCGCGTCCCCTTCACTCGCGTCGGGATCGCCTCCGTGCACCTCGTGCCGCTCTCCCTGCGGCACTACCTCGACGGCAACATCGAGGGTGTACGGGCCATGCACGCCCCCGACCTCGGGTGAAGGATCAGTAGTCGCCGACGACGACCAGTTCCTCGACCGAGTCATGCCGTATCCGGTGCGCCGGTATGCCGACGTCCCGCAGGGCGTGCACGCCATTGCGGATCATGCCGGGCGGGCCCGAGAGATAGCCGTCGTACCCGGCCCACGGGCCGTAGGGGCGGATGGCGTCGGGGAGCTGGAGATGCACCTGCTGGTCGACGACCGCGCGGACCGAGAGCCAGGGATGACCCTGCTGGAGCCGGAGCAGGGTGTCGATGTCATACAGGTCGTGGTCGGTGCGGGCACCGTAGAACACCTCGACCGGGCGGCGTGCGCCGCGCTCGGCGATGTCCTCGACCAGCGCCTTGATGGGTGCGATGCCGGTGCCACCGCCCAGGCAGAGCAGGCCGTAGTCCTTCGTATGGTCGACGGTCATCGAGCCGACGGGCGGCCCGAGGCGGATGACGTCACCGGGGCGGGCGCGGTGCACCAGCGCGTTGGAGACCCAGCCCGCCGGAACGGCCTTCACATGGAACGTCAGCAGCCCGTCCGAGCGGGGCGCGGAGGCGAAGGAGTAGTGCCGCCAGACCCGCGGCCACCAGGGTGTCTCCATGCTCGCGTACTGCCCCGCAAGGAAGGGGTACGGCTGGTCCGGGCGGACCGTGAGCACCGCGACATCCGCGGTCCTGAGGTCGTGGGCGACGATCTGCGCATGCCACCAGGCCGGTGCACGCAGTTCGTCCGCCGACGCCGCGTCGATCATCACCTGGGACATCGTCGTGTACGCCCGCACCCAGGCCGCCTCCGTCTCCGGATCCCAGATGGCCGAGGCGTACTTGCTCAACGCACCGATGAGGCACTCGCCGACCGCCGGGTAGTGCTCCGCGCGGGTGCCGTACTTGCGGTGGCCGCGGCCCAGATTCTGGAGGTACTCGACCAGGACGGGCGTGTTGTCGATGTGCTCGGCCGCGGTGAGCAGCGCCTTCAGTAGCCGGTCCCGCTGGGTGTCCATGGCGGCCGGGAACAGCGGACGCAGTTCGGGATGGCGCACGAAGAGCAGTGCGTAGAAGTACGAGGTGACCTTGTCGGCTATCGGACCGACCTCGGCCATGGTGCCGCGGATGCGGATCGCGTCCGGGGAGGCCTCCGGGCCCGGCTGTGCGCTGCGCGGCGGGACGTTCTGTTGGAGTGTGGGGGGCACTGGCTGTCCGGCCATGGGGGCGAAGGGGCCGGGGGCCGCGTGCTGCCCGGCCGATGGGGCCTGGACGGGGTTCTGGAGGCGGGCCGGCTCCTCTGCGGGCGGTATTCGCTCAGGGACCTCTTCGGACGCGGAGCGGTGGCCCTGGGGCGCCTCCTGCTGCCACCCCGGCGCCACGACCGGATGCTCGGCGGCGGGCTCGACCGGGGTGTTGCTGGGGGACGTGAACCAGCTGCTTCCGCCGGCCCCGTCGTTGCCCGCCGACGTGGTGGTCGGAGCATCCATGGTGTGCCTCGCCTCGAACATCTTTCGGTCGGTCTGCGCACTTCACTCGGAAGGTGCCTGTATTCCCCCGTTTACGGCTAGCTCTCCCCGGCCAGGCCCGTGGCCGACATGGCCACATTGAACCCGTGCTTCCTTCGCGTACGGACAAGTAAGGCGAAAGTGTGGCATGGGCCGCAGCCACTCACGCCGGAACGCCTCATCCGGGATGTGAACCGGAGTCGACCCTACCGGCCGTCGCTCCGCACACAAGTCCCCCCTGTCTCCCCCACCAATCCAACAAGGGGTGAACCACAAGGTCCCTCAACTACTGCGCGCCGCACGCCAATTCATAGACATCCCATAGATCACGGCCCGTGTAGGAGTACGTCGCGAGACCGGCGAGATGTCCGTCCGCATTGACCGCCACGGACACCGGGACCACAGCGAACAATTCCCTGTCCGACATGGAATCCCCGTACGCGACACAGTCCGCTCGGCCGACCCCGAACTGCTCGCACAGGCGGTCGGCGATGGTCACCTTCGCCGCAGGATCAAGGAGACCCGCCGGGTCCACCGGCTCGACGAACGGCACCGCCGGGAAACGCGATCCGAAGGCCGCGTGGGCTCCCCAGTCCAATAGGCGCTCCACGAAGAACGAGGGAGAGAGCGAGACCACCGCGCAATAGTCACCCGCTTCCCTGATCTCGGCCCAGACGTCCCGGATACGGGCCAGCCAAGGCGCTCCGTCGAATGCCGCGGCCACCTGCGCATCGGTCAACTCGGCCCAGAGGGAGTACACCCGTGCCGCATACTCGGGCGAGGTTATCCGTCCTGCCGAAATCGCCCGATCAAGCTCCACCGTCTCGGCTTCCAGGCCGAGTTGCCGGGAGATCTCGACGGGGGCGGAGGTGCCGTGCAGCAATGTGCCGTCGAGGTCGAAGAGATGAAGTCTCGCCATGGGACCCGAGGCTAGTGGGAAGGGTTCACCACTCCTCGAGGGAGGGCTCGGGCAGCGACAGGGCGGCGATGTTTCACGTGAAACGTCCCCTGTCTGTCCTGGGGCTGCGCTCAGGGCTACGGCATGGCCAAAAGCGCGTGCGTCTACCTGGAAACAGGTGGACGCCACGGGTGCCGGTCGGACAGCCTGACCTGCGTGCCCACTCCTTCCGTCGCCGTTCTGCCCATTCGCCGACTGACGCCACGCGATCTCACCGCCTGCGCCGACTTGTCCGAGGATCGGGGGTGGCCGCGTGAGGAACACAAATGGCGCCTGCTCCTCACGGCCGGGAAGGGGTACGGGATCGACGACCCCGGCGGAGGGCTGGTCGCCGCCTGTGTCATCACGGAGTACGGCCCGGGGGACCGCCCGGATCTCGGCGCGATCGGCATGGTCCTGGTTGCCGGACGGCATGCCCGTCAGGGCGTCGGACGCCGGCTGATGCGCCACATCGTCTCGGCGATGGGGACGACTCCGCTGACTCTGTACGCGACGCCGTACGGCCGTCCGCTCTACGAGGAGCTGGGGTTCAAGACCACGGGACGCTCGGAGATGCTGGCCGGGCCCTTCGCCCCGGGCGGGGTCGAGCCCCGGATGGCGACACGGGCGGCCGCGGCCGAGGACCTTGCCTCCATCCTGCGGCTGGACGCGGAGGTGTTCGGTGCCGACCGCACACCTCTCATCGCCCGCCTGCCCGCGTTCTCGGACCAACTGCGGGTGGCCGTGGACGGCGACCGGATCGTCGGCTACGCGGCCGCCTGGCCGAACATGGACACCCATGTCGTCGGACCGCTGATCGCCCGGGACACGGAGACGGCGAAGTCCCTCATCGCCTCGCTCGCCGACCACACCGACCGCCCGCTCCGCACCGACATCGACATCCGGCACGAGGAACTGCTGGCGTGGGCGAAGGAGCGGGGGCTGGCCTCCGTCGCCATGAACTCCGTCATGACCTACGGCCTCGCGGAGTTGCCGGGAGACTGGACACGGCGATTCGCACCGCTGACGGTGGCCGCGGGCTGAGAATCTCCCGGTACGCCGTCCAGCCCGGCGGCCTCTTCGACACCCTGCCCACGGCGCTCGACCGGCCTCGGCGATCACGAGTTCGGCGTTCTGGGGGGCGAGCGGGGCGGCGGTGCTCATTCGGCGGTTCTCGCAAGAAGGCGCCGATCGCAAGGGCCAGAAGCGCGAGAGGCATAGGGGGTGCGGCCTCCCAAGACGATTGCAGCGATTTACATGCATCCACATTAGTTGTTGACGCTGACTATATGCAGCCAATGGATATTGCGGACCTGCTCTATCCTGGTTTCAGCCGCTCCGGGACGGAGGAACACGCCAATGACAGCGACGGACCCCGCGCTCACCGCCCTTGCCCAGGGCTGGTGCGCTCTCTCCCTGCTCCACGGGAGGATCGAGGCGCACATCGAGCGCGCCCTACAGGGGCAGCACGACCTGAGCGTGCGCGAATACTCCCTGCTGGACGTCCTCAGCCGCCAGCACGACGGCGAAGGGGGCCATCTGCAGATGAAGCAGGTCGCCGACGCGGTCGTCCTCAGCCAGAGCGCCACCACACGGCTGGTGACCCGCCTCGAAGACCGGGGCCTCCTGGAGCGCTACCTCTGCCCGACCGACCGACGCGGCATCTACACAAACGTCACCGAGGCGGGACTCCGGCTGCTCGAAGAAGCTCGTCCCACCAATGACACCGCACTGCGCGAGGCCCTCGACGAGGCGGCCAGGAAGGCGGAGCTGGCTCCCCTGGTACGGGTCGTGGAGTCGCTGAACGTGCCCGCATAGGCTGCGGGCATGGGAGATCTAGACATACGTGCCGCGGTCGCCGATGACATCCCGGCCATCGTCGGCATGCTGGCCGACGACCCGCTGGGCGCCCGGCGGGAATCACCGGATGACCTGGCGCCCTATCTGGGCGCCCTGGAGCGGCTCAGCGCCGACCCCAACCAGCAGCTGGTCGTCGCCGTACGCGAGGGCCGTGTCGTCGGCACGCTCCAGCTCACGATCATCCCCGGGTTGTCGAGGCGCGGCGCCACGCGGTCGATCATCGAGGGCGTACGCATCCACGCCGACGAGCGCGGCGGCGGGCTGGGTACCCGGTTCATCGAGTGGGCGATCGAGGAATCCCGTCGTCAGGGCTGCCAGTTGGTGCAGCTGACCTCGGACGCGTCACGCACCGACGCCCACCGCTTCTACGAGCGGCTGGGTTTCACCGCCTCGCACGTCGGTTTCAAGCTTGAGATCTGACCGCCAGGCACCGACGGCATGAGCTCAGGGTGGTGTTTCACGTGAAACACCACCCCCCGCCGGTTAGCCGATCCCCCGCCACCCCTCGGGGTCCACCCCACCGGGCACAGGAGCCGTCTCCTCGTACGGCTGACGCGTGAACACGAACGAACCGAGGTCCAGGTGACTCACGGTGCCGTCCGGGCGCCGTACGGGCCGTAGAAGCTCTCCGGCGTAGTAGCCCTCAAGGCCGGTCCAGGTGCCGTCACCGTTGGCCCGGAAACGCGCACGGCGGCCGCCGCCCGACAGCGGCCCGAGCGAGACCAGTCCGTCGGCCGTCACCCGCAGTGCGAAGGGGTGCGTACCCCAGTACCACTGGCCCGCCAATTCCAGAAAGGACGGCTCGACTTGAGCCAGGGGCCGCCATGGCTCGGGGATGCGCGGTTCGGCCTCCGCGACGATACGGACGAGATCGGCGCCGACGGTGGACAACAGAGGACCTGAGGTGCAGTTCGCGAGCACCACGGCCGCCACGTCGTCGTCCACGCTGATGGTGAGGCTGGCCAGGAAGCCGGGCAGCGAGCCGGAATGCCCGATCAGCAGCCGGCCGTTGCGACGCTGGACCTGGAGACCGAGGCCGTAGGTGGCGCCGTCCAGCAGGTCGGCGGGCTCGACGGGAGCCGCCGGGATGCGCATCTCCCTTACCGACTCCGCGCTCAGGACCTGGTCGTCGCCGGCCGCCAGGAACGCGGCGAAGCGGGCCAGGTCGCCAGTGGTCGACCAGAGCTGTCCTGCCGGTGCCATCCGGCCGAGGTCCTCCAGCGGCTCCGGAAGCATCGCGTCGGCCCAGGGATGCACCGCCCAGCCGCCCGCGTGCGGCGCCCGCGGTTGGGCGCTCGTGCGGTCGAGGCCCAGCGGTTCGAGCACCTCCTGCCGGAGTACCTCCTCCCAGGGGGCGCCGCGGAGCTCCTCAACCAGGGCGCCGAGCAGGGTGTAGCCGGGGTTGGAGTAGTGGTGCCGGCGCCCGACGGGGTGCAGGAGGGGCTGCTCACCGAGAACGTCACTGAGCTCCGGCCGCAGCGAGCCCGGAGTGCGCTCCCACCAGGGTGCGGGCGACTCGGCCGCCAACCCCCCTGTGTGCGCGAGGAGTTCGGCGATCGTCGCCTCTCCCGCGCCGGTGCCCGGAAGGTGCTTCTCCAGTGCATCGCCGAGATCGAGCAGTCCTTCGTCGCGCAGCCGGAGCACCAGAACGGCCGTGAACGTCTTGGTGATCGACCCGATCCGGTACTGCACGTTCTCGTCCGGCCCGTGCCCGTCCACCGAGGTCCGCGCCCCGTGCCAGACGGCCCGCCCGCCCCGCACGACCGTCGCCACCAGTGACGGCGCCCGTCCTTCGGCCTGGGCGACGGCGATCCGATGCAGCAGCGTCCGCCGGGTGGCGGGGAGCAGCTCTTCCTGAAGTGTCGTCATGCGCCCAGTCCACCCGGTGGGCGGACCTGCGTCGAGTGCATTTCGGTGGTGCGGCTCAGGTCTGTGCCATGTCCACGAAACGGGAATAGTGGCCCTGGAAGGCCACGGTGATCGTCGCGGTCGGGCCGTTTCGGTGCTTGCCGACGATGATGTCCGCCTCGCCCGCGCGCGGTGACTCCTTCTCGTAGGCGTCCTCGCGGTGGAGCAGGATGACCATGTCGGCGTCCTGCTCGATGGAGCCGGACTCACGCAGGTCGGACACCATCGGCTTCTTGTCCGTGCGCTGCTCGGGACCACGGTTGAGCTGTGAGAGCGCGATCACCGGGACCTCCAGCTCCTTGGCGAGCAGCTTGAGGTTTCGGGACATGTCCGAGACCTCCTGCTGACGGCTCTCGGAGCGTTTGGACCCGGACTGCATCAGCTGCAGATAGTCGATGATCACGAGCTTGATGTCGTTGCGCTGCTTGAGCCGGCGGCACTTGGCGCGGATCTCCATCATCGACAGGTTCGGCGAGTCGTCGATGTAGAGCGGTGCGGCCGAGACGTCCGGCATCCGGCGGGCGAGCCGGGTCCAGTCGTCGTCGGTCATCGTGCCGGAGCGCATGTGGTGCAGGGCGACCCGGGCCTCGGCGGACAGCAGACGCATCGCGATCTCGTTGCGGCCCATTTCGAGGGAGAAGATGACGCTGGGCAGGTTGTGCTTGATCGACGCGGCCCGGGCGAAGTCGAGCGCCAGAGTGGACTTACCCATGGCGGGACGCGCGGCGATGACGATCATCTGCCCCGGGTGGAGGCCGTTGGTGAGCGAGTCCAGGTCCGTGAAGCCGGTGGGCACGCCGGTCATCTCGCCGGTACGGGAGCCGATCGCCTCGATCTCGTCGAGGGCGCCCTCCATGATGTCGCCGAGCGGCAGATAGTCCTCGCTGGTCCGCTGCTCGGTGACCGCGTAGATCTCCGCCTGGGCACTGTTGACGATCTCGTCGATGTCGCCGTCGGCCGCGTATCCCATCTGCGTGATGCGTGTCCCGGCCTCGACAAGACGGCGTAGCACGGCCCGTTCGTGAACGATCTCCGCGTAGTACTCGGCGTTCGCCGCCGTCGGCACCGTCTGGACGAGGGTGTGCAGATAGGAGGCCCCGCCGACCTTGTTGATCTCGCCGCGCTTGGTGAGCTCGGCAGCGATGGTGATGGGGTCGGCCGGCTCGCCCTTGGCATAGATGTCGAGGATCGCCTGGTAGATCGTCTCGTGCGCGGGCTTGTAGAAGTCGTGGCCCTTGAGGATCTCCACGACATCGGCGATGGCGTCCTTGGACAGCAGCATGCCGCCGAGCACGGACTGCTCGGCGTCCAGATCCTGCGGGGGGACTCGCTCGAAGGTAGAACCTCCGCCGTCCCAGTCACCGCTGTCCCGGCCCCGGTCGTGCCGGTCGTCCCGCCCTCGGCCGCCCTCACCGCGTCCACGGGAAGCGGGCAGACGATCACTTGGACCGGTCTCGGCCCACGGATCGTCCAAGGGCTCGGAAATACTCACCGAGTCACCTCCTCCCGTCCGCCCGGCGGACCTCGCCGTGGCCCCATTTCTACGGCACGGCACTGACAAACCACGGCGCCCCATTCCGGTTCTGGACGCGTCGGTTTTGTGAGGTTTCCGAGGCCATAAGGAGGAGCGGGCGCCGCACCACGGTAGGCCCGCGGGCACCGTCAGCCAATCTGGTTATCCACAGGCCATGTGGACGACGGCCCATATGCTGTGGAGAACCTCCCAAAACCTGTGCACGACGCGGTGGACAGCCCTGTGAACAAGCCCTCGATCTCTCTCCGCAACTGGCGCTGACCTGCACCTTTCCCATCCACCGGCTGTGCAGAAGAAAAACTTTCCCAGTCGGATCAAGATCACTTCGAACGACGCGCGACAGCGCGGGACGCGCAAGCCCCGGTAAGGGTCAGTGTGCAATTGCATCTCTTACCTGTGGACGATTAGATTAGCGCCCATGTCACAGGCTCCCGCGACCCCCGAAGCCACCCGACGGCGGCACGACCGAGAGATCGTCGCACTGGCCGTACCGGCCTTCGGCGCACTTGTCGCCGAGCCGCTTTTCGTCATGGCCGACAGCGCGATCGTCGGCCATCTCGGCACCGCACAGCTCGCCGGTCTCGGCGTCGCCTCAGCGCTCCTCACCACCGCCGTGAGCGTCTTCGTCTTTCTCGCCTACGCCACCACGGCGGCCGTCGCCCGCCGGGTCGGCGCCGGTGATCTCCAAGCGGCCATCCGTCAGGGCATGGACGGCATCTGGCTGGCGCTGCTGCTCGGTGCCGGCGTCATCGCCGTCGTCCTGCCGCTGGCACCCGGCATCGTGGACCTCTTCGGGGCCTCGGCTACCGCGGCACCCTACGCGACGACCTACCTCAGGATCTCCTCACTGGGGATCCCGGCCATGCTGGTGGTGCTCGCTGCCACCGGCGTCCTGCGCGGCCTCCAGGACACCCGGACCCCGCTGTACGTCGCCGTCGCGGGCTTCGTCGCCAACGCCGGGCTGAACGTCGGCCTCGTCTACGGCGCCGGACTGGGCATCGCCGGCTCCGCCTGGGGCACCGTCATCGCCCAGTGCGGGATGGCGGCCGTCTATCTGACCGTCGTCGTACGGGGAGCCCGCAGGCACGGGGCGTCCCTTCGCCCCGACATCGCCGGGATTCGCGCTTCGGCACAGGCCGGCGTACCTCTCCTCGTGCGGACACTCTCACTCAGGGCTGTCCTCATGATCGCTACGGCCGTCGCGGCCCGGCTGGGCGACGCCGATATCGCGGCGCACCAGATCGTGTTGTCCCTGTGGAGCCTGCTGGCCTTCGCCCTGGACGCGATAGCGATCGCCGGGCAGGCCATCATCGGCCGCTATCTCGGTGCGGGCGACACTGCCGGCGCCCGTGAGGCATGTCGGCGCATGGTTCAGTGGGGCATCGCCACCGGGATCGTTCTGGGCCTGCTCGTGATGGCTGCCCGACCGCTCTTCCTCCCACTGTTCACCAGCGATCCGACCGTGAATGACACCGCGCTGCCCGCGCTGCTCATCGTGGCGCTCTCCCAGCCGATCTCCGGCGTGGTCTTCGTCCTCGACGGCGTTCTGATGGGTGCTGGAGACGGGCCCTATCTCGCAGGGGCCATGGTCGTGACCCTCGCTGTCTTCACACCGGTGGCGCTCCTGGTCCCCGCCTTCGGCGGCGGGCTCACGGCGCTCTGGGGAGCCATGACCCTGATGATGGCCACCCGGATGCTGACCCTCTGGCTGCGGACACGCTCGGGCCATTGGATCGTGACCGGCGCAACGCGCTGACGGCTGACCGGCACGGTCCATCGACCGTTTCACGTGAAACGTGAAACACCGCGAGCCGCCACGTTTCACGTGAAACACCCGCCGCCCGGCCCCACTGTCGGCAAGCCAAAGGGGCCGCACCCTCACGGATGCGACCCCTTTCAGCTACTGCTCAAGCCGAGCGCAGCGTCAGGCCGCGACGACCTCGAGGTTGACCTTGGCGGCAACCTCGGGGTGCAGACGCACGAACGTCTCATGGGCGCCCAGCGTCTTGATCGGCGCGCCCAGCTCGATGCGGCGCTTGTCGACCTCGGGGCCACCGGAGGCCTTGATCGCGGCAGCGACGTCGGCCGGGGTGACGGAACCGAAGAGACGACCGGCGTCGCCGGAGCGGACGGCCAGACGGACCTTGACACCCTCGAGCTGGGCCTTCACGGAGTTGGCCTGCTCGATGGTCTGGATCTCGTGAATCTTGCGAGCACGACGGATCTGCTCGACGTCCTTCTCGCCACCCTTGGTCCAGCGGATAGCGAACTTCCGCGGGATCAGGTAGTTGCGAGCGTAGCCGTCCTTGACGTCAACGACGTCGCCGGCGGCACCGAGGCCAGAGACCTCGTGGGTGAGGATGATCTTCATGTGTCGGTCACCCTTCCCTTATCGCGCGGTGGACGTGTAGGGCAGCAGCGCCATCTCACGGCTGTTCTTGACGGCCGTGGCGACGTCACGCTGGTGCTGCGTGCAGTTGCCGGTCACGCGGCGGGCACGGATCTTGCCGCGGTCGGAAATGAACTTCCGCAGCATGTTCGTGTCCTTGTAGTCCACGTACTGGACCTTGTCCTTGCAGAACGCGCAGACCTTCTTCTTAGGCTTGCGCACAGGCGGCTTCGCCATGGTGTTTCTCCTGTGTGATCAAGAAGTGGGGATGCGAGCCCGTTGCCCTTAGAAGGGGGGCTCGTCCGAGTAGCCGCCGCCGCCACCGCCGCTGCTGCTGCTGCCGGCGCCGCCGCCCCAACCGCCGCCACCCTGGTTGCCGCCGCCGGCGGGAGCGCCGGAAGCCCAGGGGTCGTCGTTGGGAGCGCCGCCCTGCTGGCCGCCGCCCCAGCTGCCGCCACCCTGGCCGCCACCGCCGGTGAACCCACCCTGGCCACCGCGGGCGCCACCACCGGCGGTCTTGGTGACCTTGGCCGTGGCGTTCCGCAGGCTGGCGCCGACTTCCTCGACGTCCAGCTCGTAGACCGTGCGCTTGACACCCTCACGGTCCTCGTAGGACCGCTGCTTCAGCCGGCCCTGCACGATGACGCGCATGCCTCGCTGGAGCGACTCGGCGACGTTCTCCGCCGCCTGACGCCAGACCGAGCAGGTCAGGAAGAGGCTTTCGCCGTCCTTCCACTCGTTCGTCTGGCGGTCGAAGGTGCGGGGAGTGGACGCGACGCGGAACTTCGCGACCGCCGCACCGGACGGGGTGAAGCGCAGCTCGGGGTCATCGACAAGATTGCCGACGACCGTGATGACGGTCTCGCCTGCCATGGGGGAACCTCTCGGCGGGTTTGCTGCTGGCTGCTTGCTGCTACTCGAAACCCGAGATCAGCTGAGCTGGGAGCTCAGTGGGTCTCGGGACGGAGGACCTTGGTCCGGAGGACCGACTCGTTCAGGTTCATCTGGCGGTCGAGCTCCTTCACGACCGCAGGCTCGGCCTGCAGGTCGATGACCGAGTAGATGCCCTCGGGCTTCTTCTTGATCTCGTACGAGAGACGACGACGGCCCCAGGTGTCGACCTTTTCCACCTTGCCGTTGCCCTCACGGACGACGGAGAGGAAGTTCTCGATCAGGGGGGCGACAGCGCGCTCCTCCAGATCGGGGTCGAGGATGACCATCACCTCGTAGTGACGCATGTGGAACCCACCTCCTTTGGACTCAGCGGCCACGGTCGTTCCGTGGCAGGAGGGTTGTGATGCGTACGCAACGGTATCGGCCGCCACTGACATGCGGGGGGCTTCCCTCGGGATCCCCGACCGCGGGCCTGAGCAGACACCGGTGCAGACGGTACAGACTACCCGCACACCTGCTTCCGGTTGAAATCCGGCCGCCGGGGCCCTCAATCTGTACACATCGGGTGTGTACGGCGCTACGATGCGCCGCCTTCCGCAGGAGGTGCCCTATGGCACAGGCATTGCGACCCAACACCGCCGGCTCCCTGTTCGCCACCGACGGCAAGACCCATCCGCTTCAGGACTCGCTGATGGCAGTGACACTGGCGCTCGGGCTGATCGCCTTCATCACCTCGTTCTTCCACAGCCTGCACCTGCTCAGCTCGTGGGCCGGTCTGATCGGCATCTTCACCGGCCTGTACGGACAGTGGGTCTCGATCACCACACGCGAGCGCTTCGGTCTGATCCTGGGTCTCGGTGCCGCCGGCATCGGCTTCTTCATCGGCATGGCGCACGGCGGCCTCTTCGGGTAGGCCTCCGGCACCTTGCGCACCACCGCCTACACCCCGGCCGCACCAGAGCCGGGGCGTAGGTGGTGTACGCCCAGTCGGGCCGCGGGCGAGGCGCAGTAGGCTTCGGCGCGAGAGCCGGAGCCCCTGTACCCATGGGGACACACCAGCCCGAGGAGCGCCCCGACATGAGCCTGACCCTGCGGACCATCAGCCGCGAACAGCATCTGGCATACATCCAGAGCCTGCCGGCTGCCAGCCACATGCAGGTCCCGGCCTGGGCAGATGTGAAGGCGGAGTGGCGTTCGGAGAACCTCGGCTGGTTCGACGACCGCACCGGCGAGATGGTCGGCGCGGGCCTGGTGCTGTACCGCCAACTGCCCAAGATCAAGCGCTACCTCGCGTACCTTCCCGAGGGCCCGGTCATCAACTGGTTCGCGCCGAATCTCGACGAGTGGATCCAGCCGATGCTGGCCCACCTCAAGCAGCAGGGCGCGTTCTCCGTGAAGATGGGCCCGCCGGTGATCATCCGGCGCTGGGAAGCCACCTCCATCAAGGCCGGCATCCAGAACCCGGACGTGAAGCGGCTGCGCGACATCGAGGCCGACTTCATCGAGCCGCGCGCCTTCGAGGTGGCGGACAAGCTGCGCCGGATGGGCTGGCAGCAGGGCGAGGACGGCGGCGCCGGCTTCGGTGACGTGCAGCCGCGCTACGTCTACCAGGTGCCGCTGGCGAACCGTTCCCTGGAAGAGGTCCACAAGAACTTCAACCAGCTGTGGCGGCGCAACATCAAGAAGGCCGAGAAGGCCGGCGTCGAGGTCGTCCAGGGCGGCTACCAGGATCTGGCCGAGTGGCAGCGGCTGTACGAGATCACGGCCGTGCGCGACCACTTCCGGCCGCGCCCGCTGTCGTACTTCGAGCGCATGTGGACGGCGCTCAACACCGAGGACCCCAACCGGATGCGGCTGTACTTCGCCCGGCACAACGGGGTGAACCTGTCCGCGGCGACCATGCTGATCGTCGGCGGGCACGTCTGGTACTCCTACGGCGCCTCCGACAACATCGGCCGCGAGGTGCGCCCGTCGAACGCCATGCAGTGGCGGATGCTGCGCGACGCCTACGCGCTCGGCGCCACCGTCTACGACCTGCGTGGCATCTCGGACTCGCTGGACGAGACGGATCACCTCTTCGGCCTCATCCAGTTCAAGGTGGGCACCGGTGGCCAGGCCGCCGAGTACCTCGGCGAGTGGGACTTCCCGCTGAACAAGCTGCTCCACAAGGCGCTCGACATCTACATGTCGCGCCGCTGACGTCACGCTCCGTGCTTCTATAGCCCTGACACACCCCAGCCATCCAGAAAGGTTCCAGGTCCGGCCATGGCGCTCACGCTCTACGTCGACACCGCGCGCTGGCGGGCGCACCACAAGCACGTGCAGGAGCAGTTCCCGGGCCTCGTCCCGGTCTGCAAGGGCAACGGCTACGGCTTCGGGCACGAACGCCTGGCGGAGGAGGCCACGCGTCTGGGCTCGGACGTCCTCGCCGTCGGTACGACGTATGAAGCCGCGCGCATCAAGGACTGGTTCGGCGGCGATCTGCTGGTGCTGACGCCGTACCGGCGCGGCGAGGAGCCCGTGCCGCTGCCCGACCGGGTCATCCGCTCGGTGTCGTCGATCGACGGCGTGTACGGCCTGGTGGGCGCGCGCGTGGTCATCGAGGTGATGTCCACCATGAAGCGGCACGGCATCAGCGAGCAGGACCTGCCGCAGCTGCACTCCGCCATAGAGAACGTCCGCCTGGAGGGCTTCGCCATCCACCTGCCGCTGGACCGTACCGACGGCTCGGACGCCGTCGAGGAGGTCATCGGCTGGATGGACCGGCTGCGCGCGGCCCGGCTGCCGCTGCACACGATGTTCGTCAGCCACCTCAAGGCCGACGAACTCGCCCGGCTGCAGCAGCAGTTCCCGCAGACCCGGTTCCGGGCCCGGATCGGCACCCGGCTGTGGCTGGGGGACCACGACGCCACCGAGTACCGCGGGGCGGTCCTGGACGTCACCCGCGTCGCCAAGGGCGACCGGTTCGGCTACCGGCAGCAGAAGGCGGCCTCGGACGGCTATCTGGTGGTCGTGGCGGGCGGTACGTCGCACGGAGTGGGCCTGGAGGCCCCGAAGGCCCTGCACGGCGTCATGCCGCGCGCCAAGGGCGTCGCACGGGCCGGCCTGGCCACGGTGAACCGGAACCTTTCGCCGTTCGTCTGGGGCGGCAAGCAGCGCTGGTTCGCGGAGCCGCCGCACATGCAGGTGTCGATCCTGTTCGTGCCGACCGATGCTCCGGAGCCGCACGTGGGCGAGGAGCTGGTGGCCCATCTGCGGCACACCACCACCCAGTTCGACCGCATCGTGGACCGCTGACGGGTTCTCAGAACACCGAAGGGGCCGTACACGGAACTCCGTGTACGGCCCCTTCCTTCGGTCCGGGATGTTCGCCCAGCCCGGGTTGTTCGCTCAGAGCGAACTGTCCTCGGAGGAGCGGCTTCCCCACTCCACCTGCGGCCCCTCGAACTGGGCGGCATGACGCGGGGGACGAGCGGCCGCGCCGAGCACGAAGACGTCCTCCGCGCCGTCCAGCACGCCGCCCGAGGGGTCGTCGTCCCCGGAGCGGCGCACCACGTCTCGCTCGGGCATGAGGATGTCGCGTACGACCATCGCGCAGAGGTAGAGCGTGCCGAGCAGGTGCACGGCGATGGCCCAGTGGTAGCCGTGGGTCGGCAGGCCCTTGTGGGCGTCACCGCTGGTCGTGTACGCGAGGTACATCCAGATCCCCAGGAAGTACGCCACCTCGCACGCCTGCCAGATCAGGAAGTCCCGCCACTTGGGCCGGGCCAGCACGGCCAGCGGCACCAGCCACAGGACGTACTGCGGGGAGTAGACCTTGTTGGTGAGGATGAAAGCCGCCACCACCAGGAAGGCCAGCTGGGCGAAGCGCGGCCGGCGCGGGGCGGTGAGGGCCAGGGCCGCGATACCCAGGAAGCAGAGCACCACCAGGACCATCGCCGCGTTGTTCACGAAGCCGGTGCTGGGCGGGGTGGTCGTGTTCTGCGCCCAGATCAGCCAGAAGGATCCGAAGTCGACGCCCCGTTCCTGGCTGAACGTGTAGAACTTCGACCAGCCGTCGAAGGCGAAGATCATCACCGGCAGGTTCACGACGAGCCAGGCGACGACGGCACCGCCCGCCGCGATGAAGAACTCCCGCCATTTACCCGCACGCCAGCACAGCAGGAACAGCGGCCCCAGCAGGAACACGGGATACAGCTTGGCGGCCGTAGCAAGCCCCAGGAGGACGCCGAAGGCGAGGGGACGGCTTCGGGACCACATCAGCATCGCCGCGGCCGTCAGGGCGACCGCCAGGAGGTCCCAGTTGATGGTGGCGGTCAGTGCGAAGGCGGGGGCCAGGGCGACCAGCAGGCCGTCCCAGGGGCGCCGGCGGTGCGTACGGACCACGCACACCGCGATGACGGCGGCGCAGATCATCAGCATGCCGGCGTTGACGAACCAGTACACCTGCTCCTGGAGCTGGATGCTGCCGCTGCCCGGCGTGAGCCATGCGGCCACCTCCATGAACACACCGGTCAGCACCGGGTATTCGAGGTAGTCCATGTCACCGGGGAGCTTGTCGAAGTACGGCACCAGACCGTCGGCGAAGCCTCGCCCCTGGTAGAGGTGCGGAATGTCCGAGTAGCAGGCGTGGGTGTACTGGGAGCTCGCGCCGAAGAACCAGCCGCCGTCATAGCAGGGCGCCTTCTGGATCAGGCCCAGGGCGAACATGCCGACCGCCACGAGGACCACGACCCGTAGTGGCGTCCACCAGGACGTCCCGAGCAGCGCACGCCGCCCGATCGGGCCACCGATCAGCTCACTGCCGGCTGCGGCGACCGGATCTTCCCTGGTCGGTCGCACCGGCTCCGGCTCGCGCACGCCCGCGGGCGTCGTCTCTGCACTGGGCATGGGGGACATCCTGCCGTATGTACCTGAGGACGACACACCGCCAGGGAATGCACCTGTTATTTTGGATTAATACACCCCAATTACGAAGATTATTAATCTTGCCGCGGCCACTTTCCCGGAAGTAACGCCGCCCCCAGGTTCGAGGCGCTTCAAAAACTGGGGGAAACAAATAAAAGAAAACGGCAAGGTTTGGCCAGGTAGCTCTTAGTTCCGCACTGCTCGTGGGTTTTGCGGCCGCTCCGTCGCAAGCGCTCGCGGTGCGGATCGCGAGCTGTTCCGCGACCGGCTCCAGTGGATCTCTCTCATCACTACGAGATGGGACTGCAACGACAAGAGCATCCCTGATCTCTCCCTGACGCTGAAGGACACCCTCGCCGACGGGCACCACACGCAGATCCGGCTGGTGGTGCGGTCCCCGGATTCGTTCGGCTGCGTCTGCGCGAAATGGGTTTCCGGATCCATGCAGGACCCCAGCTTGTAAGTCCTTGCACTGCGGCCGGTACACGCAGAGGCCGGTGTTCATCGCCTTTGGAAGGCGATGAACACCGGCCTCTGTTCGTCAGTCAGCCCGTCGACCCGCCGAAGAGGTTTCCGCCGCCGTTGGCGTTGCCTCTGGTGTCTCCCTCACCGGTCGTCTCCGTAGCCGTCGGCGAGGACGTCGTGCCTCCCGTGCTGCCCGTGTCGGTACCGCCGTCGCTGGAGCAGTTCCAGGCGAACTGGCAGCTCTCGGTCGCGCTGGGCGACGGCGAGGTCGCCGTCTCGCTCGGCGTGGCGCTCGGCGTCTCGCTCGGCGTCTCGCTCGGCGTGATGCTGGGCGTCGGAGTCGGGGAGGGAGCCCCCGCCTCGTCGGCGATCTCACCGATCTTGGTGGCCTCCGGGAAGCCGGGGTCGTTCTTGCCCTTCAGAGCGGCCTTCATGTACTCGGTCCACACCGAGGTCGGGATGTCACCACCGTGGATGGACGCCACACCGGCGGTGCCGTTCATGGAGAGCAGTTCGGCGTCCTTCGGGTTCTCGCGGAACATCGCGACCGAGGTCGCCAGCTGCTGGGTGTAGCCGACGAACCAGGCCGACTTGTTGCTGTCGGTGGTTCCGGTCTTGCCCGCCGCCGTACGGCCCAGGGCCTTGGCGTTCTGACCCGTACCGTTCTGGATGACGTTCTGCAGTACGTCTGTGACGTTGTTCGCGACGTTGGCGGACATGGCCGTGCTCGCCTTCGGCTTGGCGAAGCCGGTCAACTCCTGTCCGTCCTGCTTGACCTCGGTCACGGAATACGGGTCCACGTGTTTGCCGGACGCCGCGAAGGTCGCGTACGCATCGGCCATGCGGATGGCGCTGGGGGTGGAAGTACCGATGGCGAACGACGGGTTCAGACCCTGCAACATGCTGTCGGTCAGAATTCCGGACGCATGGGCCATGTCACGTACATGTGTGAGTCCCACGTCCACACCCAGTTGAACGAACGGGGTGTTGATGGACTGCTCCATCGCCTTGCGCAGGGAGATATAGCCCCAGGCGTGGTCACTCTCGTTCCTCTGACGGAAGATCGAGTTGTCCTTGTTCAGGTAGTACGTGCCGTCCGGCCTCTGCACCTTGAGATTGTCGTTGCCGTTGTACTTGCTCAGCGGCGAGACCCCGTCGGGGGAGGTCTTGTACGTCCCGTACTCCATGGCCGCGGCCAGGACGAACGGCTTCCACGTCGAACCGACGGGGACACCGGAGGTGTCGGCGTTGTTGGTGAAGTGGTTGTTCTCGTAGCCGGCACCGCCGTACAGGGCGACGATCGCGCCGTCGTTGGGTACCACCGACGCCGCGCCGAACTGGACATTCTTGTCCTTCTCGCGGTTCTTCGGGTCCAGACGCTCCTTCTGGACCTTCTGCACGGCCGCGGACAGCGAGTTGACCTTGTCCTTCTGGAAGGTCGTGTAGATCTGGTAGCCGCCCTGGTCGAACCGCGCCTCGGTGATGTTGGAGTGCGCGAGGACGTACTTCTTGGCCGTGTCGGCGAGGTAGCTGATCTGGCCGGTCATCCCCTTGGTCGCCTTGCGGCCCTGGGGCATCGGGTACTTCTTGATCGCCTCCTGGTACTGGGCATCGGTGAGGTGCTTGTCCTTGTGCATCTCCTCGAGGATCCAGGCCCAGCGTTCATGGGAGCGCTTGAAGTTGGCTTCCTTGCTGGCCGCGATGTCGATGTCCGGGTTGCCCGCGGGGTCGTAGTACGTGGCGCCCTTGAGGAGGGCCGCCAGGACCGCGCACTGGCTCGGAGTGAGGTCCTTCGCGTCCACGCCGTAGTAGGTCTGGGCGGCGGCCTGGATACCGTACGCGCCACGGCCGAAGTACGAGGTGTTCAGGTAGCCCTGGAGGATCTCCGGCTTGGTGAACTTGGTGCCCACCTTGACGGAGATGAACATCTCCTTGAACTTGCGTGTGAGCGTCTGGTCCTGGCTGAGGTAGGTGTTCTTGACGAACTGCTGGGTGATCGTCGAACCACCCTGCGTCTCACCGCCCTGGGCCATGTTGACGAGAGCACGGGCGATGCCCTTGAAGTCGACGCCCGGGTCCGAGTAGAAGCTCTTGTTCTCCGCCGAGATCACCGAGTACTGCATCGCCTCGGGGATCTCGGCGATGCCGACGTTCTGCCGGTTGACGCCGGTGCCCGTCGCGACCATCTGCTTGCCGTCGGCCCAGTAATAGACGTTGTTCTGGGACTTGGCCGCGGTGTTCTCGTCCGGGACGCCCACCATGGCGTATCCGACGCCGACCAGCGCCACCAGGCTGCCGAAGAAGGTGATGCACAGCCCGGAGACGAGCTTCCAGGAGGGCACCCAGCGGCGCCAGCCAAACCTGTTCGCCCTGGGGTAGTCGATGATGCGTTTCTTGCCGGGCGCCGTGGACGCCCGGCCTCTGCCACGCCCGGGCCCGGCAGGGCCACCCGGACCGCGGCTCGCGTTGTCGGCCGCTCTGCGGCGGCTTCCCGTGTTTCTCTGCGCTGCCCGGCGTGCCTCGGCACGGCTTCCGTACGGGCGCTCTTCGCCTTCCGAGCTCTGCGAGTCCGACCCATAGGAAGAGGACCCATAGGAGTCGGAAGGAGACCCGGTGGCGCCTCGCGGTGCCGCACGGCGGCCGGAGGACGGGCCGGACTGGCCGCGTCGGGCCGCGGCACGTCCGCCTCCCTGCGGCTGCGACGGTTTGCGACGGTGCTCGCTCATCGAACGATTACTCCTCGGGCAGGCGCACCCGTGCGCGCCTGGAAACGGCGGCTGGTTTCCGGTCCCCCCAAAGTACGGATGTGGTCGGTCCTGCATTCACCCGTACTGCACCGGGGACAGGGACGCCCCCCAGGCGTCACTTGGTTCCCGGTGGTTTGCATGCCGCACAGACTACGCACCACCAAAACCCACCGAGCCCCGAAGTTCACCCCAAATCAGGCAAGTTGCCTCCTACGAATCGGTGATGTGATCCCGTTCACCGTCGCTCCTCTTGTCGCACCGGGATCGCCGATCTATCGTCGTGATGTATCGAGCCGATACATCAGAGCGAGATAAGCGCGTCAGAGACGAGAGGAGGCGACCATGAGCCGACGGTCCGGCATCCTTGAGTTCGCCGTGCTCGGCCTGCTCCGCGAATCCCCGATGCACGGCTATGAGCTGCGGAAACGGCTCAACACCTCACTGGGCGTCTTCCGGGCGTTCAGCTACGGGACGCTCTACCCCTGCCTCAAGACGCTGGTCGCCAACGGCTGGTTGATCGAGGAACCGGGGAACACCACCGAGGACGCCCTCGCCGCACCGCTCTCCGGCCGCCGCGCCAAGATCGTCTACCGGTTGACGGCCGAAGGTAAGGAGCATTTCGAGGAGCTCCTCTCCCAGACCGGCCCCGACGCGTACGAGGACGAGCACTTCGCGGCACGGTTCGCCTTCTTCGGGCAGACCTCGCGCGATGTGCGGATGCGCGTACTGGAGGGCCGTCGCAGCCGGCTGGAGGAGCGTCTGGAGAAGATGCGCGCCTCGCTGGCACGCACCCGGGAGCGCCTCGACGACTACACGCTTGAGCTCCAGCGCCACGGAATGGAGTCCGTGGAGCGCGAAGTGCGCTGGCTGAACGAGCTCATCGAGAGCGAGCGGGCCGGGCGGGACATGAAGGGTCCCGCTTCCGGAGGCTCCGCTCAGCAGAACACCACCAATGGAACGCCGGGCAACCTGCCCCGGTCCGGGGAGACCCGGCCGGATTTGTCCGACGACACCACCACGTGAGACCCGGTCAGGGCCTCACTCGTACACACAGGGAGCAACCGGAATGGGTTCGGTTCGCGTAGCCATCGTCGGCGTGGGCAACTGTGCCGCGTCGCTGGTCCAGGGAGTCGAGTACTACAAGGACGCCGATCCGGCGTCCAAGGTCCCCGGCCTGATGCATGTCCAGTTCGGCGACTACCACGTCAAGGACGTCGAGTTCGTCGCCGCGTTCGACGTGGACGCCAAGAAGGTCGGTCTCGACCTGGCGGACGCCATCGGCGCATCCGAGAACAACACCATCAAGATCTGTGACGTGCCGAACACCGGCGTGACCGTCCAGCGCGGCCACACCCTCGACGGCCTCGGCAAGTACTACCGCCAGACCATCGAGGAGTCCGAGGCCTCGCCGGTCGACATCGTCCAGATCCTCAAGGACAAGCAGGTCGACGTCCTCGTCTGCTACCTGCCCGTCGGTTCCGAGGACGCGGCGAAGTTCTACGCCCAGTGCGCCATCGACGCCAAGGTCGCCTTCGTCAACGCCCTCCCGGTCTTCATCGCCGGCACCAAGGAGTGGGCGGACAAGTTCACCGAGGCCGGCGTCCCGATCGTCGGTGACGACATCAAGTCGCAGGTCGGCGCCACCATCACGCACCGCGTCATGGCGAAGCTGTTCGAGGACCGGGGCGTCGTCCTGGAGCGCACGATGCAGCTGAACGTCGGCGGCAACATGGACTTCAAGAACATGCTCGAGCGCGAGCGCCTGGAGTCCAAGAAGATCTCCAAGACGCAGGCCGTCACCTCCCAGATCCCCGACCGGGACCTCGGCGAGAAGAACGTCCACATCGGCCCGTCCGACTACGTGCAGTGGCTGGACGACCGCAAGTGGGCCTACGTCCGCCTGGAGGGCCGTGCCTTCGGTGACGTCCCGCTGAACCTGGAGTACAAGCTCGAGGTCTGGGACTCCCCGAACTCCGCGGGTGTCATCATCGACGCCCTGCGTGCCGCGAAGATCGCCAAGGACCGCGGTATCGGCGGCCCGATCCTGTCCGCGTCGAGCTACTTCATGAAGTCCCCGCCGGTCCAGTACTTCGACGACGAGGCCCGCGAGAACGTGGAGAAGTTCATCCGCGGCGACGTCGAGCGGTAACTCGGCACCACCGAACGCTGACGTCCGGCGCTCGCAAAATAACGCTCCTGCCAGGGCTGTGAGAGTCCCCGGGTCCCCCGACCCGGGGACTCTCCCCGTGTGTGAGGCTGTGCCCCATGCCCGTCGTCCGCGACCTGCGTGTCCTGCTGCGCCAGCGGGACTTCCGCCGCCTGCTCACCGTCCGTCTGCTCTCCCAGGGTGCCGACGGCGTCTACCAGGTCGCGCTCGCCGCCTACGTCGTCTTCTCCCCGGAGAAGCAGACCTCACCGGGTGCGATCGCCTCGGCGATGGCGGTCCTGCTCCTGCCGTACTCCCTCGTGAGCCCCTTCGCCGGCGTCCTGCTGGACCGCTGGCGCCGCCGCCAGGTCTTCCTCTACGGCAATCTGCTGCGTGCGCTGCTGGCCGCGGTCACGGCCATCCTGATCGCCGGCCATGTACCCGACTGGCTCTTCTACGTCTCCGCGCTGTGCGTCACGGCCGTCAACCGCTTCGTCCTTTCGGGGCTGTCCGCCGCCCTCCCACGCGTGGTCGACCCCGAACGTCTGGTGCTGGCCAACTCCCTGTCCCCAACCGCAGGAACCCTCGCCGCGACCGTCGGCGGCGGGCTCGCCTTCGCCGTTCGGCTGCTGGCCTCCGACTCCGATGCGGCGGTCGTACTGCTGGGCGCGGCGTTGTACCTGTCCGCAGCCCTCGCCTCGCTGACCATGGCCCCCGGCCTCCTCGGGCCCGACCGGCATCCGGCACAGCCGAGCCTGGGAACGGCTGTGATCACCACCGCACGCGACCTCCTGGAGGCGATACGGCACCTCGCCGCACCTCGGCGCCGCGAGGCGGTCTGGGCGCTGCTCTCCATGACGGTGATGCGCTTCTGCTACGGCGCCCTGCTCGTCCTGGTACTGATGCTGTGCCGCTACGCCCTCTCCTCCGACCCGGACGACGGGCTCGGGCTGCTGGGGTTGGCGTTGGGAATCTCCGGGGCGGGCTTCTTCGCGGCGGCCGTGGTGACGCCCTGGGCCGCGGGGCGGCTCGGCCCCGGGCGATGGATCGTCGCGTGCGCCGCGTCCGCCGCTGTACTGGAGCCCGCTCTGGGCCTCCCGTTCACGACAGTCCCCATGCTCGTCGCCGCCTTCGTCCTGGGACTGATCACCCAGGGCGCGAAGATCGCCACCGACACCATCGTCCAGTCGTCCGTCGACGACGGCTTCCGCGGCCGGATCTTCTCCGTGTACGACGTGCTCTTCAACGTCGCCTTCGTGGGGGCGGCCGGCGTCGCAGCCTTGATGCTCCCACCGGACGGCCGTTCCGCGACCCTCGTCATCGCCGTCGCCTTCATCTACGCGGCGGTTGCAACGGCCATGGCCCGCTTCGAACGCCAGCGAGGGCGCAGCAGAGTCACGTCTCGCCAAGAAGGACTACTCGAAGTGGAGGAGTAGCGACGAGGGGCGATGTTTCACGTGAAACATCGCCCCTCGTCACGTCCCGGCCAGGTCATGTTTCACGTGAAACATGACGCCGATCCACACGCTCAGCCCTGCTCGGCCCACCACTCCTTGAGCGCGGCCACCGCAGCATCGTGCTCCATCGGCCCGTCCTCCAGCCGGAGCTCCAGCATGTGCTTGTACGCCTTGCCGACCTCCGGGCCGGGCCGGATCCCGAGGATCTCCATGATCTGGTTGCCGTCGACGTCCGGGCGGATGGCGTCGAGATCCTCCTGCTTCTGAAGCTCGGCGATGCGCCCCTCCAGGCCGTCGTAGGCACGGGAGAGCGCCACTGCCTTCCGCTTGTTGCGGGTAGTGCAGTCGGACCGGGTCAGCTTGTGGAGACGGTCGAGCAGGGGGCCCGCGTCACGGACATAGCGACGCACCGCCGAATCCGTCCACTCCCCGGCGCCGTACCCATGGAAGCGGAGATGGAGTTCGACCAGGCGTGAGACGTCCTTCACCAGTTCGTTGGAGTACTTCAGGGCCGTCATGCGCTTCTTGGTCATCTTCGCGCCGACCACCTCGTGGTGGTGGAACGAGACACGGCCGTCCGTCTCGAAACGGCGGGTGCGCGGCTTGCCGATGTCGTGCAGCAGCGCGGCAAGGCGGAGGGTGAGGTCGGGGCCGTCCTCCTCCAGCGCCACGGCCTGCTCCAGGACGATCAGCGAGTGGTCGTAGACGTCCTTGTGGCGGTGGTGCTCATCGCTCTCCAGGCGCAGGGCGGGCAGCTCGGGAAGAACATGGTCGGCGAGGCCGGTGTCGACGAGCAGCGTCAGCCCCTTGCGAGGGTGGGTGGAGAGGATCAGCTTGTTCAGCTCGTCCCGGACCCGCTCGGCCGAGACGATCTCCAGGCGCCCGGCCATGTCCTTCATCGCCGCGACGACCTCGGGGGCCACCTCGAAGTCGAGCTGGGCTGCGAAACGGGCGGCGCGCATCATCCGCAGCGGGTCGTCCGAGAAGGAGTCCTCGGGCGTCCCCGGGGTGCTCAGCACACGGGCCGCGAGGTCGTCCAGCCCGCCGTGCGGGTCGATGAACTCCTTCTCCGGCAGCGCCACCGCCATGGCATTGACCGTGAAGTCCCGCCGGACGAGATCCTCCTCGATGGAGTCGCCGTACGACACCTCAGGCTTGCGCGAGGTGCGGTCGTACGCCTCGGACCGGTAGGTCGTGACCTCGATCTGGTAACCGTCCTTCTGCGCCCCGACGGTGCCGAAAGCAATACCGACCTCCCAGAGCGCGTCCGCCCAGGGCCGGACGATCTTCAGTACGTCCTCGGGGCGGGCGTCGGTGGTGAAGTCCAGGTCGTTGCCGAGCCGGCCCAGCAACGCGTCCCGGACCGAGCCGCCGACCAGGGCAAGCGAGAACCCGGCCTCCTGGAATCGGCGGGCGAGGTCGTCGGCGACGGGCGCCACCCGCAGCAGTTCGCTCACCGCGCGCTGCTGCGCCTGGCTCAGGGCAGAGGAAGGAGTGTCTTCATTGGCGTTCGGCACAACAGAACAGGGTACGTGCCCCGAGCGGCTCGAAGCGCCTCCATATTCCGGCAGCGCCCCACACAAAGCCTCCGTACAAGGAGAGTGGGACAGCTCACTCCATACCCGCACAAGGGCAGCGCTCGCCACTTACATGAGTCTCCCGACGATACTGGATATAGGGGACGGGCCGATCTCCTCCCCCGATCTTGTGGAGCAGACCGCGGCACTTCCGCTCAGCGCGCCTCGTTACCATGCGTGGACGCACATTCCGACGACCACTGACGATGACGAGGGACGGACGAGCGCGTGGCCGAGGCGGCAGACATCCAGGGGACGCCCTCACCTGCCCGTCGCTGGCTGCGGCGCACCGGAGCACTGCTCGCGGGTGCGCCTCTGCTGGCCGCACTGGTGCAGCTGCCCGCCGCGGTTCCGGCGCAGGCGGCCGACTCGGACACGGTGTCCGTTGCCCTGGACTCGCTCAGCCCCAGCGCCCCCACCGACGGGGACACGCTGACGGTCTCCGGCACGGTGACCAACAACGGCAAGCAGGCCGTCACGGACGCCCATGTGGACCTGCGTGTGGGTTCCCAGCTCAGCACGCGCTCCGCGATCGACTCCGCCGCCCGGCACCCCGCCGACCTGAATTCGAGCCTCGGCACCGCGGTCGGCGGCAAGTACACAGAGGACTTCGACTCGCTCGCCCCGGGGGTCGCCGAGCACTTCAGCATCTCCGTGCCGGTCGACAAGCTCGACCTGGGCCAGGACGGGGTGTACCCGTTCGGCGTCTCGCTGTCCGGCCAGACGTCCGCGCAGCCGTGGGAGCAGGTGCTCGGCATCCAGCGGACGTTCCTGCCATGGCAGCCCTCCGAGGCCGACACAAGGACCAGGACTACGTATCTGTGGCCGCTGATCTCCACGGTCCATGTGACGGCGAAGACGGGCGCGGGTGAACTACAGACGCCGGTCTTCCTCGACGACGACCTCGCCAAGGAGATCTCACCCGGCGGCCGGCTGGCGCAGATGCTGTCGCTCGGCAAGGACCTGGACGTCACCTGGGTGATCGACCCGGACCTGCTGGCCTCCGTGGACGCGATGACCCGCAGCTACCGGATCCAGGGCGCCGGCGACAGCACCACAGCCGGCACCCATCAGGCGGTGGCCAAGCAGTTCCTGGCCGATCTGCAGGACGCGGTGGCGGACAAGGAAGTCGTGGCCCTTCCCTTCGCCGACCCGGACCTGGCCTCCCTCGCCCACAACGGCACCAGCGTGACCGGCTCGCTGAGTCATCTCAAGGACGCCACCGACGTCGCCGCCACCACGGTGGAGACCGTTCTCCATGTCACACCGAGCACCGACTTCGCATGGCCCGTGAACGGTGCCGTCGACCCGTCGATCATCAAGGTCGCCACGTCGGCGGGCGCCGACAAGGTGATCGCCCGCAGCGACAGCCTCCAGGAGACCGGCGGGCTGCCCTACACGCCCTCGGCGGCACGTCCGATCGGCGGCGGCACGACGGCGGTGGTCGCGGACGCGCGACTGTCCACGGCGTTCCAGGGCGATCTGACGAAGGCGGACTCGGCCACCCTCGCGGTGCAGCAGTTCCTGGCCCAGAGCCTGGCGCTGAACACGCAGACCGACAAAGAGCGCAGCATCGTCGTCGCCCCGCAGCGGATGCCGTCGGCGAGCCAGGCCCAGGCGATGGCGACGGCGCTCACCGCGTTGCAGGACGGCAACTGGTCGCAGTCCCAGGACCTCGCGGCCGCGGCCAAGGCCAAGCCCGACCCCGGCGCGACCACGAAGATCCCCTCGTCGTCCGCCTATCCCTCCGCGCTGCGCAAGCAGGAGCTGCCCCGGACGGCCTTCGAGCAGATCGCCCGTACCCAGGACAAGCTCGACAACTTCCAGGTGATCCTCACCAACCAGTCCCGGGTGGTGACCCCCTTCGGGCGGGCCATAAACCGTGAGATGTCCACGTCCTGGCGAGGCCGCGGCAGCGAAGCCGACATCTTCCGCACGGACGTGGAGTCCTGGCTCGACAGCCTCCTCGGCCAGGTCAAGCTGATCGACAAGTCCGAGACCAAGCTCTCCGGCCGCAGCGCCACCATCCCGGTGACCGTCCAGAACAACCTGGTCCAGGGCGTCGACCACCTCGTCCTGCGGCTCACCTCGACCATGCCGACCCGACTCGAGATCGGCGGCAAGGCCTACTACGAGCAGCCGGTCGAGGTCTCCGGCGGCCACACCCAGTCCGTGAAGTTCTCCACGTCGGCCAACGCCAACGGCCGGGTGGAGGTCATCGCCCAGCTCTACACCGAGGACGGCCAGGAGTACGGCGCCCCCGTCCGGTTCGACGTGAAGGTCACCGAGGTCACGCCCACCGTGATGCTGGTCATCGGCGGCGGTGTGCTGCTGCTGGTGCTCGCCGGGTTCCGGATGTACACCCAGCGCAAGCGGGCCGCCGCCCGCCGTGCCGAGGAGGGCGACGGTCCCGACGAGACGGGCGAGGGCACCCCGGACACGCCGGGGACCCCGGAGACTCCCGAGGCCCTGGAGACCGAGGACACCGGCCCGGCGGGGAACTCCGACGCTCGTGAGGATCGTCTCCGGGAAGAGTCGGGGGCCCGCTCCGGGGCAGACGACCCGGAGCAGCCGAGTGACCCGACACCGGACACCGCACCGGAAAGCGCCGACCCGTCCGGGACGGGTGAGAGAGTGGACCGTTGAGCGATGTCGTGGCCGGTGTGGCCCGGGACGATGAGGTGGGGTAACCATGAACGCGCCGTACGACGGTGAACGCGGCCAGGGCGCGGCCGGTTCGGGCTACCCCGAGCCGCCGCCGGAGGCCGGCCAGGTCCCGCCGCAGCAGCACGCGGCTGACATGTACCTCCAGGACGCCTACGACCAGGACCCCTACCGGGCACAGGACCTCTCCGCCCAGGACCCGGTCGCCGAGGCGCTCTACGACCGCGCCGCGCACCCCCCGCCGCCCCCGGGCACGTACCCGCAGCAGCCGCTGTACGGCCAGCCCGCGCAGTCACCGTACGCCCCGGACCCGCATGTGTGGGCCCAGACCCCGCCGCCTGAGCCGGAGGGCCCGACCCAGTACCTGCCATACGGCGACAACCCGCGCACGACCCAGTTCGTGGGCGTGGACGATCTGGTCACGCACTCCGGTGAGGAGCGCCACGAGCCGGACGCCTTCGCGCACCTCTTCCGGGACCAGCAGCAGGGCAGCGGCAACCCGCAGACGGATCCCCGGTCCGTACCGGGCTCCGCCGACCAGTACCCGGCTCCCGCCGGCCAGTACCCGCCCCTCGCCGGCCAGTACCCGCCATCCTCGGGCCAGTACCCGTCGCCGCCGCAGGTCCCCGCCGCCCAGAACCAGTACGCGGCCCCCCAGTTCCCGCAGGCGCCGTCCGCACCCGGGACCCCCGCCGCCGAGCCGGTGCCCGCCGCTCCGGCGGCCCCCGCAGCACCCTCTGCCCCTGCGGCCAAGAAGGGCGGGCGTGCCTCCGGGCTGCTGAAGTCCAGTGCCGTGATGGCGGCGGGCACGATGGTCTCCCGCCTCACGGGTTTCGTCCGCTCCGCACTGATCGTCTCCGCCCTGGGCGTGGGTCTGCTCGGCGACACGTTCCAGGTCGCCTACCAACTGCCGACGATGATCTACATCCTGACCGTCGGCGGCGGCCTCAACTCCGTCTTCGTGCCACAGCTCGTGCGGGCCATGAAGGAGGACGAGGACGGCGGCGAGGCGTTCGCCAACCGTCTGCTCACCCTCGTGATGGTGGCGCTGGGCCTGCTCACCGCGGCCACGATCGCGGCCGCGCCCTTCCTGATCCGCCTGCTGTCCGACTCGGTCGCCAGCGACCCGGCGGCCAATGACGTCGGCATCACCTTCGTCCGCTACTTCCTTCCCTCGATCTTCTTCATGGGCATCCACGTGGTGATGGGTCAGATCCTCAACGCGCGGGGCAAGTTCGGCGCGATGATGTGGACGCCAGTCCTCAACAACATCGTCATCATCGTCACCCTCGGCCTGTTCATCTGGGTGTACGGCACCGCCGCGCACTCCGGCATGAAGGTCACCACCATCCCGCCGGAGGGCCAGCGGCTGCTCGGCCTCGGCGTGCTGCTCGGCCTCGTGGTCCAGGCCCTCGCGATGATCCCCTACCTGCGCGAGACCGGGTTCCGGCTGCGGCTGCGCTTCGACTGGAGGGGCCACGGCCTCGGCAAGGCCGCCACCCTCGCCAAGTGGACCGTGCTGTTCGTCCTCGCCAACCAGGCCGGTGCGCTCGTCGTCTCCCAGCTGTCGACCTCGGCGGGCAAGCACTCCCCGGTCGACGGCACCGGCTTCGCCGCCTACGCCAACGCCCAGCTGATCTGGGGCCTGCCGCAGGCCATCATCACGGTCTCCCTGATGGCCGCCCTGCTGCCACGGATCTCCCGCTCGGCCGCCGAGAACGACACGGGCGCCGTCCGCGACGACATCTCCCAGGGCCTGCGGACGACCGCCGTCGCCATCGTCCCCATCGCCTTCGGCTTCGTGGCACTCGGCATCCCGATGTGCACCCTGATCTTCGGTTCCTCGGGCACCAGCGAGGCCACCAACATGGGGTACATGCTGATGGCCTTCGGCCTCGGCCTGATCCCGTACTCGGTGCAGTACGTCGTCCTGCGTGCGTTCTACGCCTACGAAGACACCCGCACCCCGTTCTACAACACGGTCATCGTCGCCGCGGTCAACGCGGGCGCCTCGGTCACCTGTTACTTCCTGCTTCCGGCTCGCTGGGCGGTGGCCGGCATGGCCGCCTCCTACGGCCTCGCCTACGCGATCGGCGTGGGTGTCGCCTGGAAGCGGCTGCGCAAGCGGCTCGGCGGCGACCTGGACGGCTCCCAGGTCACCCGCACCTACGCGCGGCTGTGCATCGCCTCCGTCCCGGCCGCTCTGCTCAGCGGTGCGGCCTGCTACGGCATCGGCCACACTCTGGGGCAGGGCGTGATCGGTTCCTTCGCCGCGCTGCTGGCCGGCGGAGCGGTACTGCTGGGCGTCTTCTATGTGGCCGCGCGCCGCATGCGGATCGAGGAGCTCAACTCCCTCGTGGGTATGGTGCGCGGGCGTCTGGGTCGCTGAGGTAGGGGTACGCGCACAACCATCGTCCGTCGCCGTGTGTCGTGCATAGCGGCAGACTGTGGGCACAATTGGATTCGGCGTCGGACAGCGTGCAACGGATGGGGAGGCAGGGAACGACGGTGGCGGAACGGAGCACGGCTGCCGTCGACGTGGCAGACAACAGCGGTGACAAGCCGCTGACCGCCAAGGCGGAGCAGTCCACGGCCGACGGGGTGGCCCAGAACCCGGAGCGGGACACGGACAGCGAAGAGGCACAGGGGAGCGGCACAGCCGCGAGCCCAGGGAAGAAGGCTTTGCCTCCCGAACTGCACAGCGGTCACAAGCTCGCCAGACGCTACCGTCTTGAGGAGTGCGTCACCCGTCTGGACGGATTCAGCAGTTGGCGTGCGGTCGATGAGAAACTGCGGCGCGCCGTCGGCGTGCACATCCTGCCGGCCGACCATGCGCGCACCCGCGCCGTGCTGGCCGCGGCCCGCTCTGCCGCGCTGCTCGGGGATCCCCGGTTCGTACAGGTCCTGGACGCGGTCGAGGAGAACGACCTCGTCTATGTGGTGCACGAGTGGCTGCCCGACGCCACCGAGCTGACCGCGTTGCTCGCGGCCGGCCCGCTGGAGCCGCACGACGCCTACCAGATGGTCAGTCAGATCGCATCCGCGATGGCGGCCGCCCACCGCGAGGGGCTGGCCCATCTCCGGCTCAACCCCAACGCCGTGCTGCGCACCTCCAGCGGTCAGTGGCGTATCCGCGGCCTCGCGGTGAACGCGGCGCTGCGCGGCATCAGTTCCGACAGCCCGCAGCGCACCGACACCGAGGCGGCCGGCGCCCTGCTGTACGCGGCGCTCACCCAGCGCTGGCCGTACCAGAGCGACGCCTACGGTCTACCGGGGCTGCCCAAGGACGTCGGCCTGATCGCACCCGACCAGGTGCGTGCGGGTGTCCACCGCGGCCTGTCCGAGCTCGCCATGCGGGCCCTGATCAACGACGGAGCCACCGCCTCCCGCCACGAGTCCGCGTGCACCACGCCGGAGGAGCTGGTGAAGGCGATCGGCGAGATGCCCCGCATCCGCCCGCCGGAGCCGTCGTTCACGGCACCGCCCGAGTACCAGCGAACCACCTACCAGCAGGGCACCTACGGCCGCCCCACGCCTCCCGGCGTGACGCAGGCCCTCCAGGCCCCGCCGCCCCCGCTCCAGAGCCGTACCGGCAAGGCCCTCAAGTGGGCGGTCTCCGCCCTGCTGATCGCCGCGCTGGGCCTGGGCAGCTGGCAGCTCGCGGACGCCCTGATGAACCAGGGCGACAAGTCCGACGACCCCACGAACACCCAGCCTTCGGACGACGGGGACAAGAGCAGCGCAAGCCCCGCGCCCGCCGCCGCGATAAAGATCCAGAACGCGCAGGAGTACGTCGCCGACGGCGGGGCCCAGCATCCGAACGACGTGAAGCTGAGCTACGACGGCAATACCTCGACGTACTGGAAGACCAAGAGCTTCACAGACGGTCCCGAGCTGGCCCCCTACAAGCCCGGCGTAGGCATCGTCTACGACCTCGGCTCCGCCAAGGAACTCGCCACGGGGACCATCTCACTTCGCTACGCTGGCGATCACACAACGGTCGACCTGTACGCGGCCGACTCGCTGACCCCGGGGTCGATCAGCTCGATGACGAAGATCGGCAGCATCACCACCACCGGAAACACCGCCACGGTGAAGGTCAGCAAGAAGGTGAAGAGCCAGTACGTCCTCGTGTGGCTCACCGCCGTGCCGTACTCGGGCAACGACTCGGCCGCGTATGCCGGACCCGGCTACAAGCAGGCCATCACCGAAGTGAAGTTCACAGGCTGACGTCTCACCGGAGGCACCGAAGGCGGAGGGGCAGATGGCGGAGGGGGCCGGATACGACGGAGTGAGCGATCAGGACCTGCTCGCCCGCCATGTGGAAGGTGACCCCGACGCCTTCGGTGAGATCGTGCGACGGCATCGGGACCGGCTCTGGGCGGTCGCGCTGCGGACCCTGGGTGACCGCGAGGAAGCCGCTGACGCCGTCCAGGACGCTCTGGTCTCCGCCTACCGGGCCGCCCACACCTTCCGGGGCCAGTCGGCCGTCACGACCTGGCTGCATCGGATCACGGTGAACGCCTGTCTTGACCGGGCCCGCAAGGCGGCCTCCCGCAAGACCGCCCCCGTCGACGACACCGAGCGCCTCGAGCAGTTGCTGGAGCCGCATGAATCGGCCTCCGCTCCGGCCGAGCGCAACGATCTGCACCGCCAGCTCCTCGAAGCCCTCGGCACGCTGCCGCACGATCAGCGCGCCGCCCTTGTCCTCGTCGACATGCAGGGCTACCCGGTCGCGGAGGCGGCCCGGATCCTCGATGTGCCCACGGGGACGGTGAAGAGCCGCTGTGCCCGCGGCAGAGCCAGACTCCTGCCGCTACTCACCCATCTACGGCCAGAAAACACCGGCGACGAGAACGTGCCGGGCCCGGCACGGAACCGGGCGGAGGGGACATCCGTCCCACCGGCAGCGAGGCCTCAGAACGGGGGCTCACAGGAGACCGGGCCGAGTGATTCAGCCGCAGTGAAGGGCGGAGGTGGGCGAGCGTGACTTCCACGACAGACACGACCGGGCACCCGGACGTCGCGGAGATCTCCGACCTCACCGAAGGCCTGCTCCCGGATGCCCGGACCGCGGAGGTACGACAGCACCTGGACGAGTGTGAGCTCTGTGCCGACGTCCACGCTTCGCTGGAGGAGATCCGGGGCCTGTTGGGCGCACTGCCGGGGCCGTCGCGCATGCCGGCTGACGTCGCGGGCCGGATCGACGCCGCGCTCGCCGCTGAGGCACTGCTGAACGCCACGGCACCCGAGACACATGTTTCACGTGAAACATCGACCCTCGCTTCGCCCCCAGTGAACCGTCCCGCCGGACGGTCGAGCGCTTCGACCGGTCCCGGCCGCAAGGACCGCGGGCACGACCGCGGACAGGCGCAGGGAAAGGGACGCGGCCGACGCCGTCGGACCGTCGTTCTCGGAGCTGTCTTCACCGCGGCCGTCCTGGGCGCCGGTTCGTTCTTCCTCCAGTCGCTCGGCGGCGATGGGCCGCCTACCGCGCAGGGCAAGCCGACGAGCTCAGCGGAGGGCTTCTCCAAGGGCGCCCTCCCGACAGAGGTGGAGAACCTCCTCGGCACGAAGACGAGCCCGCGTGGCTCCAATAAGCCGGACCTGGGAATCCAGGGCGAATCCACTTCGCCCGGCTCCACGGACTCGCCCTACACCACCCGGATCCAGCCCTCGGTGCCGGTGCCGCCGTGCGTCCGCCAGGGCATCAGCCAGAACGACGACGTCCTCGGTGCGAAGAAGGGGACGTACGGGGGGAAGGATGCATTTCTCGTCGTCCTCCCCGATACCTCCGACAGCACCCGGGTGACGGTCTTCATCGTCGACGCCACGTGTGAGAGCCGGTCGTCGGCATCCCCTGGCGAGGTTCTGCTGACGGAGTCCCTGGCACGTCCCTGAGTGGTCTTCGACCCCTGGGAGCGGAGGGACGCATCCTCCCGCCTGGCGTGGAAATCCGTACGGTGTGGGATGCCCGTGTGCCCGGACACACCGGGAATGCGCGCCCCGTAGGATCCGTTGGGTGGGGTGAGAGCTTCTGACAAGAACTCCCACCGGTCGAATGACGTAGACCAGAGACGAGGAATCAAGTCGTGAGCGACGTCCGTAACGTGATCATCATCGGCTCCGGGCCCGCCGGCTACACGGCGGCGCTCTACACCGCGCGCGCGTCGTTGAAGCCCCTCGTGTTCGAGGGTGCCGTCACCGCGGGCGGTGCGCTGATGAACACCACCGAGGTGGAGAACTTCCCGGGCTTCCGCGACGGCATCATGGGTCCCGACCTCATGGACAACATGCGCGCCCAGGCCGAGCGCTTCGGTGCCGAGCTGATTCCGGACGACGTCGTCTCCGTCGACCTGACCGGTGAGATCAAGACCGTCACCGACACCGCCGGCACGGTCCACAGGGCGAAGGCCGTCATCGTCACCACCGGCTCCCAGCACCGCAAGCTGGGTCTGCCGAACGAGGACGCCCTTTCCGGCCGTGGTGTCTCCTGGTGCGCCACCTGTGACGGGTTCTTCTTCAAGGAGCAGGACATCGCTGTGATCGGCGGCGGCGACACCGCGATGGAGGAGGCCACCTTCCTCTCCCGGTTCGCCAAGTCCGTCACGATCGTCCACCGCCGGGACACCCTGCGCGCCTCCAAGGCGATGCAGGAGCGCGCCTTCGCCGACCCGAAAATCAAGTTCGCCTGGGACAGCGAGATCGCCGAGGTCCAGGGCGAGCAGAAGCTGGCCGGTCTCAAGCTGCGCAACGTCAAGACCGGTGAGCTCTCGGACCTGCCGGTGACGGGCCTGTTCATCGCGATCGGCCATGACCCGCGCACCGAGCTGTTCAAGGGCCAGCTGGACCTGGACGAGGAGGGCTACCTGAAGGTCGACGCGCCCTCGACGCACACCAACCTGACGGGTGTGTTCGCCGCCGGTGACGTGGTGGACCACACCTACCGCCAGGCGATCACCGCGGCCGGTACCGGCTGCTCCGCTGCTCTCGACGCCGAGCGTTTCCTCGCCGCCCTCGCGGACGAGGAGAAGGCAGAGCCCGAGAAGACCACCGTCTGATCATCCCCCTTCCGCCCCACCGCACGAACGAGTAAAGGAGCCCGCCGTGGCCGGCACTCTGAAGCATGTGACCGACGCCGACTTCGAGGAGGTCGTCCTCAAGAGCGACAAGCCCGTCCTGGTGGACTTCTGGGCCGAGTGGTGCGGCCCGTGCCGCCAGATCGCCCCGTCTCTTGAGGCCATCGCCGCCGAGCACGGCGAGAAGATCGAGATCGTCAAGCTGAACATCGACGAGAACCCGACGACGGCCGCCAAGTACGGCGTTATGTCGATCCCCACCCTGAACGTGTACCAGGGCGGCGAGGTTGCCAAGACGATCGTCGGTGCCAAGCCGAAGGCGGCGCTCCTGCGCGACCTCGACGACTACATCGCCGAGTGACGTTTCACGTGAAACACGAATGGGCCAACCCCTCGGGGTTGGCCCATTTGCTTTGAGGACTCGCTTCGATCAACTGCGGGGCACTCACTTAGAGCGGCCGTAGCACTGGTTCCTTCTGTACGGCTCCCAGGAGCCGATCGAGCGCCAGCTCCACGTCTTCCTTCCAAGAGAGCGTCGTCCGCAGCTCCAGCCGCATCCGTGGATGCACGGGGTGCTGCCGGACCGTCTTGAAACCCACGGCCAGCAGATGGTCGGCGGGCAGCAGACAGGCCGGCTCCTTGTAGCGGGCGTCGCCGAACGCCTCGATCGCCTTGAAGCTCCGGCGCAGCAGATCCTTGGCGACTGTCTGGACCATCACGCGCCCGAGCCCCTGTCCCTGGTAGCCGGGCATGATGTAGCCGGTGATGAGCTGGACGGCGTCCGGTGACACCGGACTCGTGGGAAATGCCGTGGAGCGCGGGACGTAGGCGGGCGGAGCGTAAAGCACAAAGCCCACAGGTACGTCGTCGACATACACCACCCGGCCGCACGATCCCCAGTCGAGCAGCACGGCGGAGATCCAGGCCTCCTTCTCCAACGCGGATGTGCCCGCCTTTACCGCTGCTTCGCCGCTGACGGGATCCAGTTCCCAGAAGACACACGAGCGACAGCGCTTGGGAAGGTCCTGAAGGTTGTCCAGCGTGAGCGGTACGAGCCGACGCCCCATGAAGGCTGTTCCTCGCTTCCTTCGCCCGCAGCATCGCGAGCGGCTGTCAGAGCGTTGCGTTCTCTGAGCAGACTGCCGACGAATCCGACGGTCGCGCCCAGTCCCAGGCCCGCGCTCACCAGTCCGGTGCGGCTCATCGATCGCATGGCTCCCGCCTCCCATTCAGAGGTGCTGCCAGCCGTCAGGTGGATCCGCCGTACCCGAACGCATCGTATCCACACAGCGATTCCATCGATACCGCCTGAAAGCAAAGAGCGGATCGTGTTCCGGTACACACCGGACACGATCCGCTCTCGGACGGACAGGGGACAGGGCGCCGACGCGGGCGGAAACCACCTTGGTCCCGCGCGAGAACACCCGCCACGGTCCCGGGCAGAACGCCCCCGGGACGGTCAGTCCTCGGATTCCTCAGGACCCGCGGAGTCGGCGTCGTGGATCCCCTGGTGGAGGACCGGGCCCTCGCCCGGGGCGAGCGTGCCGAGGATCCGCTCAAGGTCTTCCATCGAAGCGAACTCGACGGTGATCTTGCCCTTCTTCTGGCCCAGGTCGACCTTCACCCGCGTCTCGAAGCGGTCCGAGAGCCGGGTAGCGAGGTCGCTCAGCGCCGGGGAGACCCGGGCGCCCGCACGCGGCCCCTTGGCACGGGCGGTCATCTGCGGCCGCGAGCCCATGAGGGTCACGATCTCCTCGACAGCCCGCACCGACAGCCCCTCGGCCACGATCCGGTGGGCCAGCCGGTCCTGCTCCTCCGAGTCATCGACGGAGAGCAGCGCCCGAGCGTGCCCGGCCGACAGGACTCCGGCGGCGACTCGGCGCTGGACGGCCGGCGAGAGCTTCAGCAGCCGCAGGGTGTTGGAGACCTGCGGACGGGAGCGCCCGATGCGGTCGGCCAGCTGGTCGTGCGTGCAGTTGAAGTCCTTCAGCAGCTGGTCGTAGGCGGCGGCCTCTTCCAGCGGGTTCAGCTGGGCGCGGTGGAGGTTCTCCAGCAGCGCGTCCAGGAGGAGCTTCTCGTCATCCGTCGCCCGGACGATCGCCGGGATGGCCTGCAGGCCGGCCTCACGGCAGGCCCGCCAGCGCCGCTCGCCCATGATGAGCTCATAGCGCGAGGGACCCAGCTGGCGTACGACGACCGGCTGTAGGAGGCCTACCTCCTGGATGGAGGTGACCAGCTCCTGCAGTGCGTCCTCGTCGAAGACCTCACGCGGCTGGCGCGGATTCGGCGAGATGTCGTCGAGGGGGATCTCCGCGAAGTAGGCGCCCACCGGGGAAGGGGGCACTTCCGGAGCCACACCGAAGACCGAGGGCTCCTCAGTCTCATGTGAAACAGCCGGCAGCGTCGTCACCTTGGCGGCGGCGACCCCACGGTCGGTCGTCAGTACCGGGACCACCGCGGAGGACGAAGATCCCGTACCGCCCACCGCTGTCTGGGCCGGAGTCTTCTCTGTCGGGGCAGCTGGGATCAGTGCGCCGAGACCACGCCCCAGCCCCCTCCGTCGCTCGCTCACTGGATCCCCTCCACCATGCTCGGATTACTCTGTGCGCCAATGTGGGCCTGCGTCGGGTCGTAGCTGACGCCGAGACCCTTGAGCGCGATTTCTCGGGCCGCCTCAAGGTAGGAGAGGGCACCACTCGATCCAGGATCGTAGGTCAGTACCGTCTGCCCATAGCTCGGCGCCTCGGAGATACGGACAGAGCGAGGAATGCTCGTCCGCAACACCTCGTCGCCGAAGTGGCTGCGCACCTCGTCCGCGACCTGGGAAGCAAGACGCGTCCGGCCGTCGTACATGGTGAGCAGGATGGTCGACACATGCAGTGTGGGGTTGAGGTGCCCCCGCACCAGGTCGACATTGCGCAGCAGCTGGCCGAGGCCCTCCAGAGCGTAGTACTCGCACTGGATCGGGATGAGCACCTCGGCGCCCGCGACCAGCGCGTTGACCGTCAGCAGGCCGAGCGAGGGCGGGCAGTCGATGAGGATGTAGTCCAGCGGCTGTTCGTACGCCTGGATCGCGCGCTGAAGCCGGCTCTCGCGTGCCACCAGGGACACCAGCTCGATCTCCGCACCGGCGAGATCGATCGTGGCGGGGGCGCAGAAGAGGCCTTCGACGTCCACTACCGGCTGGACGACCTCAGCCAGCGGCTTGCTCTCGACCAGCACGTCGTAGATCGATGGAACTTCGGCGTGATGATCGATCCCCAGCGCGGTGGAGGCATTGCCCTGTGGGTCGAGGTCGATCACCAGGACGCGGGCACCGTGGAGTGCCAGCGATGCGGCAAGGTTGACGGTCGTCGTCGTCTTGCCCACACCGCCCTTCTGGTTGGCGACCACCATGACTCGGGTCTGCTCCGGACGTGGCAGGCCTTCGCCGGCGCGACCCAGAGCCTCCACCGCAAGTTGGGCAGCACGACCGATGGGAGTGTCGTCCATCGGAGGCGGTGTTTCACGTGAAACATCCGCCCCCATCGACTCGGTACGGGGACCGGGGACCGGATCGGTCATCGGTCCCGCGATGTTGGCGTCGGACCGCAAGGATTCACTCTCCTCGACTTCAGGCTCGCAATGAACAGAGCCTCCCATGCCTTCGGGGTCGTGAACCAGTGAGGCCTGTTCTTCTGTGGAGAAATCCACCTCTGTGGACAACTTCCTGCCCCGCAGGAGGGACGGAGTGTCACCAGAGGCCTCTTCTCTGAGGGAACCGAGGGGCTTTCGGTCGCGCGGTTCGGCCGCAGCGCGGCCCCGGCCGATGATGCCGTGCAACAGTGAGCGACGTTTCACGTGAAACACGATGCACAGCGAGCAGTACCGAAAAGCCGCGACACTCCGTCATGCGTAGGTTTGGCAGCTTGTGTGGAGTACGTCTGGTCGTCAGGACGGATCAGCGGCGCCTACGCGTCCGGCCAGTACGAGCCGCCTTCGCCCGCTTCGCCGCGAAGCGCACACCCCCCGGACTCTCCCCGACCTCCACCCGCACGACGGTGGACAGCGGGTCCACCACCCCCTCACCCACATGCAGGATGGACGTGGACACCGCGCCGAGCTTGGCGAGGGCGGTGGCCGCAGCCTTCAGCTCCTCCTCCGCCGTGTCCCCCTTCAGGGCGAGCATCTCGCCGTAGGGCCGCAGCAGCGGGATGCCCCAGGTGGCCAGCCGGTCCAGCGGGGCCACAGCACGCGCCGTCACCACATGCACCGGAGGCAGCTTGCCCATGACCTCCTCGGCGCGACCACGCACGACGGTCACATGGTCCAGGCCCAGCAGCTCGACGACCTCGGTCAGGAAGTTGGTGCGCCGCAGCAGCGGCTCCAGCAGCGTGATGTTGAGGTCTTCCCTGACCAGCGCCAGCGGAATGCCCGGCAGGCCGGCACCGGAGCCGACATCGCACACCGTCACCCCTTCGGGAACAGCCTCGGAGAGCACCGCGCAGTTCAGCAGGTGCCGCTCCCACAGGCGAGGTACCTCCCGTGGGCCGATCAGACCACGCTGCACGCCTGCCTCGGCGAGCAGCTCCGCATAGCGGACCGCATCGGCATAGCGCTCGCCGAACACTTCCCGCGCCTGCTCAGGCGCCGGGGGGAGCTCTGCAGCCTCCGTCACGGGGACCGTCCTTCCGTACAGCGCCGGCGCTTCACGCACCGGCCACCAGAACTACCAGGCTGACAAAGTTCGGCCCCGCCTGCTCAACAGACGGGGCCGGTGAAACGGGGGGACCGATCAGGCGGGCAGCACGACGACGAACCGCTGCGGCTCCTCGCCCTCCGACTCGCTGCGCAGTCCGGCGGACTTGACCGCGTCGTGCACGACCTTGCGCTCGAACGGGCTCATCGGCTTGAGCTTCACGGGCTCGCCGGTGCTCTTCACCTCGGCAGCAGCCTTGGCACCCAGCTCGGAGAGCTCGGTGCGCTTCTTGGCGCGGTAGCCCGCGATGTCGAGCATCAGCCGACTGCGGTCACCGGTCTCCCGGTGCACAGCCAGGCGGGTCAGCTCCTGAAGCGCCTCCAGCACCTCGCCGTCACGGCCGACCAGCTTCTGCAGGTCGCGGCCGCCCGCTTCGCTGATGATCGACACAGAGGCGCGGTCGGCCTCGACATCCATGTCGATGTCGCCGTCGAGGTCGGCGATGTCCAGCAGACCCTCGAGGTAGTCCGCCGCGATCTCGCCCTCCTGCTCCAGGCGGGAGAGGGTGTCTGCACCCTCGGCAGCGGAGGTGGTGCCTTCCGTCACGGGATGGGCTCCTTCTTACTTCTTGGACGGGGACTTGGGGCGCTGCGGACCGCCCTTGCGCTGACCGGACTGGGCCCTGCTGCGGCCGTTGGAACCGCCCTTCGGGGGCTGCTGCCGGGCGGCCGGCTTGGCGTCCTGCGGCTCGTCGGACTTCTCCAGCGAGGTCGTCGGCTCGGCAGAGTCCTCCTTCTCGGCGGAGTCCTCCTTCTCAGCAGAGGCCGCCGGCTCGCCGGCCGCCTTCGCGCTGCCGGACTGACGCTGGGCCTTGGTCTGGCGCTTGGGCTGCTGACGCTTGGCCGCACCGGTGGTCACGACGCCGTCCTCGGTCTCCGCGGCGGCCTGAGCCTCGCCCTTCACCACGGCGCCGTCGGCCTGGGCCACGAGGCCCGCCTTGGTCAGCGCGTTGATGAACTTGCGCTCGAACTCGTTGCGGTCCCGGCCCTTGGCAACGATCGCCTTGATGATGGTGCGCTCGCTGCGCTTACCGGCCTTGCCGTGGTGCGTGACGTGCTTGGTCAGACGCTCCAGGTACGCGGCCTGAGCCTTGGAGCCCGGGGTCGGGTTGTTGCGGATGACGTACATCTGCTGGCCCATGGTCCACACGTTGGTGGTCAGCCAGTAGACGAGGACACCGACCGGGAAGTTGATGCCGAAGACGGCGAACATGACCGGAAAGACATACATCAGCATCTTCTGCTGCTGCATGAACGGCGTCTTCACGGTGGTGTCGACGTTCTTCGTCATCAGCTGACGCTGCGTGTAGAACTGCGACGCCGACATCAGGACGATCATGATCGCGGTGACGACCCGGACGTCGGTCAGGGAAGCGCCGAGCGCCTCCACCTTCGACGACCCGTCCGTGAACTTCGCGGCGAGCGGGGCACCGAAGATGTGCGCCTTACGGGCGCTGGCGAGCAGCGGGTCGTTGATGACGCCGATCGTCGAGCCCGTCGCGATGCCGTTGAGCACGTGGTACAGGGCGAAGAAGAACGGCGACTGCGCGAGGATGGGAAGGCACGAGGAGAGCGGGTTGGTACCCGACTCCTTGTACAGCTTCATCATCTCTTCGGACTGACGCTGCTTGTCGTTCTTGTAGCGCTCCTGGATCTTCTTCATCTCAGGCTGCAGCGTCTGCATGGCCCGGGTCGCCTTGATCTGCTTCACGAAGAGCGGGATCAGGCAGATGCGGATCAGGATCACCAGAGACACGATGGACAAGCCCCAGGCCCACCCCGTGTCGGGACCGAAGATCTTCCCGTACACCGAGTGGAACTGGACGATGACCCATGAAACGGGTGTCGTGATGAAGCTGAAAAAGCTGGCAATCGTGTCCACTAATCATGCTCCTTGGGCATGGGACGAAGTCTCTGCGGCCGGGCTCGAAGGAAGCTCGGAAGCAAGCTTCTCCTCGGTGGCCGGTTCGGCGGCGGAGGGCCCGCCCTTGCGTGCACGCCAGGCGCCACGCAGCATTTCGTGCCACCGCGGTCGCTTACGCGGAGGAACATGATCCACACCGCCGAGCGACCACGGATTGCACCGCAGGATGCGCCAGGCAGTGAGCGCCGTCCCCTTGATCGCACCGTGCCGGTCAATGGCTGTGTAGCCGTAGTGGGAGCACGACGGGTAGTACTTGCACACCGGCCCCAGCAACGGACTGATCGTCCACTGGTACAGCTTGATCAGAGCCAGCAGTGGGTACTTCATCGCGCGCCCCCTCCCAGTAGCCGTTCGATGGCGGCATCCAGGTCTCGGGCCAGCTGTCCATGGTCGGCGTCGCCCGCTCCGGGCAGCGCTCGTACGACTACCAGGCTACCGGGGGGAAACAGGGCGACTCGGTCACGCATCAGGTGACGCAGTCTGCGCTTGACTTTGTTGCGCACGACCGCGCCACCCACTGCTTTGCTCACGACGAAACCCGCACGCGTCGAGGGAGCGCTCTCCCCAGGCGCGTGCGGGTCCGTGGCACCGCTACGAAGGTGGACGACGAGGGACGAGCGGCCGGCCCGGCGACCTCGTCGTACAGCGGTCGCGAAGTCCTCGCGCCGCCTCAGCCGGTTCTCGGTGGGCAGCACGATGTCATGACCTGATCGGAATCAGGCGGACAGGCTGGCGCGACCCTTGCTGCGGCGGTTCGCCAGAATCGCGCGACCGGCACGGGTGCGCATCCGCAGGCGGAAGCCGTGGGTCTTGGCACGACGACGGTTGTTCGGCTGGAAGGTGCGCTTGCTCACTCGGGGGCTCCAGAAATCAAATCGGTGTGGCGGGTGCCGTCCTGGCTGTCACCGTGCGCCCACGAGTAGCTCGCATCACGCCCGAGTGCACCGCTTCCCGATCACCTTCAGCGATCTGTGCCCATCGGAGGCAGGCGGCAGCAGCCATCGACAACTCGACCTGGTTACGGTACGCGGGGCTACGCCATTCGGTCAAACCAGCAGTGACGGAGAGACACTATCCACAGGCTGGGGACAACAACTTGAACCGCACCCGCCACGCTGACTACCGTGGCTGAACTCCGATTCGTTCCTTTATCCCCGCCCGACCCGATATTCATCCCGACCCGTCCTCGAACCACACGTTCGTGGGACCTGTGAGAGAGCGTGCCCTGTGGCTGACGTACCTGCCGATCTTGCCGCAGTGTGGCCACGAGTACTGGAGCAGCTCCTCGGTGAGGGCCGCGGTCAGGGTGTGGAGGGCAAGGACGAACACTGGATCCGACGCTGCCAGCCGCTCGCCCTGGTCGCGGACACCGCTCTGCTCGCGGTACCGAACGAATTCGCGAAGAACGTGCTGGAGGGCCGGCTCGCGCCCATCGTCAGCGAGACGCTGAGCCGCGAGTGCGGGCGCCCGATCCGGATCGCGATCACCGTGGACGACTCCGCGAGCGAACCCCCGACCCCGCCGGCACCCCCCGTGCAGCCACAGCGTTACGAGGAGCCCGAGCTCCCCTCCCCGCAGTACGAAGGCGGATACGGCCGACACCGCGCCGACCACCCGCCCGAGCAGGGCGGCCGCGACCAACCGCCGCCCCCGCGCGCCGACCAGCTTCCCACCGCCCGGCCCGCCTACCCCTCCGAGTACCAGCGCCCCGAACCCGGCGCCTGGCCCCGCCCGGGGCAGGACGAATACAGCTGGCAGCAGCCCCGCCTCGGCTTCCCCGAACGCGACCCCTACGCCTCACCGTCGCAGGACACCTACCGCTCGGACGGTTACGGCGACGCCTACTCCCAGGATTACCGGCCCCAGCAGCCGATGGACCGGCCGCCGTACGAGCAGCAGCGCACGGAGTACGAACCGCAGCGCCCCGACTACGACCGTCCCGAATACGAACGGTCCGACTACGACCGTGGCGACTACGACCAGCGGGACACCGGCCGCCGCGAGCGGTCCGAGCCGCCGGGCGGGCCCGGCCAGGGCCGCCGGGGCGGTCCGGGACGCCCGGACCTGCCGGCCGCGCCCGGCGCGCCCGGACCGCTGGGCGCCAAGCCCGCACCGGCGTCGGGTCCCGGCGAACCGACCGCCCGCCTCAACCCCAAGTACCTCTTCGACACCTTCGTCATCGGCGCGTCCAACCGCTTCGCGCACGCGGCCGCGGTCGCCGTCGCCGAAGCACCCGCCAAGGCCTACAACCCCCTCTTCATCTACGGGGAGTCGGGACTCGGCAAGACGCACCTGCTGCATGCGATCGGGCACTACGCGCGGAGCCTCTACCCCGGCACGCGCGTGCGCTACGTGAGCTCGGAGGAGTTCACCAACGAGTTCATCAACTCGATCCGCGACGGCAAGGGCGACAGCTTCCGCAAGCGGTACCGCGAGATGGACATCCTGCTCGTCGACGACATCCAGTTCCTCGCGGACAAGGAGTCGACGCAGGAGGAGTTCTTCCACACCTTCAACACGCTCCACAACGCGAACAAGCAGATCGTGCTGTCCAGTGACCGGCCGCCCAGGCAGCTGGTGACACTGGAGGACAGGCTGAGGAACCGTTTCGAGTGGGGCCTGACCACCGATGTCCAGCCGCCGGAACTGGAGACGCGCATCGCGATCCTCCGCAAGAAGGCGGTCCAGGAGCAGCTCAACGCACCGCCGGAGGTGCTGGAGTTCATCGCCTCCCGGATCTCGCGCAACATCCGTGAGCTGGAGGGCGCGCTGATCCGGGTGACGGCGTTCGCGTCGCTCAACCGGCAGCCGGTGGACCTGGGGCTGACGGAGATCGTCCTCAAGGACCTGATCCCCGGCGGCCAGGACGCGACGCCGGAGATCAGCGCGACGGCGATCATGGCGGCGACCGCGGACTACTTCGGGCTCACGGTCGAGGACCTGTGCGGCAGCTCGCGCGGCCGCCAGCTGGTCACCGCGCGGCAGATCGCCATGTACCTGTGCCGAGAGCTCACGGACCTGTCACTGCCGAAGATCGGGGCGCAGTTCGGCAACCGGGACCACACGACCGTGATGCACGCCGACCGGAAGATCCGGGCGTTGATGGCGGAGCGGCGGTCGATCTACAACCAGGTGACGGAGCTGACGAACCGCATCAAGAACGGCTAGTTCTACGGCGTTCAGGGCGCCCTTGGGAGAGATCCCCGGGGCGCCTTTCGGCGTCCTGGGGTGGCTCGGCAGGGGGTCGCCGCGGGTCCGTCCATGGTTGCTCACGCGGTTCTCCGCGCCTCTGACGGGGCGCGTCCACCGAGCGGCGCCGCGAAGGTGCGCCCCTCAGCTGTTCGATTACCGGCCTGGTTACGGGCGTCCTCCACAGATTTGCCGACTTTCTTGCGTCCACACCCTGGGGACTGTGAAGTTGTCCCGAACGTCGTCCACAGGCCGACGGGTGAAAAGGCATCGGGCCAGCTCAGGGGGCTGTGGAATCGTGGACGACGGATCTCCACAGGCTGTGGACGAGGAAGGCATCCACAGCCTGTGTATGAAGTTGTCCACCGATACCTCACAGGCTGAGGGGTGGTTGTCCCCAGCGATTCCCAGCTTCTCCACATGGCTGTCCACTGTTCGGCAACGTGACGCGCCGGCTCACCGTGTCGAGTGAAAGGCGTCACACGAAGCTGCCGGGTTGGCCTGTGGGAAAGGTGGGTAAAGCTGGGGACGGCGCTGGGGAGAAGTCGCCTCGGGCTGTGCACGGTGTGTGCAGAACTTTCTGTTCTCCACAGAGACACCTGGTTGTCCACCGGCTTAACCCACAGGGGCAGTGGATAAAATCTGGCCCCTGACCTGGGAAAACGGGGTTATCCACGGTATCCACAGCCCCTACTACTACTCCCAACTAGAGAGAGCTGGGAATCCGTTTCGAAGAGGGCCCTGTGCACAACTCGCTCTTCGGCCTTTGACCGCGCCTCGTCACGACTTGACCTCGACGGGCACCAGCTGTCAGTGCGGTGCGTCAGACTGGTCCCCGGTGTTCTTCCCCTCACCGGGGTTCACGACACCGAGTCAGACGACGAAGACGCAGCAGGGCGAGAAGCCCCGGCAACAGCAGGAGGCGGGCTTACGGTGAAGATCCGGGTGGAACGCGACGTACTCGCGGAGGCAGTGGCCTGGGCGGCACGCAGCCTCCCGGCCCGTCCGCCGGCGCCGGTCCTCGCCGGCCTGCTGCTGAAGGCCGAGGACGGCCAGCTGAGCCTGTCCAGCTTCGACTACGAGGTCTCCGCGCGGGTCAGCGTCGAGACCGAGGTCGAGGAGGAGGGCACGGTCCTGGTCTCGGGGCGGCTGCTCGCCGACATCTGCCGTGCCCTGCCCAACCGGCCGGTGGAGATTTCCACAGACGGTGTACGGGCCACGGTGGTCTGTGGATCGTCCCGGTTCACGCTGCACACCCTGCCGGTGGAGGAGTACCCCTCGCTGCCGCAGATGCCGAACGCGACGGGCACCGTCCCCGGTGAGGTCTTCGCCTCCGCCGTCTCCCAGGTGGCCATCGCCGCCGGGCGTGACGACACCCTGCCGGTGCTGACCGGTGTCCGCATCGAGATCGAGGGCGACACGGTCACCCTGGCCTCCACCGACCGGTACCGCTTCGCGGTCCGTGAGTTCCTGTGGAAGCCGGAGAACCCCGAGGCGTCCGCGGTGGCCCTGGTGCCCGCCAAGACGCTCCTGGACACCGCCAAGGCCCTCACGAGCGGCGACAGCGTGATCCTGGCGCTGTCCGGCTCGGGCGCGGGCGAGGGGCTCATCGGTTTCGAGGGCGCGGGCCGGCGGACGACCACGCGGCTGCTCGAGGGCGACCTGCCGAAGTACCGCTCACTGTTCCCGACCGAGTTCAACTCCGTCGCCGTGATCGAGACCGCCCCCTTCGTGGAGGCCGTCAAGCGTGTCGCCCTGGTGGCCGAGCGGAACACCCCGGTGCGGCTCAGCTTCGAGCAGGGCGTGCTGATCCTGGAGGCCGGCTCCAGTGACGACGCACAGGCTGTGGAGAGGGTCGACGCGCAGCTGGAGGGCGACGACGTCTCGATCGCCTTCAACCCGACCTTCCTGCTCGACGGTCTGAGCGCGATCGACTCGCCGGTGGCCCAGCTGTCGTTCACGACGTCCACGAAGCCGGCGCTGCTGAGCGGGAAGCCGGCGCTCGACGCGGAGGCGGACGAGGCGTACAAGTACCTGATCATGCCGGTGCGGCTGAGCGGCTGACGTTGTCCACAGCTGTGCACAGTGCCGCCGCCTCCCTGTGGGTGGCGGGCGCTGTGCCCGGGTGGGTTTCCCCAGGTGAGCGGCTGGGCCCACAACTGTGCACAAAGGGTCGCGATTAGGCTCGGGCGCGGCACGAAAGTGCCTCTCCTGCCACACCGCAACCTAAGGAACCAACTGATGGAGCTCGGTCTCGTCGGCCTCGGCAAGATGGGCGGCAACATGCGCGAGCGGATCCGCCGCGCGGGCCACACCGTCGTCGGATACGACCGCAACCCGGACCTCGCCGACGTCCACAGCCTGGAAGAGCTTGTGGGCAAGCTCAGCGGGCCCCGCGTGGTGTGGGTGATGGTCCCGGCCGGGGCGCCGACCCAGTCCACGGTCGACGAGCTGGCCGAGCTGCTGGAGCCCGGTGACGTGGTCGTCGACGGCGGCAACTCCCGCTGGACGGACGACGAGCGGCACGCCGAGGAGCTGGCGGCCAAGGGCATCGGTTTCGTCGACTGCGGGGTCTCCGGCGGTGTCTGGGGCCTGGAGAACGGCTACGCGCTGATGTACGGCGGTGACGCCGAGCACGTCGAGAAGGTGCGGCCGGTCTTCGAGGCGCTCAAGCCCGAGGGCGATTTCGGTGCGGTGCACGCCGGCAGGGTCGGCGCGGGCCACTTCGCGAAGATGGTCCACAACGGCATCGAGTACGCGATGATGCAGGCCTACGCTGAGGGTTGGGAGCTCCTGGAGAAGGTCGACTCCGTCACGGATGTGCGCGAGGTCTTCCGCTCCTGGCAGGAGGGCACGGTCATCCGTTCCTGGCTGCTCGACCTCGCGGTGAACTCCCTCGACGGGGACGAGCACCTGGACAGGCTGAAGGGTTTCGCTCAGGACTCCGGCGAGGGCCGGTGGACGGTGGAGGCCGCGATAGACAACGCGGTGCCGCTTCCCGCGATCACCGCCTCGCTGTTCGCGCGGTTCGCCTCCCGGCAGGAGGACTCGCCGCAGATGAAGATGATCGCCGCGCTGCGCAACCAGTTCGGCGGCCACGCCGTAGAGGCGAAGTAGAGACGAAGTAGCAGGTCACGGGGAGGTCGGCGAAACACCCATGCACGTCACGCATCTGTCGCTGGCCGACTTCCGCTCCTATGCCCGGGTCGAGGTTCCGCTCGACCCGGGCGTCACCGCCTTCGTCGGCCCCAACGGCCAGGGCAAGACCAACCTCGTCGAGGCCGTCGGTTATCTCGCCAACCTCGGCAGCCACCGGGTCGCCTCCGATGCTCCCCTGGTCCGGATGGGCGCCGAGCGGGCGGTCATCCGGGCGCAGGTGCGGCAGGGCGACCGGCAGCAGCTGGTCGAGCTGGAGCTCAACCCGGGCCGGGCCAACCGTGCCCGTATCAACAGGTCCTCGCAGGTCAGACCGCGGGATGTGCTGGGGATCGTACGGACGGTGCTGTTCGCGCCGGAGGATCTCGCGCTGGTGAAGGGCGACCCGGGTGAGCGGCGGCGCTTCCTGGACGAGTTGATCACGGCGCGGTCGCCGCGGATGGCCGGTGTGCGGTCCGACTACGAGCGTGTCCTCAAGCAGCGGAACACCCTGTTGAAGAGCGCGGCCCTTGCCCGGCGGCACGGTGGCCGTTCGATGGATCTGTCCACGCTGGACGTGTGGGACCAGCACCTCGCGCGGGCCGGTGCCGAGCTGCTCGCCCAGCGGCTCGACCTGATCGCCGCGCTCCAGCCGCTGGCCGACAAGGCGTATGAGCAGCTGGCGCCGGGTGGTGGCCCGGTCGGGCTGGAGTACAAGCCGTCGGCGCCCGGTGAGGCGCACACGCGTGAGGATCTGTACGGCCAGGTGATGGCGGCGCTGGCGGACGCCCGCAAGCAGGAGATCGAGCGGGGTGTCACGCTGGTCGGTCCGCACCGCGACGACCTGGCCCTCAAGCTGGGGCAGCTGCCCGCCAAGGGGTATGCCTCGCACGGCGAGTCCTGGTCGTACGCGCTGGCACTGCGCCTGGCGTCGTACGACCTGTTGCGTGCCGAGGGCAATGAGCCGGTGCTGGTGCTCGACGACGTGTTCGCCGAGTTGGACGCGCGGCGCCGGGAGCGGCTGGCGGAGCTGGTCGCGCCCGGGGAGCAGGTGCTGGTCACCGCTGCTGTGGACGACGATGTGCCGCACCTACTGACCGGTGTGCGGTACGTGGTGGCGGACGGGGTGGTGGAGCGCGCGTGAGCACCGACGGATCCGCTCCGAAGAAGGAACCCTCCGGTGTCGACCTGGCGCGCGTGGCGCTCAGGGCGGCGAAGGAGGCGGCACGCGCGCGTGGTGACGCGGCGCAGCAGAAGAAACAGGCGCGGCGTGGTGGTCTGCGCTCCGGCGCGCGCGCCGACGGCCGCGATCCGATGGCGCTGGGTTCGGCGATCAACCGGTTGATCACCGAGCGCGGCTGGGAGACCCCGGCCGCGGTGGGTGGGGTGATGGGCCGCTGGCCGCAGATCGTGGGCGAGGATCTCGCCAAGCACTGTGTGCCTCAGCGGTATGACGAGGACGAGCGGGTGCTGGTCGTCCAGTGCGATTCCACGGCCTGGGCGACCCAGCTGCGTCATCTCTCTCCCGCGCTGGTCGCACGGCTGAACGAGGACCTGGGGCATGGCACCGTTCGGATGATCAAGGTGCTCAATCCCGGCGGTCCGCCCCGGCGCTACGGCCCGTTGCGCGCCCCCGGGAGCACGGGCCCCGGCGATACCTACGGGTGACTTGCGTCACGTCATCAGCCGAGCGTGGAGCCTTCGTGCGCCGCCCTCGGCTGATCGTCGTACAACCGCACGCGGTTGCGAATCGCGACCTGACCCCGGAGTAGCCAAGGGTTGACAGCCGGAAGCGCTGAGTGCCTCTGTGAGCCTCTTGGAGACCCCATCCACATATCGGGAGTCGGCAGAGGCGGGTTCAGGGCGGCACATGCGGACTCAGGTACCGGCAAACCCCCATCACTGTCGGCGCTACCGGTAGACTGGGAGGCAATCCCGCCCCGAACGTGGGGACCGTCCGGGAAAAGCTGAGCAACGCTGATCAAGGCTTACCAACGCAACATGCCGCAGCCGCTCCGGCAACCCGCCGACGAGCCCGGCTCGTGCTGTGCCAGAAAGGGCGCTTCGTGGCCGATTCCGGCAACCCCAACGAGAACATCCCGTCCACCGACGCCGGCGCGAACGGTGAGGTCACCGCCTCCTACGACGCCAGCGCCATCACCGTGCTCGAAGGGCTGGACGCGGTCCGCAAGCGACCCGGTATGTACATCGGCTCGACCGGTGAGCGCGGCCTGCACCACCTCGTGTACGAGGTGGTGGACAACTCCGTCGACGAGGCTCTGGCCGGCCATGCGGACACCATCGACGTGACGATCCTGGCCGACGGCGGCGTGCGTGTCGTCGACAACGGCCGTGGCATCCCCGTCGGCATCGTGGCGTCCGAGGGCAAGCCGGCCGTCGAGGTCGTGCTGACCGTGCTGCACGCGGGCGGCAAGTTCGGCGGTGGTGGTTACGCCGTCTCCGGCGGTCTGCACGGTGTGGGTGTCTCCGTCGTGAACGCCCTGTCGTCCAAGGTGTCGGTCGAGATCAGGACCGACGGTCACCGCTGGACGCAGGAGTACAAGCTGGGCGTCCCGACGGCTCCGCTGGCGCAGCACGAGGAGACGGGCGAGACCGGCACCTCGGTCACGTTCTGGGCGGACCCGGACATCTTCGAGACCACCGAGTACTCCTTCGAGACGCTGTCGCGGCGCTTCCAGGAGATGGCCTTCCTCAACAAGGGCCTGACGATCCGGCTCACCGACGAGCGCGAGTCGGCGAAGGCCGTCGCGGGCGCCGACGAGGCGGGCGCGGACGAGAAGGCCGAGGACAAGACCGTCACGTACCACTACGAGGGCGGCATCGTCGACTTCGTGAAGTACCTCAACTCCCGCAAGGGCGATGTGGTGCACCCGACGGTGATCGACCTGGAGGCCGAGGACAAGGACAAGAGCCTGTCCCTCGAGGTCGCCATGCAGTGGAACAGCGGCTACAGCGAGGGCGTGTACTCGTTCGCCAACATCATCCACACGCATGAGGGCGGCACCCACGAGGAGGGCTTCCGCGCGGCGCTGACCTCGCTGATCAACAAGTACGCGCGCGACAAGAAGCTGCTGCGTGAGAAGGACGACAACCTCACCGGTGACGACATCCGCGAGGGTCTGACCGCGATCATCTCGGTCAAGCTGAGCGAGCCGCAGTTCGAGGGGCAGACGAAGACCAAACTGGGCAACACGGAGGCCAAGACCTTCGTGCAGAAGGCGGTCTACGAGCACCTGAACGACTGGCTGGACCGCAACCCGGTCGAGGCGGCGGACATCATCCGCAAGGGCATCCAGGCGGCCACCGCGCGCGTGGCGGCCCGCAAGGCCCGTGACCTGACCCGCCGCAAGGGCCTCCTCGAGTCGGCGTCCCTGCCGGGCAAGCTCTCCGACTGCCAGTCGAACGACCCCACCAAGTGCGAGATCTTCATCGTCGAGGGCGACTCCGCCGGCGGCTCGGCCAAGTCCGGCCGTAACCCGCAGTACCAGGCGATCCTCCCGATCCGGGGCAAGATCCTCAACGTCGAGAAGGCGCGGATCGACAAGATCCTGCAGAACCAGGAGATCCAGGCGCTGATCTCCGCGTTCGGCACGGGTGTGCACGAGGACTTCGACATCGAGAAGCTCCGCTATCACAAGATCATCCTGATGGCGGACGCCGACGTCGACGGCCAGCACATCTCCACCCTGCTGCTGACCTTCCTGTTCCGCTTCATGCGGCCGCTGGTCGAGGCCGGGCACGTGTACCTCTCCCGTCCGCCGCTGTACAAGATCAAGTGGGGCCGGGACGACGTCGAGTACGCGTACTCGGACCGCGAGCGCGACGCGCTCCTGGAGATGGGGCGGCAGCGCGGCAAGCGGGTCCGCGAGGACTCGATCCAGCGCTTCAAGGGTCTCGGCGAGATGAACGCCGAAGAGCTGCGCGTGACCACCATGGACCAGGAGCACCGGGTCCTCGGCCAGGTCACGCTCGACGACGCCGCCCAGGCCGACGACCTGTTCTCGGTCCTGATGGGCGAGGACGTCGAGGCCCGCCGCGCGTTCATCCAGCGTAACGCCAAGGACGTCCGCTTCCTCGACATCTGAGTCGGTCTCAGCTGACCGCACCAGGAAGGATCTTCACCGGCCATGACCGACGAGAACACTCCCGTCACCCCTGAAGAGGGCGGCGACGTCGCGATGCGTGTCGAGCCCGTCGGGCTCGAGACGGAGATGCAGCGCTCGTACCTGGACTACGCGATGTCCGTCATCGTGTCCCGTGCGCTGCCCGACGTCCGCGACGGCCTCAAGCCCGTGCACCGCCGCGTCCTGTACGCGATGTACGACGGCGGCTACCGCCCCGAGCGCGGCTTCTACAAGTGCGCCCGTGTCGTCGGCGACGTCATGGGCAACTACCACCCGCACGGCGACTCCTCGATCTACGACGCCCTGGTGCGCCTCGCCCAGCCGTGGTCGATGCGGATGCCGCTGGTGGACTCCAACGGCAACTTCGGCTCCCCGGGCAACGATCCGGCGGCCGCGATGCGGTACACCGAGTGCAAGCTCGCCCCGCTGTCGATGGAGATGGTCCGCGACATCGACGAGGAGACCGTCGACTTCACGGACAACTACGACGGCCGCTCCCAGGAGCCGACCGTCCTGCCCGCCCGCTTCCCGAACCTGCTGATCAACGGCTCCGCCGGAATCGCGGTCGGCATGGCGACCAACATCCCGCCGCACAACCTGCGCGAGGTCGCGGCCGGTGCCCAGTGGTACCTGGAGAACCCGGAGGCCTCGCACGAGGAGCTCCTGGACGCGCTGATCGAGCGGATCAAGGGCCCCGACTTCCCGACCGGCGCGCTGGTCGTCGGCCGCAAGGGCATCGAGGAGGCCTACCGCACGGGCCGCGGCTCGATCACGATGCGCGCGGTCGTCGAGGTGGAGGAGATCCAGAACCGCCAGTGCCTGGTGGTCACGGAGCTGCCGTACCAGACCAACCCCGACAACCTCGCTCAGAAGATCGCCGACCTGGTGAAGGACGGCAAGGTCGGCGGCATCGCCGACGTCCGCGACGAGACCTCCTCCCGCACCGGCCAGCGCCTGGTCATCGTGCTGAAGCGGGACGCGGTCGCCAAGGTCGTCCTGAACAACCTCTACAAGCACACCGATCTGCAGTCGAACTTCGGCGCCAACATGCTGGCGCTGGTCGACGGTGTGCCGCGCACGCTCTCCCTCGACGCGTTCATCCGGCACTGGGTGACGCACCAGATCGAGGTCATCGTCCGCCGTACGCGCTTCAGGTTGCGCAAGGCCGAGGAGCGGGCGCACATCCTGCGCGGTCTGCTGAAGGCGCTGGACGCGATCGACGAGGTCATCGCGCTGATCCGGGCCAGCGACACGGTCGAGATCGCGCGTACGGGCCTGATGGGGCTCCTGGAGATCGACGAGATCCAGGCCAACGCCATCCTGGAGATGCAGCTGCGCCGGCTGGCCGCCCTGGAGCGCCAGAAGATCATCCAGGAGCACGACGAGCTCCAGGCGAAGATCACCGAGTACAACGCGATCCTGGCCTCGCCGGAGCGCCAGCGCGGCATCGTCAGCGCCGAGCTGGCCGCGATCGTGGAGAAGTTCGGCGACGACCGCAAGACCATGCTGGTGCCCTACGACGGTGACATGTCCATCGAGGACCTGATCGCCGAGGAGGACATCGTCGTCACGGTCTCGCGCGGCGGCTACGTCAAGCGGACCAAGACCGTCGACTACCGGGCGCAGAAGCGCGGCGGCAAGGGCGTGCGCGGTACGAAGCTGAAGGAGGACGACATCGTCGACCACTTCTTCGTCTCGACCACGCACCACTGGCTGCTGTTCTTCACCAACAAGGGCCGGGTGTACCGGGCGAAGGCGTACGAGCTGCCGGACGCCGGACGTGACGCGCGTGGTCAGCACGTGGCGAACCTGCTGGCCTTCCAGCCGGACGAGGCGATCGCCGAGATCCTCGCCATCCGCGACTACGACGCGGCGCCCTACCTGGTGCTCGCCACCAAGGCCGGTCTGGTCAAGAAGACGCCTCTGAAGGATTACGATTCGCCCCGTTCCGGCGGTGTCATCGCGATCAACCTGCGGGAGCGCGAGGACGGTTCCGACGACGAACTGATCGGAGCCGAACTGGTCTCGGCGGACGACGATCTGCTTCTGATCAGCAAGAAGGCACAGTCGATCAGGTTCACCGCCTCCGACGACACTCTGCGCCCCATGGGCCGGGCCACCTCGGGTGTCAAGGGCATGAGTTTCCGCGAGAGCGATGAACTTCTGTCGATGAATGTTGTTCGACCCGGTACGTTCGTGTTCACTGCCACCGACGGGGGGTACGCGAAGCGGACCCGTGTCGACGAGTACCGCGTCCAGGGGCGCGGCGGCCTCGGCATCAAGGCCGCCAAGATCGTGGAGGACCGTGGTTCGCTCGTCGGCGCGTTGATCGTCGAGGAGAACGACGAGATCCTCGCCATCACCCTGTCCGGCGGTGTGATTCGTACGCGAGTCAGCGGGGTCAGGGAGACGGGCCGTGACACCATGGGCGTCCAACTGATCAACCTGGGCAAGCGCGATGCCGTGGTCGGCATCGCACGTAACGCCGAGGCCGGCAGCGAGGCGGAGGAAGTCGACGGTGAGGACACCGTCGACGAGACCGCCGAGACCGCCGAGGGTCTCGAGACCAGCGGTACGGACGAGGGTGAGGCGCCCTCGGCCGAGTAGCACGAGGAGAGAGTCATCGTGAGCGGAGCCACGGGCGCCGGATCGGCCGGTACCTCCACGGGTACGGATGCGGACGGCGGCGGCCGTGGCTCCGCCGCGTCCGGCGGGGCCACCGAGGGCGGTGCGCAGCCGATGGACACGCACACGACCCAGTTGAAGGCGGTCAAGGCGTCCGCGCCGGATGCGCAGGGAACCCAGGGGGGAACCGTGACCGACACCCGAGGCCAGGCAGCGGCGGGCGCCCAGCCGGATGCCTCCCCGCTGCCCGGGGAACGGCGCTCGGAGCAGCCCGCAGGGCCCTACCACCCGCCGCAGGCCTACCCGGCGACGCAGCAGGCCGCGCAGGCGCCCGCGGGGACGCCCGCGGGGGCGGTACGACGGCCGCGCACCGGCGCCGGGGCACGGACCGCGCCGCGCACCCGCAAGGCCCGGCTGCGGGTCGCCAAGGCCGATCCGTGGTCGGTGATGAAGGTCAGCTTCCTGCTCTCCATCGCGCTGGGCATCTGCTCGATCGTGGCGTCGGCGGTGCTGTGGATGGTCCTGGACGCGATGGGCGTGTTCTCGACGGTCGGCGGCACGATCTCGGAGGCCACCGGTTCGAACGAGTCGAACGGCTTCGACCTCCAGTCATTCCTGTCCCTCCCGCACGTCCTGATGTTCACGGCGATCATCGCGGTCATCGACGTCGTCCTCGCGACGGCGCTGGCGACCCTCGGTGCGTTCATCTACAACCTCTCCGCGGGCTTCGTCGGCGGCATCGAGCTGACCTTGGCCGAGGACGAGTAACCGGAGTTCAAACCTCTGCTGACGGTCCTCCGACAACCGATTTTGGGACTGCCCCGGTCGTGCGCTAATCTTCAGGAGTCAGCGCGCGGGACACACCGCAGAGCGCGGCGGGGCTATAGCTCAGTTGGTTAGAGCGCATCCCTGATAAGGATGAGGCCACAGGTTCAAATCCTGTTAGCCCCACAGTGGCTTAACGCCAGGTCAGACGGCCGGTAGATCTCCGCAGATCTACCGGCCGTCTACATGTGGTGATCTTGCTATCCCGCTACTCTCCCGTAACTTGTCCCTGAGGCACGGGCGGAACAAGTTGCAACCACGCGGTGATGCCAAACGGGACGCCCGGCCTTTAACCTGACAGCAGTGAACCCCCTGCCGATTCAAGCGGCAGGGGGCTCACTTCTTCCCGAGAGGGCCTCCCGAGCACCTTTCGGGTCCCGGCTGTGGGGGCTAGCCCCAGCCGGGGTCCAGGGCGACGTCGGTCGTCGGTACGGTGTCCGCGGCTACGGCCGCCGGGGTCTCCGGGGTCGACGTCACGGCGTGCGCGGCGGCCGCTGGCGCGAGAACTGCCAGCGCTGCCACCAGGATTGCAGCGGCGATGTGCCGGATCTTGGTCCTCATCTGCGGCTCCTCGCATGTGGATGTGACGCGCGTCTCCGAACCTACTTACGGACCGATCAGTCGCTTTACGTAGGCTGACATGCGCTCACGGAGAGAACCAAGCAGCAGCGCGAGCGGAAATCTGCACCGGCAAGATCTTGCACGCTCAGGGAGGACGAGGTGGGTGAAATGGGTATCGGCGAGGGCGATCGGCCGACGCTGCTCCCCGACGAGGTCGCGGCGTACGAACTCATCGCGCACGGCGGTGACCCCGGCGGCCTCCCCGTAGACGGACTCCTCGCCGCTCAGTTCGTCGCCCCGGACGCGCACCATCCTGGTCACTACATACCTCTCGACCCACGTGTCGCGGGCCAGCGGATCATCGCGCAGGAGCGGGCTGCCCTCGAGCGAGCCCTCAGCCGGCTGTCCGAGATCCCCGATCTCACGGACCAGCTTGCTACGCACTTCGACCCTCACCGCTACTACGGCGGCCCCAGCAGCGAGTTCCTGGGGGACAAGGCGGCCATGAACGCGCGCATAGGGCAGGTGATTGGGGACTCGTCGAACGAGCTCTACACCGCTCAGCCCGGCCAGCCGGAAGCCCGCGATCCTGCTGTCGTCCGTCTCGGTATCGCCCGCAGCCAGGAGGTCCTGGCCCGCGGGGTGAAGGTGCGCACTCTGTATCCCGTGAGCGCTCACGCCCACGCCCCTACCCGCGCCTACGTCGAGGAGATCATTGCGGCCGGTGCGGAGGTGCGCCTGCACAGCGGTCCCTTCCCCCGCATGGTGCTCGTCGACCGACGCAACCTGTTCATTGACAACCATGTCATCGACAGCGAGACGAACGCGGGCTGGCACGTAGTCGACCGCAGCGCCGTCATGTGGGCGCGCGAAGTCTTCCTCATGTTCTGGCACCGGAGCGGACGCTGGCAGGACGTCGCCGGCGCCAGTGAGACGGTCACGACCGGCCGCCAGAGGCAGATCCTTCACGAGCTGACTGCTGGCCTGTCGCAGCAGCAGGTAGGTGCCCGCGTCGGCCTGAGCAATCGCGCGGTCGCGAAGGAGCTCGCGGCCCTACGGGACGCTCTCGGCTTCGAGACCCTCTACCAGGTCCTGGCGTGGTGGGGAGGCTCGCCGGAGGCGCAGCTCCCCTGATCGGTGCCGATTCCGTGGCGGCAGCATGTATCTGCTGTTGAGGAAGCCCACCACTGGGTAAAGTGCGCTGCGGGGAGGCGGACTTGATGATTCCGCCTGACGCACAACCCCATGGCAAGCCCGGCCGGGGAGCCCGCGTGGCATCCGGTCGGAAGGGCGCCCCCCGCCCTTGAATGACGGGGGGCGCCGCTCAGACACAAAACCGCCCCGCCTTCCATAACGGAAGACGGGGCGGTCGCGCTCAGCCGTTTCGGCGAGCACTTGCGGAGCCAGCGGACGCACATGTCGCCGCTCCGCCACCTGGAGCCGCTCCCACTGCAGGGGAGAGAGCGGTCGGTTCGGAAGTGATCGGTTCGGGTGTCGCGACCGGCCCCACGGATGGGAGTCCCAGAGCGATGCCCACTGCTGAGCAAGATCACACAAATTAGGGTCGACCCTATTCCCCCAGCGATCATGGCACCGCGAGCGTTGACGAGTGTCTCGCCCCACCCCACCCGAAGACTGGGTCATCGCTCGCCGTCGTCAGGTGGGGGCCCAGATCCGGAGTGTGCGTGAGGGGCTGAACCTCAGCCAGCGCGATGTCGGCGGCCGTAGTGGAGTCGACGTGCCGACGTACAGCCGGATCGAGTCTGGGCTCTCCTCGCCGAAGATCGACACGCTGATCCGCATTGCCGCTGCCATGGGTGTGTCCCTCGAGGACCTCGTCCGCCGACCACGTTCAGCGAGTTCGGATTAGAGCGTGACGGACCAGGTCCCGCGGGACAGGGTGGTGACTCCATCCGGGGCGACACTCACCTGAGCTCCGTACGTCGGTAGCCCGCCCTCGCGATTGAGCCTGTGCCGGATCTTCTCGAGGGTGTCCCACAGTCGGCGTGGTCCACCCTGGTGCACGGTTGGTGAGTCGAGGAAGCCGGCCGCGGTGGCGCGGGCCCAGGAGCCGTCACGATGGAGCAGCCACACGGTGCGCTCGTCTCCCTCCTGGCTGACCCGGTAGTCGATGCCCGGGGCCATGAGCTCGAGCATCGACATCACGTCCCAGGAATCGGGCACATACAACAGCGGATACCGGCTGGTACTCACCTGGTCGCCGTCGGCTGCGTGCGCCTTCTCCCACACTTCATCGGTGGTGTGCTCGTAGTCGTCACCGTGGCGGGTACGCATGAAGCCGGCCGCGTCCGGGGCGATGCGCCCCTTGGCTCCGCCGTCGCGGGTCTTGTCCGCGACGAGGACCAGCCCGGTCCCCGCGATCGTGGTGACGAGTCGGCCGCCGGGGCGGAGAGCGGCCAGCCATGATGCTGGGATGGGGCGTACGGACACCGTGGACACGATCCGGTCGACCGCGCCGGGCAGCGGGCCTGTGATGTCCGTACAGACCATCCTCGGGTTCAGGCCGATCGACGAGAGCCGCTCGCTGGCGACATCAACCAGGTGCGGATCCACGTCCACGCTGGTGACCATGGCGTCGCCCAACCGAGTGCACAGCAGTGCCGTGCCGTAGCCGGTTCCTGTCGTCACCAGGACCCGCGATTCGTTAGTGATCATCGCGTGCCGGTACATCGACACGACCAGACCAGGCAGCGTCGACGACGACGTGGGTTTCCCCTCGGTGACGGCTCCCGACTCGGCGAGGTCTGCATGCGCCGGCCCTACACGGGTCACAAGGGTCCGGTCCGCGTAGGCCGCACGCATCCAGGCCTCGGGGTCGGCCTCGCCGTTGCGCAGCTCCCACGCTCCGTCGAGGTTCTCCCACCAGCGCGGCACGAACACATGCCGGGGGGTGCGAGCGAGCGGCTCGTGCCAGCGCGAGTCGGGCCGGGTCACGTCGGCCGCCAGGCGCCGCGCGTGGGTCTGCCAGTCCATGTGAACTCCTACTCGTCGTACGCGGGGTTGCAGGCGGGAGTCTCGGCCGGCGAGCAGTCGGAGCCGTCGTTGTCGGGGTTGCAGGCCGTGACCTGCTTTCCGGGAGACGGCATGCAGGAGTCCTCGTCCGGGGTGCATCCCTTACCTCGGCGGCGCGGGATGCTCGCGGCAACCTGCCTCCACTGAGCGCTGGTGAACACCGCGGACAAGGCGCTGGCCTTGACGTCGCCGGCGGGCAGGAACCGGCCGAGTACGCAGGGCGCGACCTTGCCGTCTGGCAGGATCGCCGCCTTCCCGTCCGCGCACCGCCCGCACAACTCCGACGTCGACGGGATCGGGAGACCGGCCTGGGCCGCGTTGCCCACGGCGCGCACGTTGTCGATGTGCACCCGTTGCACGCCGAGCGTGCGCATCTCAGCGAGGGCCTGCTGGGTGCGTTGGCCGTCCCTCATGTGGATGATGCCGACCTTGACCGGGATCCCTCGGCGGACCGCTTCCGCGATGTTGGCTCGGGTCGAATCGTGGGAGCCCGTGCGGCCGGTGATGGCGTCGTGCTCGGCGGGGTCGTCGGAGTAGTACGAGGTCCCCAGGCTCACCTGCGGGTGGGCGAACAGCGCCCAGTGCTGGGCGCGCACGCGGTAGAGGTTGCTGAACACCTGGACTCGCAGGCCGAGGTCGAGGGCGTGGCCGACGAGTTCGGTGAAGGCGGGGTGCAGGGTGGGCTCGCCACCGATGAACTGCACGATCTTCGTCCCGCCGGCAGCGGCCTGGTCGAGGACGCGCATCCAGTCGTCGGCGGTCATGCTGCCATGGTCGCGCGTTGGACCGGCCTCGGCGTAGCAGTGCGACGAGCACGTGAGCTGGCAGCGGCTCGTGATCTCGAGTTCCAGGAACTCGGGCGTTGCTGTGCTGGGGAGTTCGGGGGCGATGGTCATGGTGCGTTTCCTCCTGGCGTTGGATCGGTGAGTGCGAGTGCGGCCGCGCAGGTCGGGCAGGCGTAGACGTCGATGCTCAGATCCACGGCGCCGATCGATCCCTCGGCGCGGCCGGCCGCGACCGCGCCATGTCTGAGTGGGGCCCTGCAGAACACGCAGGCCCACCCAGCGTGCTGAGGGCCGCTGAGGCGCGTGGCGTTGGGCAGGTCGGAGGCCTTCAAGGTTGGTCGACCAGCGGGACCAGGTCGTACGCACGGCGACACGGCAGACAGGCGAAGTAGTTTCCGCCGGATCCGCTTCCCTGCTCCTGGACCCGGATCAGGCGAACGTTTCGCGCGTACCCCTCGTGCCAGGCGCACCAGGCCAATGGGGCTGGAGTAGCCGAGGCTTCCGCGGCGTGCGTAGTCTCTGCCATGTCGACTCCTCGTAGTCGGCCATGCCCCGGGAGGCCCGCCGCCTCGCCGGGGTTTCGTCGTACCTCCCGAAGCTAGGAGAGTGACGCACAGCACAGCGAGTGATGTTCACGATTGTTCACGGCTCTTATGCGGTGCAGGTCATCACAGTGCACGCACCCTTGACCGGCTCTCCAGTGACGACGAATCTTGTGAACAACCACGAACAGCCGCAGCGTTGGAGGGCACCGTGTCATTACGGTTCATCGGAATCGACCCCAACACCGGGCAAGGCGAGAGCCCCACGGTCTGGGTCGACGAAGGAACAGGCGAACTCGTCATCCAGGGGTGGAAGCCAGACGCGGCCACGGAAGCAGAGTGCGCCGCGTTCGAGGTGCCAGGCCACGCCGTAGGCATCCCCGAGCACGAGCAGGTTGTGCGGGTCCCGGCCCGTATGGTGTCGATTCTGAGGGAGGCCTGCGATGCCGCCGAAGGTGCCCAGCTTCGCTGAGCTGCTGGACGGTGCGCGCACGTCCGCCGTCCACCTCGAAATGCGCGACTCGTACGGCGTTGCCACCGAGGCCTCCGACTTCGCTCGCTGGAAGCAGACGGGCGAAGCGGACACCGACCCGGACTCCCCGTACTGGGCACGGTGGACGGACCTGATCCGGCGCACGGTGGCGCGAGGCGTCACGGTACGGCGCGCCCGCATCGTTTCCGAGCCGGTGAGCGACTACATCCGGTACGAGCACGCGGGCACAAGCGTGAACGTGAGCGCTGGCGAACAGGTCCGGTGGCTGCCGCGCCGGCAAGCGTCCGACATTGCCCTGCCGGGCAACGACTTCTGGCTGATCGACAGCCACCTGATCCGGTGGAACCACTTCACCGGGGCCGGTGCGAGCGCGCCGGGCGAGATCAGCGAGGACCCAGCCGCCGCCCGCCTGTGCGCCGACGCGTTCGAGGCTGTCTGGACTCGGGCGGTCCCGCACGACGAGTACAAGATCATCTAATTCGAAGGGTCCAGCCGCACCGCATGGCCACCTCCCCGTCCTCGTCCGCCCAGGCCGCGCGTGAGCGCGTTGCCCGGCGCCTGCGCGACCTACGCGCCGACGCTGGTCTGACCGGGACAGAACTGGCCACTAGGTGCGGCTGGACACACCCCAAGACGTCCCGCCTCGAGAACGGTCGTACGCCTCCCACTCCCGAGGACGTCCGCCGGTGGTGCCGGGCCTGTGGCGCCGACGACCAGGCCGCCGACATCATCGCCCAGTCTCGGGACGCCGAGACCGCCTACACCGAGTGGCGCCGGCAGATGCGCGCGGGGCTGCGGCGCCTCCAGGCCAGCTACGTGGGGCTGTACCAGGCAACCGAGTTGTTCCGTATCTACTCGCCCACGCTGGTGCCCGGGCTGCTCCAGACGGAGGGGTACGCCCGCGGCGTCCTTGCTGGGGTTGCCGAGCTATACGAGACACCCAACGACGTCGACCAGGCGGCCGCAGCCCGCATGGAACGGTCGAAGATCGTGCACGAGAGCGGCCATCAGTTCGTCATGGTGATCGAAGAGGCCGTCCTCTACTACCAGCTGGGCGACGCGGACGCGATGGCAGCCCAGCTCGGCTACCTGCTCACCGCCGGCGCTCTGCCCGCAGTCTCCCTCGGCATCATCCCGAAGACGACACGGCGGACGATCTGGCCACAAGAGGTGTTCCACGTCTACGACGACCAGCTGGTCTCGGTGGAGCTGATGTCCGCCCGCGTACGCGTGACACAGCCATCCGAAGTGCAGCTCTACGTGCACGCGTTCGAACAGCTGCGGAGCATGGCCGTGTACGGCGCTGACGCTCGTGCGCTCATCCTCCGGGCGATCGAAGCGCTGCAGTAGCTCCGGACACAGTTCAAAGCCCCCTCCCACCCGAAGGTGAGAGGGGGCCACGGTGTGCGGAGTCAGGTCCTCTTCCGCCGGCGGGGGTAGGCCCGCCGTACGGAGACGGTCGCCTGCAACAGGAGACCGGCGATGCCGAGTAGTAGTAGGGATCGGACGAGGCGCAGCACGCTGGCCAGCAGGCCGTCCAGGTCGATGAATGTGATGACAAGCGTGTACAGCCCCAGCAGGCCAATCGTCGCGACAGCGATCACGAAGTACCGGCCCACAGCGTGAGCCTCCCACCGCGCCCGCCGGGTGTACTCCGTCAGGAAGGCTCCGGCGCACAGCGCCACCAGGCCGGACACCGCGGCATTGAGCAGCTCGGCCACCGTCACCTGCTCTCACCCCCCAGCACCATGTTGCGGACGAGCTCGGCGAAGTGATTGCGCTCCCGCCTCGCCCGCCAGTCGGCAGCCTCCGCCCGTACTTCCCGGGCCTGAGCGTGCGCCCGGGCCCGGGCGACCTGAGCTCTGTCCAGCGCGGCCTGCGCCGCGCGCTGCCCATCGGTCACGGGGCGTTCCTTGGTCTCGTCACGTCGGCGACGTGGGCGCCTGAACATCGGCACTCGTACTCACCTCCCGCGCGGCCCGGGGCAGTGCGGCGAAGAAGTACGCGGATGTCCGGCTCAGCTCGAGGAGCTCGCCCGCCTGGTCCTGGGACTCGCGGCGGGCCTCCTCGCTGACAGCGTGAGCCTCGCGCCACAGGTCCCGCTCAGCGCGGAGGTCCTCGATCTGCTGGTCCTTGTCGGCACGGAGGTCCTCGAGCTGGCGGCGCGGTACGAGCTGACCGCGCAGGACCAGGAGGACGATGAGCCCGACGAGGGCCGCGGCCCCCAGGTCGACGGGAGCGAACCCCAGCAGCTCCTCTGCCATAGCCAACGGCAACGGCCCTCCTTTCTACTGCGGACGAACGGGTCAGGACGTGGTGGTGTACGTGCCGGTGACGGGCGGCAGCGCGTCGACCTGCGGGTAGGACGGCGGCCGCGCCCAGCCGAGGGCCAGCCCGGCCAGGTTCTGCAGGAAGCTGCCGCGCAGCCGGGTGCCGACCAGCTCGAGAACGCGGAACGCCAGGTAGTAGGCGAGGGTCAGGACGACCGTCACGATCGCGGTGACGTTGCCGGAGTCGATGGTGACGCCAGCCCTGACCGCGAGCGTCAGAAGCCAGCCAGCGACCAGCGGGACGCCGGTGCGCATGGCGGATATGAACAGGGAGGGGAGCACGGCAGTGCCTTTCTGTGGAGAGGACGCGGCGCACGGTCGTGCGCCGCGGGCAGGCCGGGCGGGGTTCCCGCGGCCAATCACTTCCGGCGAATGCCGTTGGCGACCTGCCAGGCGTACAGCCACGTCTGCGGGCCGGTGAGGCCGTCGGCGGGGCCGAGGTCGGCGATGTAGTGCTGCTGGAGCGCCTTGACCTTCTGCAGGTCCAGGGCGGTCATGGTGCGGGACGGCCCGACCTTGTATGCCGGCCCCCACCCGCCGCGCTGCAGCCAGGTCTGCAGCTGGAGTGCGGAGTCGTTGGTGGCGCCGAGCTTGAACTTGTCCCGGCCCGGGAACGCCGGCGCGACGAGCTCGGACTTCCACCGCCAGGACGTGACTGCCTTCCCGCCGCGCGGGTCCTCGGGGTCGGCGGTGGGCGGGCAGACGCTGTCCGGGTAGCGGGGCGCGAAGTAGCCGGTGACGTAGCTGCTGCGGCGGGCGTGCTCGTGGTGCCAGACGCCGTTGCCCTGCCCGTTGTCGGTGGCGCCGGCCTTCACCGAGTTGCCGCCCTTGGTGTAGACGGTGTCGGCGTCGAAGCCCACGACGATCTCGGTGTGCGAGCCGGAGCCGAAGTTCACCCAGGCGCCGACGCTCGGGTACTGGGACCACTGGCCGCGCTGCTTCGCCCAGGAGGTCATGCCGGAGACGGAGGCGGTCTTGGGGACGATCGACGCCAGGCCGGTGTCGCTGTACATGTCCCAGTCGAAGATCGCGCACCAGGCCACACCGTCCCAGCCGTACTGCCGGCCGAAGATGGTGTGGTTGTCCCAGCCGACGGTGCTGCTCCAGCTTTCGTAGATGCGCTCGGGTACGGCCATGACGTGGTCGACCAGGCGACGCCAGTCAGATGTTGTGGTCACGGGTTCTCCAGAAATGACGAAGGCCCCGGCCGAGGGCGCGGGGCTGCGGGGTGTTGCCCCCTGGTTCCGGTCTGCGGGACCAAGGCGTTGGAGGGGCTGTGGGCTCAGGCTTGGATCAGGTGCACTACGCCGCGGCAGTCCAGATGTTGTTCGCATCCGGCGTCGCGCCCGACATGGTGAAGCTGGCTGGCAGGGACGTCTGCCCCGAGCCCGAGCGGCAGAAGCGGTACGACCCGGCGGACAGATGCGCGTTGCCGGGGGTGAAGGAGGCACCGAGTGATGAGCCTGCGGCGAACACGGGGCTCGTCGTCCCGTTGAACAGCAAGGCGATGTAGTAACCGCCTGCAGCTGCGGCGTAGGCGCTGGTCAGCGGCATGTTCTTGTCGCCGGCAGCGTTCCACGTGGTCGACATGTCCGCCGTGACACCGACGCGGGTGCCGGTCGAGGTGTACAGACCGGCCAGGCACTGGTTCGCGGTGAGGCCGCTGCCCGCGGTGCCGACGACTGCGCAGAGGTTGCTGATGGTGGCAGCGTTCCGCAAGATGATCTTCGTGAAGTAGATGAATCCCGCGCTCAGCGAGGATCCCGAAGGCGTGCACGATGCGGGGTTCATCGTCCACGCGAGCAGGCCCTGATCCGCTGGCCGCCACTCGTTGGGGTTGACCGAACTGATGATCCGTCCCGCGCCGTCGATCTGGAACACATTGCCGCCGTCGGCATCGCGGAACCTGACGATGGGCGCGGTGGCCGACCCTGAGTAGCCGGTGACGTCCAGACCGATGCGGGTCAGGCTGTCCTGCTGGACGGCCACTCCGCCCGCTGTCAGGGGGCCGCCGACAGACACCGCGTCGGCGGCCACGTTCCCGGCGGCCAGTGCCGCGCGCAGCAGGGTGCCCGCGCCGGGGCCGGAGTTGGCGGCCGCGTAGGTGTAGCCACCGACACCGGCCAGCGCCGGGTCGGCGGTGATGACACCCTCGGCGAAGGCCGGCAGCCCGTACCCGTAGACAATCGTGTCGCTCCGCTTGCGTTTCCGCAGGTAGACGCCATCCCCCTCGGTGCTGCCGTTGGTGTTGGTGTTGGCCTCGATCGTCCAGATGTACGTGGCGTCGTAGGCGTAGACGATGCCGGTGTGCTCGCTGCCGCCGGAGCCGTAGAACACCTGGCTGCCGAGCGCCGGGTAGAAGCTGAAGCGGGACGCGGCCTGGAACCAGGCGACGCCCGCCGAGCAGTCCACGCCCCGGGGGTAGAGCGAAGCGACGCCGGCGCGCATCGCGACCCAGCTGGTGAATGTCATGCACCAGGACTGGCCCTGGTAGCCGGACAGGCCCGGTACCTCGAGCGCGTAGCGGACGATGTTGTTCCAGCCGCCCTCGGTGTAGCCCTCCTTGTAGGTGACCTGTGATCGGGCTACTGCGATCACCTGGGCGACCTGCGTTGTTGCCATCTGCTGGTCTCCTTAGCTGCGCAGCAGGGCGCTGATCACGGATGCCACGTAGGCGTGGCCGGCGTCGGACATCGCCACGGCGTCCGTGCCCGCGGCCCCAGGAGTGGCGGTGTTGGCCCAGTAGCCAAGGCCGTTCCAGTAGTTCCAGGAGTTCCGGCCGAGGCCCCAGAGGTTGACGAGGGCAGCTTCATGGCCGAGGGCCAGGCTGTAAGCCCGGTCGACGTAGTCGGAGTACCGCCAGCTCAGGACGTCGGCGGTTCCGATGTGTGGGAGGACCAGGACCACGTCGGTGGCGCCGGTGAGGCTGCCACCGTCGCGCATGGTCGCCAGGTGTTGGCGGACGCTTGCGGCCCACTCGTCCGGTCCGGTGCCGTTGACGACGTCCTCGGGGCTGACCATGTAGATGAGCAGGTCGGCCGGAGTGTTCGCGCCGCCGTTCCAGCTGCTGCGCAACGTCGCGTTGTAGTCCGCTGCCACCACGTTCTTTGCGCCGAACTGGTTGAGCACGACACCGCTGGCGTTGAGGCCGGCCACACCCAGGACGGACAGGTACTGCCCGGTCGTACCGGCGTGCCGGATCCGGACCGTGTGGGTGCCGGCGCCCAGTCCGGTGAGTGTCCGGGTCAGTACGGCGAGCCCGGTGGTGGCGGTGTCGGTCACGGTGGTCTCGGCGCCACCGTCCACGCTGTACGCCCAGGAGGCGCGGCCGCCGTCGGACCCGAGGGTGTAGATGGTGGCGGACGTGCCGCGCACGGTGAACGTCAGGTAGGCGCCGTTGGTGCTTGCGTAGGTGTAGCCCCAACCGGGCCCGGCCGTATAGCCGCCCGTCGTCCAGGTCCCGGACTGGACGACCAGGCTGCCGGTCGCCGTCCAGGCCGTAATGGCCGTCGCCTCGGATCCGGCAATCCCGTTCGCGCTGAACATCGCCGACCGGAAACCTGAGCCGCCGTCGCCGTACGCGGTCTGCAGCGAGGAAGCGAGCAGTGCGGGCCATGACTTCGTCACCAGATCGGACGCGTAGAAACCAACCGTCGACGAGCCGCCGACGACCGCGATGGTCGCCCGGCTGCCGGTCCCGGCCGCGGCCCGGGCCGCCCGCCAGAAAGTCCCCCAGCCGGGGCGTACGTACAGGCCTTTGGTTTCCACGGCCGAGCTGGACGCTGGCGCGTACGCGCCCCGCGCGGACATCCATACGCGGGAGCTGCCGCCGGCCGCCTCCGCCCACATCCCGGTGACCTCGTCAGGCCCGAACAGCGAGGGCACCGCACCGTAGGTGTCGGAGGCGACGGAGGTGACTGCTTCGCCGCCAGCGTTGAGGAGGTCGGTGTACTGGGTGCCGTCGTGCGCCGCGTCCCAGAACGTGATCACCGCGCCTTGGGCCACCGACCACAAGCCGTCTGCAGGCGTCACGACGAAGTCCGCCGCGGTCTGTCCGAACTGGTAGCGCATCAGATCACCCAGCTCATGCCGGACTGCGGCAGGACGAAGTCGCCGGTGTTGATGGTGACGCCCTTGTTCGTGAGCCAGGCCTGACCGGCCCGGTCACTGCTGCTGGCGGAGTAGATGATGACCCGGCCGATGGTCCCGCCGCTGATGTAGGCATTCGCGTACTGATCGCGGGTGGCGTGCCGGTACGCGGCCGGGATCAGTACGGGCAGCCGCGATTCGGTAGCTGCGCTGAAGGCCCCGCCTGCCCGGTAGAACGAACCCAGTCGGAGGCTGACGATGCCGTTGCGCTCCTCGAGGACGGAGGCCGTGCTGATGTCCCAGGCCGCCAGCGTCGCGTCGCACGCCACGATGCCGGAGTAGTGGTACAGGGTCTTCCACAACTCCCCGGTCCACAACATTAGCTTCTGGTCCGTCGTCTGGAAGACGACCTCGCCGGGCATCGGGGAATCGGGCAGGGAGATCGACGTGCACGGCCGGATCCTGGTCCCGACGTACTGCTCCTTGGCGGCTACGCCGACGCTGGTCGCGGAGGCGGCCACGGACAGCGTGGCGAGGGGGATCTCCCACACTCCGGTGCTGCCCGTATCCCTGGTGAGGTCAGGCGGTCCGGAGCCGGGCGTGCCGGCCTTGACCACCGCTGTGACGTTCCAGGTGGACCGGTCCAGCCGCAGGACCACCCGGTCGAAACGCAGGCTGGTCGTCGCGTTCGCCCCGACGCTGAGGTTGGTCGCGGAGGTGCCGGAGTACCAGAGGTGTCCGCGCACGGAGGCGTACACGCCCGCGCGGATGTCGACGGACAGGCCGGCGCCGGCCGAGACCACCGAGACGTCGCTGGGGCTGCCGTAGACACCGTCGTCGCTGAAGCGTGCGGCGAGCAGCTCGTATTCGACGTCGGTGACGGCCCGGCTGTTGTGGGCTGGTGAGGGCCAGGAGTCCTGAGCCACGAGCGCTCCTTAGCGAGTTTCGAGCCGGCCGAGCCGGCGGTTGAGCGTGCGGACCAGGCGCACGATGCGGGGGTCGCTGGTGGCGTCCTGGGAGCCGATGACTGAGGACACCTGCTCGCCGTCGCCGGGGGTGGCCGTCAGGTGGATGGAGCGGACGACGTCGATCAGCTGCAGGCCGTGCGGGAGGGCGACGGCCACCTGGTCCCCGAGGCCGTAGTCCCTGCCGGCGCGCAGGTCCGGGGTGTCCACGGTGATCGTGGCGAGCTCCACCGGTGCGGCTCCGTCGTTGAGCTCGCTAGTGCCGGAGGCGGTGAGTTCGCCGCCGGTGTCGTTGGCGGCGCCGCCGTCGACGTACTTCTCCACCCGCCACCAGGTCGAGGCCGCCGTCGTGTTGGGGACTTCGACGTAGGTACGGACGGTGCTGCCGGTGGTCTCGGTCCCGGCCACCAGGGCGTGCGTGACGGTCGGTGCGGACTGCGAGTAGGCGACGGATCGGAGATTGCCGAGGCCCGTGGAGAATCGGGCGGTCGCGCTGCGGTCGGCGGGGGCGTAACAGCCGAACTTGATCTGGCTGCCGATCTGGCGTGTACGGAACCCGATGCCCCCGCCGGCGGACGCAACGGTCCTGCACACATCCAGCAGTGCCTCGAACCGGGTCGACACCGCGGTGTTGGTCCCGGCCGAGGCCACGCTGTCCAAGACGAAGTTCGGAATGCGGCGCGCGGCGATCGCCCCCGGCCCGCAGTTCTCATTGACCAGAGTGCGGATGATCGTCTCCGCGCCGGTGGCGGTGAACGACCTGTACGTACTTCCGTGCTGCCCGGCCCAGGTCAGCGCAGGCTCGGGCCAGGTGATGTTCCCGGCGACGGTGGCGAGGTCGTCGCTGAAGTTCACGTCGACCATGCCGACGCCGGGATCGTCCAGAGACCACCGGTAGTTGGTGGGCTCCTCCATCGGGCCGGCCGTCCAGATCGCACCGTCCCGGATGACGACCATGCGATGGCCGGGCACCAGCTGCGCCATGACCTCCGGATAGGCGGGCAGCGTCACGGTGCCAGCCGCGGGCGCGTTGAAGTTCGTGGTGACGTCCAGGCTGGTCCAGCCAGTAAGCGGGTCGCCCTGGACCGCCATGTTCTTGTCGGTGATGAGCAGCGTGATGGCCATCAGGCGGTCTCATAGCGGGGATTGAAAACGAGGTCGACGGCTGAGGCCGCACCCGAGCCGGACAGGGCAAAGCTGACCGGGTTGTCGCCGGACGCGAGCCCCCACAGGGAGGCCGTTGGCCAGTTCAGCCCTCCGATCCAGTTGTCGCCGTTCTGGAAGCGGACGCTGGGCGGATCGGTACTGATGGTGACCTGCTCGCCGGCCAGGAGGGTGCCGTGACCGATCGCCGACGCGCTCGGGTTGAGCGTGAAGCTTTCGCCGGTCCCGGTGTGGGTGAAGGTGACCAGACTGGCGGGGCCTGTGATCACCCAAGTCGGCCACACTGTGGTGTCGCTGGGATTGGTGACGACGGTGTTGCCGAGGACCTGGCTCGAGGACACCGACGGGAACGGCGTGAAGAACGACCCCAGCGATCCGGTCGCGCGGTGCACCACGACGGGTACGGGATCGGACCAATACGGGTCCTCGCACCACAGGGAGATCACTGCGCTGTCGGCGTCCCGGTAGTAGCCCTTCTTGCTCTGCCCCTCGAATCCGTCCTGGTAGAACACCTCGATCGTGCGGCGGGTACCGTCCGGGCGGGCGATCTCGAGCACGCCCGGCGTACGGCTGCCGTCCGCGTTCAGCCGCAGGGTGCGGGTGAACGCGGTGGCCAGCGCCCGCCAGCGCTGAATGAATTCTAGGTGGGTGGCGCCCTGCACGAACAGCGGCCACACGATCGTCCGTGGCTGCGCCTGGGCGTGCCGCAGCCGGGCTCCCCCGCGCGGCTGCGGGTCGCTGGTCAGGCCGTACGTCACTGCCCCCAGACCGGACACGCCATCGGCCAGCGTCCACCAACCGGAGTCCCGGTCGGTGAGCGGCCACACCGTCCCCGAGGGGTCGGTGTACTGGACGGTGGCGTATCCGATCTCCGGCAGCGGAACGATGGTGCCGCCGCCACCGCCCGGCGTACCAGGCTCGCCGGTATCCGGTGGGGCGACGTACGGGGCTGTGATCAGGGGCATCTACCGAGGCCTCCCCACTCGTGCCCGGGCCTCCTGGACGCGCTGTACGCGCTGCAGGTCGGCCACGGTGAAGTCGGCCGTGCGGGCGTTGATCTCGTACGTGACCGATCCACCGCCCTCGGTGGCCGCGACGCCGGCGTTGGCCGCGCCCTCGAAGGTGCGGAACTGCGACGGGGTGAAGACGGCCTCGGGGGTCCTGAGGCCGTTGTAGGCCCAGCCCGGTTCCATCCACCCGCCGCTGTCGTGCTTACCGGGCTGGAAGCCATACCAGTCGGTGAACAGCTTGTCCCGGTAGCCGCGGGCGCCCTTGCCGATGACCACGCCGTCGCCGCCGCGGCTCTCGATGTTGACTCCGCCGATGGTTCCGGCGGTGTGCCCAACGCCCTTGTTGGTCACGCCGATCCGGTAGGCGGAGTCGCCGTGCAGGACCCACCCGGGCGGCGCCATCTTCCCGTGGAAGGCCGCCGTCGCCCACCTGCGGTGCGGCTTCTCCCCCCGGATGACGGACTCGACAGCGGAGACCAATCCCGAACAGTCCCAGCTGGGGTTCCCGTTGCCGCCCCACTGGTACGGCAGCCCGTTCTGGGTGCGCGCCCACCGCAGGCCGGCTTGGATCCGCGGACCGCCCACGCCCCCCGCGCCCTTGGCGTCGGCCGTCTTGGAGTAGCCGGTCAAGGCGCCGATGATCCGGTCGGGAACCTTGCGGATGAGCTGCCCCAGCGACGTGTCCATGCCGGGGAAGTCCTTGAGCAACGGGTCGACCAGCTTCTTCACGCCCGCGCGGGCGGACGCCTCGAGCGTGTCAGTCAGCCAGCTCGCCGAGGCCTTCACGGCGTTCCAGGCCTTCGACCCGGCACCCAGGGCGGCCGACCCGGCGGACTTGATCCACCCGAAGATGCCGCCACCAGCGAACGCCTGGTGAGGATAGATCCCACCGTGCGCGTACTTGAGGGACCGGTCGACGGCGGTGGTGTGTGGGTTGCCGCCGAGGACGGGCGCGAGGGCCTTGCGGACGCCGGCCGCCCCGGAGGACCGGGCGATGGCGTTGAAGGAGTTCACGAAGGCGGCGCCGGCGCCGCGCGTGAACTCCGGCCGCATGATCGACTCGCCGCCGGAGAGGTCCAGCATTCCGCCGGTCGGGCTGACGAACCGGTGCACATCCTTGCCCGGGGTGTAGCCGGGCAGAATGCCGCCGGACGCGAAGCCCTTGGGGTGGAACTCGGGCAGCGGCGGGGAACCGAACGCCTTGGCGATCTTGTTCCAGAGCGCCACGATTCCTGCGTTGTACACCGTGTTGATCACGAAGGCGACCGGGGTCTTTGCGATCTGCTTGAGCTTGTCCCACTGGGTGCGGCTGGCGTCCACGGCAGCCTTGAACCCGTCGCCGATCAGATGGAGGGCCGACCCCAGGGCGTCGAAGACAGGTTTGATGCCCTTGTTGTAGCCGACCTTGATGATCGAGACGAGGTCGCCGATCACCGGTTTGACGATCTTGTCCCGGAGCCAGGTGAGCACGGTGCCCAGGGCGTTGATCCCGAGCCTGAACGCGAGCAGCGTCGGCCCGATGGTGAGGGCCCACGCGGTCTTGATCTGCCACTTGATGACGGCCCACACCGGCGTGATGACCTTGTCGGAGAGCCAGGAGAAGACGGGCCCGAGACGGACCGTCACCCAGCCGACGACTTCGGCGAACACGTTGATGAGCCCGGCCACCCAGCCGATCACCGTGGACAGTGCGCCCGCCAGTCCGCCGATCAGGAAGCTGGCCAGGGCGACGATGGGCGGCAGCAGATGGGACAGCACGCCGACGGCGAGCTGGACGACCAGCCCGACAAGCTGCCCGACGATCGGCAGCAGCGGGACCAGAGCCACCACCAGCTGCAGGCCTGCCTGCACCAGCTGAACCACTGCCGGCAGCAGCTGCACAAGCACACCGGCTGCCATCTGCACGACCATCCCGACGAGCTGCCCAATCAGCGGCAGCAGCGGCGAGACGGCCACGACCAGCGTCAGGAACGCGGCCGACAACGGCGGCAGGATCTGCGCCAGGGCACCGGCGAGGAGCCCGGCTACCTGGCCCAGGACCTGGGTGATGACACCGACGACCGGGATGAGCTGCGCGGCAAGCGTGCCGACCAACTGCCCGAGTAGCGGCAGCAGCAGGGATCCGGCCTTGGCGATCTCGCCGAATGCGCGGGCCACGATCGGCAGGACTGGGGCGAGCGCGCCGAACACCGTGTGTACCAGCTGCATGCCGACCGGGATCAGTGGCTGTACCGCGCTCATCAGCTGGGTCAGGGCCGCCGCGAATACGTTCGCGACCAGGCCCGCGACCTGGCCGAGGACGCCCGCGAACTGGCTGAACAGCGGAGCCGCCATCTGGAACACCGCGGCGATGACCGTACCGACCTGGGTGAGGGCGGGGGTGAGGGCCACGACCACCTGTGTCAGCGGGCCGACGAGGACGCCGACGACGCTGGTCAGGACGCTCACGATCGGCGTCAGTGCCGGCGCGAGTGCGGTGATCACAGAGGTGATCAGGGTTGCGATGGGCTGCAGCAGCGGCGTGACGGAGCTGACGAGCTGCACCAGTGCAACGCCGACGGTGACCAGGACCGGGCCGAGCGCCTGGACGACAGGCAGCAGTGCGGTGCCGAGCGTTCCGACGAGCTGTTGCAGTACCGGTCCCAGCACGGTCGCAAGCTGCGCGACGGGCTGGATGATCGCCGTGATCAGGGGCACGGCGGCCTGGACGACTGTGCCGATGGCCGGGACGATCGCGCTGACGATCTGAGCCACCGACGCGAACAGGCTGGTCAGTTGGGCCTGCATCGCGGGCGCGGCAAGAATCTGGTTGAGCTCGCCGAACACGGCGCCCATCACGCCGACGATCTGACCGCCGGCATCGCTGGCGGCCTTCACGATCGAGAGGACCGTGCCGAGGACGTTCCCGAGCAGGGTTCCGAACTGGCCGAGGATCGTGAACGCCGTGTTGATTGCGCTCGCGAGGCCGCCCGACTGGAACGCGCTGGCGATGCCGTCGGTGAACGAGGTGATGGCGCCTGCGAACTGGGTGAGCAGGTGGTTGAAGGCGGGCTGCGCGGCGAGGGTGAGCTGCCCGAACGCGGTAAGGATCTGCGCCGGGGTGTTCTCGAAGATCTTCAGGTTGTCGGTGGCGCCCTTGAGGATCTGATCGAGCGCGCCGCTCTTGGTCATCTCGGTGACGGCGCCGGCCGCGTTCTTGGCGATCGTGTTCCATACACCCGCGGTGGCCGTCAGCTGCCGCTGCAGGACGGGAATCGTGGTCCGGCCCAGCTGCGTGACCGTAGAGTCCAGCCCCTGGAACAGCTCGTTCTGGACGCCGAGCTTCATCGACGTCCAGGCCGGGCCGAGGCCTATCACCGCCGACACAAACGACCTGGCGTTGGGTGCCAGCTTCGACATGGCCTTGTCGAACGCGGAGGCCTGCGCGGCAGCAGCCGCCTGGGCATCCGCGACGGCGGCCGCGGCGTCCGCGACGGCCTGCTGCGCGTCGGCGATCTGCCGCTGCCCGTCGACGCGCGCCTGGTCGACACCGGCCTGGGCCTCGGCGAGCGCCCGCTCCTTGTCGGCGACGGTTTGGTTGGCGTCGCTGATCTTCTTCTTCGCTGCGAGGACCTGGTCGCTGCCGTCGACGCCGGCCTTGTTGGCCTTCGTGGTGTCCTCGGCGAGCCGCTTTGTCTCGATCTGCTGCTGCTGGAGGGCGAGCTTGGCTTTGTCGTAGCGGATCTGGAGTTCTTCGAGGTCCTTCGGGTTCGTGCCGGGCTTGGCCTGCGCTGCCTTGAGGTTGGCCTCGGCCTCCGCCAGGTCGAGGGTCGCTTGCTTTTCATCCAGCCGCGACTTGGCGAGCTGGATGTTCATGTCCTCGAGCGCGCGTGAGGCCTCCTCACGCGCGTCGTTGAGGTCTTTCTGCGCGTCACGTGCATCGCGCTGGGCAGCGGTCAGGTCTCGCTCGGCGTCCGCCACGGACTGCTGCGCGTCCTTGACTCGTTTCGCCGCCTCTACCTGTGCGTCCGCCAACGACCTCTGGGCGTTGGCGAGTCCCCGCTGCGCTGTCTCTACGGCTTTGGTCGCCGAGGCCGCGGCGTTGGCGTCCGCCGAACTGTCGGCGAACGCGGCCTTCATCGCGTCGCCGACACCCGACAGGCCGATTTTCAGCGCGCCGGCCGCGGCCCCAGCGGTGACCAGGGCAGGGGCGAGCGCGGACGCGCCCGCCGCCGTGGAGGCCAGATTCGCTCCGATGGCGACGCCCGCCAGGACACCGATGCCCTTGAGCCCGATACCGAACGCCTTGGCGAACGTGCTTCCTCCGCTGCGGCCAGCGCTGGATGCGCGGGCGTTGACGGAGCGGTCCCAGTCGCCGTCGAACTCGGGTCGGATGCTGACGTATCCGCGGCCGACGAGAACTCCACCGGTACCAGCCACGCCACCTACCTCCTGTCAGGGGTTGATGGCGCGGCCTCCGAAGATCCTCGCCAGCTGCTCGGCGCCGCTGCCATGGCGGCCGCCGAACCGGATCGCGGTGGGATTGCGCCGCTTGATGCCCGGCCGTGGGATCGGCTCAGGGGGGCGTAGCCGCTTTGTCTTCTTCGGGTCGCCGTGCAGCTTGACCATCGTGAAAGTGGTCTCGCGCTGCGCGTCGACGATGGACGCGAGGAGCTGCCGGTCAGGAGTCCAGAAGTCGTCCTCGGGCTTGGACTTGCGGACGGCCCGCGCGGTCGCCGAGTCCCACGGCAGATACCTGAGGAACACGCGCAGTTCCCGCCAGGACATCTCGCCGCGGTACAGCTCCAGCAGGGACCGGCCCGGCCAGTACCGGGCCATGTCCCACTCGACTGCCTCCCCGTGCTCCGCTACGAAGCGGCGGAGGCCGGCGATTCCCCCGGGGCCATCCCGGCCCGCTTCTGCCAGTCGAGCGCGATGACTTCGAGGTCGCCGAGCTGGTACCCGGCCGCGTACATCTCCTGGACCTTTTCCTTGCCGAGGACCTCTTCCAGCACGGCGAAGGTGTCGTTGAGGTTGCCGACCTTCTCCTGCAGCTGCCAGGGCAGCGCGCGCATGGGCGGCAGCGAGAAGGTCACGCCGAGCGCTTCGTAGGTTGTCGGGGCGGGAAGCGCGTCGCGCTTCTGCTGGATGAGCGCGTCCAGAGAGACGGTCTCGGTTCCCGGGTTCTTCTTGCTGGTGCTCACGGTGTTCTCCTGGCGGGTGGTGGCGGGTTGTGCCCCCTGGCAGGCGCGACCCGCATGCACGCCTGCCAGGGGAGTCAGAAGGGAGCCGGGCCGGTCAGGCGGCCAGGGCCCAGGCCGGGTCGTTGGACAGCCAGGTCGCGATCTCCGGCGCCGAGTTGGCGTACGCGGAGACGGTCATCTCGAGACCGACGGCGGCCGAGCGGCCGAGGTTGATGGTGCCGCGGTCGGTGATCTCACCGCGGGGGACGACCAGGCGGTTGATGATCTCGCCGTCGACCCACTCCAGGCCGAACGCGGCCTCCTGCGGGCCAGGCGCGGCCGGTATGTCCAGGCGGTACACGGTGCCCGGGGTCACCTCGCTGATCGTGGACCCCGGGAAGAACGCGGTGATGGTGCGCGCCTTCAGCTCGATGGCCGTGAACCCCAGGGTCATGTCCACCGAGGTCAGGATCCGACGTACCGGCGACAGGGACTGCCAGGCGTTGATGTCTTCGACGTCGGTGGCGTAGTCCATCGATACGCCGTCGTCGGACATGTAGCCGAGGTCGACCCACGCGGCGTCCCACGGCGTCGCGAGGTCCACCGGTGCGGTGGTGCCCTTGGGGGCCATGAGGATCTTGCCGCCGAGTGCGGCCCTTACGTTGTCTGCATCGAGCGTCACGGGATGCCTCCAAGGCATGCGAGGGACCCGCGCGGCCGGTGGCCGACGGGCACAAGGAATGGGGCTGCGGGTTACACGGCGCGCTGGCCGCGCAGACGCATCTGCATCACCAGCACGTACCGGGGAATCGGAGTGGTCTCGGCGTCGGGCTGATAAGGCAGCCACACCAGCGAGATGTCCGCGACGGAGTAGATCTGAGCGCCGGCGACAGTGGTGCCCTCCGCCGCCCGCAGGTGTCCGCGGGCCAGCTGGGCGAGGTCGTGCGCCTGGCCCTTGTCGGCGGCCAGGACGTCGATGTCGAGGGTGACGTCCTCGGTGACGAACCGCTGGACTGTGGCGCCGCCGCCGCGGGTCACGGACACGACGCCCGTCGTCACCTCGGTGGCCAGGTCCTCCGGCCACTCGGTGCCGACGGTGATGCCAGCCTCCAGCGCGGCTCGCAGCACGGTGACCGCGACGAGCTCGGCATCCGGGAAGACAACGACGGGCAGCGAGCTCACCGCTTGCGGGTCCTCGGCGCAGGGGCGTCCGGTGCCGCCTCGTGGGAGGGCTCGGGCTTGGCGGCCTGGTCCTGCTGCTCGGCCGGGCTCGGTTCGGTCGCAGGTTCGGGTGCCTCGGCGACACGGCCGTCGCGGCGCAGGTGGGCCAGCTCTTCGTCGCTGATCTCGATCTCGGTTCCGGGCGCCTGCCCACCATGCCAGTGGGCGAGTGTCACACGGGGCATCAGGTGCTCCTCAGAGTTTCCAGGGCACGCCCGAGCGTGCGGGTCTTGGGCGACCATCCCGACTGTGGCCGCTCCTGGGTTGTGGCCGGGCGCCCGCTGCCGAACTCCACCTGCAGCGTCCAGGGAGCAGCCGCGCCGAACTCGGCCCGCCAGCCACTCGGGCGCAGCGTCGCGGCGGAGTACACGCTGGCCGCGTACTCGCCGTGCCGCTGCACCGCTGGGTCGTACGTGGGGCCGGCGTAGTGCGGCGCAGTCGCCCGAGTGATGCCCGCGCCTCGGTCCGCGACGTCCTTGAGCGCGTCCCGCATCTCGGGCTGGCGGGCGAGCTCGGTGAACATGCGTGGGTTGGGCACGAAGCGGAAGGTGCCGGCCATCAGGTGACCTCCTTCAGCTGCGCCTCGATGTGACGGACGCCGGCCGGGACGGGCCAGCGGCCGACCTTGCCGGTGACCTCGAGGGTCATGCCGTCGACCTCGAGCCGGTCGGTTGCCCGGAGGTCGGGCATGGTGCCGGGCGCGGAGACGAGCAGGTAGCGGCTGACGGCGATCTGCTTGTCGTCGGTGTCCTCGCTGCTCCCCCCGGCTGGCTGCACGTTGATCTGGTCGATCGGGATCCGGTCGGCCGTATCGCCGTAGTCCGGCTTCTTGTTGCCGTACCGGTCGGTGCTGGCGGCCGGCCGGACGATGACGCCGGACTGCTCGTACAGGGCGCTCACGACTGCGTCACCGACCAGGACGTCGCACGCTTGTAGGCCTTCAGCAGCTCTACGTGGTCGGCGGTCAGGGACCCGGTTCCGAAGGTCTCCACCGTGTGCGTCACGGAGGTGGCGCCGGCGGACTCCGACCGCAGCCGGTTGGGGTTGGCAACGGTCGCGGACGCCAGGTCCAGACAGATCCCCACCAGGTCGTCAGGGATCTCCACGAACCCGTGCGAGTAGATGACCCGGACCCGGTCTGCCCAGACCCCGATGCGCTGGCGGTGGGGCCAGCCCATCAGCCGGGAGGTGGGCCACGTCTCGCCACGGTGCAGCTCGGACCCCTTGCGGACGAAGTCCCGGCCTTCCGCCGCGGGGATCTCCAGGCCGAGGCCGTCGACGATCTCCACCACGGTCAGCGGGTTGGCGTTGTCGACGACCAGCGGCCGCTCCGGCAGCGTCAGCACGCGCTGGCCGCCGGTGAGGATGACGGTGTCTGCGGCGACGAAGGTGAGGACCTGTTTCGTGTAGTTGCGGATCGCGCCGGAGGCGAGCCGGAGCGCCATCTGCGCCTCGGCGTCCGAGGACGGCCTCTGCCCCGGGTACGCCATCAGATCCTCGACCGTCGCGAGATAGGGCAGAGGCACAGTGCCCCCTCTCTGCTACGCGCCGGCGGCCGCCGTCTTCTCGAGCTGGGTGACGAGCGTGGACCGCGGTTCCGGCTTGGCCTGCTCGAGCTCCAGGGCCTGGGCGGCCCGGGCCGGGTCGGTGCCGACCCACGCGAGGACGACCTTGACCGACGCGTCGATGTCCAGCTGGTTCGTCTGGGGTGGATCCGGGACGTTGGGGTCGCCGGTGCCCGGAGGCGGGGGCGGTGGCAGGTTGGGCTCCTGCTCCTGGCCGTCATCGGTGACGTTAAGGCCGAGTTCCTCGGCGAGGGCTTGGGCGTCCTCGTCGTCCGGGCGGACGGCGGCCCTCGTGTTGAGGAGGAACACGGCCACGTCGGAGTCGATGGGCTCGCCCTCGGCCACGTTGATGGGGACGTGGTTGTAGAAGAACGTGAATGCCTCGTTGGCGACGACGCGCACCCGAGACCTCCCTTCTGTCGGCTGGCCGGGGCGCGCGGCCCCGGCCGGGCAGACGGTCAGTTTTCGCTGTGCTCCAGCACGACGGCCCGCTTGTACAGGGCCGGGTCGCCGCTGGCGGACAGGGAGTCGGACGGGGCGGCGTAGTCGCCGGTCCAGGCCCACGAGGTGGACACGACCTGCATCAGGCGGTCCTGCGGCGGGCGGATGATCCGTGCGACCTGCACGCCGGGGGCCACGTCGATCATGGTGATCTCGCCGACGTCACCGACGCCGGTCTCCTGCAGGAGCGCGCCCTGGTCCTCGAACGGTGCGGCGACCAGGCAGCCGGCGCCCACGACGATCGGCCGGTGCACGTTGACGCTCAGGCCGTCCGTGCCGGAGGCGAGCGTCGGTGTCTCCAGGTTCCTGACCCAGTCGAGGCCGCCGAAGGTGCCCAGCGACAGGGTGCGGTAGACGTCGGAGTCGCCGCGGCCCTGGTAGAGCTGCTTGAACTCGGAGTCGGCGAACAGCTGGCCTTCCGTGTCGGCGTCGATGTGGGCGACGTAGTTGCCGTTGACGGTCGGCACGCTCATCTTCCGCAGCCGGGTGACTGCGGCGCGGAACATCGCGAAGGTGGCGAGGTTGCCGGCAGCCAGGTTGTAGGCCGTGGCCTGGGTGCCCGGTCGGACAGTGATCGGCGCGTTGGCCGCCACCACGGAGTCACCGATCACGTCGGCGCGCGCGGTGCCGAGCGTCAGGGTCTTGGTGCCCAGGTTGACGCCGGTGACGGTGTTGGCGACGCCGCCGATGGTGACGTTGAGCGGGTTGGCGGCGGACACGTCGGTCGGCACGCCGTTGACGAGGACCCTGGTGAACCCGGCGACCGAGTTCACGACGATCGACGTGTCGGAGGTGCCGGTGGTGGTGCACCAGGTGCGGCCGCCGGCGTAGCCCGCGTACAGCTTGTCCCGCGCGAGCCGGTTCAGGGACTGGCCCGCGTGGGTGCCCAGGTTCTGGACGTCGGCCATGTACTTCGACGCCAGCGTCATCTTGGACTGGAGCATGTTGGTGTCGGTGGACTTGCCGTACTGGTCCATCGTGACGGTCCACTGCTCGAGGCCGTACGACCCGACCGACGGGTCGGAGCCGGTGATCGGAGTGGTGTCCGGGGCGATCAGGCCCTTACGGGTCATGATCTTGGTGTCGCCGAGTCCGCCCTGCCACGGCTCCGGGTCGGCGATGGCCGGGAAGATGAACTCCGGCGTGAGCGCGTTCTGGAACACACGGTCCAGGAGACCGTTCTGCATCGCCGCGCGAATGGCGGCCGGGAGCGTCGACCGCACGTCGTGACGGTCGAGCCTGAACCACGGCCGGGAAGCCGTCTGTACGGTCATGTGTCTACTCCTGTGTGATCTCTACGGACACGAGGTCCGGGTACTGCTGGGCGTACTGCTCCAGGCCCAGCAGGGCGGTTTGGGTGATTGCCGTGATGGCTGCGCAGACCCGTCCGTCTTCGACGTGACCCTCGTGGCCGTCGACCTCGATGCAGGTCCGGCCGTCGCCCAACCGGGCGCGGACGTGGATCACGAGCGGGGACGGAACCCCGGCGCGAACTTGGCGAGCTCGGCCTTGAACTCCTCGTCGCTCGCCTTGCGGAAGTCCGTGGCCGGGGGCGTCGGACGTGGACCCTGTCCGGGGTCCGCCTTCGGCGGGGTCCGGCCGGGTTCGGGCTGAGGGTCGGACGGTGCTGCCGCGGACTTGCGCAGGTGTGGCTTGCGCGCCAGGAGGTCGGCGAGGTCGGTACGGATCTGCTCCGTGTCGATGTCACCGTTGTCGTCGGTGTACGCCGACAGGTCCAGGAACGCGATCGCGTCGTCGGAGTCCGCGAAGTCGGCGGCAGCCACACGGACTTCGGCGGTGACCGCACGCTTCGTCGCGGCCTCGGCCCGGGCCGTGGCCCGCTCGGCCTCGCCCTGGACCCTCTCCAGATCGCTCTTCTGCGCGTCCTCGTACTCCCGAACCTTGCGCTCGGCAGCGTCGGCGCGCTTCTTCTCGTCTGCGGCAGCCTTCTTGGCCGCGTTCCGCTCGTTCTTCATGGCGTCGAGCGCCCGCTTGCCGGCATCGCCGAGCTGCCCGGCGCCCTCCGGATCGGCGGGGTCGGGGTCGGCCGGGTCCGGATCGGCCGGCGGGTTGGCCGGGTCCGGGTCCGTCGGGGGGTCCGTCGGGTCGGGGTCGTCGTGCCGGGTCAGCTGGAACCAGTCCGCGCCGTGGGCGGCGGACAGGCAGCGGGTACGGATGATGTGCATGGTGAGGTGTCTCCCGTTGCGGGATCGGTGACCATGGCGTTGCGCCTGGTCAGGCGGGTGAAGTGGCTACTACGCGAGGTAGCCGTAGCGGCTTAGGAGCCGCAGTTCCTCGTCGCGGTTGCCATCCGCGACTCGGAAGATCTCTTCGGGCATGAGCCTCGGGCTCGTTGCCGTGCGGGCGTACCGCGTCGACGTCGCCGTGCCGTAGCGCTGGCCGGCGAACCGGTCGAACTGGTCGCCTGCCCGGGCGCGGCTGCGGCCGTACATGCCTCGGCGGGTGGTGCCTTCGCTGGTGATCTGCAGCTCGCGTCCGTGGACGTGCGCGGTGCTCATGCCGCGGCGGGCGTTGACGACCTGGCCGACGTCGGCGCCGGCCGCAAGGGCCCGCGCCCCGTCCGCGGTGAACACCCGCCGCCGCTGGTCTGGTGTCATCCGGTCGACCAGCTCGGTAGGGGTGGGGATGTCCGGCCACTCGTCCTCGTGCAGGGGCAGGGTCTGGCAGTCACAGTTCGGATGCCGCAGGAACCCCTCGGAGTGGCGGTACATCTGGCCGGACAGGACGATGCACCGCGAGCAGGCGGGCAGCTGCACGACGCGGACGTACGCCACACAGGACCGGTTCGCAGCCATGCCGACTTGGTCCGCCGAGCGCGCGCTGTCGGCGATCGCCGTGGACGCGTACATCGCCATGTCTGCGAGGCCGCCGAGCATGGCCTCCTCCGGGCTGAGTCCTGCGGCCAGGCGCCGTCGTACGCCGATGGCGGGTAGGAACAGCAGCGACTCGAGGGGGCCGCCGCCGGGGGCGATCCCGGTGAACGCCGCGGCAACTACGGCCGCCTCCGCTGCGGCACTGCCGCCCTGCGCAGCCATCTGTGCCGCGATGTACGCCTGCGCGGCGTCGGCCACCGTGAACTGCCCAGCCACGACGGCCGAGGCGATTCTCGCGCCGGCCTCGCCAAAGAGGTCGTCTTCGACCGTCTGCGCGGACATGCCCTGCCACAGGGCCTGGATCTGCACGACGATCGCGCGGATGGTCGACGTGACCTGCTCGTACCGAGTGCGGGCGAGTTCAGGCGGCGTTGCCACTGGCTGGCTCCACAGGCACCGGCTCCGGCGCAGGGTCCGGCTCCGGGGCGGCCGGTGGGGGCTTCGCGCCGAACAGTGGAGTCACGTCCCCGCTGGCGATCCGGGTCATAGCGGCGTTCGCGGCCTGCTCGTCCAGTTCTTCCATCCGCGCGATCTCGGCCTGCGTGAAACCGAGCCGTTCCCGGGTCGGCCGCAGCGGAACGATCTTCGCCGTGAACAGCTTGACCGCAGCGTCGGCGGACTGCGCCACAGTCGGAGTGGACGCGTCGCGCCAGACCGTCTCCAGCGACCGCGCATCGTCGGACCACTCGCCGTCCCGTACCCGCAGCACCTTGCGCATGACCCGCTCCCAGGTACCGCCCCACGCGCGCTGTTTCCGCTCGGCGCGCTTGACGAGCCGTGTCTCACTGGACCGGATCGCGTCCGCGCTCGCCGGGTTGGCGGTGCTCTGCCCGAAGAAACTCGGCGGCAGGCCCGCCAGGCTCGCGACGAGCTGCGCCAGCTGGTTGAGGGTGGCGTGGAAGTTCGCGAGGTTGGCCTCGGGGAACTGGATGACGTCCGCGCCGTCTTCCTTCCGCGACTTGGCCGTGGCCCAGATCCGGCCGGCGATCCGCGACCACACCGACAGCCGTCGTCCGTCCGCGTCGACAAAATCTTCCTCGCCGAATCCGAAGGCCACACGCCTGGGCATGGCGTGGAACTCGGCAGAGATCATCATGTCGGTGGCGATCTTGCAGGCGGCGTCGCTCAGCGGGATGACGTCGGCGAGCTCGCTGACGCCGTTGCGTCCCTTCAGCCGCGGCCGGTTCGCGAGGATCTCCACGGGGAGCTCGCCCATGTCATGGTCATCGCGCGGGTAGTCCGGATCCTCAGCCCACTCGCCGTCCCGCTTGACCCACCAGATGGTGGAGTTGGGCAGGTACAGCGTGGCGTGGTCGACCTTGTCCTCGCCGTCGCCCACGCACCACCGCTTCACCGCGGCGATCAGCTGGCGGGTGCGCGGGTCCTCCTCGGCGAACATGTCCAGGGCGGATTCGACCGTGACGATCGGCGTCGTCGCGTCGTCGTCGTTCGTCCCGACCACCACGTACGCGCGGCGCATCGCGAGCGCGTCCAGGTGGCCCATCTGGCTTTGCTCGTCGAGGTCGTTGGCCTGCCAGATCCGCCAGAGCTCCTTATCCGCCTCGGCCTTACCCGGGTAGCGGAACCCTTCGACGTCCAGCCTTTCTTCGATGCTGTCGACCACCAGGCGCGGCCAGTTGATGACGACCTGGCGGACGTTCTCGTCCAGTTCCCGCTGCAGCTCGGGATGCATGTACGACAGGGGCTGCGTGCCCTCGTAGTACGCATTGAGTTCCTCGAGCTCCTTGAGCTGCCCCTCGTGGCACTTGATCAGGTGCTTCAGCCAGTCCAGTTCGGTCCGCCCCTGCACCAGGCCGTCGGTAGCCGGGGCTTCCGCGAGCAGGCCCATGGGTCACCTCCTCGCGTCACCGCAGAACGATCATTCGGTTGTTCTTCTTCTTCGGCTTGACGCCGGCCGCGATCGCGTCACGGCGCGCCTCCCACGACAAGCAGCCGGCCATCGCGCCGTCCATGGACAGCGGCGACTGATGGCGCTCCTTCTCGATCACCCACAGCGGCTTGCCCTGGTCGTCGAGCATTTTCAGCATCCGCTTACGGGCGTTGGCGATGTGGCGGGCGTAGACCGCGTCACCGGAGTGCGTCAGCTCGCCCGTCTTCATCGCTCCCTGGTAGGCACGCAGGCTGTAGGCCATCCGCTTGTGCTGGTTGGTCCACCACTTCGTGATCCGCTTCTCGCCCCACCGGCCCTGCCACGTGGTGACCAGGCCTTCCCAGTACGGCGGGTCCACGTAGCCGCGCACGACGTCCCACGTGTCGAAGGCCTCGACCAGGACCGCGTCGACCTCATCGGCCGGGCACTCCCACAGGGTGTCCTCGTCGTCGCTCTCGTTGGCGCCGGGCGGGCACTCCCAGATCCCGAGCGGCCACTGGAAGCCGGTCTCCAGGTGGGTGGCAATGAGCGCCGTGGCGTCCCGGAATTGCGCGCCGTCGAAGCCGACCGTGATGCGGTCGCCCTTCTCCGGCAGCTCCTGGCGCCGGGCCAGTTCCGCCCACCGCTCTACCGAGAAAGCCTGCCTGCCGGCCTGCACTCGCCGGTTGAGCCAGACCCTCTCCCAGTAGGCGCGGTCGGTGTCCGGCGCGTTGTACAGGGAGACGATCGCGTCGACCTGGCCCTCGAAGTCCGGCCAGGCCGCGATGGACGGCCCGGACGCCTCCCGTACGGCGGCCCGGATCGTCTTGTCGTCCGACAGATCCTCGTCCGGCCGCGGGGTTGCCTCGCGGTGGAAGAAGAACAGCGTTCGGTCCTTCGACTTGCCCGACGCCACCAGCTCAGCAAACTCGTGGGTGCCCTGCGCCACCGACCCTTCGCCCGGGGTGTAGGTGGTCGTGGTCTCCAACGTCCACGGATCGAACAACATGATCTTCGGGATGTTCGCCAGCATCGTCTGATGCGCCGAGCGATGCCGAGGCAGAACGAACCTGTGGGTCTCGTCGAAGTGCTGGAAGGTCGTACGGGCGCCGTCGCGCGCGTCTGGCGAGGACGCGAGCGCGACCGCACGGCCGAGGCCGTCCCACCGCATGATGCGGTCCAGGCCCGGGTCGAACTGGTCCGCGTCCGGGCCCTCCGTGACCATCGCGTACAGCGCCGCGTACGCGAGCTCCTCGGTCTGCTCCTCGGTGTACGCGACCATCGGGATGTACGGGTCCGACACCGGCACACCGACCGGCTCGCCGTCCGCGTCGAACCCGTCGCACCTGACGGGACCCTCGGGGTGCAGCTCGGCGAACGCCACCGCGGCGGCGAGCTCCGTCTTGGCCGTGCCCTTGCGCACCGACAGGCCGACGCGCTTGAACCGGCGCTTCCCCGCGCGCGGGTGCCCTTGCGGATAGACCTCGTACCAGCGGTAGATCAGCGCCCGCTTCTCCGGGTCCAGCACGTACGGCCGGCCGCGCAGAGCGCCCGGACCGTGGATGGTCCGCTCCTCGAGCAGATCACAGACCTGAGGTCCCAGCGTCGGCCATGGCTCGTCGTCCGGCTTGGGCACCATCAGGACGCCCACGGCCTACTCCACCACGTGCAGCGTGGCTCGCGGGTCGTCCGGCCGCTGTCGACGAGTACCGGCCGCCGTCCGCCGACCGCGAGGAGTGGCCGTGCCCTCGTCGGCGTCGGCGATCTTCCAGCGCAGCCGCAGCATCGACAGAGGCGTCAGCCCCAGCCGGTCGCCGAGCTGCCTGGCCTCTTTGGCCGCGTCCAGGTCGCCGGCCTCCGCACGGCTCTTCCACCGCACGTACTGCGCGACCTCACGTGTCCACCGCAGCTGGTCCCACATCACCGCCTGCGGCGTCTTCCACAGATCACGCCACAGCTCACCCTCGATCTGCTGCTGTGCTTCCAGCTGCTTGGTGAGGATCAGCGCGGCCTCGCGCGCCGCGTCGGCCTTCTTCTCAGCGGCGACCTTGGCCCGGCCCTTGAGGTCCGGTTCGAGGAGAGCCAGCTCGAGCTCGTCGGCCTTGCGCAGCGCGCTGTCCCGGCGAGCAGTGAGGACGACGTCGTCTGGCAGAGGCCACTTCGGCGGTCGGCCCTTGCGGCCCTCGGGCGGCAGGGGCGTCATGGCGACGGTGGCGTTGCGCCGGCGTCGCGCTCCTTCCGGCTTCGGGGCCGGTCCCATTCCACCCATGTGAGGTGTCCTTCCTGAGCCGTTGCGGCACGGAAGAGGCCCCAGCGTTGCGCCGTGGCCGGCGGTCACTCGGGTCGGTTGACGCGTCGAACGGGGATCCCCAGACCCGTACAGATCTCCGTTGCCCTCCCCCGCGGTCTCCTGCGGGCGCGCCCGCGCGGGTGCGCCCCCACCCCCAAGGCGGGCGCGCGTGAGCCAGGAAGCAGACGACCGCGGCGGTGCGCCGTGATCAGCCAAGCCGCGAACAGCGCCGCGAAGTGGACGAGTTGAGCCAGCGACGTGATCAGCTGCTCGGTTGCCGAGAGCCGATCGGCTGCCGCCGTGTCATCGCCGGTCTCCGTGGCGTGCGGCGACCTGCTGCTGGCCTACGCCTGGCCGGCGGCCCAGCCACCAGGCTGGTGGCGTGCCGTCTCTCTGCTGTGGCACGGGCCGCACAGGCCTCGGCCGTGGCGCGGGTCGTCGGGATCCTCGCCGGCGGCCGCCAGCTCGCGGCGGTCGCGTGGGTAGTGGTCGGCGTGCCGACTGGTCTTGCCGCATGGGCCGTCGTGGCCATGGTCCTCGGCGGTGCACACGCACTCCGGGTCACGGGCAAGGACGGCGGCGCGGAAGGTGCTGCGGTGGCGGGCACCGTAGCCGCGTGCGGTGCTGCTGCCGCGACGCTGCTCGGCCTGAGCCCTGCAGTCGGCGCAGCGTCCGCCTCGGGTGTACTCCGGGCAGCCTGGTGTGGTGCAGACCGTGAGCGTGCGGCGTGGCATGCGCTTGCCTCCCTCCGCTATAGGGGTGGGGTGGTGCTGCTCACGAGGGACTGGACGGTGCGAAATCCGGCGGGGTGGGTGTCCTTCGAACCGACCAGACCGGTGCCGAGGACCGCGGGAACAGGCGTGCACAGACCGCTGACGCAGACGCTCTCGTGTTCGGCGTGGAGGTGGGAGTGCTTGCCCTGCTGTGCCAGGAGCTGGGCGGCCTCGCGTGCGGAGCGGGGCGCCATGTGGCCGCCGTACACGAAGGGGACGCCGTTCACACCGACCGTCCCGGGGTGGCGCGCTGCGCGGCGAGGCGGAGCTGCTCGTCGACCTGGCCGCGGACGAACTCGGTGAGGCGTTGCTGCGTGCTCTGGAGTTCGGAGGCGACCTGGGCGCGGAACTCGGTGAAGTCGGGCAAGACCTGGAAGGTGACGGGGTAGGTCTGCTCGCCGGCCACGACCTGGTTCGCCGGGAGCTCCATGGTGTCCTCGAAGCAGAGGATCGCGCGGGCTCCCGTGCGGGCCACGAGTTCGTCGTTGGCGAGGTCCGCGCGGAGGGCGTCGAAGGCGGCGCCATCGTACGGGGCCTCGTCGATGATGAGGAGGTACGGCGTGGTCATGTCGTCGCCGTGGTGCTCGGCCGGGAGTTCGAGGATCTGAAGGCGGGGCATGCGGGTCGTCCCTCTCAGGTGTCGTCGGTGGATGCCTCGGTGTAGCCGCTGTTCTCGATGGCCTGGGCGGCGGTGATCATGCCGAGGCGGGTGATCCAGTCGAGGCCCTCGGAGCGGGCGCTGGCGAGGCTGACGGTCCCGTCTGCCTTGACGACCTTGAGGATCACGAACGCGTCGGTGGGGAGGTCGCCCTCGTCCAGGTCAGCCTGTACGCCGAGGGCGTCGATGAGCTGGCCGATCTTCTGCTCGGCCATCAGCGGAGCGCCGTTTCGGTGTGGGCGCGCGTGAGGTGCTGCTCGACCGTGCTGCGGTCGACGGCCAGGACCAGTTCGCCGGGGCCCGGCTTGGCGTCCTTGTCCAGGCGCAGGGTTAGGGCGATCGTCTCGTGGCAGCCGGGGCAGGTGACCGTGGTCTTGGCGAGTGCGGCCATCAGATGCCGTAGGCGGTGAGCTTGAGTTCGGCGTTGTCGACGTCGACCTGGAGCTGGCTGCCGTAGTCGCCGGTGGGGAACGGGCCGAACCAGCGGGTGGCCGAGGTGGGGATGCTGACGGCGCGGGGGGTGACGGCCTGGCCGTCGACCAGGCCGGGGAAGCGGAAGGTGATCGTGCGGGCGACGGTGCTGCCGCTGTTGCGGACCTGCAGGACCATCTTCCCGTTGTTCAGGATCACGTGGTTGTTCGTCGGGTCGCCGTTGGCCTCGGTGCCGGCGGCGACCCCGGCCCGGGTGATCTGGGTGACGGACAGAGCGGTGCGCGCCATGGCGCCCTCCTGGGTGTGTGGGGTGACGCCATGCGCGTCTGGGACGGGTCAGCGAGCGATGCGGCGTACGACGGCCGTGTTCTGGCGGGCGCGGCGTTCGGCGGCGGCGATCTGCTGGTGGCTGTAGATGCGGCGGCCGCGCTCGTCTACGGCAGCGGTCGCGCGGTTGAGGTGGCCTCGGCGTTCCCAGCTGTAGATCGTCTGGGGGTCGCGGCCGGTGAACAGGGCGGCCTCGCGGACCGTGAACCACAGGTTCCCGTCGGCGTCTTCGCGGCCGGCCTCGCTGGTGCGGGGCATGCGATCACCCCCTGACATGCGAAAACCCCCGCGTAGGCGGGGGTTCGTGTGGCACGTGGGCACAAGTGTGCCGCTGGCACCGGATTATGCAGTGCTGATCGTCAACGTGTCCAGCACAGTGATCGCCGTGTTGAGGAGCGGGTGCCGGAGACGGTGGTCAGTGCGGCTGCCCGGGATGCGGCGGGTAGCCGTTCGGCACGCGGGTGACGGTGAGGCGGCGCCTGCGAGCGGCCAGAAAGACCGGGGTCCACAGACCCACCGTGAAGACCATCATCGTCCAGTGGAACGCGATGGTGATCCATCCCATCTTCTGTCTGGTTTTGATCTTCGGCATATCTGGCCCCCCCTTGTAGTGGTGTGCGGTCTGGCATGTTCGCACGTTCCGTAAGGGTTTGGTGAGGATTCGGGGAATCTTCAGAAGGCGGTGCAGCACGACGAAGGGCTGGCGGCGCATCAATCTGCGGCGCGCAGGACAAGGGTGATCGGCGTAGCCGTGGTGACCTTCACGCCGGTGGCCGGCTTGCTCGCAGTCACGGTCCATGACTGCGTCTGGTCGGCCGAGTCGTTCATCACGTCGTGTCCGTCAGGGGCAATGGCCTTGACGTTGTCGAAGCACTGCAGGTCTTTGTCGAGGGGGTCGAAGTGCTTGCCGCGTACGTCTGGCATCGGCTGGGGCCAGTGCTCGGCGCGGCAGCGAGCGGTCACGCTGTCGGAGGCGTACGAGGGCGTGGGCTTGCTGCTGGGGTTGCTGCTCGCGCAGGCGGTGAGTGCGGCGGCCGCGATGGTGACGGCGGCGATGGTGGAGCGGATACGCATGGTCCCCCCTGGGCCAATGTCCTGAGGGGGCATCATCGCGGGCGCCTGGAGTGCTGTGGGGTGGTTGTGGCAGTTCCGTGACCGTTCGCCCTGCGTGATGGGCGTCAGGGCCGTCGTGACGGGTGAGAGGAGGAACCAGGGAGGCACGGCGGGGCGTCTGCCAGACGGAGCCGAGCATGAGGTGGGAGGTGGCTGTGGGGCCATTGCAGTGGGGCGACGTGCCAACTGCGCTGGGAACGTGCTTCGCGGGTGGCGCGGCCTGGTTCGCCTACCAGACGATCAAAAGCCAGCGACAACAGATCAACGAGCAGCGCGAGTTCATCGCCGAGCAGACGCGGTTCATGGCTGAGCAGCAGCAGAACCTTGTCTTGGAGCGCGCGGAACTTCAGGACCAGGCTGAGGAGCGAAGGATCTCCCAGGCTCGCGACGTCGCAATGATCTCCGAGGCCCGTGGTAGTACAACCATCGACGAGTACGGGGACGCCGATGGGTACGACTCCTGGCTTGCGACGGTGCTCAACCGCAGCCGCGATCCGATCCATGACGTAGTGGTTCGCTTCGGGGATGCATACAACGCCGACTCGGTGACGGATCTCAAGGCACGGCACCCAGACTCCGGATCTCGTCCCGTGCCGGCACCGCTCATACCGGGTGGAGGAGAATTCGCCTTCTTTTCTCCTCGCTGGTCGGAGGGAACAGTGAGGAGGAACCGTCCCGTTCTGTTCTTCACAGACGACAACGGCGCCCGTTGGCGTCTTGACTCGTACGGGAAGCTGGAAGAGGTGCTAGCCGACGGAGCGTAGTGACGGCTGGCAGGCCTGTGACCGTCGCAGGAGTGGCACTACCGGCGGAGAGGACCGGGCCGTGGCCCATAGATCTCCCTGAGCCGTTCAGCGATCGCCTCCTGAGCCGTTCCCAGACTGTGCTGAGCTTGCACTGCTGAGTCAGGCGCGTCGGAAGGAGCAGCTGGATCAACGGCCATGCCGTTGGCGTCGGAATGTGCCTTCATCACTTTGACACGTATGTCGGTATCGAGGACAAGCTTGGTCAGGCTGACCAGCTTGCGGTTCGCGTCCGCCAGCTCTCGACCAGACGCCTCCGTCTCGCCACCTGTTGTACGGGCTACACGAAACATGAGCGCTGCCGTATTGGCCTTGCTCAGTGTCTCGTAGACCTCTACGAGGTGCGTCAATTCGAACGACTCCCGGCGGTCCAGCCGCACGGTATCCCGCTCCAGTTGACGAAGAGCCTCTTCGCGTCGCAGCGCTGCTTCTTCTCTACGCTCTTCGCTTCGTTGGCTCAACCAGGCCCCGAGAACGAGAGTGATGACGGGGAGTACAGCGGTTATCGTCCACTTCCAGTCCACGGACCGGAGGGTACTGGTATCAGTCATCGTCCTCACTGAGAGTGACTACGACCTCCTGGATCTTCCTGCTGTACGACAGTTCCGCGGGGACGTTCCGGTCGCGGGGGACGCCAGCCTTGCGTGCCTCCTCGACGAACTGGGCGAGTTCGTCGAGGGCCATGTCCTTGGCTTCCCCGGTGACCCGGATGACGGTCGGCATGCAACCAGGATGACGTACCCGGTCCCGTCTGGGTGCGATCAGCTTTCCTTGCGCCGGTATCCGCGTCGGGTGGCCATGGCGGCCGTCGCGGTTTTGCCCTTCCACCGGTTCACGCCGTTGTCGGAGTCGTCTGGCTCGGGCCAGCGGCCCCGGGTGAGGTCGGCCCGGATGGTCCCGGCCGTGATGCCGATGCCCGCGTCCTCCAGCTGCTGCGCTGTGTACAGCCGCTCCGGTTCAAGGTCGACAGCCTGGCGCCGGATGTGCTCGCGGACGAACGTGTCGACGTCGGCAGCGGCGTACTCCTTGTACCGGCCGCGCTTGCCGACCGAGTCTGGCCAGTCGGCGTGCTGGGTCCAGGTCTTCGTGACGGTGTGGATGCCGACGCCGTAGTGCTCAGCGATCTCGGGAGCGATCATGCCCGGTCGGTCTAGCATGGTGACGGATTCTCCTTTGCGGAGTCTTCAACTGGTGGGGCCGACGCTCTCTCACCCCCGGGTGACCGGGGTAAGCGTCGGCCCCTTTTGCTGTGCTGTGAGAGCGGGCGGGGCGTGCCCGTTGGGAATCCCGGGAGGAGTGCCCGCCCCGCGCTGGCTGCGCGGGGCGGGCGGGGGTTTACGACTCGTCGGCGTCGTCTCCTTCGATCACTTCGATCCAGGTGACGACTCGGTTGATGGAGAACTCAACCGCGTCGAGCCGCCAGGGGGCGGGACCCGCGAGGCGGGTGATGACGAGCAGTTCGTAGGCGGTGAGCCAGTCGAGTACGAGGTGCTCGTACGCGCGCTGGGTCTTCACCTCGATCGGCTCGTCCTCGATGAGCTGGCGGACCCGGTTCAGGCTCAGCAGAGCCGTTGCGGGTCCGTCCTCCTCGCCTACCGGCTCGAAGTCCGGGATGGCGATGGGGAGGGGAAGGTCTGCGAGCAGCGCCTGGATGTAGACGTAGGCGCCGACGAGGCCTTCCATCAGCGTGACGAAGCGCTCCCTGTCGTTGTCGTGATCAGCCACGACTTCTCCTCTCTGGAATTTTCAACTGGCGTCAGATCCGGGGCTCTCACCCCCCGCCCTGACGTACCTAACTTTACAGCACTCACTTCTATGATTGCAACACCATGGGGCGAGGGAATGAGAGCGCCCCCCGGCTGGATGCCGGGGGGCGTGGGGTGGATCAGCCAGCGTTCGCCAGGAGCCAGACCAGCAGGAGCTTCAGCGCTTCGTCTGCGTACAGCAGGTTGGCGCCTACCCCTTCGGCCCGGGTGTCCTCGTACCTCGCGGCGCAGAGCGCGTAGAGGTCGATGGCGGCCAGGAGGTGGATGCAGCCGGTGTACAGCTGCGCCTCCTGCATCTCGCCCATCGGCTGATCCTTGGCCAAGGCGGCGGCCCGCTGGATCGCGGGCACCGCGTTGGTGGCGGGGATGTGCCGGTCGGTCGGCAGGGTGATCGGCACCGGGAGTGCCTCGCACACGTCGACCAGGAGCGAGTAGGTGGCGGAGATCGAGTGCGCGAGCGCGCTCATGACCTCGTCGTCACGGTCAGCCATTGGCTTCCCTCTCTGTGGAGTTTTCAACTGGCGTCAGGCCCGGGGCTCTCACCCCCCGCCCTGACATGTCTAACTTTACAACAGTCACTTCTAAGTTTGCAACACCCGTGGGAAAGGAAATGCCCCCCGGTCCGTACGGGCCGGAGGGCAGGGCCTCGCGCTACGCCCGGCGCCAGCCGGACAGCCGGTCGTCGTCGCCGACCTCGGCGGTCAGCACCTGACCCGGGAGCTCACCGACGGGGATGCCGGTGGCCTCGGCGATGACGGCGGCCGGGTAGCGCTCCGGTTCGGCGCGCTCGTCGGCCGGGACATCGGCGGCGACGACCTCGGCCTGGTCGCCGAAGAGCAGCAGGACCTGGACGCGGATCTCGGACATGTGGTGATCCTCTCGTGGTGCGGGACACAGCCCGCGGTCAGTGTGGCGTACGGGGCGGCGGGTCAGGTCAGCTGGCCGGTGGTGCTGCCGTTCTGCTCGTGCATCGCCCGGTCGGACTGAGCGGTGTACTGGTTGCGCTGCTCGGGGGTCCAGTCGGATACCTGCTTGGGCAGCTGCTTGACGAGCTTGTTGAGGGCCTTGGTCTCGGTCCCGGTGGTGGGTGCCATGCTGGCGGTCTCCTGTCATCTCGATGGTGGGAGGGACCGGGGCGGCCGGGATGCCTGGCAGCTGTCGGCCGCCCCGGAGCTTGCGGTAGATGGCCCGTAGACGGGCCGGTAGATGGCGGTAGATGAGCGGGTAGAAGCGCTGGTCACGCGGCGGTAGATGCCTCGGTAGACGGCTCCTCGGCGGCGCCCGGAGGAGAGGCCTCGAGATTCCGCCGGCGCACCCCCCAGGTGGGCGACCCGCCGACCTTGACGTTGCGGTCGTGGGGGATGCGGAGGAGGGCCAGACGGGCGCGCAGATCGGTGACCGTGCGGCCCTCCCACTGCCCCCGGTCCTGGAGGTGCGCGAGGACGGTGCGCAGGTGCACCGCGTCCGCGTCCCCCATCACGTCCAGCAGAAGCGTGCGTACGACCTCGGCCGGGGGTGGCCCGGGAACCTTCTCGGCGGGCTCGGCAGAGGCCTCGGTGACGGGCTTCCCTGCGCGCCATGAGACGAGCGTCCAGGCGGTGGCCAGCAGCCACATGAGGCTGGGCACGGCGCGGACGAGGCGGTACAGCAGGTACGCCCCGAGCATCAGGGCGGCCAGGCGTACCCAGCAGCCGAACGCTGCGCGCCAGCCGGTCAGGTCGTCGCGGCGGCCGCGCCGGACCCAGGCTGCAGCACGATCCCCGAGGCGGCGCAGGACGACGGCGGAACCGGTAGCGAGCCGCGCGGCGGTGCGGTTGAGGCGGCTCACAGGACACCTGACCCTTGCGCGGCGCCGATCACTGCGTCGCCGATTCCGTTGAGGAGTCCGGGGAGCCAGGACAGGGCGCCGGCCACGCCAGCCGTCAGCAGGAAGACGCTGCCGACGAAGGCCCCGCCCAGGATCCGCCGGCGGTCTTTCTTCCCGGCGTTCTTGTAGGTGAGGTAGATGACGAACACGACCAGGACGGCGACGACGGCGCCGGTCATGCCGAGGCCGACGAGCTGGCCGGTGGCGAGCCGGGTCCCGGTGTCGGTGCCGGCCGCGGCCGCGCCGACGGACTCTCCGGAGCCGTTGGCCACGGATCCGGAGCGGGCGTGGATCCAGCCGAGCGCGCCGCCGGGGCAGGCCGCGGCGCAGGCCGCCGCGAGGAAGCCCTGGCCGAACGCGGTGAGCTGCTTCATCTCGCGGCCGCCGGTGTACCAAGGGTGCAGGTTCGCGACCAGGACGAGGAGCGCGGCCAGCAGGCCGCCGACGGTGAGGGTGGTGCCGGTCATCGGGTGACTCCGGTGAGCAGGGTGAACGGGTCGAACCAGTTGAGGACTCCGAGGCCGCCGAGCAGGGCGGTGACGAGGAGGAAGCGCGGCACGGCCTTGCCGGTGTGCCGGTCCAGCCCCCAGGCCGCGGCGAGGGCGACGCCGGCGATGACGTACGCGGCGGGGACGCCGGCCTCGGCGCGGGCCTGGTGAAGGGTGTGCGCCCATATCCCGACCGGGCTACGGCCGTAGGCCCAAGGTGTGAGCGCGGCGAGGACGGCGAGGAGCATCCGCCAAGTGGCGACCGTGTCCCAGACGCGCTCCCACAGGCGCGGCGTCGGCTCCTCGGGAGCGACCAGGAGCACCTCGTGGACGTGCCGGACCTCGACGACCCGGGGAGGCTGCGGGTCCGGCTGGATCAGGAAGGGGACGGGCGTGGGCGGCACGGCCGGGGGCGGCGGAGGAGGCGGCGTCCGCCACGGCGGGACCTCGCCGGGCTCGGGCGCTCGAGCAGGCAGAGGCTTGCCGGCGGGGATGATGCGGGTCGGGGTGATGGGGTGTTCGGTCATGGTGATCGTCCTGTGGTGGGAGTGGCCGAGGGGGCGGGCGCCGAGCCGGGCCAGGAGGTAGCGCACGCGGCGCTCGTCGGGGCCTGGCTCGCGGCTCACGGGTAGAACCCCGTCCCGTCGCCGACCCGGGTCTTGGCCTCCTTGAGCCGTCGGCCCGCGGTGGCCTGGCTCACGCCGAGGAGCTGAGCCGCAGTGGTCTTGGTGAGCCGCTCGCCGGACTTGAGCCGGTGAGCCAGTTCGGTGATCTGCTGCTCTATCTCGCCGTCCGCTGAAGCACCGGGCTCACCGGTCGGCTCAGCGGTCGGCTCAGGTCGGCTCACGAGGATCGGCTCAGCCGGGCTCAGGACGGGCTCACGTGATCCCTGCTGGTCAGCGGCCGGTACGGGCAGCTTCACCAGGTCGACCAGCACCGGGTGCGACTCACCGCCGGTGACGTGGAGCGCGGTGACGACGGTCGTCTCATAGTCGACGGGCTCAGGCTCATCGGGCTCCGGCTCACGGCTCACGGAGGGCTGAGCCGGAGGCAGTTCGGGCGCAGCGGGCGCTGAGCCGGACGGCTCATGCTCGATGTCGAGGACCCCAGAGACCGGAGCCAATGCCCTTCCGTACTTCGTGAGCCGCAGCGCCATGACGGCCCCCACCGGGGCGTTGCGCCTCCAGCGCCGTCCGTACCGGGCACGCAGCCGGGCCCGCTCGACGAGCCGCTCCTGCTCCAGCTTGATCACTTGGTCGTAGGAGCGCAGCTCCCACAGCTTCATGCGCCGCCACAGCAGGAACGTGGGGATCGGGTCGAGGAGCCACCGGACCAGACGGACGGAGTCCATGTGCCGTCCGGCCGTGATGGCGGCGGTCCGGCCGATCGCGTGCCGGGCCGCCTCGACGACAACCACGAACAAGAGCGGGATCACCGCGTGCATGCCCATGGCGAGCGGATCGCCCGCTGCGGCGGCGCCGTTGAACGCGATGGTGGCGCAGGTGAGGAGCCACGCGGTGTGGCGGAGCAAGGCGAGCGGCATACGCAGCCACGTGAGAAGCAGGTCGAGCGCGAGCAGCACGAGGATGCCGGCGTCGATGCCGATCGGGAAGGCGAGGGCGAAGGTACCGAACCCCTTGGCCTCGGCCAGGGCGCGGACGGCGGCGTAGGAACCGACGAATCCGATGCCTGCGATCGCAGCGGCTCCGACGGCCACTGCGGTGATGATCCTGCGCTGCAAGGTGGTCAACTGGATGCCGCCGATGGGCGTCGGCATGAGGGTCCCTTCACGGGTGGGTGGCCGCCCCCGCCGGGGGATGTCGCGGGTGCGGCCGGTCTGAGGAGAGTCAGCTCGCGGGGTCGACCCAGGCGCCGCAGCGGCGGCACACGAGCTGCTGGCCGTCGCGCGTCATGGGCTGGCCGCAGCAGGTGGGTGGGGCCTCGGTCGACGCGGTCTGCTGGGGGCTGCGCCGGGACTTCACTGCGCGCCGGCGATCTCGCGGAGCTGTGCCGCGAAGTCGCGGCGGACGACCGAGGTACGGCCGGATACCTCGGGCACCGCTTCCTGGAGGGCGCGGGAGAGGACCGGGTCCATCGTCGTGGCCTGGATCAGCGCGAGGCGCCCGATCTCGCTGAGGTGCTGGTCGGCCCGGTTGCTGTCCAGGCGGTCGGCCATCTCACAGAGCATCGTGCGGACCTGGCTGTCGATGTGGGCCTGGCCGCGGCCGAAGCGGGGGCGGCTCGGAGGTACTGCGGGTAACGAACTCGGCTGGGTAGGCTCCATGCCGGACCTGCTCCTTGTGATCGCTGAGGACGGGTCCCCCCTCGCCCCGGAGTGCCAGCTCCGCATGGGGCGAGGGGTTTTCCGTTGTGCTGGATCCAAAGTAGCGACCCTGTTGCCACGTGGCAACAGGGTCAGACAGGATGGTGTCCATGGCCGAGGCCGAAGGAGGGCCGGACATGGTGTCGTTTCGCGAGCTGGCGCGCAGGCTCGTGGCTGATGGGATCGTCGAGACGATCTCTCATCAGCGGCTGTCGAAGATCTCGCGCGAGGATCCGGCGTTCCCGCCGGTCGTCAAGGTCGGCAGCTCGAACGCCGTGGACTACCGCCTGGCCGCTCCCTACTTCCGGAAGCGTGTCACGCGACCTGGGCGACGGACGGACCTCGAAGCACAGCAAGCCGAGCGTGAGTCCGGCGAGCGGCGATAGCCGCGGCGCGGGATAGGCCTCTCGGGAGGGGGCGGGCTCGTACGGCCGGGTGCTGGTGCGGGCCTCGCGCATAGAATCGAACGCATGAGCGAGATGTTGCCACCGGACCCCGCGCGCCTGCGCGTGATCCTCGCGCACCTCGACAAACAGATGGCCGACCACGAGACCCTCGGCGTCTACCTGCGGCTCCAGCGCGATGCCGTCCAGGCCGCGATCGCCCGCGCTGAACGGCGAGCCATCCCGCGCCCTGTGATCTCAGCCCCCAAGAGGCCGCCCGCTGCCGCCCGCGGCGAAGCTGACGGCCGCATGTCGACCCGCTTCATCGTCGAGCGACCCGCGAGCGCCTCGAAGGCCGCGCTCATCCACACCAGCGACTGCACCAAGGGATTCACGAGCAGCCGGCCCCTTGAGCCTGACCTTGCCCGCCAGGTGCTCGTGAACGACCCCGCAGGCTTCCAGGCGTGCGAGTTCTGCCGGCCGGACACCGAGCTGGGCATCGACGTTGCCTAGAGCTCAGGCTTCCAGGGCAGCCAGGGTGATGCGGGCTGCGAGGGCGAGCTCCTCCCGGGTGTACATGGACCCGCAGGTGCCGCACTCGGTGTACAGCTGGTGATCGGTCTCGACCAGGGCGAGGGAGTCGCAGCGCGGGCACGGCTGCGGGACCGCTCGCCGCCGAGGCCGCAAGCGGGTGGTGTCGCGGACGGCGCGCATCAGCTGGTCGAGCTCGTCGGCCATGTCGCCGGCCCACGGGCGGCGCGATGCCCAGGCGAGCGGCTTGGGCTTGGCCAGCCACAGCGCCAGGTCGTCGGGGGCGAGTGACACCGGGGGGTTCCAGCGGCGTTCCTCGGTGACGAGGCGGACCCAGGGGATGAGGACTCCGGCGATCGGGAGCTGCCCGTGCTGGTCTCCGCTGGGATCGCGTACCTCGCGCCAGGCCGCAGGGCCGAGGAGGTTGAGGACGTCGGCGCGGCCGGGCAGCGGGGCAGTGCGGTGGACGGCGCGACCGCCGGCCTGGCTGCCGGTGGTCTCACGCTGTCGGGACCCCTCAAGCACGGTGATCTGCAGGGGCAGTTCGCGGAGCCATGCGCCTATGCGGTCGACGCAGGGGTTGCACAGGACCTGGGCGACGGAGGTCTCGGTGTCGTTGAGGGGGCGGCTGCAGGCGGCGGCAGCGCAGAAGGTCGTGGTCACCGGGTGTCTCTCCTCGGGGTAGTGCGGGTGGGGCGGTGCCGGGCCGGTGTGGGGTGGCGGCCCGGCGGGGTTCACCAGGTGGGGGTGTCGCAGCAGTCGGCGATCCAGCCGGCCGGGATGTACATGCGGATCGGGGTGGTAGGGGCGTAGGGGGTGTGGCAGGCAGCGCAGGTGCCGGCGCGGACGGCGTGGAACCAGCGGCCCGTCGGCCGTGGCCCGCTCGAGGGCGGGCCGGGAAGGTCGAGGGGCCACGGCTCTTCGACCTGCTGGCCGGGCCGACGAGGGATCGGCGCGGCTGGCGGGCGGCAGTGGGCGCACATGCTGGGCTCGAGATCGGTGATCTCGCAGCGCGTTACCGGCGCGGCCGTGGGAGGCTCCGCATCGTGAGGGGCCGGGGCCCGTCGGGCTGCGGACTGGCCCAGTCGAACACCGAGTACGCGGTGATGAGCCCTGGTGCGTGTGGGAGTTCAACGGGTGGGCGTACGGGCTGGGCGATGGTGAGGCGGCCGTAGCCGTCGCCGATGCCGGCGTCCTCGAGGATCTGTTGCACCGTGTGGAAGTCGCGGTGGACGTGGGGTTCCCAGCGGCCGAGGTCGTCAGCCAGGCGGCGCAGGCGACGGTCCAGGCGGGCACGGTGATCGACGAACAGCGCGTCGAACATCGCACGCATGCTGCTGGTGACCTGGGCCGTGAGAGAGACCGCGGCACTCTTCCCGTACTGATAAGGCCACGCGAGGACGGCGGAACCGGCGGGATCCGCTGCGCCGTAGTCGATGCCGAGGACGACGTCGCTGGTGAAGCCAAGCGGCTGCCAGTTCACTGACCCGTCCGGGCGGATCCACACCTCCTGTGCACCATCCGGTATCAGGTGTGATGGGTATTGGTACACGGTGAGGTACTGGTCCTCGATGTGCTGGCGGTAGGCCTCCGCAGCTGTCGTGCTGGCGCCCACGATGGTGGCGCTCACGCGGGCACCTCGCCGTCGAGGGCGCGGATGGTGTCGCAGGGCCAGCTGGTGTCGTAGCCGACCCGCTGACCGTGTGCGCAGTAGACACAGGTGGTGCCGTGGCTCGCCTTCCGGTGCAGCGCCCGGACGCGAGCGACGGCGCGGCCGCCGCGCAGGACGTGGCGCAGGAGCAGGACGCCGGCGGCCGCGAAGCACACCAGCCCGAGGGCGAGACAGCCCACGGCGGCCAGGACGAGGAGGCCGGGCAGGGTGGGGAGAGTCATGACCGCGGCTCCCCAGTGGTGTTCGGCTGGCTCATGCTGCTGAGGGTCTCGGCGGCGCGCTGCGGGTCCGTGACAGGCAGCTGCTCGGCCGCCGCTTGCAGGGCCGCGAGCAGACCGCCAGAGCGGCGGTCGATCGCCTGGACCCACGCGACGATGACGGCGCCGAGCTGGACCAGCTCGGCGCGCAGGCGGGCCGGGTCCTCCTCGGCGAAGGCCTCGGCGGCCTCCTCGCCGGCGATGTCGAGCCAGGTGACGATGCCCATCTCGGCGTGCCGCTGGCAGGCGTTGCGTGCGGCGGTGGCCAGGTCGCGGGCCAACCACCCCGGCAGGATCTCTATCTCGGGGCCGGTGCCGTCGCGGTGGTTCTGCTCCCCCCACTGAGCGTCCTGTCGGTCACGTTCGGCGGCGAGCTCCTCGAGGACGCCGGCCAGGGTGTCACGACCGTCGACGACGGCGAGCTTGCTGTGTTCGGTGCTGCTCACTGGCTGATCTCCTGCTGATCGAGGGGGAGTTGCCCGTCAGTGGTGGGCACAGGGCGGGCGAGGATCGCTCGGATACGGGAGGGCTCGGCGCGGATCGCGGCGCGCTGGTCGGGGCGAAGCTTCCGCCAGCAGCGGCCGCCGATCTGGCGCGCGCGGGCGGCCGCGGACCGGATGGGTTGGTGGCACAGAGCGCACTCCACTGGCTCGCTCACGCCGTACCGCCGGTGGCCTCGCGCCAGGCGGCCATGACTGCCGCGGGTACGCGGCCGCGCGGCGGGCATTCGACGCCGTTGCTCTTCGCCCAGGTCCGGGCGGCGGCGGCCTCGGGGTCGCGCTTCTTCGGCTTCGCCTTGGGCGGGACCAGTTCGGTCTGCCGGGCATCGATCTCTGCGAGTCGCTGCTGCAGCCGCTCGCGCTCAGTGGTGAGCGCGCTCAGCTCGTGGTCCGCGTCGTACCGGGTCCGCAGGCCCGTGAGGGCGGTCCGCATGTGCGCGGCCGTGGCCAGTATGTCTTCGTCCGCGTGGCCTTCGGCCCACGTCAGGAGCTTGCCGATCGGCAGCCTGTCCGCGGGCCGCGGGCCGAGATCAGCGGAAGCGTCGGTGAGCGGGTCCGGCGCAGCGGGGATCAGTGTGGGGCCGGAAGGCTGGGGCTGAGGTGCTGTGGTCATAGAGATCTCCTGAGAGGTGAGGTGGAGCCCACTGCCGCTAGGGACCCGGCGGCTGCGCCTGACGACGGCGGGCGATGGTTCGTTCATGGCCGGCGCCTCGACCGGAGACGCGGGCAGGGGCATCTCGGCGAGGAGGGTCCGGAGCGTGCCGATCGCCACAACACGACCCGCAGGCAGTTCGGGCAGCGCCTCGCGCTGCTTACGGGTGAGGCCACCCCAGACACCCGCCGGCGCATCACTGTCGAGGGCGTCGTAGAGGCACTCGGCCCTCACCGAGCAGGTGCTGCAAACGCGCTGTGCAGCGACCGGGTTGGGCCGGTGGAAGAGGCCGCGACTGCTCTGCGAGCACGCGGCACGTGCCTGCCAGGACTGGTCCGGCGTGCTCACCGCACCCACCCGCCGGGCTGCTGACCCCACAGCGGGGGCTGCACCGTCGGCCTGCGGCGGGCCGGCCGCGACCGCGGCGCCTGCTGCGGGGCGCTGTTACCGGTGCAGCTGTTCCAGTGCGCGAGCGCCTTCCACTCCAGCAGCTCGGGCTCGGGCCGCTCGGCATCGAGCTCGCGGACGACCAGGCCGCCCGGCCCGTTGGTGTGCGCGGCCAGTCCGCCGGCGGGACTGGGCAGGGCGTTGAGCGGTACGCGTCGCCCGCGCTGCGGCCCGGCCCCCCAGGTCGCCCAGCGGATTGCCGCGCCGCACCTGGTGCAGGCGGTGACACCGCGGGTGGGGTGTGGAGTGGTGGGCATCAGCTGGTCTCCTCTCGGGGCTTCTCGGCGGCGGCAGTTCGGGCGCTGTGTGGCTGCGGGTGGCGGCGACCGCGGCCGGACTCGCAGGCCTGGCCCGGCTGGGCCGGGCAGCCGGGCTCGGGGCAGGCGATCGCCAGTGCTCCGGTCATCGGGGCCCTGCCGATCGCAGCTCGGAACCACGCGGGCATGTAGTCGTCAGGCATGGGCGCCTCCTCGATGGCGCGCGGGAACGGAGCGGCCGCCGGCGAAGGCGGTGCGGGGGGCAGTTCGGGGCCGTAGGCGGTGCGCAGCAGTTCGCCCGCACGGAGCACGCCGTACCGGTGCAGCGCGAGCTCCGGTCCGTACGCGGCCGCGGCCGCCAGGACCTCCTCGTCGGAGGCCTCGCTGCGCTCGCGGTACGTGGCCTTGGGCAGGTCCTTGCGGCGGCGGAGCTCGGTGAGGTCCTCCTGCCAGACGCGGGCGCGCCGCCACTCCTCGCGTGTGATCTGCCGTTTGTGGGCGCAGGTCTCGCACGGCTCGCCGGTCGGCCAGGTGGTGCCGTCCTCGCACAGCGGCAGCCCGCATCCGCCGGGGACGATGGCCACGGCCAGGAGCCATGCGCCGACGTCGCGGATTGTGTGGGCGTCGCGGTAGCGGGTGGCGATCCGGGCGGCCATCCGCTCGGGGGTCATCAGGTTCACCGCGGCGTCGTCGAGCTGGCGGCCGATCTCGCGGGCGACTCGGCGCAGCATGAACCTGCTGACGCTGTCGGTGAGCAGGTGCCGGACCGGCGCGAGGGCGGTGTGGATGCGCTGGGTCCAGCGCAGCTCGGGCCCGGTGTACGGCGGGTGGTCGGTGGCGGGGGTGGGGCGGGTCCCGCGCGAAGCGCGAGACGGGCTAGGCCGGAACGTGTCCGTCAGCTGGCCGCGAGAGTTTTCCACAGGAGCGGCGACCCACTCACGGTCACCTCGCCTACGGCGGGAAACCCCCACTGGGTTCGTCTCATCGGGTCGGTCAGTCTGGTGATCTTCCTTAGACGCGAGGGATCCGTCATGATCGCCCGGACCCGATCCGTCATAGACGTCCGGTGACGCGCCCTCCCACAGCGGGAGTTGCTCGGCGGCCTGGTCCTCGAGGACCTCAGCCGGGCCCGGGCCGGTTGCTGGCGCGGGGACGGCGCGCAACGGGTGCCGGCGGGCTTCGTAGGCGTGGCGGCCGCCCTCGCCCGCGCGGCGGTCGACGGTGAGCCAGGTGGTGTCCTCGAGCTCGTCGACCAGACGGCGCGCCTGCCGCTCTCCCAGGCACTGCCCGGCACGCTGGCCGGAGTGGTGGTGGAGCATCTCGCCGAGCTCGGCCGCGGTCACCGGGATACGGCGGGCGGTGGCATAGGCGAGCAGGGCGTACAGGCGCAGCAGGCGCGGGCTCAGCGTCTCGGCCGCGCGCACGGGGATGCGTACCCACAGCTCCTCGGCGGTGAGCGGGCGGGTGACCCGGTGGGCGGACTGGCCGCGGCCGCCGGGCAGGGTGCGCCGTACGGTCGGGACCTCGGTGATGCCGTCGACGGGGTCCGGGTTGCGCAGCGGCTTGAGTCCGCGTTCGACGGCGGACTTGGACATGCCGAGGTACTCGGAGAGCACCGCGACCTTGGCGGTGCAGCCCTCCGGGCGGAGGGAGAGCGCTGCGATCTTGACGTAGACAGCCAGGGCAGCGTCGCTGTACTGGCTGCCTACGACCAGGCGCAGGGGCACTTTCACGGTCATGCCGCCGTCGCGCGGGCGCGCCCCGGTAGCCGCGCAGTGCGGCTCGGGGTGCGGTGCAGCCTCGGCGGCTGCGAGCGCGACGGCGGACATCACGGTTCCTTCTGGAGGGAGTTGAGGCAGAGGGGGCCCCGCCCGCTTTGGGGAGCGGGCGGGGCAGTGGGGCATCCGCGGGCGTGGGGGACGCCCCGGGGCTGCGGATGCCGGGATGGTGGTCAGTCGGCGTGGTCGCGCTTCTGCCGGATCTGTTCGAGGGCCAGGGCTGGGATGCGGAGTTGAATGACCTCCTGGCCGGCAGTCGGGCCTGAGTGCAGTACCTGCTGGGTCAGCCATCCGCGCTGGGTGAGGATCTCGATGTGGACGAGGACCTGGCCGCGGGCCAGACCGGTCCCATATGCGAGCTGCTCGGGTGTGGGAACGTGCTTGATCAGGCCGGACTTGTAGTTCGCGTACGGCAGCAGCGTGAGAGCCACCAGGCGCGTCTCGGGGAGCATGCGGCTGAGCCGAATTCCCCGTTGGTACATCGCCCGCAGGACCTCGTCGCGGCGGAGCTTGCCGGGCGCGATCAGCGGGCTTGCAGCGGTCGGCGCGGCCGAGGGAGACGGCGCGGTGGTCGGTGCCGACAGCACGGGCGGGCGAGCGGCCGGCACCGGCCCGGGGCGCGGTCCGGGCTTGGGAACGGGGCGGGTAGCGGGTGACGTCATGACGCGTGGTCCTTGCTGTGCTCGGCGCCGGTGGGGGCGGCTGCCTTGGTGGTGCCAGGTGGGGTCTGGCGTTGGGCCGGCCAGGTGCTGGGGGCGTGCCGGTCGCACCACCAGCCGGACGTGTAGAGGCGGGCGTAGGTCAGGCTGTGGACCGGTGAGGCGAGCCACTCGCATGCGGGGGGCTTGGTCCTGCTCACTGGCGGTTGACCGCGGTGGTGAGCGTGTAGCGCAGGGCGGACTCGGCGAGGACGCCGTACGCGTACGCGGCGTCCGGCAGGCCGGCGGCGGCATCGATGGCGGCGTGCATCTCGGTGGCCTCGTGGTCGGCGATGTAGGCCTGTCGGCCGATGCCCTCGGCCTCGTAACCGGCGACGATGCACCGCTCGTACACGCGGCGGGCTGCCTCAACTGCGGGGCCCTGGGAGAAGCGGTCAAGGGACAGCGTGGGCATGTAGTCGTCGAAGTCGTAGGCGCTGTCGGCGGCGTCGACCTTGAGCAGGACATGGGCGGGCTGCTCCCCGGCCTGCACCGCGAGCACGGCCCAGTTGGCGCCGTGGGCGTAGGCCCGGGCGGCGTCCTCGTACAGCCGCTCGAGCTCGTGCCTGGTCTTGAGGTGGATGCTGCCGATCCGGCTGAGCGCGGCCAGGTGCGGCTCCTGCTCGCCGGAGAAGGCCGGACGTCCGCGCATGATCTTGCCGTCGTGGAGGCGGAGGCGGTCGAGGTCGTACTGGCCGTTGGTCAGGGCGGCGGCCCGGGCGGCAGCCTGGCACTCGCGTGCTGCGGCGCCGAGGGCGGACACGCTGTCCTCCAGGGTGTGCGTCCAAGGCAGGGCGGGCTTGGTCATGACGCTCCGATCGGGGTCCTGTGCAAGGAGGTGAGGGCATCGGCCCATGCGGCATCGGGGGCGGCCTCGGCGATGTGCTGTTCCCACAGGCCGACCAGGCCGTCGAGGGAGCGGGTGCGTGGGGTGCGGCCGATCGCGCGCCCGCAGTGGCAGGAGCCGACGAGGTCAGGGCCGACGAGCCGGATGGCCAGGGCGTGAGGAGTGTCCGCCGTCCCCGTGGATCCGGCGGTGGTGCTGCCGGCGGGGGTGTCCTTCTCCTCGGCCAGGGTCAGGGCGGTGTCGATCGCCTCGGCCAGCTGCGGCACCGTGGCCGTCCACCGCGGCTCGGTCGAGCGGGGGCCGAGGCCCTGGACCATCGGGCCGCGCAGCTCGTGGCCCACGATCGGACGCCGGAACCTGGGGTGGGTCAGCGCGGCGGCGATGGTGTCCATGCGGGAGGTCACCGGGCACCGCCCGGGCGCATGGGGATGGCACGCAGTTCGGCGCGGGTCCGGGCCAGCACGGTGCAGCGGCCCGGGCAGTACCAGTGCGTTCCCGTGCTGTCGGGGGCGGCGTTGCGTACCTGGACCATGCCGGCGACCGGCGGTCGCAGACCGACGACCGGGCTGCCGCAGCTGCGGGCGCTGCACACCTCGGACGGCGTCACGGACTCGGCCGGGCGGCTGGCGCCGACCAGGCCCTGGTTCCAGGCCTGCCGGGCCGCCAGCTGGCCCGGCGTGGTCTCGGGCAGGCACGGGCGCTGCGCGCGGGTCGGCATCAGCGCTCACCGCCCGCACCGATCAGCGCGGCCCAGACCACCATGGCGACGGCGGCCGCGAAGGCGACGGCCACCAGCAACTGCGCGGCAGGCATCACTGCTCACCGTCCTCGGCGGCCGGCTGCTGCTCGGCCAGCCAGGCAGCCGTCTCGTCGTCCGACAGCCGCGTGTAGCCGGCCAGCTGCACGGTGATGCCGTCGACGGTCGCGGTGGCGTTGGTCCGCCTCATCACGTATGAGTTCGCGTCGCCGGTGGTCTTGGTCACGGAGGCTGCGCCGAGGGACTGGGCCACCTTGGCGGCGGACTCGGCAGACGTGGCCCGCAGGTGCAGTTCGCTACTGCCGTCACCGTCCGCGTGGGTCCAGATCACGGCGGTGTCGATGCGCAAACTGGCCTTCGGGTACAGCGCCGTAAGACGAGCGGCGACCTGCTTCAAGAGGCTGGCCCGGCCCGGCAGGTCGGCGAGACACTCCAGCGGCTCGGCCACCCCTTGGGCCTGCTCCTGGTGCTGCGCATCCGACTGGTCAGCCATCTCAAGGAGCTGGCCCAGATGCGCGAGGCTGCTCACCTCGTTGACGGTGTGGCACCCGCAGGTCACGCACGTTGCCAGCAGGGCGAACGCCACCTCGGTGGGCTCGGTCATGCGGGAGTAGCGCAGGGCGAACGAGTGGTGGTGGCCGGGATCCAGGACGGCAGTGGCCTCCTCGGTGTCCTTGGGCGAACGGTCCCAGGGCGTGTAATCCCAGGACAGGACGTCGGCGGCCTCGCCCAGAATGTCGCGGGCGCAGCGGTGGGCGTCGGCGATGAACTCGCTGGCGGCCTTGGCCTCGTTCTCGGCGCGCTGGGCGTCGCTCTCGACAGTGCGGCCCGTGTAGGCGGCCCGGGCGGCGGCGATGAGGGACTGGGACATCAGACGGTCACCACCAGCGTGCGGACGGCGGGGAGTTCCGCGTCGGCGATCCAGGCGGCCGCGTCCTCGAGCTCGGCCAGGCCGTTGGAGGAGTACCGCCAGCGCAGGGTGGAGACCTGGTGGGCGCCGTCCGGGTCGGGAACGGCGGCAGCGATCCACAGCGGGTTGCCGGAGGCGTCGCGGTAGCGGGTGATGATCCCGTACAGGGTGGCCTCGGTGACCGTGGCGGCCTGGCGTGTGACCAGGTACTGATGCGGGTCACCGCCCGGAATGGCGGGGCGGCCGGGCCACAGCCACACCTCGCCGATCCGGCGGGGCGGCTGGCCCCACCCGGTCACCGAGGTGTGGGCCATGGCCTGGCCCAGGCCCTCAGCCGAGATGGTGTGGACGGTGTCGCAGTCGCGGCACAGCAACCGCAGCCGGACCCGGCCGAACGTGGTCGCGTGGGTGCAGGCACCGTTCGTGCAACCGTGCGGCTCGGTGCTGCCGGCGAGGGGACGGACACCCTCCTCGTGCAGTACCTCGGCGTCGTCCCAGACCGGGGTCGGACAGCCGACGGCGTGCGCGAGCGGGTTCCACCCGAAGTAGGTGTTCTCGATCAGTTCCATCTCAGGCTGCGTCCTTGCTGTGGCGCGCGCGGTAGGGCTGTACGCGGGTGAGGGGCAGGGTGTCGGCGAAGGCCGGAGCGGCGGCGTGCCGCGGACGGCGCTGCGGAGCGCGGGCGGGAAGGGAGGGCGGCGGCGCGGCCGGGGCCTTCCGGGTGGCCGAGTAGTCCGGCAGCGGCGGCCCGTCGAGGGCGAGCTTGAGCAGGCCCAGCAGGACCGTGCTCGAGCCCAGGCCGATGCCCGCGCCGGTCAGCCACTGGGCGGTGGTCAGAGGCCCGGTCATGGCGCGGCCGGCGCGAGCAGGCAGACCAGCTCGGCCACGGCGCGGTCGGCGTACAGCGCCGCGACACCGTCGCCGCGCAGGTGCACCGTCGCACCGTCCTTGAGGCCGGTGGCGGTCATCGCCGTGCCGTCGACCTTGACCGTGGCGGGGTCGATGCCGAACTGACCCAGCCACCAGCGCCAGGCGTCCAGCGACCGCGGGTCCACGGTGATACCGATCGTGTACGCGTCGGTGATCTCGACGCCGGTGACGTCCGGCTGACGAGCGACCTTGGCCTGGACGGTGCCAGCCGGAGAGTCGAGGTCGACGTCCAGGCTGATGCGCGTGGTGCAGCCAGCCCAGGTCGACACCTCGAACTCGCCGTCACTGTCGGCGACCACGTTCGGGTCGGCGACCGCGTACCGGACCGGGCTGTCGTCGGTCGTGCCGGTGACGGCCTCGGCTATCAGTGCCCGTACCGGTCCGGTCAACTCGAGCGCCAGGGCCTCGAGCTGGGCGGCGGTCAGCGGCAAGTCGAGGAGGCCGACAGCCATCTGCAGGGCGGAGTGCAGCTTGTGCGGGACGTGCCGCAGGTCCTGGGTCACTCCCCACCGTCCGAGACCTCGGCGGTGTAGGTCATGGCCTGCAGCTCCTCCGCGGTGGTGCAGGCGCTGCAGAGGTCGACCATTTGTCGATTGGGCACCCAGTGGCAGCCGCCCTCGCAGGCGGCGGCCTCGGTGCAGCCGCAGCGCACGCAGCGGGCGACGTCCTCGGTGTACAGGCCGTCCGTGGCCAGCGACGGGACCGGAGTGACGGCGGGCACCATGGCCAGCACGCTGGCCCCAAGCGCGACCGGCGCCACCGTGGCGGGGGGCTCGGGCAGTGGTGCGCGCTGGCCCTCGAGCCTCGCGGCCTGTGAGGGGGAGACCATCGCGCTGCCGCGGACTTCGATGCCCTCGATGCGGGCGATGGCGTCCAGGAAAACGCCGAAGGCGGTGTCGGCGCGGGTCACCGGCACGTCGGCGAGGGCGGCGAACGCCAAGAGGCCTTCGCCACGGGTCTCCCGGAATTTCAGGTGGGCTCGGTAGCCCTTCGGGAAGTCCTCCTCGATCTCGAGGGCGAACGGCCGCTGGTCGGTGCCGAGAGGGGCGACGACCGCGCCGGCCACAGCGAGAGCGTGGTCGAATGCGTCTCTCGGGGGTGCGATGTCGGTGAAGGGCTCGATAGCCTGTTCCACGTGATCCTCATTTCAGAGTGGTGAGGTGACGTCTCGAGCGGGGCCGTACGGACGGGCAGGTCCGGACGGCCCCGGTGTCGTTGGTGTGGATGCGGCGGCCTGGCGGATCGCTCGCAGGGTCTTGCTGGCGGCGCTGAACGCCCTGCGCTTCCGGCGGATGACGCCCTCGGTGTCGGTCGAGGTCACCTGGCTGTCGGTGACCAGCTGCTCGAGGACCGTGTCCGTCAGCTCCTTCGCGGTCTCCTTGCGCAGCTCAGCGAGTAGTTCGGCAGCCTCGTCGGGCCGGAGTGCACGGCCACGGGTCAGCGCCTGGTAGGCCCTCGCGTACGCGCTCGTCCGGGGCATGGCGGCTCTCTCACGTCAGGCGGCGGGTTGGCGGTGCTCCTGCAGCGCCTCCAGCACCGCGTGTGGGTCGAAGCGCCGAGACCGGCCGACGTAGAACAGCCCGGGCCAGGTCTCCCCTCGCGTTGCGGCCTGCCGGATCTGCTCGTCGATCCAGCTCGGCGACTTGCGTAGGAAGTCCGCCAGCTCGTGCTGCTTCATGAGCTGCGCAGGCAGCTGTCGACGCCGGCCGGGAATCTTCGATCTACGCGTATATGTAGATTCGGAGGTCAAAAAAATAGATGGTTCCTCGAAGAGGTCGCCGACCTGCTTGTTGAGAGCGGCGGCGATGAGGCCGGCGGCGTGGTCGCTGCACTCCTCGCGAGCCGTCTTGCCCTGGCCGGCGATGAAACCAACCAAGGCTCGAGATAGGCCCTCCCCTGTGGGGTCAACGCTCTTCGTCGCGGCGGCGAGGTGGCTGATGTCCAGCTCGGCCGCCTTCATCGCGGCCCGCAGCGGAGCACCGTTTTCCAGTCGTCGCATGGTGAAACCTCCGGCCGATGGCCGAATCGGTGGGTCTCCAGGTCGCTCCGACCTGGCGATCTACAATCTACGTGTAGACGCATATCGCGTCAAGGGAGGTGCGGGCAGGGGTTCTGATGCGCTGGAACGGGGCGAGCGGGGGCGTTGTAGACCGACAACTGCAACGTCAAATACGGGTCACCCATCTCCGATCTACTTGCACATGTAGACCGGGATGCCCGATCCTCTGGTTGTGACCAGCCAGCAGAACCACCCCGGCGAGCAAGGCCCCGCCGAGGCTTCCGCCTCGCAGGGCGAGGACCTGGCGGCCCTACTCAATCGCCTTGTCGCGGAGAAGCCGGACAAGACTCCGAAGGATCTGGCGACTGAGGCCGGCATCTCCTATCCGACGCTCAATGCGTGGATGCGCCGCGCTCGGGGCACGTCCAGGGTCCAGCCAGACACCCTTCGCGCGCTCGTGCGTACGCTTCGCGACGACTGGGGGCTGTCGGTCACGCCCGCCGAGATGTTCGCGGCAGTTGGCCGGGCCGTACCCGGCGGCGCCGACGAGGAGCGCGAGGGGCGGCTGCTCAAGTTGTTCCGTCAGTTGCCCATCGACAGGCAGCGCGATGTTGTCAGGTATGCCGAGGCTCAGCTCACGGTGAGCCGTACCTCGTAGCTGAAAGTAAGGGTTGCCTAAGCGGGTCCGGCCTGTTTCTTTGTGGGGGGAAAGGGGGGATGGTCCGGATTTAGTTCACCGAAAAACAAACCGAGATCGAGTTATCGAAACGATCTCCACAAAATGTGCACACGTGGGTACCATCGGTCACCCGCTGTCCTCCCGTAGCGGATCATCAAGGGCTTCTGCGTAACCCGCTGGGGGACAGCTGTGTGCATCCGCATTGCCGTGGTCGAAGACCTCACGATCGCCGTTTGGGACCCGGACGAAGTCACCGTCTTCGTGGCCAGGGGCACCCACCCTCACGACCTGATCAGAGAACTCCACGCGATCCTTACGGTCGACCTCGGCGCACCTGACATCCCAGGCGCCGGCCTGCTCTGCTTCTGCGGTGAGCCAGTCGATCTGCCCTTCGCGCTCACCCCGGCCACCGCCGGCGCACCCACTCTCTGATCAGGAGTACACCCGCATGGTGCGCAAGAAGGCGGTTCTCGAGCCGTCCACCAACCCACGCCCGGTGCCGTCCGTGCGCTGCGGCTGCCCGACCTGCCAGCTGAAGAAGCCCGGGGACCGGCCAGCGATCGCCGAGCACGTCGGCTCGTGGGAGGCCCGCTACACGGACCCGGCCGGCAGGGACCGCAGCCGGACGAAGCCAACGCACGCCGAGGCGATCGCCTTCCTCGAGCAGACCCGCACAGAGATGCGGCAGCGGACGTGGATCGACCCCTCCCGAGGCGAGATCACCCTCTCCGCCTGGTGGCGTCTGTGGTGGCCGACCCAGACCAAGGGGGAGCCGAGGATCGAGCACTGGACACAGAGCCAGCTCCGGGACGAGGCAGCCTGGCGCAACCACATCGCGCCCACCTTCGCCAGCGTCCGGCTGTTCGAGATGGAGTGGCGAGAAACCCAGCTCTGGGTCAACGCCCTGCACGACGAGAACGGCGGCCCGCTCGCCGCCAGTTCGGTGACGAAGGTGTTCCAGGTCCTCGACCGCATGTTGGAGGACGCCCGCCGAGATCGCCGCATTCCGTTCAATCCGGCCGAGGGCGTCAAGCTGCCGACGATCAAGAAGAAGCACCCGGAGGACCGGCGGCCCCCGAGCTACGCGCAGCTCTGGTTGATCCGGCAGAGGCTCCCCGAGTACATGCATGCACTGTTGATCGTCGCCCAGGAGACCGGACTCCGCTTCCAGGAGCTGGCCGGACTCCGCTGGTGCAACGTCGACTTCGACGGCCGGCGCATCCACGTCCGCGAGGTCCTGGTGGAACCGCGGGGGAAGATCAAGCGCAAGGAGTACCCGAAGAGTGACGCCGGTCTGCGATCGGTGCCGCTCACCGGCCTCGCGGCCCGGGTACTGCGCGAGCTGTGGGCTGAGGAATCGGCCGAGGGCACCCCCTCCCGCGCGGTGTCCGAACCGAAGGACGGGCTCTGCGAGGAGGAGCTGGTGTTCCACGGCCGGAACAAGGTCCGGCGTGGAACCAAGGCGATCGACGGTGTGGGCGAGGCGTACCGGGCCCCCCTCCGGCGGTCCGCGTTCCGACGGCTCTGGACGGACGCCATCGAGAAGGCCGGCGTCGTGCGGAAGAAGGTGCGCACGGTCACGGTGGAGCAGGTCGACGAGAACACTGGCCGCCGTCGGCCGGTGAAGGTCGAACGTACGGACTGGTGGCCCGACTTCCACGACTGCCGGCATGCCTTCGCCTCCCGGCTGCACGCGCGCGGAGTGCCGGAGGTCATCACGCAGGAGATCCTCGGTCATGAACGGGCGGGCGAGGTGACGTGGATCTACACGCACGCGGCGGCCGACTATCCAGGGCAGGTATTGGCGGCCCTTGAGGACGGAAAGCCCGGCGTAAGGGCCCCGCGACAACGGAAATTGCGAGTCGTTCCGGCGGCCTGAGCTCTCCCGACCTATCCCGCCGCTCTCCCGGGAAAGCCGCATGCCGCACAGGGGTTGAGCAGGTACGGGCAGTGTAGACAGGTGTAGATGAGCCTGTGACCTGCACGTTCCCTGACCTGGGAAGATCGCTATTTAAGCGCTGATTCCTGATAAGGATGAGGCCACAGGTTCAAATCCTGTTAGCCCCACCAGCGAAAAGACCCCCGGATCATCGGTCCGGGGGTCTTTTGACACCAGCGCTTGACACCAACAGCGGCGATCAGCCGATGAGCGGATCTTCCAGCAGCTCAGCGAGCATCGCGACGGCCTCCCGCTCACTGTCGCCCACCACGTGCGTGTAGACGTCCATGGTCATGCTGATCTGGCTGTGCCGGAGGATCGCCTGTGCGACCTTGGGGTGCACCTTCAGGAAGGCGAGCAGGGTCCCGCAGGTGTGCCGGGCGAGCCGGACCGTGATGCGGCGGACGCCGGCGCGCTTCACGAGTCGCCCGAAGGTCCGCGAGAAGCCCACCGGATCGAGCATGCCGCCATGCTCGGACGAGAAGATCAGGTCTTGATCCGGCTCCTGTGTCCAGTGCTCACCGGCGATCTTCCGTTCCAGCTCTTGCAGCTCCCGCCGCTCTTCCAGGGCGCGGGCGCAGAACTCCGGCATGGGGAGCACCGCCTGTGACGATTCGGTCTTGAGATCCTTGAGGACCAGACCGACGCCCTTCTCCCGCTGCACCTGCTTGACCGGCGTGAACTGCCTCCCCTCGAAATCGACGTCCCGCCACCGCAGACCCAGCACCTCACTACGGCGGAGACCGATCACCAGGACGAGCACACAGGCCGCGTAGAGGCGGTGCGCACGAGCCGTACGGAGGAACGTGACCGCCTCGCGGGCGTTCCATGCCGTGCCCTTGTCCTTACTGACCTTGGGCATGTCGACCAGGAGAGCGACGTTGCGCGTCAGCAGCTCTTCGCGGATGGCCCGGTTGAGGGCGTTCCGGAGCACACGGAGCACCTCGAACCGCGTGGGCGCCGGCACCTTGTCTCGCTTCAATGTGGCCATGAAGGCGCGAACCTGGGCAGGGGTCAGCTTGACCAGCGACTTCTTACCGAGGTGCGGCATCAGGTACAGCCGGACCTTGGATTCGTACTTGACGTACGTGTTGTGCTCGGAGTCCGGCTCAACGATGTGCTCCAGCCAGTAGGCCAACCACTCCCCGAGCGACCAGGAGCGGGAGGGCACCGGGACGCCGTTGCGCTCTTGGTCCTGGAGCTTGCCGAGCTTCTCGTTGGCTTCGTCCCACGTGGTGCCGTACACGGTCTTCCGGACGCGGTTGCCGTCCGTGTCGGTGACGTACGCGCGGCCCATGTATCGGCCGTCCGCCCGCTTTGAGATCGTGCCGCCGCCGTTGGGGCGCCTCTTGGTCATCGGTCGCCCCGTTCGATCTGCCTGCGGATGAAGTCCCCGACCGAGTCAGCCGAGATGCGACGGCAGCCGTCGACTTTGATCGAGACCAGGCGGTGAGTACGGATCAGGTCGTAGACCTTGGTCCGGCCGACCTTGAGACTCGCCATGACCTCCGGCACGGTCAGCAGCTCGGGGACGGCTGTGGTCATGTGGCGGCTCCTTCCAGGTCGAGCAGGGCGGGTAGTTCCTCGCATGCGGTGTCGCGGTTGAGTTGGATCTCCCGGCGGATGTTCGCGGCGAGCCAGGATTCGCCGGGGGTGTGGCCGTGGCCGGCGTAGGTCCAGTGGGCGAGCGTGAACGTGGTTGCCTCCGTGTCGTCGGGATCAGACAGGCCGAGGGCTTCGCGTTGCTGGGCGGCGCGGTAGTCGGCGCGGGTCTGGCGGAGGGCTCCGAGGGTGGTGGAGTAGCGGCGGGACTTGGTGGAGAAGTGGCCGCGGAAGCCGAGCATGTGAGCCCAGTCGCGAAGCTTGCGGTCCGGGTAGAGGGCGTTCAGGTCGAGGCAGGCCTCAATCAGCCGGCGCGGGTGATCCGGGACGCCGAGAAGTACGAGGGCTTCCTTGTTGCCGATGCGGCGGTCGACCGTGCCGGTGGTCTCGGCTGCTTTGGTGGCGTACTTGGCGACGTAGGAGGCAACGGCAGCCTCGGTGATCTCCTCGCCGTGACCGAAGGCGCCGATCGGCTGTACGTCGAGCTGTGTGCCCCAGCGCAGCAGTCGGGCGGGCTGGTCTCCCGCGGGCGGTACGTCGACAGCGACGCGAGCGGCGGCGGCACGGATGGAGTCGGTGAGGACGTTGAGGGTGGCCCAGTCCGGCGGCGGGCTGTCTGGTCCGTCGGGTCCGTCGAAGCGGATCACGGCGTGGAAGTGGACGGCTCCACGCTTTTGGTACTCGGCGACCTTGCCGAAGGCCACCCGGGACTGTTCATGGGCGGCTTTCTGGGTGAGGCCGACGCGGCGGGCGATCTCACGGCGCAGGTAGATCGTGAAGTACCGCCACAGCTCGGAGGCGTGGTTGTTCCACAGCACGGCGCCCGCGTAGTCGTACGTGTCGTGGTCGAGCGGGGTGCCGAGTTCGAGGGCGTCCTCGCCGTGGCGGGTGCCGCAGCGGCAGGGCCGGGTGCCGGGCCGGTTGTGGACCGGGCCGAACGAGGGCGCGGTGAGGGTGGCGAAGACCCGGGGATGCTCCCGGATGGTCTCCGGGGTGCCCTTGGCAGGGTCGCCGACGAGGCCGGCGCGGATGAGGTGGTAGGTGTCTCCGGCGTAGGTCCAGGCGCAGGAGGGGCAGCGGGATGCGCGGCGGTTTCCGCACGCGATCCGCAGCCGTCCGCCGGGCTCGTTGTCGGTGTCGTAGCGGTGCAGGATCTGGCCGGTGGTGCGGTCGCGGGTGACGGTGGAGCCGTGCAGGTGGATCGGGTCGGAACAGCCGCCCGTACGCCGGATCTGGTCCTGTACGCGGTCGAAGCCGGCGGACCCGGCCAGCCTCAGCACGTCGGCGAGGGTGGCCGGGTCCCCCAGGCCCGCCAGAGTGGCGGTGTCGGTCACGCGCTCACCGGCCCTTTCGGTGGGCGGGGCCGTGGTTGGCGGTGTAGCCGTCGACGAGTGCCTTGACCTGGCTATCACCCGTGGCGGTGGCGCGGGCACCGCAGTGGCAAACGGCCGATGCGGTGGCGGGGGCGTCCGGGGACGGCTTGCTGACGTGCAGGCCGGGGCGGTCGGGCGTCGGGGTGAGGTCAGCCACGGCCGGTCACCTCCGGCGCGTCAGCAGTCATGGCGTCCAGGGCGCCGGCGGCTTCGATCGCGGCGGCGGCGAGGTTGCGCAGGGCCTCGGAGGTGCCGGGCGCGGCGAGAAGCGCGATCTCGATGCTGTCGCCGCCGAGGCGGAGGCTAACGAAGGGGTGCGTGCGGTCCGCGAACGGCGTGACGCGGAAACGGGTGTCCGGCTCGATGTGGGCCGAGACGGTGAGGTTCTCCATGGCCGTCACCGCGCGATCCGGGCAAGGACCGGGGCGGGGGCGGTCGTGCCGGTGCCGTGGCAGGCCGGGCAGTCGACGCGAAGGGTGGTGCGGGTGCCGTCCGGGTTGCGGGTGCCGGTGGCGATGGCGACGCGGGGGAAGCCGTCGCAGTCGCGGCAGGGGCGTGGGCTCGGGGTGTTCCGGGGCATGATGGGACTTCCCTTTCGGGTCCGTTGGATCAGGAATGGGTGCAGGCGCCCGGAGCGGCGGAAGTTTGGCGACCGAGGCCGCTCCGGGGGCCGTTCAGCGCTGGTTGTTGAGGTCCTTCAGCAGCGACTTGAGGACGACCGCGACCAGCGCGACGGACACGGCGGTGATGGCGACGGCGAGGAGCATGGAGACCAGGACCGCGCCGACGACCAGGACCACGGCGCCGCCGCCGGCCGCGAGGGCGAGCATGGAGCCGGGGGTGAGCTGGATGGTCGGCCTGGCCGGAACCGGGGCCGGGGCCACCTGGGTGACCGGGGCCAAGGCCTGAGTGGCCGGGACGACGGGCGCCGGGGTCATGGTCTGAGGCACTGCGGGTGCCGGGGCCGGAGCGGTGTCCGGGGTCGGGTACTTCGGGGTGAACATCAGTGGATCTCCTTTCGGGGTCAGACGCAGGTGTGGGTGCGGGCGGCGAGTTCGGCGGCGGACCGGTCGAAGTACTCGTTGGAGACGCCGCAGTTGGGAGCCGTGCAGGCGGCGATGTGCTTGGTCTGGCCACGGCCGTTGTTGAACGTGGCGACCTTGACCGGCCCGATGCGGATCACGTCGTAGAAGCGGTTCGGGCGCACGGTGGAACCTCCTTGTCTGTCAGGCGAGTTGGGCGACGATGGCGCCGGCGAGGTCTTCTGGGACGCCGAGGCGGGCGCGCAGGGTGGACGCGTCGATCTCGGCTCCGGTGCGAGCGCGGTGTTCGGTGGCAACCTTGCGGGCGTGGTCGATGAGCGCCGGGGGCACGCTCACAGCGGCCTTGGGAAGCGCCGGGACCGGTTCCGGCTCAGGGATCTCCGGGGCCGGTTCGGGTGTCTCGGAGCGGTCGACGTCGACCACCGGACGCGAGATCGGGTCCGGCTCGACAGCGGGTGCCGGTGCTGGGTCCGGGGTGGGGTCGGTGTGTTGGTGGGCGAGCAGGGTGCCGCCGAGGAAGGCCAGCGCGGGCCAGCCAGCGACGCCCAGGCGGAGCAGGGCGGGCGGGTGTTCCATGTCGAGGAACCCGGCCGTGGCGATGTTCGCACCGAGCGAGGCAACCAGGGCGACCAGGAACCAGCACCAGGCCAGCCGGGACCGCTGTGCCCGCAGCCGACGCCACGCGGCGACCAGCAGCAGGTCAACACTGATCGGGTAGGCCCAGGCCTTCCATCCGGTCTGCCCGGCAGCTTGGGCGAGATCGTGCAGGTGGGCGAAGGACAACGCACCCGCGATCACAGCCTGAACCAGTACCGCGTCCGGGCGGATGGAGCGCTTCATGTCTTCACCTCCTTCAGGGGCTAGTCGGTGGGGGCTTCGCCGGAGCCGAGGCAGTTCAGGCAGAACCCCGTCTGTTTGCCGACCGCGCGGCGCTTGCGGCCGACCTGGACCGTGCGGGAGACCTCACCCGTGCCCTTGCAGACCTCGCACTGCGGAGGCTTCGGCTCCGGGGTCTTCGTCCTGGCCATGAGCGATCTCCTTCCGGGGTTTGGGCATGGAGCGGGTAGGGACCTGGCGCGAGGCGGTCGCGCCGACCGGAGAAAACCTGGGATTACTCGGTGACCGGCTCCGGGATCACCAGCACGGGAGCCTTGGCCGGCGCGCTGAGGACCGCGGGCCGGAACGGCTCCAGGAACGGCAGGTCCGGTGCCAGGTCCGCGTGTTCGCGGCAGACTGCCGCCGCTTCGTCGGCGGTGATCTCAGGGGTGCGGATGCGGGACCAGCCGCCGGAGGTGTCGCCGGCCACCGCGACGCCGGGACGGTCCGCACGGATCGCAGTCACAGCCGACACCGCGTCCGGGGCGATGTCCCCCAGGCCCATCTCGGCGGTCTGTTTGTCGTTGACGCGGTGCACCACGCGGCCGGTTAGCTGGGCACGCAGGGCGGTCGCGCCCCTGCCCAGGTCGGAGCCGAAGCGCTGCCCGCACACCTCCAGGTAGATCCCCACCGCGCGGGCCATCTGACCGAGCCGGACCAGTTGCATGACAGTGTGGTCGCGGGCCGCCTCATCCTTCTTCGAGGTCACCAGGAACAGTTCGGCGATCTCGTCTATGAGGACGACCAGCGGCACCGGGCGGACATCGTCGCTGAGGTCCCACAGGTCGGATGCGCCGTGCAGGGCGAGCAGGTCGAAGCGCTCTTCCATCTCACGGACCAGGGCATCGAGCAGCAGGCCGGCGGACTGCGGATCGGTCGCGAGCGCCGACAGCCGGGAGGCGTAGCGGGACTGCTCGACACCACGCTTGCAGTCGATCCCCACGAGCCCGACCGGGAGCTGAGCCAGCCCCTTGATCAGGTTGCGCTGAAGCATGGACTTACCCGACTGGTTCGCGCCCAGGATCAGACCGTGCGGCACCTTGCGGTAGTCCCGCTCGTACACCGAACCGTCCTCCCGCAGCGCGACCGGGACGACCAGGTCACGGGGCTTGGCCGTGCGCGGCATCCGGACCCGGCCAAGGACGTCGTAGCCGGTCATCCGCAGCTCGACAAAGCCCGGCTTGGTCTCCGACACGGTCACCGACTGCACCCCGAACGCGTGACGCAGACGCTGCGAGGACGCGGCGATGTCCGCGGGCTCCAGCCCGGCCGGCAGCCGCAGGATCACCAGGAGACCGGTCGACGTGCCCCGCACCCGGCGAACCTTCGGCGGGACCGGCCGCACCTCACGATGAGCCACGTTCCGTGCCATGAACGCTCGCAGACGGGACGGCTGCACCGTCAGCCCGCACACCTCCATGGTCGACCCGTAGGTCCAGGTGAACCGGCCCCAGGTGACCGGCAGACCGACCAGCGACCAGTACACGCGCGGCGCGCGGACCTTCGCGTAGCCGATCCCACCAGCACCCGCAGCAGCCGTGCCCAGCTCCAGCCAGGGCGTGACGTCGGTCATGGTCAGGCCCCCAGCGGGGTGACCGCGACCGCGCGGAACGAGATCCCGTGGCGCTTCTCGCCGTTGAACGTGTTCTCCCAGTCGCGGGCCTTGAGGCCGGTCACGGCGACCATGGTGCCCGGCGCGAGGCCCTCCGGGAGCCCGGTCTCCGGGACGGTGACCTGGTAGAGGTTGCCCTCCCCCTCGTCGGAGACGAGCAGGCCCACGGTGGACATACCGACGTTGGGGTTGTCCCGGTCCACGGCCCGCTCACCGGTCCGCTTGTTGACCATCTTCGGTTCCGGCGCAGTCGCCACGAACACCACAGCGGTCGAAAGGTCGACCTTGAAAGACGGCATGAGCACATCCCTCGTTCTTGGAGGCCGCCTTACGCGACCTCTCTAGACATCTCCATGGGAACACATCTCTAGAGACGTCGTCAAGAAAGATGTCTAGAGAGGTTGAGGGCGAAGGATTGCGGTTACACGCACTGAGCGGGTGACCAGCCCATGCCCTAGGCTGTCTAGAGAAGAGAGGAGGGCTTCCGAATGGCCACCACCGACGACGACCGTCGGCCGAAGTACCAGCGGATCGCAGACTCCCTGCGCGAGGCGATCCAGTCGGGCGAATACGGTCCCGGTGATCGGCTTCCGGGAGAGAATGAGCTGATGGCCGCGCACGGCGTGGCCCGCATGACGGCACGTCAGGCGCTGGGTGTACTCAAGGACGAAGGCGTAGCCGAGGCCCGCAAGGGCGCCGGCGTCTTCGTTCGGTCCTTCCGGCCTCTACGGCGCCGGGGCATCCAGCGGCTTTCCGAGGAACAGTGGGGTAGCGGTCGATCCATCTGGGCGGCCGATACCGAGAACCGCACGCTCGAAGTGGACCAGGTGGCGGTGTCAGAGGAGGCCGCACCGGAGAACATCGGGCGCGTACTTGACCTTGCCGACGAGGAGACGGTCTGCGTCCGCCGGCGGCGGTATGTGCTGGATGGGAAGCCCGTGCTGCTGGCGACCAGTTACCTCCCCACATCAGTGGTGGGGGGTTCCGCCATCACGCACGAGGATCCGGGGGCAGGTGGGATCTATGCCCGCCTTGCCGAACTCGGCTACAAGCCCGTGCACTTCCGCGAAGAGATCCGCTCGCGCATGCCCTCGAAGGATGAGGCGTCGCAGCTGGGCATCTCCTCCGGTACGCCGGTCATCCTGATCTGCCGGACCGCATTCGCGGACGAAGGGCGCCCGGTCGAGATCAACGAGATGACCTTGGACGCGGCCTCGTACATCCTGGAGTACGACTTCGACGCGTAGGCCGACGCGGACCTTGTTACAGGTTTCTCTACCTCATCAAGCCGGCTGCGCTCCGCTCCGCCGGGCGCGCTCCCGGCTCCGCCGCGGGCGCCGCTCCTGCCTTCGGCCCGCTCCGCCCGCGCTGCGCCGACGCGCGCCCACGTGGCCAGAGCCGGGTCATGAGTCGATCACCGTAGAAGGGCAGCCACGGTCAAAACCAGCCTCCGGCGGGGGCGCTCAGGCTCCGAGATGGCGGGGGCACCGTTCGCGAGTGCCGGCGAGTCAGTGGCGTGCGCGGGGTGCTCCCATCCCGTCTGCCATCGACCCAGGCAGAGCCGAGCAGACGCGGCCCAGGGCGTCCAGGTCGTTCGTACAGTGGCGCGCTCCACCTGGACGCCCTGAACCACGCCCGCTCCACGGTGTGTGGGCCGACGGCAGACGGGATGGGAGCTGGGTGGGTTGAGGGAGTCGTCAAGGCGAGTGGTGGTGGGAGGCGAACCTCAATGGGGCCGTCCTGGCCGCTGTGAGGCCAGCATCAGCCCCATCGCGGTCAGTAACACCACGAGCCCCCCACTGACGACCAGGAGCTGTGAGTATGGACCGGCAACTGCCCCGCTCACCACTTGGGCAGCAAGAAACACCGACATCAGCAGCGCCCCGTACCCCCACAACCGGGGCCGGCAGGTCTTCCGGCGCAACCACGGAGGCACCCATCCCGTCCTGATGGCGGCAACTCCGCCCACTGCCACAAGCACCGACACCAGAGCGCCGGGCGCCAACAGATACCAAACCACTGCTCCACCCCCGCGTGCTTCGCACCGTCGTACCAAACTTCGCAATCATGACCTGCCGACCTCCCCGGCGCCAGGTACTGGTGCTGTACAGCAGCGAAGTACAGCAACCACCGCGACCGTGACCGACCGTCACCAGCTCCAGACGATTCACTGACCAGCCCATCAGACCCCAGCGACCGTCCCACCAGTAGTTCGCATCGAGAGGGTGAGCCGGTGGAACCTCGGCGCAGCCATCGAGGATCCACCGGCCTGTCGGCACGTGATCGCCAAATGAGGCTAAATCGCGACCTACTAGGACCCGGTCAGATCCGCTCACACTCGAACACATGGGGGCGACCGGCGATCGTGACGAGCACTTATGCCAGCGCTGCGGGGAGACCGGCCCGACGGTCCGCAGTCGAGGGCGCATTGATCTCATGGCTGTGTTGTGCGACGACTGCTGGAATCGTCTCGCCAACGAAATGGCGGAGAAAGAGGGCGCAACGGCGCCACCTCGACCCGAGTTCGACCCCGACGATGTGACGTTTGTGGAGCCGCCGACTTGCCGCCTGTGTGGGGCTGACGTGCGCGTCTATCCGACTGTCTACGATCGATGGGTCCATTTGGCCATGGCGGACCTACCGGCCAAGGACGTCCCACGGCCTTTCCGGTGGCGGCTGGTCGAGATCAAGCCCCCTCACTCTCCCGTCGTGATCGATATCGTGGCCGTCCGAGTGCGCGGCATTGATCCGATCCCCGGCGAGCTGGTGACGCCGGCCCATCAGTTCTTGTGCGCTGCAGAGCAGGCCGAGCGATCGGTTGTCAAGAGGTCGCTTGATCGGTGACACCAGTGGCTGACACCAACAGCCGCGAACGCGGTCGGATTCCGGCGTACCTGAGCGGCTGGCGTCGAGTCGCTTTCCCGGCGAAGTGCAGGGTCCGGAAGGTGCCGTGATCGACCTGATAAGGATGAGGCCACAGGTTCAAATCCTGTTAGCCCCACCAGCACGAAGGCCCCCGGTCCGGATGGATCGGGGGCCTTTGGCGTGGGTGGGTGCTCATGGCCGGCGGCCGGAACGTTTCGCGTCCGGCTCCGGGTATGGAAAGGCCCGGTCGCTGGCGACGGGGGATGCACCAGCGACCGGGTTGCGGTCAGCCTAACAAGGTGGCCTGTGCGGCGGGGGTCAACTTCTCGACCGTCGTGAGCAGTTGTGATCGGGATCACTCAAAGGCGGTCACGCAGAGCACCGGTTCAGTCGTCGCAGGGCGGGTCGTAGGCGAGGCGGGGGAGGTACTCCTGCCACTTCGCCTGGGTCAGGACGTTCCGGGTGACCGAGCAGATACGGCTGACCGCCTGGTCGACGTCCAGGCTCCACAGCCGGACCGTGTCGGCGCCGCTGGAGACGCCCAGCATGTTGCTCTTCGGGCTGAAGGACAGGAAGTTGCCCGTCTTGGCGTTGGGGCTCATGGACTGGCCGATGGGGTGGGCGGAGGACGGGGACGAGACGTTCCAGAGGCGGACCGTGTTGTCGTTGCCGCCGCTGGCCAGGGTCTTGCCGCTCCGGCTGAAGGTCAGGGACACCACCGCCTCGGTGTGGCCGGTGAGGGCCGAGCCCAGCCGGGTCGCACGGGCCGGTTCCGACACGTTCCAGAGGCGGACCGTGTCGTCGTCGCTGCCACTGGCCAGGGTCGCCCCGTCGGGGCTGTAGGCGAGGGTGTTGATGGGGCCCAGATGGCCCTTGAGCGGGCCGCCCAGAGCCTTGGCACGGGACCGGTCCGAGACGTCCCAGAGGCGGACCGTGCCGTCCGCGCTGCCGCTTGCCAGGGTCCTGCCGTCCGGACTGAAGACCAGCGCGTTGACATAGCCGGTGTGGCCTTTGAGAGGCTCGCCGAGCTGCTTGGGGTGGGCCGGGTCCGTGATGTCCAGGAGCTGGACCGTGCGGTCGTCGTAGTCGGCGGCCACGGTGCGCCCGTCCGGGCTCAGCGCCAGTGCCTCGGCGCCCGCGTACCGGGTGTTCAGCCGGACGGGCGCACCGTACTGGCTGGGGTGGGCCGGGTCGGAGATGTTCCACAGCTGCACCCAGTTGATGTTGTTCTCACCGGTCATGATGACGAGGGTGCGGCCGTCACGGGTGAACACCATCGAGCGCAGGTCCCGCCACCCGGTCCGGAACGGTTCGCCGAGCGTCGTGGGCCGGGCCGGATCCGTGATGTTCCACAGCCGCATCCGGCTGTCGCCGCCCCCGGTGGCCAGGACGCGGCCGTCCGGGCTGAACGCCCCCGCCGCGCCGATCATGTCCGACCCGGGGATCGACCACAGCCGTATCTTGCCGTCACCGCTGCCGGTCGCGAGGGTGTGCCCGTCGGGGCTCCAGCCGACGGCGTACATCTCCCCGCTGCTGCCCGCGAGCGGCTCGCCCACCTGGGAGGGGAAGGCCGGGTTGCCGACGTTCCACACGCTGGCCGTGGAGTCCGCGCTGCCCGCGGCGAGCATCGAGCCGTCAGGGCTGAAGGCCACCGACCAGACGGGTCCGGTGTGCCCGGTGAGCGGCGCACCGAGGGCTTTGGAGCGCGCCCGGTCGGTGACGTCCCACAGCCGTACGGTGTCGTCCGCGCTGCCGCTCGCCAGGGTGTGGCCGTCCGGACTGAACGTCACGGAGTGCACGGTCCCGGTGTGCCCGGTCAGCGGCGCCCCGGCGCGCTTGGGCCGCCGGGGGTCGGAGACGTCGTACAGGAGGATCGAGGTGTCGTCGCTGCCGGCCGCGAGCGTGTGGCCGTCGGGGCTGAAGGCGAGGGAGCGTACGGCTTCGGTGTGGCCGGACAGGGTGCCGATCGACGTGGGGTGGCGCGGGTTGTGCACGTCCCACAGGCGGACGGTGTGGTCCTCGTCGGCGGTGGCCAGGATGTGGCCGTCGGGGCTGAAGGCGACCAGGTAGATCGTGCCGTCGTGACCGCTCAGCGGGGTGCCCAGGGACGCCGGGTGGACCGGGTCGGAGACGTTCCACAGGCGTACGGTGCCGTCGTCGCCGGCGCTGGCGAGGGTCCTGCCGTCCGGACTGAAGACCGCGCTGGAGACCCAGCTCGTGTGGCCGAGCAACGGCTTGCCGAGAGCCTTGGGACGGGTCGGGTCGCTCACGTCCCACAGGCGGACCGTGCGGTCGTAGGCGGCGGTGGCCAGCGTCTTGCCGTCGGGGCTGAAGGTGGTGAGGTAGACGGCGCCGGTGTGGCCGAGCAGTGGGGTGGCCAGCGGTGCGTTGACGATCGATATCAGACGGTTGTTGGCGCCCTCGTCGTCCGGGCGTAGACCGTGTGCGACCAGGTCCAGCTGGGCCGAGAGCGCCGGGTCCGAGTACTGGAACCGGTCGGCCTCCGCGATCACCTGCTCGAACATCGCGTCGTCCCGCTGCTGCCGGGCGACCACGGCCGCGCCGGCGGCCAGCACCGCCAGTACGACCAGCGCCGACACGGCGGCCCTGCTGATCCACACCGTGCGACGGCGCAGCCGTACCGAGGCCGCCAGGAACTCCACCGCGCTGCGGGTCAGGAAGGTGTTACCGGCCGACTTCGTCCAGGTGTGGGCCTGCTCCAGCCGTGAACCCCGGTACAGCAGTGCGGAGTCGTGGCCGGAGTCGTCCCAGGACCGGCCGTCCTCCTCCAGACGCTGGCGCAGCAGATTGCCGTTGCGGTCCTCGTCGAGCCACTCGCGCAGCCGGGGCCAGGCGTGTAGCAGCGCCTCGTGGGTGATCTCCACGGTGTCCGCGTCGAGGGTCACCAGGCGGGCCTGGACCAGTGCTTCGAGTGACTCCTCCGTCTTGCTCGGGTCGGTGGACTCGGCGGCCAGCTGGCGTCGGGTGCCACGCCTGCGGGTCGCCTGGGTGTCCTCGCCGAGGCGGACCAGGCGGAGCAGCAGCAGCCGGGCGGCGGTGCGGGCGGCCGGGTCCAGGCTGGACCAGGCACGCTCGGCGGTCGCGGCGACAGCGCCCTGGATGCCGCCGGCCGCCCGGTAGCCGGCCAGCGTCAGGCGGCCCCCCTTGCGGCGCTGCCAGGTGGCGAGCAGAGCGTGCGAGAGCAGCGGGAGGACGCCGGCGTCATGGGCGCCACGCGGGCCGTCGGCGCTCACCTCACGGACGATCAGCTCGGCGAGGCCGGGCTCCAGTTCCAGGCCCACCGCCTTGGCAGGGGCGGTCACGGCGTCGCGCAGTTCGGCGGTGGTCAGCGGGCCGAGCACCATGTGCCGGTGCTGGAGCGCGTCGGCCAGCTCGGGATAGCCCAGGCACTGCTCGTAGAAGTCGGCCCGGATGCCGAGGACGACCAGGGCCGGGGCCGGTTCGCCGGAGGCGGCGGGGGTACTGGCCGCGTGCAGCAGTTGGATGAAGGTCCGCCGGTCCGCCTCGTCGGCGCACAGGGTGAAGGTCTCCTCGAACTGGTCCACGATCACGACCGGACGCGCCGTATCGGTTCCCGAGGGCCATGTTTCACGTGAAACATCCTCGGCCTCGCGCCCGGCCCAGGCCGTGACCGCTTCCCGCACGGCCTCCGGATCGTCCACGTCAGCCAGATCGGCCAGCTCCGGTATGCGGCAGGTCAGTTCCTTGACCGGGTCCGCTCCCGGGACGAGCTGAAGGACCTCGTGCGGGCGGTCCTCCTCGTCGGCCAGGGCGCCGTTCTGCAGAGCGGTGACCAGGCCGGCGTTCAGCAGCGAGGACTTGCCCGCCCCCGAGGCGCCGACCAGCATGACCAGACCGCCGCCTGCCTTCGCCGACCGGAGCTGGGCGACCAGGGCGGCGGTGCTGCTCTCCCGGCCGAAGAACCAGCGCGCGTCCTCACGGCGGTAGGAGGCCAGGCCCCGGTACGGGCAGACGCTGTCGATCGCCGGTGGTGCCTCCGTCTCCTCCGTCGTCTCCGGCACGGCAAGCTCGCCGACCGGATCGGCCACGGCTCGCTCCCACAGCTTCTGCCACTGGGACAGGTCGTACAGCCCGGAGGAGACCGGCGCCGGCTGGGAGCGCCGGGCCTGCGGGATGAGGACCTGGAGTACGGCGGAGAGCGCGACGAACTGCGCGGGCACGTTCTTCGCCCGCCGCCAGTCGCTGATCCGCTGGGCGGAGACCCGCACGGGCCGGCCTCGCTCGTCGACACGATGCAGTCGGTCGACCGCCTCGGCGACGCGTTTGAGCGGAGGATTGCCGGCCTCCTTGTACAGCAACGCGAGACGTTCCGCGAAGGCTGTCCGTGCCCCTGCGTCGGGACCCAAGGCTCTCCACCCCTTACTTCCCCTGCTGCTGGACATCCGGACCGGAAAACTCACTTTATACGCCTGACCTGCGGCGAAGCCCCGGACAGGACGTCATGGCCTCCTCAGATGTGCACCTCGACTGGCAGGATTTCGCCCCAGTAAGGCGGTGGTCGGGCGTCGCCCGGCAGGCCGACCAGCTCAGCGTCCGCAGAGACAGTGCACGGCACCGCATGTTCTCGGTCAGGTTCCACCGGTGATTACCCGCCGGAGTGGCGCGACGACAGCAGCTGCTCTCTCCGACTGGGCGGGCCCTGCGGGGCCTGAGGTCACCCGCGCCGTTCGGCACCGGTCCCCACGTGGGGAGGGACCGGAGCCGAACGGCACGGGGGCATCGTTCACCGTGGGCCGCCTGGCACCTGGCGCGATGCGCCAGCCGTCGTGGCACCTGGCGCGATGCGCCCGCGCACCCCGGGGCGCCGTATCGCCGTGGGGTGCTGTGCCCCTGCGTGGGGCACCCGCACGCCTTCAGCGCCGCATCCAGCCCGCCGTGCGTGCCGCCTCGACCGCCTGTTCCTCCGCGTCGTCGGCCGCCGTGTTCAGAGCCGTGTCCTGGCCCGCCGCGGTGCCGCCGGCCGCCACCGCGGCCGCCCTGGACGCGGTGAGCGCGGCGCTCAGGGCCGCTGCCGCCTCGGGGCGGTCGTCCAGGGAGCGCGCCACCTGTGCCGCCAGCGCCGCGGTGGCGGCGGCGTTGCGGGCGCAGCGGGCGTCCGCCGCCGGGTCGGGTGCGGTGTCCGCCTGGGCGGTGAGGGACTGGGCCGACAGCCGGAGCGCGTTCGCGGCCCGGCCGACCGGGCTCGTCGGCACGGTCTGCGCCGCGTCGGGGTCGACGCCCGTGTGGCGGCAGACGGCCAGTGCACGCGCGTAGGCACGGTGCGCACGTGCGGAGTGCAGCTTTCTGAGCAACTCCGCCGAGGGAGCAGTCATCTTCGTCTCCTTGCTGCCGGGCGACGGGCAGGGTGCCATGCCGGGCGTGAAGAGGCCATAGGCGTGCGAGGGGCTTCGCCGGGAGGGACGCCCGTGTGTGCCGTCGGTCGGCTGCGGCTTCGTTGTGGCTGGTCGCGCAGTTCCCCGCGCCCCTTTGGGGCGCCTACGAATCGCCTTTTCTCGAGAGGTCAGGGGCTTTGTCGTGGTCGTTGTGGCTGGTTGCGCTGTTCCCCGTGCCTCTAGGGGGCGAACAGTCCCAGGGCCGAGTCCAGGGACCAGGCCTGCCAGCACATCGCGAAGATGCCGACCGCGGAGATCAGGGCCATCATCAGGTTCTGCCCTTGTTCCGCCCAGTCGTGGATCATGAGGGTCAGGTAGATCAGGCTGAGCAGGAACCCGGCCACCAGGGCGATCGGTGTGAGGAAGCCCAAGGTCAGGCCGAGGCCGAGGGCCAGCTCCGCGTACGCCACCACGTAGGCCATCAGCCGGGGACGTGGCGCGACGACGACGTCGAAGCCCCGCCGGACCACCGGCCAGCGGTGCTTCTCCGCGACACCGGCCGCCCAGCCGATGCCCCCGCCGCCGAACCACTGTTTCTTGTCCTTGTGCCGCCAGCTCTCCAGCCACCACAGACCGAGCCCGATGCGGAGCACCGCGAACCACTCGGCACCGCTCAGCAAGGCTGATCGCATCCCGCACCCTCCCCGGATCCGTCCATTCGTCTGACGATCCGTCAGTTCAGCGGAAGGCGGCGCGGGTCGCAAGAGGTCCGGCGGCTCTTGCTGGTACCGGTTCCTGGGCCTAGCCTGAAAGCCGAACCGAAATCTGATGGGCCGTCAGTTAATCGGGCATCCAAGCAGGCAGCAGGGGGTAGGCATGGCAGAGAACGCGACCGGTACCCAGGATCTGCCCAGGGTCGTCAGCGTGGACGACCACGTGATCGAGCCCGCGCACCTCTTCGAGAGGTGGCTGCCGGGCAAGTACCGCGACAGGGGCCCCAAGCCCTTCACGGCCGGCATCGGCGAACTCGCCTACGTCGGCGGCAAGTACCGCTTCACCACCGACCCCGAGGGCCAGATCACCGACTGGTGGGAGTACGAGGGCCTGCTCTTCCCGTACAAGCGGATCATCGCGGCCGTCGGTTTCTCCCGGGACGAGATGACGCTCGACGGCATCACCCGGGAACAGATGCGGCGCGGCTGCTGGGACCCCAAGGCCCGCCTGGACGACATGGACATGAACCATGTGGAGGCCTCCCTCTGCTTCCCCACCTTCCCCCGCTTCTGCGGACAGACCTTCGCCGAGGCCGAGGACAAGGAGGTCGCGCTGGCCTGTGTCCGCGCCTACAACGACTGGATGGTCGAGGAGTGGTGCGGCGACAGCGGCGGCCGGCTGATCCCGCTGTGCCTGATCCCGCTGTGGGACATCGACCTGGCCGTCGCCGAGATCCGGCGCAACGCCGAACGGGGCGTCCGGGCGGTCACCTTCAGCGAGATCCCCACCTATCTGGGCCTGCCGTCCATCCACTCCGGCTACTGGGACCCGTTCTTCGCGGTCTGCGAGGAGACCGGGACGGTCGTCAACATGCACATCGGCAGCAGCTCGCAGATGCCCGCCGCCTCCCCCGACGCCCCGCCCGCCGTGCAGGCCTCGCTCAGCTTCAACAACGCCATGGCCTCGATGATGGACTTCCTCTTCTCCGGGGTCCTGGTGCGGTTCCCCCGGCTCAAACTGGCGTACAGCGAGGGCCAGATGGGCTGGATCCCGTACGCCCTGGAGCGCGCCGACGACGTCTGGGAGGAGCACCGCGCCTGGGGCGGGGTCAAGGACCTGGTCCCGGAGCCCCCGTCGACGTACTACTACCGGCAGATCTTCTGCTGCTTCTTCCGTGACCGGCACGGCATCGAGGCGATCGAGACGGTCGGCGTGGACAACGCGACCTTCGAGACGGACTACCCGCACGTCGACTCGACCTGGCCGGATACCAAGCGGGTCGCCCAGGAACACGTGGGCGGGCTGGCGCCGGAGGTGGCCTACAAGCTGCTGCGCGGGAACGCGATCCGGATGCTGGAGCTGCCCTTCACGTAACCCGGTTCGGCGGGGCGTCCGGTGGGCAGGGGACTTCCCATGAAGGTCTCCGTCGACGCCGATGTCTGTTATGGGTCGGGTGAGTGTGCCTTCCGGGCACCCGCCGTGTTCGGCTTCGAGGACGGGTACGGTTTCGTCCTGCCCGGACGGGAGGAGTCCGGGGACGACGAACTGATCCGGGACATCGCCGAACGCTGCCCGTCCCAGGCGATCCGGATCAACGGCAAAAGGGTCACTGACTAGCGGATGAGCACCACCGGCACGGAACTCACCGGACGTACCGGAAGCAGCGGACTCGCCGAACTTCTGGCCACCCTCGGCCGCGGCTATGTCCGGGACTTCCCGGGTCCCTGGGGCAAGGCCCTCGCCGCCCGCGCGCTCAACCCCTATCTGCGCGACCACCCGCGCCGGCGGGTCGTGGAGACGCGCTCCGGCGCCCGGTTCGCGGTCGACACCCAGGACCTCATCCAGCGCTACCTCTACCTCTTCGGGGTGTGGGAACCGCACATGACCCGCTGGCTGCGCGGCCGGCTGGCGCCGGGGGACTGCTTCGTCGACGTCGGCGCCAACATCGGCGTCTTCAGCGTCCTCGCCTCCCAGCTGGTCGGGGACCAGGGCCGGGTCGTGGCCGTCGAGGCCTCCCCCGTCTTCCACCGCCGCCTGGAGCAGCAGGGCGCGCTCAACGGCTGCCGGAACATCCGGGCGGTCAACGCCGCCGTCTCCGACGCCCACCGCACCCTGACCTTCGTGCTCGCCAGCTCCCGCAACATGGGCGCCAACAGCATCGTCCCGTGGGACGGCCCGGCCGAGTCGAGCTTCGACATCGAGGCCGTGCCGCTGCCCGAGCTGCTGCGGCCGGAGGAGATCGAGACCGCGCGGGTCGTCAAGATCGACGTGGAGGGCGCCGAGGGCGCGGTGGTGCGCGGGCTGGCCCCGCTGCTGGAGAAGCTGCGCCCGGACGCCGAGATCACCGTCGAGGTAACCCCCGACCGCATGGCCCAGCTCGGCGACTCGGCGGACGACCTGCTGCGCACCATGACCGACGCCGGCTACCACGTCTACCGGCTCGCCAACAGCTACGCGGCCGACAGCTACCCCCGGGCGCTGTACGGCGAGCCGGTGGCCCCGGTCCGCTGGGACGGACCGGTGACCGAGGAGAGCGACCTGGTGTTCTCACGGACCGACGCGGCGACGCTCTAGCCGGTCGGGGGCCGCACGCGTGTGCATTCCGGTCGAGGGCCGCACGCGTGTGCCTGTCAGCCGGGGGCTGGGCGCGTGCCCCCTTTTCGCCGAGGACCGGACGCGTGCGCCTTCCGGTCGGCGGCCGCACACGTGCGCCGTCCCGTCGGCCGCCAGGGCCTGTTGCGAAAGTGCAGGCGCAGCTACTCATGGAGGCGACGGCTGTTGACGGGCCATTCCATCCGCCACCTGTACGACGAGAGGGTGTGCGCTGGGCAACCGACAGCGCTAGGGGGTCGGCATCCCGAAGAGGAGGACGGTCACCAGTATGGTCACCGGAACAGCCAGGACCACGGCCAGCCCGGCAAGGCAGCCCCAGACAGTCAGTCGAGCACTGGTTCTCGCGTAGTCATCGCTCTTCGGCACGCCCATATCCAACAGTGAGAAACACCCACTCTCTACCTTCAGAGGCATGCAGCCCTGGGACTGCCATGTGAACGTGCAGGTCACAGCCAATGGTTGCCTTGATCCCGCGTCTATGCAGGTAGGACCAATTACGAAGGTAGGACCAGTTACGGCGGTATTCGTACGCCTTGTGTACCACTCGGGCACGTCTCGCCAGGGGCCCCCGTCCGGGTCCGCCACCGTATGCCGTCCGTCAGGTGCCGTCGCGTCCATACCCGCGGCCGACCCGGCTCGATGCTCTGCGGCAACAACGGCTCCAGCCGGGCCCACTGGCCATTCGTCAGATGATCACGTCCCACGGCACGTGATCATCAAAGAACAAGATCTACTTTCGCGACAGGCCCTGGTCGGCCCAGTCGGCCGCCGTCGTTGGGTAGCGCCAGCCGAACTCCGCCAGCGCCCGTGCCCGGGCCGCCACGACCGCCATCCGGGCCCGCCGTTCGGCCGGGTCGGTGTGGGCGGCCTGCCCGGTGACCTGACCCGCCCACTTGCGGTAGAGCAGCCCGGCCTCCGCCGTGAACCAGCCCCGGCTCACCGCGTTCAGCGCGAGCAGCAGCCCGGTGTCCTCGGAGGCCGGCAGCGCCATCCAGCCGCCCAGGGCGAGCAGCAGCTCACGGCGGACGAAGAGGCTCGCCGGGTGGACCTGGGCGAGGAAGCCGTTCGCCGTCCAGAAGTCGAGCACGGCTCCGCGCTCGATCGGCCCCTCCTCCGGGTCGCCGGGGAAACCGGCCGTGGAGCCGTCGGGCAGCAGGTCGAGGACGCGTGAGGTGGCCCAGCCGACCGCCGGACGGGCCTCGAGGACGGCCAGATCGCGGGCCAGCGCGCCGGGCGTGAGCTGGTCGTCGGCGTCGAGGATCTTGACGTACGACCCCTCGGCCCGCGCCAGCGCGATGGTGCGGGCGACCCCGGGACCGCCGGCGCGGCCCTGCCGGAACGACACCCGGGCGTCGTCGGGGACGTACGGGCGGACCTCGTCGCCGTAGCCGTCCTCCTGGATCAGCCACTGCCACTCCCAGCCGTCCGGCAGCCGCTGCTCGCACAGTGACTTGTAGGCCTCCGGCAGGAAAGGGGCCGACGGCGCGTGGACCGCGGTGACGACGGTGACGAGGGCGACGCACCGGCTCACGGCGGCGCTCACCACCTTTCCAGGTGCGTGGTGAAGAGCAGTTCCGTGCGGTCGCCCGGCAGCGTGACGAAGGAGATGTCCACGATGCGGTCGTGGATGTCGTACGACGTCTTGCGCAGCAGGATCACCGAGGTGCCGGCCGGCAGATCCAGCTCCCGGGCCTCCTCGGGCGTCGGCGGCCGGGCGGTGAAGCGTTCCTCGACGCAGGCGACCTCGATGCCGACGGTGTGCAGCTGGTTCTGGGTGCCGCCCGGCCAGGGCTCCCTGGTCTCGTCCAGGAGCGCCGGGTTCGCCGCGATCATGTCCCGGACGAGATAGGAGCTCACCAGGCTGAAGGGGGCCGGCTCGGCCGAGTACCGGGTCCGGTAGGTGCGTTCCAGGAGCACGGTGCCCTCCGGTACCCCGAACGCGTCGGCGAGGTCGCTGGGGGCGATCAGCTGGCGGTACCGGGCGAAGAAGACCAGGTCGTCGAGGACCAGACCGGTCTCGTGCTCGGTCGCGCCCGTCGCGGCCCGGGTGGCCTCCGGCAGCCTGGCGCGGTCCTTCTCCCACTGGTGCCGGGTGTTGTCACGGATCGCGCGGGTGCGGGGCCTGCGCACGTAGGTGCCGCTGCCGTGACGCTTGTCGATCAGCCCCTCCGCGCTCAGCAGCCGCAGCGCGTTCTGGATCGTGGGCCCGCTCCGGCCGTGCTGCCGGGCCAGCTCCGCCTCGGAAGGCAGCCGCGCACCGGGCTTGAGCTCGCCGTTCCTGATGGAGCGGCGGAGGTCGTCGGCGATCTCCTCGTACGCCTTGGGCACTGCTTCAGCCTACGACTCCTCAAGAGGAGTTGAAGAGTCGAGCGCCCCACCGACGGGGCCGGACATGCGAAGACCCGCGACCGGTTCCCGGTCGCGGGTCTTTTCGCAGTAGGCGCTGGTACGTACGCAAGTCGCCCTTGCGCCGTTGCGTCTGAGCCGTCTGGGGAGGATCAGCAGTCGAGGGGCGCCGCGGGGGGTTCGGCCGGGTTCTCCTCCGACTCGGTCGTGTCCAGGGGCCGCTGGCGGCAGCCGGGGGTCTTGCCGTGGGCCTCGGCCCGGATGCGCTGCTTCATCGTGGGGGGCAGGGACCTTGCTTGGGCCCAGAGCCAGTGGGTCTGTGCCGGGATCATCACCCGGCCGGCCGGGCTGTGGTCGTCGCCGCTGCTGTTGCGCGGGGCTTCGGTCTGCGGTACCGCGGTGGCGGTGGCGGCGGAGACGAGTCCGAGCGCTGTGCACAGCGCGAGGAAGGCGGTGACGATGGCGGTCCACAACTTCATGACCTTGGCGTTCCGAGCCATGGCCCCTCACTTTCGGGTTGGGCGATTTGCGTACTTTCCTCATGATGTGTATGGGGATCGCGAAGTGGGGGACGTCGACCTGTGGCGCGGCGATGTTCCGATGAACACCACCCGGATGGACGCGTGAGGTCCGAAAAATCAGAAGAAAGGCCCCTGAAGGCGGGCGAGAGGGGGCAAAGTAACCGTCCGTGGAGGTGTGATCACCCTCCGATCGGAACGGCCCGGCCTTCTGCAACTCCTCGTGCAACACCTTGCGGTGGGCCGGAGTTGGGACCGGATGCCAGGTCACCGATCGATATCGGTCGGTGTGTATAGTCGGGCGCCAGAGGTCCCCTACGTCAAGGAAGAGACGAGGTCGCGCGGTGAAGAAGCTTCTCCTGGTCGCACTGGCCGCCATCGGCGGGCTCCTCGTGTACCGCCAGATCCAGGCGGATCGCGCCGAGCAGGATCTGTGGACGGAGGCGACTGACTCCGTGCCCACGGGTTCGTGAGTACCGACAACCAAAGACACTGAGACCCCGACCGCCTCGCGGTCGGGGTTTTGCGTTGTCCGGGGGGTGCGCGGAGATCGCGCGAGGCGGGCGTTTCGGACGGTCGTACAAATCGCCGGATGGCGCGGGGGCGCGAGCGGCAGTATGGGACCGGGGCCGGTCCGGGGCTTCGACGGCTGACGAGCGACGGCTGGGGGCGCGCGTGACACGGCGGTGGCGTACGGCGGCGGGATGGCGCGGCATCGGCATGGCGGCCGCCCTCGCACTGACGGCACTGCTGCCGGCCTCTCCGGTTGCGGCGGACGGCGGCAGCGGCTACGGCTTCGCCCCGGGCGCCCGGACGATCACCGGAGCGACGGGCACCGCGGCCGCCGTACCGCTGGAGCCCGGTACGACCTACCGCAGCACCCTGCCGGAGAAGGGCGAGCTGTACTTCCGCCTCGAACTCGCCGCCGGCAGCACGGCCTACGTCCCCGTCACCGCCGTCCCGCCGACCGACGCCACCGTCTCCGCGAGCGACGGCATCGGAGTCTCGATCGAGGACGCCAACGGTGTCTCCTGCGGCTACGACGGCGCCCGCTTCGGCGCCGGACTGAGCCCCCGGCCGGTCACCGCGCTGGGGCGGCGCGACACCGGCAAGGCGCTCTGCCAGGGGGCGGGCACCTACTACGTCGTCGTCGAGCGGCTCGCGTCCGGCTCGCGGACCACGTCGCCGGGCAGCTGGGACCTGGAGATCGCCCCCGTCACCGAACCGGGCCTGACCGGGGCCGGCGCCACCACCGCCCCCGAGACCTGGAACTCCGCGTCCCCCGAGCCGCTCACCGGCGACCCCGAGGCCCGTACCGCGGGCGCCGGCTTCACCACGGCCCGCACCCTCCGCACGGGCGTCTGGCAGACCGGCATCACCCCGGGCCAGACCCTCTACTACGCCGTCCCGGTCGACTGGGGACAGCAACTGCACGCCACCCTCGACCTGGGCAGCATCGGCGGCGACGCCCACGGCTACGTCAGCGCCGCGCTCAACCTCTCCCTCTACAACCCCGTCCGCGGCTACGTCGACGACATCTCCCTCGGCTACGACGGCACCCAGAAGTCGTCCTCCCTCGACCCCCTGCCGCCCGTGGCGTACGCCAACCGGTACGCCGTCTCCGGCGAGGAGAACTCCGTCCGCTTCGCCGGCGCCTACTACCTCGTCGTCCACCTGACCGGACAGACCGCGGACACGTTCGGGAAGGGGCCGTACGACGTGACACTCCGGGTCCGCGTCGACGGCACCCCGAACTCCGGCCCCCACTACGCCGGTTCGCCCGTCCCGAAGAACGTCTTCGACCCGCCGTCGGACCAGGGCGGCGGCCTGGTCGCCGCGGCCGGCGACCACGGCACGACGGCGATGCGGATGCTCGCGGCCGGCGGGATCGGCACGGGCACGGCCCTGCTCCTCGTCCTGGGCGCGTGGACGCTGAGCGCCCGTCGCGCTCAGATCCGGGTCAACGCCCAGAAACCCACGGCGTAGCAGGCCAGCGCCAGCAGCAGGATGGGCACGACGGCCTTCGCGGGCGGCCCGGGCCGAGGCACCCGCCGCCGACGCCGGCCGTGAGTACGCACGGACGGCTGCGAAGCCTGCGGCGCGGGCCGCGGGTCGCGGGCGGTGTAGGTGGCCGTGGTGGTGGTGTCGGCGTGCGGCTGGGCCGGAGGCAGGGGTTGTGCGGGGGGCCAGGGGGCATGGGGCTGCGGGACGGGGGAAACGTCCGGGAGTTGTGCCTGCGGTTGTGCCTGCAGTTGCGGTTGCGGTTGCTGCTGGGCGTACGGCGGTGCCGGCTGCGTCCGTTGCGGCGGCTCCGCGTGCGGGGTGGGGGGTACCGGCGTCTGGGGCGGCGGGAGCCGGAAGCTGCCGGTGTCGGACATGCGGGCCGGGGTTGAGGACGGGCCGGTGGGTCCGGTGGAGGTGACCGGGGGAGCGTCCGCGTGACCTGCCCGTGCTCCGGCCGCCGAGCCGGGGTCCCTGCCGGTCGCGGTACCGAAAGCGGCCTCCGGCGCGGTACCGAAAGCGGCCCCCGGCGCGGTACCGAAAGCGGCCCCCGGCGCGGTACCGAAAGCGGCCCCCGGCGCCACGCCGGGTGCGGTCCCCGATGCTGTATCGGAGGTGGTCTCCGGCGCCGTGCCGTAACCCGTCGGGGCGGCCGCCTCTGAAACCGCTCCGTTTCCCGGCGCCGTGTCCGATTCCGAACCTGTCCCTGTCCCTGTCACCGCGGCCGTCCCCGGGGCTGCCGCCGCGCTCCTTGCCGTGCCCGGGGCAGCCCCCGAGCCCGCGGCCGCCTCCGTCGTACCCCCGGCGGCCCTCGGTCCGGTACCGGTCGTCCCGGTCGTCCCGGTTGTCCCCCTAGTTCCGGTCGCGCCCCTCGCCGTATCGATCCCCGATGCCACTCGCAGTGGTCCCTCGGGTCCGAACCCCGATGGCAGTGGCCCCAGTTGGTCGAAGATTTCGATCGACTCGTCGTCGATGCCCGGCGCCGGGAGGAGTTCCACGGCCTGGGCGAGGGCCTTGCGGGCGCCCGTGGCCGTGCGGAAGCGGGACTGCGGGTTGGGCTGGAGAAGGGTGGCGACGACCTGCCAGAGGGGATCGGGGATGCCCTTGGGGGCTCCTGGGGTGCCGTGTTCGGCGAAGTGCTGGACGAGCGCCTTGGCGTCGGGCTTGGCGCCTTCCAGGAGGAAAAGGGCGACCAGGCCGACGGCGAACAGGTCGGCCGTGAAGTCGGGCTCGGCGCCCAGGAGTTGCTCGGGAGCGATGTAACCCGGCGTCCCGACCACGAGGTTGGTCTCGGTCAGCCGGGCCTCGCCGAACCGCATGGCGATGCCGAAGTCGGAGAGGCGCAGGCGCGGGCGGGCGGTGCCGCTGGCCTCCAGCAGGATGTTCGCGGGCTTGATGTCCCGGTGGACCACGCCCTCGGCGTGCACCGCGGCGAGGCCGGAGAGCAGTTGGTCCAGGAGCGTGCAGACGAAGGCGGGGGGCAGGGGACCGTAGTCCCCGACGAGGTGGACCAGCGAGCCGCCGGCGACCAGGTCCATCGTGAACAGGACCTTGTCGTCGTCGGCGGCCCAGCTGGCCGGAGCCAGGACATGGGGATGGTCGATGCGCAGCGCCTGCTCCCGCACGAAGCGCAGCAGCGCGTGGGCGTCGCTCTGCTGGAGCACCTTGGCGGCCACATAGCGCTTGCGCCGGTGGTCCCAGGCACGCCAGACGGCGCCCACGCCGCCATGACCGATCGGGTCGGCCAGTTCGTACCGGCCTGCGAAGACCTCACCCATGACTGCCCGTAGCCCTCCCCCTCTAGTCCCCCTGCCACACCCCCCTTGCTTTCCCCGGATGAGCGATACGACCCCTCTCGCGTGACCCCCTCGGCCAGGGCCGGGCCCCGCCCGGTTCACCGGACCCCCTCCGGTGTACCGGGCCGTGGCTCAGCTCTGGTGCGACTGGTAGTGCGTGACCGCGTCCGAGGTGCGGCCGGCGCCGTAGACCCGGAGGAACTCCGCCAGCTCCGGATGGGTCGGAGCCAGCGTGTCCGCCGCGTCGATGATGTCACCGGCGGCGGCCACCGAACGCAGCAGCGACTGGATCTCGCGGACCACCCGCTTGACCGTGGGCGCTCCCGAACCGCTCGTCGTCTGCGTGGTGTTGCTGAGCACCGAGCCTCCCTGGGACTTCTTGATCTCGTCCATCCGCTCGGTCGCCTCGGCCGCACTCACGCTGCCGTCCGCGACCTGCGCCGCCAGGTCCTGGAGCAGCTGGACCCGCTGGACCACGGCCGGGTTGCCGATCTTCGCCCGCTGTCCGCTCATCAGCTGCGACAGCATGGGTGCGGACAGTCCGAGGACCGCCGCGAGACGTGCCTGGTTGAGCCCCAGGTCGTCGATGAGCTTACGGAAGAGCGCCCCCAACGGCTCTCCGTACCAGTTCCGCTGCAGCTCCCGCGCTCTGGCGGTGGCTTCCTGCTGTGCGGCGTCCATTGCGTCTCCCCATCGCTTCCCCAAAAAATCCACGGTTCGCTACAGCGAACCTCGTCGAGCATCTTACGGAGCGTGGTCATCCGGGGGGACCCCCAATCTTTTTGTGAGGTACGGGGGGTGAACCGGTACTCTGGTCTGCGGCACCGACCAGCGGACCTTTCGCTCGGCCGGCCGCTTCCCGTACGGGGCCTTAGCTCAGTTGGTAGAGCGCCGTCTTTGCATGGCGGATGTCAGGGGTTCGACTCCCCTAGGCTCCACAGCATCAGACCCCTCTGAACTGCGGAAACGCAGTCGGAGGGGTCTTTTTGTCCCGGTTGTCCGTCGGGTCTCGGCGTGGGATGCCTGCCCGGGGTGACGATTCGGAGGGTCGCCCCTGGACGAAGATGCCCGCGCACCATACGTGCTGGGGTGGCTACTTCGCGTGAGCGACCGCGTCGTTGCCCCTCGTTGAGCATCCTGGTCGCGCGCCGGATGCCGGGGCGCATCTCTGGCGCGAGCGGCTGAATTCGATGTTCCCCGGCTCGTCACCTGTCGGTGTGCGGGGATGTCGCGGGCAGTTCGACGGTGATGCGCATCCCACCGGCGGCACGTGGGGTGAGGGTCAGGGTCCCGTCGTGCGCGCGGGTGATGGTCTTGACGATGGCCAGGCCGAGGCCGACACCCGCGTGGTCGGTGCGTACCCGTTCGGTGCCGCGCTGGAACGGCTCGGTAAGTGTCGAGGCCAGCTGGGGGGTGATTCTCTGGCCGGTGTTTTCGACGGAGAGCGCCACGGTCCCGGGGCGGACGCCGGTACTGACCCACACGGTGCCCTGCGCGGGCAGGTTGTGGACGATCGCGTTGTGCACCAGGTTCGTCGTCAGCTGGAGCAGCAGCGCAGGCGATCCGATCGTGGGGGTGATCTCGCCGGAGGTCTCGATGGTGACGCCGTTCTTCTCAGCGAGGGAGAGGAGCGTTTCGGTCGCCTCCTCCGCCATGAGGGACAGATCGACGCGTTCTCGGGTGAAGGACCGTTGGCCTGCGCGGCTGAGCAGCAGCAGTGCCTCGGTAAGGTCGATCGCCCTGGTGTTGACGGCGTGCAGGCGGTCGATGATTTCGCCGGTGGCGTGGTCCGGACCGGTGCGGGCCACATCGAGAAGCGTCTTCGAGATCGCCAGCGGGGTGCGCAGTTCGTGAGATGCGTTGGCGGCGAATCTCTGCTGTTCGGCGATGTGTGCCTCGAGCCGCGCGAGCATCGTGTCGAAGGCGTCGGCGAGTTCACGGAACTCGTCCCTGCGGCCCGGCAGCCGGATCCGGTGCGCGAGCGATCCGTCCGTGGCCAGGCGAGTGGCGTCCGTGATGCGGGTCAGGGGGGCGAGCATCCGGCCGGCCAGGATCCACCCTCCCACGAGGCCGAACACCAGCAGGAACGTCAGTACGGCGACGGCCGTCGGGGCGAAGGTGCGCACGACGGCCAAGCGGTAGTCGGGCTCGAAGATGAGCCCGGGGTGGGGCACACGGTTCAGGAACACCCACACCGCCGCCAGCAGCAGGGCGCCGGCCAGCATGACGAACCCCGCGTAGCTGAGGGTGAGTTTGAGGCGAGCGCTCGGACCAGGGGCTCTATCCACGGTCTCCTCCCTCGTGCCCGGCGTCCAGTGGGGCGTCGATGCGGTAGCCGACGCCTGGCACGGTGGCGATGACCCAGGGTTCGCCAAGGCGCTTGCGGAGCGCCGAGACGATGATGCGTACGGCGTTGGTGAACGGGTCGGCGTTCTCGTCCCACGCGCGTTCCAGTAGCTCCTCGGCGCTGACGACACCGCCTTCCGCGGCGACGAGGACTTCGAGGACCGCGAACTGCTTCCTGGTCAACGCGACGTAGCGGCCGTCCCGGTAGACCTCTCTGCGGAACGGGTCAAGGCGCAGACCCGCGATGTCGCGCACGGGAGGCCGGTGGTGGGCACGCCTGCGGTCAAGTGCCCTGAGCCTGAGCGCGAGTTCCTGGAGTTCGAACGGTTTCGTCAGGTAGTCGTCGGCGCCGAGTTCGAAACCGGAAGCCTTGTCGTCGAGACGGTCGGCCGCCGTGAGCATGAGGATCGGCATGCCGCTGCCGGAGGCGACGATGCGTCTGGCGATCTCGTCGCCGGAAGGCCCGGGGATGTCGCGGTCGAGGACGGCGATGTCGTAGCTGTTGATGCCCAGCAGTTCCAGAGCGGTGTCGCCGTCACCCGCGAGGTCCGCCGCGATCGCCTCCAGGCGCAGGCCGTCGCGGATGGCTTCTGCCAGAAAGGGCTCGTCCTCGACAATCAGCACACGCATGTCGTTGATGCTAGGAGTCGGCACGTATCGTCCGCGTATCGAAAACCGCATACGTGCCGGCAACACCGCACTGCCTTGACTGGCGGCACGACGTCAGGAACGGCCGGCTTACGCCGGAGCGATCGAGGACAGACGATGACGCAGATCGACACGGCGGACACGGCGGACACGGCGGACACGGCGGACACGGCGGAGAGCGGACAGGACGCGGCGGAGAGCGGACAGGACGGCGCCGGACGCCCGGACACCGTGTCCGGCACCCGGCGCGCGGGCATCCGCCCGGACGCCGGCGCCGGGACCTGGCGCGGGGGCATCCGCCGGGCGCTCCGCAGCGGCACCCGGCCCGGACCCTGGAAGCGTGGCCCGGTGCTCACGGCGCTGGCGCTGCTCCTCGGCCTGCTCATGCTGCTGCACGCCGAGATCCCGAACCGGATCGGGCACCTCGGCAGCCTGATGGAGACCCTCCTGCCATGGCTCGGTCTGTTCGTCCCGGTACTGCTGGCCGGGGCCCTGTGGCGCCGCTCCGCCGCCGCGGTGGCCGCGCTGCTGCTGCCGGTCACGGTGTGGCTGAACCTCTTCGGCGGGCTGCTCGGCGACAAGTCCCACCCGGGCAGTGATCTCGTCGTGGTCAGCCACAACGTCGACGCCGACAACCCCGACCCGGCCGGCACCGCCCGCGACCTGGCCGCCTCCGGCGCGGACGTGCTGGCCCTGGAGGAGCTGACCGAGCAGGCCACGGGCACGTACGAGAAGGAGCTGGCGAAGACGTACCCGTACCACACGGTGCAGGGCACGGTCGGTCTGTGGAGCAGGCTGCCGCTGTCGGACACCCGGCCGGTCGACGTCAAGATGGACGCGGGGCCGCTGGCGGACACCAAGCCGGCCGACGTCAAGATGGCCTACAACCGGGGGCTGCGGACCACGGTGGCCACGGATCACGGGCCGCTGGCGGTGTATGTCGTCCACCTGGGGTCCGTACGGGTGATTCCCAGGACGGGCTTTTCGACGGCCCAGCGCGACGCCGGCGCGCAGGCGCTCGCCGCGGCCGTCGCCGCCGACCGGAACCAGCGGGTTGTCCTGCTCGGCGACCTGAACGGCACGCTGGACGACCGCGCGTTCGCCGACCTCACCGAGCAGCTGCACTCGGCCCAGGACACGGCCGGCAACGGCTTCGGCTTCAGCTGGCCGGCGAAGTTCCCGGTGGCGCGGATCGACCAGATCCTCGTCCGCGGCGTACGGCCGCAGAGCTCGTGGGTACTGCCGGCCACCGGCAGCGACCACCTGCCGGTGGCGGCCGGAATCAGCTGGTGAACAGGCCAGGCCCGCAGTCGAGGCCCTTCGAGGCGCCGGCCCGGCTGTCTGCACGCACCGGTGATCACCGGTGGCCGCACCCGTTCCCGGACCGGACCCGACTGTCCCGTGCCGGGCGAACATCAGCGGCCGGAGTGGTCCGCGAGCCAGTCCAAGGCGGCCCCGCCGGCGTTGAGGACGGAGATGTGTCCGGCCTCAGGGCTCAGTCGCAGTTCTGCCGCGGGGCAGCGGCTCGTGAGCCACTGGCTGTGCGAGCTGGGCACGACCCGGTCCTGGCCGCCGTGCAGGAAGAGAACCGGCGCGATGACCTGCCCGGCGTCGAATCCCCAGGGGGCGACATAGGCCAGGTCGTCGTCTATCAGCCCGCCCGGACCGGCCTCCACGGCGGGACCGACGACGTCGCCGAACCAGGACCACTCGTCAGAGAGCGCGGCGTGATCGGCCGGGGTGAACATGTCCGGGTCGTACTCGGCACCCGCCTCGTAATGCTCCTTCGCCGCTCGTCCCTCGGCGGCCGCACGCAGCGACCCCACGGCGGAGTCCGTCATGCCCGCGAACCAGTCAAGCCCTTCGGCGCCGAACGGGGCCAGACCTGCCACGCTGACGACACCGAGGACACGTCCCGGCAGCAGCGCACCGCAGGCCAAGGCGTGCGGACCGCCACCGGAATGGCCCATGACTGCGAACCGATCGATGCCCAGCGCATCGGCGATGGTGGAGACGTCGGCGGCGACCGATGCCACATTCCGCTCTGGGCGAGGAGTTGATCCGCCGTATCCGGGGCGGTCGTACGACACCCAGCGGATGCCGAGCCGGTCTGCGGCCGGGAAAAGAGGCTTGGGCGGGGCGCCGATGTTCGGCGTGCCGTGGTGCCAGAAGACGGTGAGGCGACCGTCCGAGTCATCCGCGCCGGTGTCGTAGACATGCAGTCTGCGACCATCGCTCAGCTCAAGATCAGTCTCAGTCACACCGCCACCCCTGGCTCCTGAACTTCCCCAGTCACGCAAACCTCGGCGGCACGAACCTACCGGCCCTCATTCTTCGAGGACAATGCCCAACATTCGACGGCACCGGACACCCACCAGCAAGACCACAATCCACAACTGGAGTACCGGTCGAGCCGACGAAGGAGACCGCACAACAAACCCCCTCCGACCTGCGGACACGCGGATCAGAGGGGGCTCTTGTTTCACGTGAAACGCTGGGCTCAGCGCTTCTTGTCGTCGCGCGACGCCTGCTCCTCCGCCTCCTTGGCCTGGACCTCGGGGTGCAGCGGAGAACTGCCGTCCACCGAGCCCAGAGGGCCCGGCTCCGGGACCTCCGTGGCAGCGGGAGGCTCGACCAACCAGTCCGGGTTGGCCTGCTTGTCCCACCACTTCCAAGCGACGAAGGCAGCACCCGCCAGCACACCGAACACAGCGAACGACTTGAACGCACGGCCGTACGCCGAGCGCCGCGCGTTCCTGCGCGCCAGCTTCTCGATCTCCTCGGCCGAGACATTGCCACGCAGCGCGGCCAGCGCCGCAGCACCCCGCGCAGAGGCCTCATCACGGACCGGCCCAGCCGCTGCCACGGCCTGCTCGATCCTGGGACGTGAATAGTCGGCGGCCTGCCGGGCCGCCTTACGGGTCAGATCGGCAGCGTCGTGCGCAGCCTGGTCCACCATCGGCGGCACATGCGTCCGCGCCTGCTCCAGACGCGGCACGAGACGGGCGTCGTACTGGACGCGGGCCTGCTCAGCGGCCTGCGACACCACGGGCGCGAGCCGTACGCGTGCCTCCTGCGCGTAGTACGCGGCACGCTCCTTGGCCGTGTCGGCGTAAGGCGCCACCACTTCCGCTGCGTGCCGCACGCTGTCCTTCGCCGAGCTGGTCGCGGCGCGCACGCTCTCTTTGCGGGTCACGGGTTTCCTCCTCCTCGGTGGCGTACGGTATTTCGACTATCCACCCTTTTAGGGATCATGCCTCTCCCCGGGCCAAGCGGCGCGCGAGGACGGGCATACGGGTGCAACCAGAACTAAGAGGGGCTTGTCGACGACAATGCCACGGATCGGCGCCCAGCGCTCCGCCTCTGCGGGGATCTGGGGACTCCGCCGGGTTTCCGCAAGCGATTCGTGAGGATCCGCGCCGGGAGACCGCAGGCGGGCCACCGGGCCGCCGTACCGTGCGAGGATCGTGGCGGGCAAACCCAGCACCGGGTTACACCCGAGCACACCGGAGCACAACGGAAGGCGGACCGTGGCCGAGCAGCTCTACGCCACCCTGAAGACCAGCCTCGGCGACATCGAGGTCCGGCTCTTCCCGAACCACGCGCCGAAGACCGTCAAGAACTTCATCGAACTGGCGCAGGGCGAGCGTGAGTGGACCCACCCGGCCACCGGCACGGTCTCCACCGACCCGCTGTACGACGGCACGGTCTTCCACCGGGTGATCAGCGGCTTCATGATCCAGGGCGGCGACCCGGTCGGCACCGGCATCGGCGGCCCCGGCTACAAGTTCGAGGACGAGTTCCACCCCGACCTCCGCTTCGACCGCCCCTACCTGCTGGCCATGGCCAACGCCGGCCCCCGCACCAACGGCTCCCAGTTCTTCATCACGGTCAATCCCGCGCCCCACCTCAACCGCAAGCACACCATCTTCGGCGAGGTCGTCGACACGGACAGCCAGAAGATCGTCGACAAGATCGCCTCCGTGACCGTCAGCGGACCGAACAAGCGCCCCGAGAACGACGTCATCGTCGAGACGGTCCTCGTCGAGAAGCGCGAGAGCTGACCGACAGCGCGGAGCCGAACCGGCAGAAGCGGACACCCAGAGGGAAGCGCCCAAAAGGAAGCGCCCGAAGGGAACCAAAAGCCCCGCCCGTCCGTAAGGATGTGCGGGGCAGAGCATTGCCCACGACGAACGAGGGGACCCCATGGAGGACCAGGCGGCAGGCAGCGCGCGGGACGCTCACAGCCTGCCCATGTGCTACCGGCACCCGGACCGGGAAACGGGCGTGCGCTGCACCCGCTGCGAGCGCCCCATCTGCCCCGAGTGCATGGTCAGTGCCTCCGTGGGTTTCCAGTGCCCCGAATGCGTACGCGGCACCACCGCCGGCCAGAGCGGCCCGCCCCTTGCCGACTCCCGCCCGCGCACCATCGTCGGCGGCACCGTCACCGCCGACCCACGGCTGCTCACCAAGATCCTGATCGGCGTCAACATCGCCGTCTTCCTGGTCCAGCTCTCCGTCGGAGACAGCTTCACCAGCCGCTTCGAGCTGATCGGCCAGGCCTGGTTCCCCCAGTACGGCGACATCGAAGGCGTCGCACAAGGCCAGTACTACCGGCTGCTGACCGCGATGTTCCTGCATGACAGCTCGAACCCCATGCACATCGCGTTCAACATGCTCAGCCTGTGGTGGATCGGCGGCCCCCTGGAGGCCGCCCTCGGGCGCGCCCGGTACATCACGCTCTACGTCGTCTCCGGCTTGGCGGGCAGCGCCTTCACCTATCTGCTGGCCGCCCAGAACCAGCCCTCGCTCGGTGCCTCCGGCGCGATCTTCGGCCTCTTCGGCGCGACCGCGGTGCTCATCCGCCGGCTCAACTACGACATGCGGCCGATCATCGCCCTGCTGGTGATCAACCTCATCTTCACCTTCAGCGGCGGAATCGCCTGGCAGGCCCACATCGGCGGCCTGGTCGCCGGTGTCGTCACCGGCTACGCGATGGTGCACGCCCCGCGCGAGCGGCGGAACCTCATCCAGTACGGCACCTGCGCGCTGGTCCTGGTGGTGGCGCTCGTCCTGACGGTCGTCAGGACCGCCCAGCTCACCTGACCGGACTCGCCCGGCACCCGGTTCGCCTGTTCACGGCGGCTCGCCGCACCGATACCGAACCGTTGTCCACAGTCGGTGGCGGATCTTGTGCACAGGGTGCGCGCACAACTGTGCCCCCTGGCCCTCACTTGCATTTCTGCAGGTCAGGGAGGGGGCGCACAGTTACGCGAAGGGCGTTGTGGTAGTCGTACCGGCGTCAACGCCCTACGGGTTATCCACAGATCGTCTTCTTTTCCCCAGGTCCATACACAGGCCTGTGGATAACTCAGCGAACAGCCCTGGGTAGAGCTACTTCCACTGCGTGGAGACGCCGAAGCCCGCCGCGATGAAGCCGAAGCCCACGACGATGTTCCAGTTGTCGAGGCTGTCGATGGGCAGCGAACCGTCGGTCACATAGAAGACGACGATCCAGGCCAGGCCGATGAGGAACATGGCCAGCATGACCGGTGCGACCCAGCCGCGACTGTTCAGTTTGAGGGCGGTCGCCTGCTTCGCCGGGGGCGGCGTGTAGTCGGCCTTCTTGCGGATACGTGACTTCGGCACGAGGGTCTCTCCTGTCGATGCGCTGCGTGGCCGCGCAGGTAACTGGGTCGGGCTCAGGGCAGCGTACAAGGGGACAGTAAGGGCGCACTGACCGCTCCCCCGGGCGTCCGTTAGCGTAGTGCTTCCGTGGCGTCGAAGGAGATAAGGGTACGTTGAGCAATTCTGCCGACTCCAACGCGACCGGATCAATGGGTGCGGGCCCGGTCCGTAAGGGTGGCTTCCGGCCGGTGCAGATTCTCACCGTCGCCGTCTTCGCCCTGGCCGGTCTTCTCTTCTTCACCAGCTTCAACACGGCCAAGGGCACCGACATCCGCTCGGACGACAATCTGCTGAAGCTGTCCGACCTGATCCAGGAGCGCAGCCGCAAGAACAAGGAGCTGGACGAGTCCAACGCGGGCTCGCGCGACCGGAACGAGAAGCTGGCCGAGCGCGACGACGGCTCCAGCAAGGCCGACGACGACAAGCTCGCCGGGCTGGAGAAGGGCGCGGGGACCCAGAAACTCACCGGCGACGCCATCACCGTCACGCTGAACGACGCCCCGCCGAACGCCACGGCCAAGCTCCCCGGCTATCCCGAGCCTCAGCCCGACTACCTGGTCATCCACCAGCAGGATCTGCAGGCCGTGGTGAACGCGCTGTGGCAGGGCGGCGCGCAGGGCATCAAGGTCATGGACCAGCGGCTGATCTCCACCAGTGCCGTGCGCTGTGTCGGCAACACCCTGATCCTCCAGGGCCGGGTGTACTCACCGCCGTACAAGATCCAGGCGGTGGGGGACCCGGCGAAGATGCAGCAGGCGCTGGCGGACTCCGAGGCGATTCAGAACTACATGGTGTACGTGAACGTGTACGGCCTCGGCTGGAAAGTCACCGAGGACGGGACGGTGACTCTGCCGGGCTACTCGGGCACAGTGGATCTGCAGTACGCGAAGCCTGTGGGGTAAGCAGCTCGTCGTCTTCTGGAGCCGCCGGTGCGCGTGATCGTCAGGACCGTCAGCGAGCTCTGCATCACCATCGGTACGCTCATAGTCCTCTTCGTCGTGTATGTGCTGTTCTGGACCGGCGTGAAGGCCGACAGCGTGATGCATGACCAGATCGACCAGTTACAGCGGCAGTGGTCGGACAGTGCCACGGTGCATCCCACTGCCAAGGCGTCCGCCGCCCCCGCCGAGCCGGCCGCGTACCACTACGGCAGGCCTTTCGCGATCATGTACATCCCCCGGTTCGGTTTCACGTGGAACAAGCCGGTCCTGGAGGGCACCGGCACCGATGTGCTGAAGAAGGGTCTCGCCCACTACGCCCGTACCGCCCGGCTGGGCCAGGAGGGCAACTTCGCGGTCGCCGGCCATCGGCGCACGTACGGCGACCCGTTCCTGGACTTCCCGAAGCTGCGCAGGGGCGATGCGATCGTGCTGACGGACGGTACGACCTGGTTCACCTATCGGATCGACAAAGGCCCCTACAAAACAGTTCCGACGGACGTTGAAGTGATCGACCCTGTGCCACGTAAGTCGGGGTATACGCGTCCAGGCCGCTATCTCACGCTGACCACGTGCGATCCGGAATGGGGGCACAGCCATCGGCTGATCGTCTGGGCGCATCTGGACTCCACGCAGCCTGTGGAGGCAGGCAAACCCAAGGCGCTGCGCCGTTAGTCTGGTGCAGTACGGCGGGATTCTGGTGCCGTGGTGGAACGGAAGGGACGGCATGTACGGCTGGATCTGGCGGCATCTGCCGGGCAACGTGTGGGTGAGGGCGTTGATCTCGCTCGTACTGGTCCTGGCCGTGGTCTATGTCCTCTTCCAGTACGTCTTCCCCTGGGCCGAACCGCTGCTGCCCTTCAACGATGTGACGGTGGACAACCAGTGAGCGCGCGGATTCTCGTCGTCGACAACTACGACAGCTTCGTCTTCAACCTGGTCCAGTACCTGTACCAGCTGGGCGCCGAGTGTGAGGTGCTGCGCAACGACGAGGTGTCGACGGCGCACGCCCAGGACGGCTTCGACGGCGTCCTGCTGTCGCCCGGGCCCGGTACGCCGGAGGAGGCGGGCGTGTGTGTGGACATGGTCCGTCACTGCGCCTCGACCGGGGTGCCCGTCTTCGGTGTCTGCCTCGGCATGCAGTCGATGCAGGTGGCGTACGGCGGTGTGGTGGACCGGGCGCCGGAACTGCTGCACGGCAAGACGTCGCTGGTCGAGCACGAGGGCAAGGGGGTCTTCGGCGGGCTGCCGACCCCGTTCACCGCGACCCGCTATCACTCGCTCGCCGCCGAGCCGGCCACCGTGCCGGCCGAACTGGAGGTCACGGCCCGCACCCACGACGGGATCATCATGGGTCTCAGACACCGTGAACTCCCGGTCGAGGGTGTGCAGTTCCATCCCGAGTCGGTGCTGACCGAGCACGGGCACCGGATGCTGGCCAACTGGCTGGTGGTCTGCGGTGACCAGGGGGCCGTGGCGAGGTCGGCGGGGCTCGCCCCGGTGGTGGGCAGGGCCACGGCGTGACCGCGCTGCGCCCCGAGCGCGAGACCGATACCTCGTACGGGGGTCAGTCGTACGGGGGGTCGAGTGCGCTCGGGGAGACGGCGTATCTCCCGCCGGTCGACGACGAGACCGTGGCGCTGCGGATCCCCGATCCGCCGCCCGTATCGGCTTCTGCGGGCGCGGCAGCCTCTTCTGCCCCTGGACTCCCAGGGGGCGGCCGAGCGGCCCGCAGAAAGGCAGCCAAGCGGCGTGGTGGCCGTCATGGCGGCGCATCGGAGGCGCCGCCGTCGGAGAACAGCCCGTCGGGGCGGCCGCTCTCCCGGGTCGAGGCCCGTCGGCAGGCGCGGTTGCGCAAGCCGAGTCCGGCCGTCATGGCGAGCCGGGCGATAGGCGAGGTGTTCATCACCACCGGTGTGCTGATGCTGCTGTTCGTCACCTACCAGTTGTGGTGGACGAACGTCCGTGCCCATGCCCAGGCGGGCAAGGAGGCCAGCAGCCTCCAGCAGGACTGGGCGAGCGGCAAGCGGGCTCCGGGTGTCTTCGAGCCGGGGCAGGGTTTCGCCATCCTGCACATCCCCAAGCTGGATGTGGAGGCGCCGATCGCCGAGGGCGTCAGCAACAAGAAGGTTCTCGACAAGGGCATGGTCGGCCACTACGGCGAGGGTGCGCTGAAGACCGCGATGCCGCAGGACAAGACCGGCAACTTCGGCCTCGCCGCGCACCGCAACACGCATGGTGAGCCGTTCCGGTACATCAACAGGCTGGTGGCCGGTGACGCGGTTGTCGTCGAGACACAGGACGAGTACTTCGTGTACAAGGTGACGTCGATGCTGGCGGTGACGTCGCCGAGCAACGTGAGTGTGCTGGACCCGATTCCCAAGGGTTCGGGTTTCACCAAGGCGGGCCGGTACATCACCCTGACCACCTGCACACCGGAGTTCACCAGCAAGTACCGGTTGATCGTGTGGGGCAAGATGGTCGAGGAAAGCCCGCGCAGCAAGGGCAAGCCAGACGCGCTCGTCGAGTAAGGGCAGAGGCAGAGGAACAGTGGCAGCGACCGCCGACGACACCGAAGAGCAGACCGACGCGCCGGACGGGGCGCCCGCGCCGGGCCGTCGGCCGATCGGCCCGATCGCGCTGGCGGTCAGCGTCTTCGGCGAACTCCTCATCACGGCGGGCCTGGTGCTGGGCCTGTTCGTCGTCTACTCGCTGTGGTGGACGAACGTCGTCGCGGACCGCAAGGCGGACCGGGAGGGCGACAAGGTCCGTGACACCTGGGCCCAGCAGGACACCGGTCCGGGTGCGCTGAACACGAAGAACGGCATCGGCTTCCTGCACGTGCCGTCCATGAAGAACGGTGAGGTGCTGGTCGAGAAGGGCACGTCGACGGACGTCCTGAACGACGGGGTCGCCGGCTACTACACCGACCCGGCCAAGGCCATGCTCCCCACCACCGGCAAGACCGGCAACTTCACCCTCGCCGCCCACCGGGACGGCCACGGCGCGAAGTTCCACAACATCGACAAGGTCAAGGTCGGCGACCCGATCGTCTTCGAGACGCGGGACAAGTGGTACGTCTACAAGGCGTACTCGATCCTCTCCGAGACCTCGAAGTACAACGTCAAGGTCCTCTCCCAGGTCCCCGAGGAGTCCGGCAGGACCAAGCCGGGCCACTACATCACCCTGACGACCTGCACACCGGTGTACACGAGCCGGTACCGGTACGTGGTGTGGGGCGAGCTGGTGCGGGTGCAGAAGGTGGACAGCGAGCGGACTCCGCCGAAGGAACTGAGCTGACCGAGTTACTGACGGCAACTCAGTCCCCTAGCATGGCGAAGGCCCGAAGCCGCAACCAACACTTGCGGCTTCGGGCCTCCGTATGTCGCGTCCCGGCTACTCCAGAACCCTGAGCGGTTCCCCGGCACTCCAGTCCTCCAGCGCCCCACGGTGTACGGCGGTGATCCCGGCTTCGGCGGCGATTTCCAGGGCCTCCGCCGTGAACGGGCACGTTGCCACGTAGATCGCCACGTCCGCGCTGTACAGGACCTTCGCGGACCCGATGAACTTCTGGACGTCGGGACTGGTGATGTTGAGGTAGGGCGCGAACCTCTTGCACTGGACGACGAGGCGTCGCCCGTCGGCCGTGAGTCCGATGATGTCGACGCCCCGGTCGCCGTGACCGCCCTGTACGACGACGTTGGTGCACCCGTCGCGGATCAGCAGCTTGGCGATGTGGCGCTCGAACGTGCGGCCGTTCATAGCGTCCATGGCGGCCATGACTCCGACGGCGGGTCGGTCGTCCCGGATCCCTTCGAGCCGCTTCAGCCGTGCATGGTGCTGGTGGAGCCGCCGCTCGATGCGCTGGACTCCGGCGCGCAGGGCGATCAGCTCCTGGCGGTGCTCGCTCGATGTCTCGATCAGGGCGTTGAACATGGGGACGACGGTCTTGCCGAGGATGTGGGTGATGCGCTGGTCGATGCGGTCGTCGAGGGCCTGGTGGTCTGTCGGGACCGGGTTTTCCACAGGCTGTGTCCGGGCCAGGTACTCCATGTCGAGGAGGTAGACACGCACCTGACGTGCGACTTCGCTGTCGCGGAGGAGCATGGCGACGTTGAGGACGGCTCGGCGGGAGAAGAGTGCGAGGGATGCGGTATTCGACCGAATCCCACTGAGCTCCTTGAAGGAGCTCAGTTCTGAACCTGTCAAGACGCGGTAGCCGCTGGCTTCCAGCTCTGTGCGGTGGTCGAGTACGAGAGAGCGGATGGCCTTGACGCCCACTTGAAAATAGGTCGCCACCATCGCCGTCGTCACATGCATCCCGTCTGGCAGCAGCGAGAGCGCTTTGACTCGGTCGAGTACGTCGGTTCGTTCCAGCACGCTCTCGCGCAGGCTCTTCGATTCCAGCAGTGCTGATTCGTTGATCACGGTTCTGCCCTTCGGTCGGAGTCAGGGCAGAGCACCCGCACCCCACCCCATCGGATCAACGAGTCGGCGCAAGGGAAGGCACGATCGAGCAGGGAACTCGTGTGCGGTGGCGGGGTGCAAGGCAGAGCCCCGGTGTCCTTCCGGGAGGAGGGGCGCCGGGGCTCTGTTGAACGGGGAGCGGGGGTCAGCCGCTGGTACCGCCGAAGAAGTTGGTACCGCCGTTGTTGTTCCCGCCGTTGTTGCCGTTGCCGCCCACCGTGGTGAGGGTGATCGTCGTGCCGCCGGGGTTGTCGACGCCGGTGTTGGGCTGCGGGTCCTCGCCGGTGACGATCGCGTCGTCGCTGGAGTTGCCGTTGAACTGGATCTGGGTGAAGCCGGCCGCCTGCAGGGTCTGCTTGGCCTGGGCCACCGTCTGGCCCCGCACCTCCGGCACGGCCGTCTGCTGCTTGGCCTTGCCGATCTGGATGTTCACCGCGGAGTTCTTCTTGACCTGCGTGCCGGGCTGCGGGTCGGTCGAGACGACCTTGTCGACCAGGTTGGCGTCGTCGGTCTCCACCTCGGTGCAGTTGCCGACCAGGTTGTTGGCCGTCATCTGCGCCTTGGCATCGTCACAGGACCTACCCCTGACGTCGGGGACCGTGGCCTTCTCCTCGGCCTTGGCGACCGTGAGGGTGATCACGGTGCCCTTCTCCACCTCACTGTCGCCCGCCGGGTTCTGGTCGGTGACGACGCCCGGATTCTGCTCGGAGACCTCGGTCTTCTTCTTGACCTTGAACCCCTTGGCCGTGAGCTGGTCCGAGGCCTTCTCGAAGCTCAGGCCGCGGACGTCGGGCACCGCGATCTTCGGTGAACCCGTCGACACCACCAGCGAGATCGTGTCGCCCTTGTTGACGTCCGTGTTCTCCTTCGGGTCCTGGGAGCAGACGCTCCCCTTGGGCGCGTTGTCGCAGGCCTTCTTGGTCGGCGCCGCCAGTTTCAGGCCCGAGTTGTCGGCCATCTTCTGCGCGTCCGCGTAGGTCTGGCCGACGAAGTTCGGCGCCTTGAAGGGTTTGTCCGCGCCGTTGCCGCTGACCACCCACTTCCCGATCAGGATCGAGCCGACCAGCACCAGGATGCCGGCGACCACGAGCAGGATCGTGGAGGTGTTGCTCTTCTTCTGCTGGCGGCGGCGGTCCGGGCGTTCGTCGTAGCCGTAGCCGCCGTCGTCCGGGTTCATCGGCGGCAGCATGGTGGTCGCGCCGGCGTCGGCGCGCAGCGCGGTGGTCGCCTGGTCGTCCGGGTAGCCGTAGCCCACCGAACCCATCGCGGCGGTGGCCGCGACCGGCTGGCCGTCGAGGCACGCCTCGATGTCGGCGCGCATCTCGTCGGCCGACTGGTAGCGGTAGTTCGGGTCCTTGACCAGGGCCTTCAGGACGATGGCGTCCATCTCGGGCGTGATCTCGGGGTCGAACACCGACGGGGGCTGCGGTTCCTCGCGGACGTGCTGGTAGGCGACGGCCACCGGGCTGTCGCCCACGAACGGGGGTCGTACCGTCAGCAGCTCGTAGAGCAGGCAGCCCGCCGAGTAGAGGTCCGAGCGGGCGTCGACCTGCTCGCCTTTCGCCTGCTCCGGGGAGAGGTACTGGGCGGTGCCGATCACGGCCGCGGTCTGGGTCATGGTCATGCCGGAGTCGCCCATGGCGCGGGCGATGCCGAAGTCCATGACCTTGACCTGGCCGTTGCGCGTGAGCATGACGTTCGCCGGCTTGATGTCACGGTGGACGATGCCGCTGCGGTGCGCGTACTCCAGGCCCTGGAGGATGCCGATGGTCATTTCCATCGCGCGCTCGGGCAGCAGCTTGCGGCCGGAGTGCAGAAGCTCACGGAGCGTCGAACCGTCCACGTACTCCATGACGATGTACGGGATCGAGACCCCGTCGATGTAGTCCTCGCCCGTGTCGTAGACCGCGACGATCGCGGGATGGTTGAGCGAGGCGGCCGACTGGGCCTCCCGGCGGAACCGGGCCTGGAAGGACGGGTCGCGCGCGAGGTCCGCTCGCAGCGTCTTCACCGCCACCGTGCGGCCGAGCCGGGTGTCATGGGCGAGGTAGACCTCCGCCATGCCACCGCGGCCGAGCACGTGGCCCAGTTCGTACCGGCCGCCTAGGCGACGCGGCTCTTCCATAGTTCCCTACCAGCCCTCTCCGTCGGTCCCGACCGGCACGGGTGTGCGGTCGGAGGCTGCCGTCCGGGCCTACCGTACCCGGCTGTGTTTGTGTGACCTGGCCAAGCCCGTAACCCGATACAGGACCGGTATCGCAACGTGCGTCGATGTGAAGGAGACGTGAGCGGTGTCACGTCCGGTGGCACCGCAGCGCCGTGGCGGGCGGGGTCACTTCTTGGAGTTGATGACCGCCTCCATCACGCTCTTCGCGATCGGGGCCGCGAGGCCGCCGCCGGAGATGTCGTCGCGATTGGCCTGGTCGTCCTCGATCACCACGGCGACCGCGACCGGCTTGCTGCCGTCGGGGAGCTTGGCGTAGGAGATGAACCAGGCGTACGGGTTCTCGCTGTTCTCCACGCCGTGCTGGGCGGTACCGGTCTTGCCGCCCACGGTGGCGCCGCTGATCTGGGCGTTCGTGCCGGTGCCCTCCTTGACGACCGTCTCCATCATCGACTGGAGGACCTGGGCGTTCTCGGAGGACAGCGGCTGGCTCAGTTCCTGCGGGTCGGTCTGGGAGATGGTGTCGACGCCGGACGACTGCAGCTTGTCGATCATGTACGGCTTCATCAGCTTGCCGTCGTTGGCGACCGCGGAGGCGACCATGGCCATCTGCAGCGGGGTCGCGGCGGTGTTGAACTGGCCGATCGAGGACAGCGCGGTCTGCGACTGGTTCATGTTGTCGGAGAAGACCGAGGCGCTGGAGCGGACCGGGGTGAACTGCTCCTCGTCGAAGCCGAACTTCTTCGCCTCGGCCAGCATCTTGTCGTTGCCGAGGTCGGCGCCGATCTTGCCGAAGACGGTGTTGCAGGAGTACCGCAGCGCGACCCGCATGGTCGCGTTCTTGCAGGGGATGCTGCCCTCGTTCTTCAACTCGGTGGTGGTGCCCGGCATGACGTACGGCAACGGGGACTTCGTGGCCTCGTCGGCGGAGGTGTACAGCCCGTTCTGGAGCGCGGCGGCGGCGGTGACCACCTTGAAGGTGGAGCCCGGCGGGTAGGTCTCGCGCAGCGCCCGGTTCAGCATCGGGTCGTTGGGGTTGTACTTCTTCTGGAGCTTCTTCCACGCCTCGGCGTCGGTGTCCGAGGTGCCGGCGAAGGCCGAGGGGTCGTACGACGGGTAGGAGGCAAGGGCCAGGATCTTGCCCGTGGACGGGTCCAGGGCGACGACCGCGCCCTTGCCGCCCTGCTTCTTCAGCCCGTTGTAGGCGGCGCTCTGGGCGGCCGCGTTGAGGGTGGTGACGACGTTGCCGCCCTGCTTCTGCTTGCCCGTGATCATGTCGAGGGTGTTGCGGAAGAAGAGCCGGTCGTCGTTGCCGGTGAGGATGCCGTCCTCGAGGGACTCCAGCTGGTTGGCGCCGAAGGCCTGGGAGGCGTAGCCGGTGACCGGGGCCCACATGGGGCCGTTCTTGTAGGTGCGCTTGTACTTGAGGTCGTTCAGGCCCGAGGAACTGGACGCGGTGGAGCCGGTGATCGGGTTGCCGTCGACGATGATGTCGCCGCGTGCGGTGGAGTAGCGGGCGATGGTGACCCGGCGGTTGGCGGTGTCCTCGCGCAGGGTGTCGGCCTTGACGTACTGGAGCCAGTTGTCGCGCAGCAGCAGGGTGAGGACGAGGAGGCCGCAGAAGATCGCGATCCGGCGCAGGGGCTTGTTCATGAGGGGCGGACCACCTGGGTCATCTCGGCGTCGGGGTTGGCGGCAGGGGCGGGGGCCGGGCGCCGTGCGGTGTCGCTGATGCGGATCAGGATGCCGATCAGGGCCCAGTTGGCGATCACGGAAGATCCGCCGTACGCGAGGAACGGCATGGTCATACCGGTCAGCGGGATGAGGCCCATGACACCGCCGGAGACGACGAACACCTGGAGGGCGAAGGCGCCGGAGAGGCCGATGGCGAGCAGCTTGCCGAACGGGTCGCGGGCGGCGAGGGCGGTGCGTACGCCGCGTTCCACGATCAGGCCGTAGATGAGCAGGAGCGCCATGATGCCGGCCAGGCCCAGTTCCTCGCCGAAGGTCGCGAGGATGAAGTCGGAGTTGGCGGCGAACCGGATGAGTTCGGAGTGGCCCTGGCCGAGGCCGGTGCCGAGGGTGCCGCCGGAGCCGAACGCCCACAGGGCCTGCATCGCCTGCTCGGAGTGGCCGGCGACGCCCTGACGGCTGAGGGTGTACTCCTTCATCGGGTCGAGCCAGGCCTGGACGCGCTGCTGGACGTGGGGTTCGAAGCTGGCCACGCCGACCGCGCCGGCCCCCGACATCAGCAGACCGAAGACGATCCAGCTGGTCCGCTCGGTGGCGACGTACAGCATGATGACGAACATTCCGAAGAACAGCAGCGAGGTACCGAGGTCGGTCTCGAAGACCAGGATCAGGATCGAGATGAACCAGACGACCAGGATCGGGCCGAGGTCGCGGCCGCGTGGCAGGTACAGGCCCATGAAGCGGCGGCTGGCGAGGGCGAGCGCGTCGCGCTTGACCATCAGGTAGCCGGCGAAGAACACCGCGAGGACGATCTTGGCGAACTCGCCGGGCTGGATGGAGAAGCCGGCGACGGAGATCCAGATCTTGGCGCCGTAGATGTTCTGGCCGAGGCCCGGTACCAGCGGCAGCAGCAGCAGGAAGAGCGCGCCGACCATGGAGATGTAGGTGTAGCGCTGCAGGGCGCGGTGATCCTTGAGGAAGATCAGCACGACGATGAACAGTGCGATGCCCATCGCGGTGTACAGGAGCTGGCGCGGTGCCGCGGTGCCCGCCTGCTTGATCGACTGAAGCAGTTTGGACTGGTCGAGCCGCCAGATGACGACGAGGCCGAGTCCGTTCAGCAGGGTGGCCAGGGGCAGCAGCAGCGGGTCCGCGTACGGGGCGAACCTGCGTACGGCGAGGTGGGCGACGCCGGCCAGGAGGCCGAGGCCCAGGCCGTAGCTCAGCAGCCCCGCGGGGACCTTGTCGTTGATGGCCAGGCCCACGTTGGCGTAGGCGAACACCGGGATGGCGACGGCGAACACCAGGAGTGCGAGCTCGGTGTTGCGTCGGCTCGGTGTGCCGATGGAGCCGATGGTGGACGTGTGGTTCGTCGACGTGTTGGTAGTACTGCTCATCGTGTGACGGGGCCTCTCACGGCTTGCCTACTGCTTACCGCACAGCGAGACGACCTTCTGCTCATCCTCCGAGAGGGTGGGGCCGGGGCTGGGGGTCGCTGAGGGGGACGGGGACGTTGACGCCGAGGGGGACGCCGAGTTCGAGGGGCTTGGCGAGGCCTTGGACGTGAGAGAGGTCTTGGTGGTTCCCGTGGTGCCGCCGGCCTCGCCCTGGCCGGTCTTGGAGTTGGTCTTGGACTCGGACGCGGTGCGCTCCGACTCCTTCTTGCAGGCGGAGGCCTGCACGGCCAGCTCCTGGACCTTCGACTGGGCGTCCGTGAGACCGCCCTCGGCGATGGTGGCCTTGACCTGCTTCTGCTGGTAAGGCGGCAGGTACTTGAGTTCGATCTCGGGGTGGTCCTTCTCCACCTTCGAGAGCGACACCCAGGCCAGGTCCTGGCTGATGCCCTGGTACAGCGCGACGTGCTCGCCGTTGGCGCCGACGTAGTACTGGGTCTGCGTCCACCGGTAGCCGCCGTACAGGCCCCCGCCGATGACGGCGAGGGCGAGGATGCCGTAGAAGGATCTCTTCAGCCACCTGCGGCCCTTGCGGGGCTTGACGAAGTCGTCGTCGGTGTAGTCGCCGAAGCTGCCGGCCGGGACGTATCCGGTGGTGTCGCCGGAGCCGGGCGGGCCGAACTCGCCGCCCCCTCCCTGGCCGGGCACCTGGCGGCCGAGGTTCGCGGCACGGCCGGCCGGGGTCTGCATGAAGCCGTTGTCGTGCAGGTGGTGCTGGTTCTCGGCGACGGCGCCGACCACGACCGGGGTGTCGGACAGCTGCCCGGCGAGAGTGTCTCCGGTGTCCAGGTCGAGGACGTCGGCGATGATGACCGTGATGTTGTCGGGGCCGCCGCCGCGCAGTGCGAGCTGGATCAGCTCCTGCACGGTCTCCTGGGGTCCCTGGTAGCTGGCGAGGGTCTCCTCCAGGGTCTGGTGGGAGACGACCCCGGAGAGCCCGTCGGAGCAGATGAGATAACGGTCACCCGCGCGGACCTCGCGGATGGACAGGTCGGGCTCGACGTGGTCGCCGCTGCCCAGTGCGCGCATCAGCAGCGAGCGCTGCGGGTGGGTGGTGGCCTCTTCCTCGGTGATCCGGCCCTCGTCGACGAGCCGCTGGACCCAGGTGTGGTCCTGGGTGATCTGCGTGAGCAGGCCGTCCCGCAGCAGATACGCGCGGGAGTCGCCGACGTGCACCAGGCCGAGCCGCTGGCCGGTCCACAGCAGGGCGGTGAGGGTGGTCCCCATGCCCTCGAGCTGCGGGTCCTCCTCGACCATGGCGCGCAGCTGGTCGTTGGCGCGCTGCACGGCGTGGCCGAGGGAGGTGAGGATGTCGGAGCCGGGCACGTCGTCGTCGAGCGTGACCAGGGTGGAGATCACCTCGGAGGAGGCGACCTCACCGGCGGCCTGGCCGCCCATGCCGTCGGCGATGGCGAGCAGGCGTGGACCGGCGTAACCGGAGTCCTCGTTGCCCTCGCGGATCATGCCTTTGTGCGATCCGGCGGCGAAGCGCAGTGACAGACTCATGCGCACCTCGCCTGTCGGCTCCGGGTACATCCGCACGGTGCCCACCCTCCGGTCGGGAGCGCGCGACGGACCGGCGTCAGGTCCGCCGCTGCGTGCTCGCTCCGCTCGCGCCTATCCATGATGTAGCACTACTTCCGCAGCTCGATGACGGTTTTGCCGATGCGGATCGGCGCGCCCAGCGGGATCGGTGTGGGAGTCGTCAGGCGGGACCGGTCCAGGTACGTGCCGTTCGTGGACCCGAGGTCCTCGACGATCCACTGGCCGTCGCGGTCCGGGTAGATCCTGGCATGGCGGCTGGAGGCGTAGTCGTCGTCCAGCACGATCGTGGAATCGTGGGCGCGGCCCAGGGTGATGGTCTGCCCCTGGAGCGCGACCGTCGTACCCGTGAGCGTGCCCTCGGAGACGACGAGCTTGCTGGGGGCGTTGCGCCGTCGGCCGCCGCCGGCCGCAGCGGCCGGCTGCTGGCCGCGCTGCTGCGGAGGCGCGGCCTGCTGCCGGGCGGCGGGCTGCTGCCGGCGTCCTTCTTCCCTACGCGATCCGCGCTGGGTGACGCGCGTACCGAACAGGTCGCTGCGGATGACCTGCACGGCCACGATCACGAACAGCCACAGTACGGCCAGGAAACCCAGCCGCATGACCGTGAGGGTCAGCTCTGACATTGCCCCCGCTTCACCCTTCGGCTTGCCGGTAAATGATGGTGGTGCTGCCCACGACGATCCGCGAGCCGTCGCGGAGCGTAGCGCGGGTGGTGTGCTGCCCGTCCACCACGATGCCGTTGGTGGACCCGAGATCCTGGATCGTCGAGGGCGTTCCGGTCCGGATCTCGCAGTGCCGGCGGGAGACGCCGGGGTCGTCGATCCGCACGTCGGCCTCGGTGCTGCGGCCCAGCACGAGCGTCGCGCGGGAGATCTGATGGCGAGTGCCGTTGATCTCGATCCAGTAGCGGGTACGGGAGCCGGGCGCCGAGGCGCCGACCGGCCCGGAGGGCCCTGCGGGCCGCTGGGCGGCGGGCTGGGCCGGCTGCGGGTAGCCGTAGCCGCCGGGGCGCTGCGGGGCGCCGGGCGGCGGTGCGCTCGGCATGGGCGGGGCCGCGGCGGGCTGCGGGTAGCCGTAGCCGCCCGCTCGCTGCGGGGCGCCGCCGGCCGCGGGCGCGCGCTCCGGGGCGGCCTGCTGGTTGCTGGAGGAGGCGAGGGTGCGGCTGCGCACCCGGTACAGGCCGGTGTCCAGGTCCTCGGCCTTCTCCAGGTTGACCTTGATCGGCCCCATGAAGGTGTAGCGCTGCTGCTTGGCGTAGTCGCGGACCATCCCGGCGAGCTCGTCGCCGAGCTGCCCGGAGTAGGGGCTGAGCCGCTCGAAGTCGGGAGCGCTCAGCTCGACGATGAAGTCATTGGGTACGACGGTCCGGTCGCGGTTCCAGATGGTCGCGTTGTTGTCGCACTCGCGCTGCAGCGCACCGGCGATCTCCACGGGCTGGACCTCGGACTTGAACACCTTCGCGAAGGTGCCGTTGACCAGACCTTCGAGACGCTGCTCGAACTTCTTCAGGACTCCCACAGGGCACCTCCTCTGTCGCGTTGCCCGTACGGCTTGCCTTACCGCTACTGCTCACTGATCGTATCTACGCGCCCGGCAATCAGCCGGTTCCCCCAGCGGCCCCTCTTCGAACTCCTCGGCACGCTTCTTCCTGTCAAGGATCGGCGCTTCTTCTGCCAAGGATCGTAGAGGTGGCCCATGACCAGTGTCCCGCACCTGACTGTGCACCCGATCCGTCTCCTGGACAGATGGCCTGGACCGGTACGAGGTTGATACGTGAATGCCGACTGCTCGGTACGTGAGCGTCGGGGTGAGCGCTGCCCGGAGACAAGGGATGTGAACCCACCCCCTCCCACGTGCTAGTGTTCTGCGTGTCGGAAGGCGCCGGGCCGAAGGAAACAGAGGCCGGGACCGGAGGACACACCCAATGCGCGGGTGGCGGAATAGGCAGACGCGCTGGATTCAGGTTCCAGTGCCCGCAAGGGCGTGGGGGTTCAACTCCCCCCTCGCGCACAGAGAAGAACCGACGGAACGGGTCTTCACCAGTGACGAAAGTCATGGTGAGGGCCCGTTCCTCGTTGTTGCGGCGGGCTGCGGCCCGGACGGTGACGCGGCAGGGCCCCGGCGGTGAGGTATCTCACGGTCGGGGCCCTGCTTTTCGTGCTGGTTGTTCTCCGGTTGGTGCTGGGGTGGCGCTGGCCTCGGATCAGGTGGCCGGCATCAGGCGGCCGGTGGGGGTCCAGGCTCCGCGATCTTTGGTCTTCCGCCGGTGGTGGGTGCGGCGGCGGGGGCGTTCGCCGCCGAGCGCCAGCGTCTCAAGCCAGCTCTTGATCTTGCGGCGGTTGGCGTGGGCGAGTTGGAAGGCCAGGAGGATCGTCTGGGCCGCGATGCCGCGGATGCGGCGTGAGCCCGCCGCTTCGATGCCCTCGGCCAGTGGGTTCTTCGCGTAGCCGTTGTAGCCCTCGACGCTGTTGCGGAGCCGGAAGTAGATCTTCTGCCATTCCGGACCGCCGTACTCCAGGGCCTGCCAGTGCTTGGCGCCGGTTTCGGGGCTGACGGTGATCGTGCGCTGGCGGCAGACCTTGAGCGGGCCCGCTGGGCTGGGCTCCGGGTCGACGAGGGGGAGCTGGATGCCGCGGCCGAGGGTGTGGGGTTTGAGGGGGCACTGGGCCTTGCCTGCTTCGGCGGGGCACATCATCCGCTGGTAGCCGTCGGCGTCGGCGTTTTCCTTGGGCATGACGCGGTAGCCGCGGCGGGCCCCGATCAGCCTGATCCAGGTCTCCTGGTCGATGCGTTCGGCGTGCAGGTCGATGGTGGCGTTGATGAGGGGTTCGGGCATGGACGGGCAGTACCAGCGGCCCTCGACGAGGATCGCGCCGTCCGTCCCGGCCTGCTTGCCGAGCTGGTCCGCCCGGTAGTCGTAGACAGGCTTGTAGCCCATGGCCCGGATGGGGAGCTGCCACTCGTCGGGCTCGGAGTTGTTGTACGCGCGGTCGCCCGCGAGGAAGCCGGGTTTGTAGCCACGATCTTGCATGCGGTTGAGGATCTTCACGCCGTTGTAGGCAGGCCGGTGGCCGGGCCTGTCGAGCGCGACGCCGAGGACCAGAACCGGAAGGACATCAGGGTTTGGAGTGCCGTCGTCGAGGAGGACGACATCGTGCTCGGCATCCCGGGTCACGATCAGGTGGGCGTCGTAGCCGAACAGGTACTTCTTCTTGAGCGAGGTCTTCTTCCGGCGCTGGGGAGCTTTGGCGTGGTTCTTCTTGGCGGGCAGCGGGGGCGGACGCAGGGCGTCGGAGACGGGCGTGTCTGGGTCTCGGTGGTCGCCTTCGCGCACGTACCAGCCGGCGTCGGGGTCCGTGGCGAGCTCGGGGCCGTTTGTGCGGCGGCCGCGGGAGAAGGTGCGGACCGGTGTGGCGTCCACACCCAGGGAGACCTCCGCCAGCTCGCTCAGCAGGCTGTGGAGAGGGCGTACGGAGGCGTCCAGGATGAACTCGGTGAAGAGGGCGAGCCGTTGCTCGCGTTCGGCGAGGTCGTCGGGGGCGGCATTCGCTGCGAGTTCTCGGGCCTCTTTGCGCGAGAGGTTCTTGTTGCACGGCAGCGGGGACGGGTTCATGGCGTCCTTCATGGCGTGGAAGAGCCGTCGGACGACGGCGTAGGCCGCCTCGAACCCCTGGTCGTGGTCCGGGTATTCAGGTACGTCGAGCAGGGCGCGCATCCGCGGTGTGGTGCGGAAGTACAGGATGTCGGTGACGCGTTCCAGCACGATCTTGCCGCCGGTGGCCTGAGTGCACAGGTGGAGGCCGATCAGCAGGCTGCGGAGGTGCAGCGTGCGGCGGCGGCCGCGCGGGAGGTGGACGAACTCTTCGAGGAGCGGGATGAGTCCGCTGTTGTCCACCTCCTCGATCGCTGCCGTGACGGCGTCGTCATCGACGAACGTGCGCTCGGCGCGCATCTCCAGGAGGCGCTCGTGCCGGTCGCTGGGCGAGCGCGACGGGATTTTGGTCATGGGCCGCCTCTGAGCAGACGGGAGGCTTCCTCGGCGGTGACGGCGGGCAGGAACGGGAGGATGCGGGACAGGCCGTGGAGGGTGTCGACCCCGGCAGCAGCCACGATGACGGTGATCGGGAGTCGCTCTTCGAAGAGTTCGACCAGCCAGTTCGACCGGAGACGGCCCATGACCAGACGTGGGGCGTTCGGGCTCGGCTGGGAGCGGGCCAGGAAGTTCGTGACGGTGTTGGTGCCGCGGCTGTGGCAGTTGGGGCGAAACAGGTACTGGGCGACGCCTGGGGTGGCGAGGCGGTCGACGGCGGAAGCAAGGACTCCTTCCCAAGGGCGGCGGCACAGAATGTCGCGCTTTCGGCTGCCCCGCGTGGCCACGACGACCGGGCCCTCTCCGGACGCGGCTGCGCGTACATCGTGCACGCGCAGCGGGATGACTTCTGGGGAGTCGAGGCCGACGCCGAGCCCGAGCGCCAAGAGGGTCTTGCAGCCCCAACGGAGTTCCTCGGTGGGCTGTCCGCCGGCCCAGCCCCACAGGTCCGCGAGCTCCGTCCGGCTGTAGGGACGGTTCGGGAAGGAAGCCGACAGCCGCGCGGGCTTGCCGGTGCGGCACTCGCCGCCCAGGACGACCTCGCGCAGTCGCAGGAGTCGGGTTCGGTAGTTGCCCCGGGTGCTCTCGCCCACGTTGGGACAGCCGACCGCGATGAAGCGCTCGATCGCCTCGCGGGACAGCCACACCTCGGCGGTCCCAGGCAGGCCCTCGCCGTTGCAGAAGAGCGCCAACTGGGCCAGAGCGGAGAGAAGTTCACGTGCCTTGTACGGCAGGACGGGGTCGGCGCGGCGCACCACACGGCGCACTTCGTCGCCGACGCGGCTCCACCCCGCGGGGGAGCCGGCCGGGCTATAGGAATCAATGCGCTGATTCATCACATGTCGCCACACCAACACCCCAGCCGGAGGGGTGTTATTCGAATAACATGTATCTGTGGCATCAGCCGCGCGCGACCGGGGAGGACCGGATGGGTCAGACTTCACTTCATGCCCCAAGGAGATGCCCGCCGACTGCCGCCGCGCGCGTACTGCGTCGGCGGCGCGTGGCCTGAGGCCGTCATGGAGGAGCACCACGGGGCGCGGGTCGCCCAGACCATGGCTGCCCGGATCAAGGCCGCGCTCGACCAGCGGGGCTGGTCCGTCGCTCAGTTGTCGCGTGAGAGTGGCGTCGCCCGCTACACGATCGCCAAGGCGCTCGCCGGTGAGGCGTGGCCCGACCTGCTGACCATCGCCAACCTCGAAAAGGCGCTGGACTGTGACCTGTGGCCCGGCCGGAATGTATGAAACGGGCCGCTGCGGGGGACCGCCGGTATTTGGACGTGGGGCACGGAATGGCTGTTCGAAGTCGAACATGGGGGCGGTCATCCCTTCGGGCGAAGGGCAGGACCATATTTCGTCGTGCGCTACCGGCGGCCCGCGACCGCTCGTAAAATGCAACGTGACGAACTGATCCGGCACTCTGGAAGGTTCTAGGTGGGTTCGTCGCCGTTGGCCGTCACCTTGGACTGGACTCCTTGGTGGCGGCCTTCCTTCGTTTAAGGCTGCTGAGATGGCGCGTACTGGTAGAAGGCGTTCGGTAGCTTGATCAGAGATCCTGACTTCGCCAGTTCATCCGCGGCCACACGAACGCTCTTGATCTTGTCTGCTTCATTGAGGGCGTTGGCTACTTCCAACGCTTTCCATCGCCGCAGAGGGTCTTGGGCCATGAGTCGCATGATGCGGGTCTTGCGGGGCACGGCCTGGAAGCCGCTGGCTGCTGGCGTCGTCTCGGTGTTATCGGAGTCTGTGTCTGGCTGTCGCTGCTCGGGGATGCCTGTTGACCGCCACTCGTTCGCGATCTGCATCTGCTTCTGCACCTGACGTACGAGGCGAAGCTCCTGGCGGACCTTGAACAAATCGCGCTGCAGCTCGACCTCCCTCTCCTCTAGGAGCTCGATGTACTTGTCGGGATCACCGGCTACTTCTTCCCACGGAAGGGTTTCGATCATTTCAGGACCCTATCTATGAGAGTGCATAAGTTACCTCTCTCGCAAGGGGTGCTTCACTCGAAGTAGCGACATGGTCAATTACCTGTCGGGTTACCTGTGCGAAGCGTGTCGAAAATTCCCGTTTTGTTATCCAGGGCCTGCCTGAGGGGGAGGAACGTTTCGCTGTCTCGCTAGAAAGGCAGGGCTGTTTTATGCGGCTCGGATTCCAGCCCCTGTGGCGCAGAGGTAATTTTCGGAAGGGGGAGGCTCTTTTGTATTGCAGTTCTCTGTTCCCTGAGCCGGGAACCCCTGTTTCTTTCCGTCGGGCATGGAGAGGTAGCCCTGTCGCAGGAACGGGTGTCCTGAGCGCCGTGGCGCGTGCAGTTGCTCTGGCAGGCGGTAGGGCACGTAGGGAGGAGTCCGCCGCACTTGTCTTGGCAATGGGTAGCTGATCCGGAGGCCCGGGTGGATGAGCGACCGGCACCTGGGGCAGGTAGGGGCGGTCCCCCAGAGCAGGGACTGTATGCGGCGTGGAAGGCCTGCCCGAGCCATGTCGTGCTCATGGTTGAACGGGAAGGGGACAGGGCGTCCAGGGTGGTGACGGAGCTGGCCGACTCGGCACGACTGCGGTGAGCTGGGGTATGCCGCTCTTCCGTAGGGCCTGTCCTTCTGGGCCTGGTACCTCAGCAATCTCTAGGCGAGAGGCATGCCTCGGGGCCAGAGGCGGGCGGCGCTGGGCAACTGGTGGCGGATGACGGAGACAGGGCTGTGTACGGAAGGCGGGAGCGGATGACGACAATTTGGACGGCCATCCCCTGCCTGTAGGAAGGGGGAAACGGCCAGGCTCGCCTCAGGAACGGCCAGGCTCAGCAACACAGGGATGGGTGCCGGGTGCGGTGCCAGCAAGTCGTCCGCAAGTACCCCGTGGCAAGAGGATCCTGTCCGGCTGGGTTGCCAGAACACGCACAGGGACAGCCCGACAGGGGAGACAAGCTTGGTGCGGCACCTGCGTCCTCAGGGGCTGTGGGTTGCACTCAGAGGCTCGACGGGGGCCCGAGGCGACGGCCTGAGGAGATTTCGCTGCCTGGCCCGGGTTGGCAGCGCTGCACCGGAGCGGAGATCTCTCCCCGGTCGGTCTTCAAGCCCAAGACCGACCGGGATCCGCAACAAGTAGTGCTGTGAGGATCCCGGCTGCGGCTGGTTCAGGATGCCAGGCCGCAGTGCAGCGCGGTGGGGTCGATCGTTCCGCGCTCCACCCTCGCGTCGTGGGGTGCAGAGAGACCCGCGTTGGTGATGGAGAGCCGGTTTCCGCGCACCGCGGTGGAGGTGGGTCCCGTCACCCGACAGGAGTAGACAAGGTGCGATTCGAATAGCACCACGGGAATGTGGGGGCATGCACGATGCCGATCCGAGTGGTGGCGACCTGGTACGTCCCGTCATCATCGACTCCCCGAAGCGCCTACTTCTCCTGATCCCGAGTGCGTCCGCCCGGGAAACTCGCTGGACGCTACCGACAATCTCCATGCGTCCCGGTGAGAACAACCGCTGCGCGGCAGCCCGCCACCTGCGTCGCGTCGCTCACCTCCCCGCGGTTCGCGTCTCACCCCTTATCGGCCGGCTCCCACGCAGGGACACGTCGGAAGGCACGCAGTACGTCGTCGTGGTGCGGCCCGCGGCCGGGAGTTGGCCGATATCCATCCGTTTCACGCTCGGCCCACAAGCGCGCTGGTGGACGACGGCCGAGCTGCGTTCGGCCAGAGCCGTGGTCGAGCCCGCGGAGCTGCTCGACTTCATGGACGGCTACTGGGACGGGTGGCTGCCGGACGGAGAGATCTCTCTTGAGTGAGGGGCCCGACCTCGGCATTGCCAGCGACCCTGACCGGCTGTGCCCAGCATCTCGGACCACTCGAACCCACAGCAGGAGGACGAGCAGTGACCGTGCACGCTATCGAGATCACCCTGACCCGCTCCATCGATGCCGTGGAGTTGAGGGCCGCACAGGAGGGAAGCGCCCTGCTCATGGCGGCCGCTGACGACCGGAAGCGGCTCGTGGTGCTTGTGTCGGCCAAGAACGAAGGCAGGGCCATAAGAAAGATCTGGAAGCGGCTGGAGGATGTACTCCCCATCGACGTGCTCTGCAGCCTGCTCCCAGGACCTGACGGCAAGTACCTCATGAGCATTCCGATGAGCGAGGAGGTCCACGAGCGGATCCGGAGTTGCGCAGCAGCCGAGCGGAAGACCCCGGAGGAGTACTTGCAGGAGGCAATCGCGCAAGCGCTGGCCCGTGACCGGTCCACGCGCCGAGCGCAGCTGGAGTGCACGCTGAACGAACTGTTGCGGACCTACAGTCCCGAAGAGATCACCGGGGCGGCAGCGGGGCGGATCGGGACGTGAGTTCCCCGGGCCCACATCAGAGCTGTGGGTGACTCTGCCTCAACCCACTTTGGTGAGCCGTAGCTTCAGGGGGAATCCTGGATGGCTTGCTCGGACCAGATCGTCTTGCCGTTCTGGCCGTGGCGGCAGCCCCATCGTCCGCCGAGTTGAGAGACGAGGAACAGGCCGCGTCCTCCCTCGTCGGTTGTGCGGGCACGCCGCAGGCGGGGTTGGGTGCTGCTGGAGTCGGTGACCTCGCACACCAGGACGTGGTGGTGAATCAGACGGAGGTCCATCGGCGGGCGACCGTAGCGGATGGCGTTGGTCACCAGTTCGCTGACGATGAGTTCAGTAGTGAAGAGGAGGTCGTCCAGGCCCCACATGGTGAGTTGGCGGGTTATCCACTCTCGAGCCTTGGAGACGGCGGCCGGATCGGCCGGGATCTCCCAGTGAGCGGTGTCCGTCGCTGGGACGGCGCGGGTGCGGGCCAGCAGCAGGGCCGCGTCGTCGCGCGGGGCCTGGTCTGCCAGGTCGGCGAGGAGAGCCCGGCCGGTTTCGTCCAGGGCACGATCCGGACGGCAGTGCGCGGCGAGGGCTTCCGTCAGGCGCGGCAGGCCTTGGCCGATGTCGCGATCGCCCCGTTCGATCAGGCCGTCGGTGTAGAGAGCGAGGACGCTGCCCGGCTCGACGTCGATCACGGTGGTCTCGTACGGCATGCCGCTGAGGGCGAGTGGTGGCCCCGGGGAGATCCCGACTGCTTGGGCAGTCCCGTCGGGCCGGACCAGGACGGGTGACGGGTGCCCGGCACTGGCCATGGCGCAGCGCCTGGTGACCGGGTCGTAGACCGCGTACAGGCATGTGCCGCCGACGATGTCGCGGTCGCCGGACGGGGCTTCGGCCGCGAGGCGCTGGATCAGGTCCGCGAGCCGGGTGAGCAGCTCGTCCGGTTCGAGTTCCAGGTCCGCGAGGGTCTGGATGGCGGCGCGCAGGCGGCCCATGGTGGCGCTTGCGGGCATGCCGTGGCCGACTACGTCTCCGGCGACAAGGGCCACCCGGAGAGAGGGCAGAGCAATGGCGTCGTACCAGTCGCCGCTGCTGCCCGCTCCGCCGCCTGCGGGCAGGTAGAGGCCGGCGGTCTCGGCTGCCGGAGTGTCGGTCGTGGCCGGGGGGAGGAGGCTCTGCTGCAGCGCTACGGCCGCCCTGTGCTCGCGCGTGTAACGGCGGGCGTTGTCGATGGCGAGCGCACCCCGTGAGGCGATCTGCTTCATGAGATCCGCCTCGTCCTCGGTAAAGGGGTCGGATCGGCCGCAGCGCCAGGCCGTTATGGCGCCGAGCGTGAGCCCGCGGGCATGCAACGGTGCCACCATCACCGAACGGGGGGCGTCCCTCGGGACGAGATACTCGACCAGTTGCGGGTCGCTGACCATGGCGATGAATTCGTCAAGACCGAAGACGACTGGCTCGCCGTGTCGGAAGCTGCACAGCAGGGGGTGGTCGGGAAGGGGCGGGACGGGCTCGCCGCGCTTGATGCCGGCCGGCCACACCGCGGTGGCCGGCGCAAGGGCCGCGTTGCCCATGTCTCCGCCGCCTAGCTCCTTCGAGGGCTCTTCCCCGTCGAAGACGGAGTGCGCAAGGTCGACTTCGGCGAGATCCGCGAACGCAGGTGCGAGAACGTCCGCGAGGTCCTGCGCAGTGCGCACGACATCCAGGGATTTTCCTACTCGCTCGGCCACCTCGCGGGCGAGATCCAGATGACGGCGGGCGCGCATCTGGTCGGCGTTGTCGAAGTACAGGGCTGCGACCCCCGTGGGGCGTCCTCGTGCGTCCTCGAGACGGAAGGCGGACAGCGACAGCGCGTGCTGCCGCGCCGGATCGTGCCGCCAGCTCACTTGCTGGTTTCTGCGGTCCACTGGGGCACCCGTCTCGAGTACCTGGCGCAGTACTGCCTCGAGGTTCTCGGCATCCTTGGCGCACAGCACGTCGCTCAGCCGAGTGCCGGGCTGTACTGGACGGCCGTCGAGAGTGCCCGGCGTGGCGTTCGTCTGCACAGTGCTGAGATCCGTGTCATGCACAGCGATTGTGATCCGGTTCTGTGCGGACAGTGCACGCAGGAGCGCTGCGCCCTGCTCGTGGTCGGCGACGTGGTGTGTAGGGGCCGCCAGGACGAGGACCTCCGCCGAGCTCCCCACCTTGGTGGTCCGGAAGGTGACATCGATGGTGTCGCCGCACTGGTGCCTCAGCCGTACCCGGCCGGACGTCGGCATTTCCGTGGCGCCGCGCAGGTCGTCCGGGAGGTCGGCCACCAGTTCCTGCACGGGGCGGCCACAGACCTCCTCGGCTCGGAACCCCGTCAGGTCCTCTGCTGTCCCGGTCCACCGCACCACCGCGCCTCGATTGTCGAGCACGGCGGCTGCCAGACCGTCGAAGGCGTACAACCTGCCGTTGGGACCGGAACCGGAGAGGCCCGTCGATCCTTGGGAGGCGTCTGCCGAGCAGGCGTTCTTGACATTCTCTATATCCATCTCTGGTTTCCTTTGCGAGAGCCTGCGGCTCGAGAGATCGGCATGCTGTGGCGGCCGTCGGCCGCCCGGTCGGCAGCGCGTCACACCGCAACGGCTTTGGAGGGCAGGTCTTGTTCGGCCCAGACGACCTTGCCGTCCGTTGCGGAGCGGGACCCCCACCTGCGGGACAACTGAGCGACGAGGAAGAGACCGCGGCCGTTCTCGTCGATGATGTGGGGATGGCGGGGGCGTGGGTGGCTGGTGTTGCTGTCGGAGACTTCGCACGTCAAGACCTGGTGGTGGATGAGCTGTAGGCGGATCGGCCCGCCGCCGTAGCGGATTGCGTTGGTGACCAGTTCACTGACGATCAGCTCCACGGTGGCCACCAGATGCTCAAGCCCCCATTCGCTGAGCTGATGGGCGGCTGCCTGCCGGGCGACGCGGACAGTGGCCGGATCGTTCGGCAGTTCCCAGGAGGCGACCTGGGCCGGTTCGAGTCCGCGAGTCCGGGCGAGGAGCAAGGTGACATCGTCGGCCGAGGCCTGAGTGGGCAAGGTCTCGATCACCTGAGAGCACAGGTCTTCCAGGGACGAACCGGCCTGTGCCAGGGCGGCGCCCAGGCGATCCAGGCCCACGTCGATGTCGTCGTCGCGGGACTCGACCAGACCGTCGGTGTAGAGCGCGAGCAGAGTTCCCTCGGGCAGTTCCAGTTCCACGGACTCGAAGGGGATCAGACCGAGGCCGAGGCCGAGCGGGGCTCCGGCGGGCACGTCGGGGAAAGTGATATGGCCCTGCGGGTCGATGATCGCGGGCGGGGGATGCCCGGCCCGCGCCATCGTGCACCGCCGGGTGACCGGGTCGTAGACGGCATACAGGCAGGTGGCGCCCACCGCCGCGGGGAACTGGTCCGGAGCGTCGGCGTCTTCCTCGCTCAGCCGCCTGACCGTGTCATCGAGGTGCCTCAGCAGTTCGTGGGGAGGCAATTCCATGTCCGCGAGCGTGCGGACGGCGGTGCGCAATCGGCCCATCGTCGCCGCGGCGTTGATGCCGTGTCCGACCACATCTCCGACGACGAGGGCCACCCGGGCGCCAGACAGCTTGATCACGTCGAACCAGTCGCCCCCCACGCCGTGGTCCATGTCAGCCGGCACGTAGCGCGAGGCCACATCGAGGGCGGCGCCGCCTCCCACATGCTGGGGGAGCAGGTCGCGTTGGAGCGTCAGGGCCGCGGTGCGTTGGCGAGCGTACTGGAGAGCGTTGTCCAGGCTGAGCGCGGCCCGGGTGACGAGCTCCTCGGCGAGGAGGAGGTCGTCCTCCTGGAAGGGCGTCGGTTCCGTGGAGCGGCCGAACAGCGCCAATCCCAGCACGCAGCGCCGCGCACGGATGGGTACGACCATCAAAGAGTGGATCCCGCTGTCACGGACCTTCTGCGCTCGCGATGGGTCGTGGTCGACCCATGGGCCGGCATGGGTGTCCAGCACCGGTTCCAGGTAAGACCTGCCCGTGCGCAGGGCGGCGGCGAATGACGAGGTCGGGGGGACGTGGATCACCTCTTCGCGCACCGCCGGCAACTCCAGGACACCTTGTTCGGTGGAGGCCACCCCGGCACGGCGCAACACAGGGCGGTCGCTCGTCGTGCCGATCCGCGCCGAGGGCTCCACGCCGAACGGAACCGACTCCACCAGGTCGACGATGGCGTGGTCGGCCAGCAGGGGCACGGCAAGGTCGGCCAGTTCCTGACCGGTCTGCATCAAATCGAGGGTGCTGCCGATGCGCGTGCTGGCTTCGCTGAGGATGGCAAGGCGCTCGCGCGCCCGCCGATTGCCGGTGACATCCACGCTCATGGAGCACACGCCCAGTGCCTTGCCGTCCGCGTCCTGGAGGCAGAAGAACGAGGCCGAGAACACGTGCGCCCGGCCCCGGTCCGCCGGCGGCCACGCCCGGTATTCGTGGACCTTGGTGGGGCCGCTCTCCAGCACCTGCCGCATCACTGACTCGAGCGCTTCCGCCTCGAAGCCAGGGATCAGATCTTTCAGGCGGTGTCCGAACCATCGGTCACGAGGAACGCCAACGTGGCGCTCCATGGCGTCGCTCACCCAGGTACAGCGCAGCTGCGGGTCATAGACGGCGATGCCGATCGGTGCGTGGGCCAGGAGCGACTCCCGCACAGCTCCGTTGGAAGCCCCCGAGGACAGGGTGCCTATGTCGGTCACGGACACCAGCCACCGGGTGCTGGCGTCCTGCCCCCACAGCAGCGAGATCCGCAGCGTCATTTTGATGGCGTGGCCGTCGCGGTGGCGGACCGTCACGGTGCCGGACCAGCCATTCTGGGCACGGCACTGCTCGGCAAACGTTGCAGCACTCGGGGCGTCCTCGGCGGGCGGCAGCACGTGTGCGGCGGACCGGCCCACCACTTCCCTGGCCGAGTACCCGACAAGCTGCTCAGCGGCGTGCGTCCACCCCACCAGGGTCCCCTCCGCATCGAGCATCGCTATTGCCGCATCGGGTATCTCTCGGGGGCTCACCGGCTCGGCGAGTGGCGTGTGGTCGGTGTTCGTCATCCGGTTCTTCCCATTCGGTGCGGAGGTGTGAGACAGCGTCGGCGTGTACGGCGTCGGGCCGATCTGTAGCCGTGGTGGAACGGTGTTGGCCGGGGGCTGAGGAGCGCCCCGGCGGGACCGGCCGCGCCGGACGTGTGATGGAGCGCGCGACCTCACCGATGGTTGAGTGGTCCACCGGCGCGACTTCTGCCAACCTTGGGCCACTTTGTCCAGTTCTGATGAAATAGTCAGATACGAGCGCTTCATCGTCAAGTCCCCCGGAATTGATCAAAGCGTCAGATGTGACAGTGCGCTGTCACGTCGCGCGACCGCAGGGCCGGAATTGGTGGGCGAGAGTGGACGCCCGAGGTGGGTGGGTGCAATGATGAATCCATCAGAATTGCTGCTCTTATTCATGGGAGCATGCCGATGCCAGCCCCACGCAGGAACCGATTCGAACGCCGTCGTGCCGAGACCCGCCGCGCACTCGTCCGCGCCGCGCGGCAGATCCTGGCCGAGTCTGGTGGCGCCGGCGCCAGCATCCATGCCATCGCGGAGCGGGCGGACGTGGGCCTCGGCTCCTTCTACAACCACTTCGCGGGCAAGCCGGACCTGTTCGACGCGGCCGTGGCCGATGCGCTCGAGGAGTACGCCCAAGCCGTCGACGAACGCTTGCACGGCGTCGATGATCCCGCCGAGCGCCTCGCTGGGGGCGTGCGGCTTAGCGCGCGCATGGCCGAGTCATACCCGGAGATCATGCAGATCCTGTGCCACAGCCAGCTCGGTCGGATATGCGCCGGCGACGGACTGGCTCCGCGGGCGAAGCGCGACGTGGAGGAGGGCATGGCCGCAGGCCGGTTCACCGTGCTCGACCCGGTGATCGCCCTGACCGTGCTGAACGGCAGCCTGCTGGCGCTCCTGGAGCTGTGGTCCAACCAGCCCGAGGCCGACAGCGACCAGGCCGCAGGCACCATGGCCGAGATGATCCTGCACATGCTCGGCCTCGCCCCGGATGAGGCCCGTGACCTCGCCCGGCGGCCCCTTCCCGCTGCAGCGTGAAGAGGATCGTGTCGCGCACCGGTCGACTGGCGCCGACTCCGCACCGGCTCCCGCGGCCTGCGTAATGGACCGGGGTGGCTGGTCTCTCTCGCCTGTTGTCGCCGCCCCTCAGCCTCAGAGTTGGATGGGCAGGTGGCGGGGTCCGCGGAGCATGGCGTTCTGGCGGTAGGGGGGCGGGTCCTGGGCCAGGCGTGCCGTGCCGAGGTGGGGGAGCAGTGCGCCCAGCGCGGCTTGGGCTTCGATGCGGGCGAGGGGTGCGCCGTAGCAGACGTGGTTGCCGCTGCCGAAGCCGAAGTGCTCGTTGTCCGGGCGGGTGGGCTCGAACCGGTCGGGATCGTGGAACCGCCTGGGGTCGCGGTTGCCCGAGGCCAGCACCAGAACGACGGGGGTACCTTGGGCGATCGGCTTACCGGCGACGTCGATGTCGGCGAGCGGGAGGCGCTCACGGACGTGGACCGGAGGTTCGTAGCGCAGCAGTTCCTCCACCGCTCGCGGCAGCAGGTCGGGGTCACGGCGCAGCTGGTCCAGGTGCTCGGGGTGGCGCAGCAGGGTGAGCACCCCGTTGGTGATCAGGTTGACCGTGGTCTCGTGTCCCGCGATGAGGAGCAGCACGGCGGTTTCCGCGAGTTCCTCCTGGGTGAGCCGCAGGGCCGGGTCCGGTTGACGAAGGCGGAGAGCATGTCGTCGCTCGGCTTGCCACGGCGCTGTTCGGCGAGGTTCACCAAATACCCGCCCATCTCGATGCGCGCCTGGTCGCCCGCCTTGTCCGTCTCGGTGGTGTCCTCCTCGGGCTTGACGTCGGCGGCTGCGACCAGAGCGTCGGACCAGGCCCGGAACAGCGGCTCGTCCTCGCGCGGTACGCCGAGCAGGCGGCAGATCACCGTGACGGGCAGTGGGTAGGCGAAATCAAGTCGACGACGTCGATCTGCCGGCCCGCCTCGAAGGACTCCATCAGTTCCTTGGTGATCCGGTCGATCTCGCCGCGCATGGCGTCGACCCGGCCCGGGATGTGCGGCGGGCCGAACGGCCGCATGGCGAGGGTGCGCAGCCTGTGGTGCTCCGGGTCGTCGAGCCGCAGGAACGGCGGCTTGTGTGTCTCCTTCCGTTGTCGCACCCCTCGTTTCCAGCATGGGGCCGGACCCGGGCGCCCGCATGCCACGGCTCCGGAGACGGAAATCCCGGGCGGCTCGTCCCTCAGGGGCGAGGGCTCAGCCCAGGACGTGGTCGAGTCCGAAGGCCGCGCCGATGAGGGAAAGGTGGACGAACGCCCGGGAATTGCTGGCAAGTTGCTCGCCGGTGTGGCTGATCTCCGCGGCGCATAACCCGAGATGGTCGGTTCAGGTGAGCATCTTCTGGAAGGCCAGGCGGACTTCGTCCAGGCGGCCGAAGCGGTCTGGGCGAGGACGTCGAGCTGGTCATGCCGCTGCCGGCCGTGCGGGCCATTTTCGCCGCCTCGACAGTTCCATACGTCGTATGGTAATCCTGATGGAGTGCTTCCATACGCCGTATGGAAGAGTCTGCTCGGACCACGCCGGGCGCCGCACTTCGGCTGCATACAGCCGATAGTGCAGATCGCACCAATCGGGAAGGAAAGACCATGAAGAAGCTCACGAGGCGCGTTGCCGTCACCGCTTTCTCCGTGGCGGTCGCGGGGGTCGCCGTTCTCGGCGCCGGGGGCACCGCTTCGGCCGCGACTTCTCCATCCGCGCACGTCCAGCGCCCGGCCTTCAGCGTCAACGCCGGCGACTACCGCTGGGACCACGGTGTCGGCTACCTGCTCGAACTGGGCTACTCCTGGGACGAGATCCATGGCTGGCACCACGATGGCCGGGCTGAGATCAGCGGTCGCTGACCGCCGCCCAGTCAGGAGTGGAAGTCGATGGAGTCTTTGAAGACCGTCATGCAGGGGGTGGCCGTGCAGCTTGTCATCTCGCGCACCTACTCGCTGTCCATGTGTATGAACCTGCGGTTCGAGCCCACTGATCCCTATGTCGTCCGTGCCGCCTTCTTCACCGACACGGACGAGCCGGCCGAATGGGTCCTGGGGCGTGATCTTCTGGCCGACGGCCTGACGGGTTCCGCAGGCTGTGGGGACGTCCGGTTCTGGCCGGCCGTCGGCCGTGGTGACCAAGCGATGTACATCGTCCTCGGGTCTCCCGCGGGCATCGCCTTGCTCGAGGTTCCCGTGCAGGATGTCAGGACCTTACTAGAGGACACGGAGGCGCTGGTGCCACGGGGCACCGAGTCCGGACACATCGACTGGGAGCTCGAACTGGCGAACCTGTTCGCGAAAGGTTGAGAGAAGCCTCCCAACCGCCGTGCCGCTGGGGATCTTTGTCTCGGCAGCAGAAGAGAAGGAAAGAGTGTTCATGTCCCAGTACCAGCTTCGTGTCTACACACTGCGCAGCCCTGAGGCGCTCGTCGCCTACGAGAACATCTGGTCCAAGCACATTCCCGGTATGGCCAAGCACAGGATCGCCACGCACGGCGTTTGGACGGTGCCCGCAGCTGCCGGGAGTGAGGCGCCCCAGCTTTACGCCCTCGTTTCCTACCGGGACGCCGACGACGTTCAGGAGCGGTTGCAGGCGTACCTGTCCAGCCCTGAATTCCGCGCGGACATGGAGGGCTTCGACATCAGCCAGATCGTCGGCGTCGCCGAGTCCGTGCTGACGCCCACCGCCGACTCACCCTTGCGGTGACAGGTACTGAGCCGCTCGAAGTCCGCGGCGACCTTCTCGGTCGATTCAGAACGCCGCGCAACTCCGCCAAGGCGCTCGCCGGACGGCAACGGGCATGGACGAGATCGGCGAGGTCGGGGGACGGTTGAAGTTGCCGAAGACCCGGTTGAGTGCCCGTCAGTACGGGCGACCGACGCCCGGTGACATGGAGGCCCAGCCGACCGGGGGTGAACACGTACCGGCGGCACCGTGAGCCAGGCTGCTGCCGCGTCCGAAGCTCGGCCGGCCGAGTCATGCGCGGGTCGTCGCCCGGAGTGCGAGCGAGCCGCACGGCAGCGTCCAGGGCCCTGGCCACTGTCGGACGCTGCGGTTCCTGGGACCGTACGAGACCGCGGACCACGCACACCATCCAGGCCAGCGAATCAGCAGCAAGACTGAGCGCGAGGTGGCGTAGGGCAGGGTGTGCCCGTAGAGCGCGCACGTGGATCCGCCGATGGTGTAACCATCAGGTCGGCCACAGATCGGTCGCCCGGGCCCAGCCGCAGCACACCGCGCATCTGCAACGGCCGAGTGGAGAAGGCCTCTTGGGGATGAGATGAGCGCCTCCCCCTGCGCGGCAGCCTGCGCCCGCCCGACCACGGGCCGGCCTCAGGCCGCAACGCTTCAGGACTGCAAAATCAATGGCCGGCGCCCTGGCCGTCACCGTCGGTGATGAGTCGGCTTTCCATGCCCGTGATGATCGTGTCCATCACCAGGCGGAACATGCGGTCCTCCTCAGGGCCTGCGTCCGCGGGCCCGTCTTCGCCGGCAGCGGGGCCGGCGGGCTCGAGGTTCGACCACTGGTGAAGCGCGCCGTTGAGTTCGGCGGTGAGGACACCGATGACGACCGCGCACATGAGAGCGGCGATCGGCCGGATCTCTGAGTGCGGCACCCTTGCGGCGTCCAGTGTCGCGGTGAGCGCAGCCCAGAACGGGTCTTCGGGCTGGATGAAGTCCGGCTGGCTGAACGAGTAGGCCATGAGGTTGGGGTGGCGGTGCGCCAGCGTCCGGAAATCTGTGGCGAGCAGGCGGATGCGCTCCTGCCAGGCAGCGTCTTCCAGGGTCACGGTGCGGAACTGGCCGCCGACCGTCCTCGCCACGCCGCGCAGCAGGGCGCCCCTGTTCGGTACGTGGTGGTACAGCGACATCGGGTTCGCATCCAGCGCGGTCGCGAGTTTGCGCATGGTGAGCGCCTCGACCCCGTCCGCGTCGATGAGCCGCAGGGCGGCTGCATAGATCCCGGTCTCAGTCAGGGGCACGTCTCTCTTCCTTGTTCCCCGCGGGGGAAGCTTCGCCTTTGTCATACGCCGTACGGTAGCGGTTTCGTACGGCGTATGGAAATGAGCTGGACCGCGCGGTGACGGAGTAGACACTTCTGCGGCCCGGGTTGCGCTCGACGTTCCATACGGCGTACGGTTCTTTTCCGTACGGCGTATGTTTCTGTGGTGCACCGCGGCATCGACCGGCACCCTTGCCCATCCCTCTCCGCACAAAGGAGCAAGCCATGACCACGTCGAACGACCTCCGCCCCATTCGGTCCCCGCGCGGGATACCCCTGCTCGGCCACACGCCGCAGATCCCCAGCACCAACCCGGTGGAGTACTTCGGCGAGCTGTCCAAGCAGTTCCCCGAGGGCATCTACGGCATGGACATCGCCGGCATCGAGCAGGTCTTCGTCTACGACCCGGACCTGGTGGCCGAGGTCTGCGACGAGACGCGGTTCTTCAAGCAGATCGAGAAGACGCCGCTGCATCACGTCCGGGACTTCGCGGGAGCGGGCCTGTTCACGGCCCACCAGCACGAAGAGGAATGGGGTATGGCGCACCGTGTCCTCATGCCGGCCTTCAGCCAGCGGGCCATGAAGGCCTACTACGGGCAGATGCTGGAGATCGCCCAGAACCTGGTAGGCAAGTGGGAGCGCAGGGAGGGTCAGCCGGTCAACATCACCGACGACTACACCCGGCTCACCCTGGACACGATCGCCCTGTCGGGGTTCGGCTACCGGTTCCAGTCCTTCGACAAGGAGGAGCTGCACCCCTTCCTCAACGCGCTGCTGGGCGCGCTGGTGGAGTCGCTGCGGCGCTCGCAGGAGCTGCCGATGATGACCAAGTTCCGCAAGGCGGACGACAAGAGGTACCGCGAGAACATCCAGCAGATGCAGGAACTGGTCGAGAGCGTCATCAAGGAGCGCCGCCAGGGGAAGGGCAGCGGTGAGGAGGACCTTCTGGGGCTGATGCTGGAGGCCACCGACCCGGAGACCGGCAAGCTGCTGGCCGACGACAACGTCCGCGACCAGGTGCTGACGTTCCTGATCGCCGGTCACGAGACCACCAGCGGCCTGCTGTCGTTCGCCACCTACTCGCTGATGCGCAACCCGCACGTCCTGGCCCAGGCCTACGCGGAGGTGGACCGGCTGCTGCCTGGCGACACCGTGCCGGACTACGACACGATCATGAAGCTGGACGTCATCCCGCGCATCCTGGACGAGACCCTGCGCCTGTGGGCTCCCATCCCGGCATTCGGCAAGGCCCCGCTGGAGGACACCGTCATCGGCGGCCGCTACCAGCTGAAGAAGGGAACGCGGGTCAACATCCTCGAGGGCCCGCTGCACAGCCACCCCAAGGCGTGGGAGCGGCCCGAGGAGTTCGACATCGACCGCTGGCTGCCGGAGAACCGCGCCCAGCAGCACCCGCACGCCTACAAGCCATTCGGCAACGGCTTGCGTGCCTGCATCGGCCGGCAGTTCGCGCTCACCGAGTCCCGTCTGGCCCTCGCGCTGGTGCTGCAGAAGCTCAAGTTCTCCGACACCAGCGACTACAAGATGGACGTCAAGGAAGCGCTGACGCGCAAGCCCAGCGACTTCCAGCTGGTCGTCCGGCGCCGTCAGGAACACCAGCGGACCGTCTTCGGCGCCGTGGACCTGCAGACCGACGACACGCAGGCGCAGGCCGCGGTCAGCGGTGTCGGGGTGAACCTGACCGTCGCCTACGGCTCCAGCCTTGGCTCTTGCGAGGACTTGGCGCGCACCATCGCCGACCGCGGCGAGCGCTCCGGCTTCGGCACCACCCTCACCAGCCTGGACGAGCTGGGCGACAACCTGCCCACCGAGGGCCTGCTCGTGGTCGTCGCCGCCAGCTACAACGGCAAGGCCCCCGACAACGCCCAGCGTTTCGACGACCTGATCGCCGCCGGGCTGCCCGAGGGCTCGCTGTCGAACGTGCGGCTCGCGCTGCTGGGCGCCGGCAACACCCAGTGGGTGGCCACCTACCAGGCCTTCCCCAAGCGGATCGACGAAGCCCTGCTGGCCGCCGGCGCCACCCCCATCATCGAGCGCGGCATCGCCGACGCCGCCGGTGACTTCGACGGCATGGCCACCCGCTGGATGGACACCCTGTGGACCACCCTGGCCGAGGAGTACGCCGCCGACACCTCCGACGCGAGCGGCACGCGCTACCAGGTCCAGCTGCTCACCGAGGCGGACGTGCGCCCCGCGATCGTCTCCGAGCACGCCTACCCCCTCACGGTGGTGGCCAACGAGGAACTCGTGGCCGACGCGACCGGGCTGTGGGACTTCAGCCTCGAGCCGCCGCGCCCGTCGGCGAAGTCCATCACCATCGAGCTCCCCGAGGGTGTCACCTACGACACCGGCAACCACCTGGCCGTCTTCGCCAAGAACGAGCCGGCACTGGTCAACCGCGCCCTCGCCCGCCTCGGCGTCGACCGCGACCAGGTCCTGCGCCTGGACCAGCCGGCCGGCGGCCGCACCCACCTGCCGGTAGGCGCCCCCGTCACCGCAGGCCTGCTCCTCACTGAGTTCCTGGAGCTGCAGGACGTGGCGACCCGCACCCAGGTGCGCATCCTGGCCGAGCACACCGAGTGCCCGTGGACCCGGCCGCAGCTGCAGGCCTACACCGCCGACACCCAGGAAGCCGAGGAGCGCTACCAGAACGAGATCCTCGGCAAGCGCATCTCCGTGCTGGGCCTGCTGGAGCGCTTCCCCGCGGTCGAACTGCCGCTGGCCGTGTTCCTGGAGATGACGGGGCCGATCCGTCCCCGCTTCTACTCCATCTCCTCCGCCCCGCTGGCCAACCCGCGCCACGTGCGCCTGACTGTGGGCCTGCTGGAAGGCCCGGCCCTGTCCGGCGACGGCCAGTATCGCGGCACCTGCTCTTCCTACATCGCCGGACTCGAGCCCGGAGACGTCTTCTACGGCTACGTGCGCGTGCCCTCCCCGACCTTCGCCCCGCCGGCCGACCCCGCCACGCCGCTGATCCTCATCGGCCCCGGCACCGGCATCGCGCCGCTGCGCGGATTCCTGGAGGAGCGCGCCTCGCAGCAGGAGAACGGTACCGAGGTGGGCCTGTCGCAGGTCTTCGTCGGCTGCCGCCACCCGGAGCACGACTACTTCTACCGCCAGGAGATGCAGGCCTGGGAGCAGTCCGGGATCGCACAGGTCCACACCGCCTTCTCCGCGGTGAGCGGCCACCCGGCCCGGTTCGTGCAGAACGCCATCGCCAACGCCGCCGACACGGTGTGGCAGGCCATCGAAGACGGCGCGTACATCTACGTCTGCGGTGACGGCCGCCGCATGGCACCCGCCGTCCGCGAGGCCCTCGCCGCGATTCACCGCCAGCGGACCGGCAGCGACGACGAAACCGCCCAGCAGTGGCTCGCCCAGCTCGAAGCCGACGAGCACTACCAGCAGGACGTCTTCGCCTGACCCCGACGCCGGGAGGCGTGCGGCCGTCCAGCCACCCCGCACGCCTCCCCGGCCACCACAAGCCCGCCCGACACCACACGGCACCGATCGGCCCGAATCGCCGGGAGTGCCACTCACAGAAGGAAGATCACCATGGACACCATGCTCGCCGGACGCTTCCACCTGGACAGCAAGAAGTTCGTCGTGGAGGAGGTCCCCGTCCCCGTGCCGGGTCCGGGCGAGATCCTCATCGAGGTGAAGGCTGCAGGCGTCTGCCTTTCGGACGTCCACCTGATCGACGGCTCCCTCGTCCCGCTGTTCGCCACCTCAGACGTGGTCACCGTCGGTCACGAGGTTTCGGGCGTGATCCACACCCTCGGCCCCGACCTCAAGCGCGGCCTGACCGTCGGCACCCGCGTCACCCTGGAGGCCGGCAAGACCTGCGGCCAGTGCGCCGGCTGCGTGCGTCGCCGCCCCTGCACCCAGATGCTCACCGCCGGCATCGACTACGACGGCGGCTGGGCCCAGTACACCCTCGCCCGCGAGGACACCCTCATCTCCATCCCCGACAGCCTCCCCTTCGACCAGGCCGCGATCATCCCCGATGCGGTCTCGACCCCCTACGCCGCCGTCGTCGCCACCGCCGGAGTACGCCCCGCCCAGTCCGTCGGCGTGTGGGGTGTGGGCGGAGTCGGCGCACACAACGTACGCCTCGCCCGCCTGGTCGGCGCCGCACCGATCATCGCCGTCGACCCGCTGCCCAGCGCCCGGGAACGCGCCCTGGCCTTCGGCGCGGACATCGCACTCGACCCGACCGCCGACGACTTCGCCGACCAGGTGCGCGCCGCCACCGCCGGACGGGGCCTCGACTTCGCCTTCGACTGTGCCGGCGTGCCCGCCGTCCGCGAGCAGGCCGCCTCCTCACTCGGCCTGGGCGGCTCCCTCATCCTGGTCGGCATCACGCCCAGGCCCCTCACCATCACCGAGGGCCTGACCTTCAACTACATGCAGAAGCAGGTGCGCGGCCACTACGGCGGCTACCCCGAGTCCGTCACCGAGCTCGTGCAGCTGACCGCAGCCGGCCGCCTCGACCTCGCCCCCTCCATCACGGACCACATCCCGCTCGCCGACGCCGCCGACGCGACCCACCGACTGGAGAACAAGATCGGCGACCCGATCCGCCTCATCCTCGTCCCCTGACACGTCCAGCGGGACATCAAAGCCACCTCGGGCAGGGGTGAGTGGGCGCCGGTGCTTGAGGGAGCACCGGCGCCCACGGCTTTCCGGCATCTGCTGGCCTGGCACGCGCCGACTCCGGGCCAGGTGAGGTCGGGCAGGGGCGCGGCGCCGAGCTGACTCCTCCCTCCAAAGGCCGCGGAACCCCGCTGCCGCCGACTCGTAGCCGGGCGCCAGAACCCGGTGTCCTCCGTAGCGGCGCACATGATCCGAAGTGGAGATGGGAATCATGCAGATGGCCGATGCCCTGGGCCGTACTCCGCGGCGCAGTGATGCTCGCTCAAATCGCACACGTATTCTCGCGACCGCTCGGCAGAAACTGGGGGACAACCCCGACGCGAGTCTCGACAGCATCGCTCAGGCGGCCAGCGTCGCGCGGCGCACCCTCTACGGACACTTCTCCAGCCGGCAAGCGCTGGTCGCCGCCCTGACGCAGGAAGCAGGCCAAGCGCTTCAACAGGCGTTCGCCACGGCCCGTATTCCAGGTGCCGACCCGCTGGAGGCGACGGCGCGGATGGCCCTGGCGGCATGGGCGGTGGGCGACCAGTACCGCATGCTCATCTCATTGGGCCGCCGCGATCTGGGAGACGAGGCGATCCGAGCCACTCTGGCACCGGCGCGCGAAGAGGCCACCGCGACCGTGCGACGTGGTCAGGACGAAGGCGTGTTCGCGGACCATGTTCCCGCGCCTGTCCTCGCCCTGGCGCTGGAAGCCCTGATGCTGGCCCTCGCCGCGGAGAACGCCGCGTCCAGCTGGGCGGATCCTGCGGGTGAAGCTGCGGTGACCGCGCTCCTGGTCGCCGCCGGCGTAGCACCACAGGTGGCTGCGCTCCGCGTGCGGGACATTCTGCATGAGTCGGAGGGGCATGAACGGCGTTCTGACGTCCGCCGCTTCGCCGCCTCAGCGCGCAGTCACTGAGGCAACGAAGAGTTGTGCGTCAGTCGAGCGCGCGGCAGCCGCTCCGCTCCGTCATGGCTCCTTGCGGGTTCGTGCGATGTGGCTCTCCAAGCCGACGATCGTCGCGTCCAGCGCACAGTTGAACATCGCGTCGATCACGTCCTTAGCGGGTGAGTGGGCGTCTTCCCCGTCGGGGCCGGCTGGTGCCGGCGGCAGGGTGGTCCACCGCTGCAGCGCTCCGGTCAGTTCGCTGACCAGCAGCCCCGTGAAAACCGCGCACAGGGAGGCAGCGACGCGCGGGATCTCCGAGGCCGGCAGTTCCGCGGCAGACAGGATGTTGATGAGCCCCTGCCAAAAGGGGTCCTCCGGCTGGACGTAGTCGGCTCGCGCGAAGGAGTACGCCATCAGTTTCGGATGGCTGTGCGACAGTTTACGGAAGCCCAGAGCCAGTTGGCGCAGGCGGTCCTGCCAGGGGAGGTCCTCCCGCGCCCCCGCCCGGAACTGCGAGCCGACGCGCTCGGCCAGGCCACGCAGCACGGCGTCCTTGTTCGGCACGTGGTGGTACAGCGACATCGGGTTCGCATCCAGCGCGGTCGCGAGTTTGCGCATGCTGAGCGCCTCGACCCCGTCGGCCTCGATGAGCTGCAGCGCCATGGCGTAGATGCCGTCCTTGGTGAGCGGGACGTCCCTCTTCCTGGTCCCCCGGGGAGCCTTCTTTTCCATACGCTGTATGGTACCAGTTGCGACGTATGGAAATCTGGGACGACGCTGCAACGGCGGCTTCCTCGCATCGAACGACGTCCTTGCTCTCCCCCTCTCGCCGCACACGGGCAAGCCCATGACCACCCAGCCCGAGACCGGCCTGCGCCTCACACGGTCCCCGCGCGGAATTCCGATCCTCGGCCACACGCCGCAGATCCCGGTACCAACCCGGTCGCGTACTTCGGCGAGCTTCAAGCAGTTCCCGGAGGGCATCTTCAGCATCACCCAGGGGCCTGCCCCTCAACTACCCGTGCACTCGGGTGTGCGGCCGCTACGGCGGCGCCCCCGAGTCCGTCACCGAACTCGTGCAGCTGACCGCAGCCGGCCGCCTCGACCTCGCCCCTCCATCACCGACCACATCCCGCTCGCCGACGCCGCCTGCGCAATGCGCCGGTCGGCAAACAAGATCGGTGACCCGGTCCGCCGCAGCCTCGCTCTGACGAGTCGTCCAGAGGTCGCCTCGGGCGGGGGAATCAGGTGAGGTCGGGCAGGGCGCGCCGGGTGACCTCACGGGCGTCGTCGGCGGGGACACCCAGCATGCGCAGGACCATCTCGGCCAGGTCCGAGGCCGCCTCGTCGCCGTCGAGGTCGGGGCGGGCCAGCCTCAGCGCCACGAGGGACAGCAGGGTCCCGCCGAGGGCGGACAGGGCGGTGGTCGGGTTGGTGCAGGTGAAGCGGCCCGTGGCGATGCCGATCTCCAGGTCGCGGAGCGCTCGTGGGGACAGGCCGCTCTGGGCGTGAATGTGGGCCAGACCGCGATCACGCAGGATCCGCATGAGTTCCGGATGGGAGTCGGCCATCCGGGCGGTGAGCCGGAAGCCCGCCGCGACGAGTTCGGCCGGGTCCGCGATCCCTTCGACACGCTCGTCGATGGCCTGACCGAACTCCTCCAGGGCGTCCGTCACCGCGGCGTCGAACAGCTCCGTCTTGGACTCGAAGTGGTTGTAGAAGGAGCCGAAACCGACGTCCGCGCGCTCGGCGATGGCCTGGATGCTGGCGCTGGTGTCCCCGGTCTCCGCGAGGATCTGCCGGGCCGCGCGGACGAGCGCCTGGCGGGTCTCGGCGCGGCGTCGCTCGAAGCGGTTCTTGGGCGGGGCTGACGTCGGCATACGGCGAGTGTAACAACCATCGCGATGAGTCTGCCATTACTGATGAGGTTATCAATTATTTGGATCCACCCTATTGACGATGGGTTACGGCAAAGTTGATGATTTCCTCATTACAGCAGTGTTGCTTGGAGGACACCATGTCCCACACCCCCGTTAACAGGGCCGATCCCCAGACGCCCCACCAAGACCTCCACAGTGAGCAGGGCGCCCTGCGCGGAGAGCACCCAGGACGTTCCCGGAATCCCGTGATCAAGGTGGCGGATCTGGCCTGGCTTGAGTTCGAGAAGCCGGACCTGGACCGGGCTGAGGTCTTCGCGCGTGACTTCGGGTTCGCGATCGCCGCCCGCACCGAGGGGGAGTTGTGGCTGCGCGGCACCTTCGCGGGCTCACCCTGCACGGTCATCCGGCGGGGGCGTGCGTCCCGGTTCATCGGACCGGCGTTCCGCGCGGCCGAGCGGGCCGACCTCGACCGGCTGGCCCGCGCCACCGGCAGTACCGTCCGGGACATCGGCGTACCGGGCGGTGGGCAGTCGGTCGCCCTGCTCGATCCCTCGGGCCTGCCGGTCCGGGTCGTGCAGTGCGCCGAGCAGCTGCCCGCGCTGGCCGAGCAGGAGCCGCTGATCCTCAACTTCGGTACAGATCACCGTCGTACGAACGCCACCCAGCGCCCGCCCCGTGAGCCGTCCCGTATCCAGCGGCTGGGCCATGTGGTGCTGGAGACACGGTCTTTCGCCCGCACCCTGGACTGGTACCTGGACACCCTCGGGATGATCGTGTCCGACTTCCTGTTCCTGGACGGGCAGCGCGGGCGCGGGCCGACGATGGCGTTCATCCGGTGCGACCAGGAGAGCGTGGCCGTCGATCACCACACGCTCGCCCTGCACCTGGGGCCCGGAACCGGCTATGTCCACTCGGCCTACCAGGTCACCGACCTCGACGCGATCGGTGCCGGTGGGGAGTACCTCGCCGAGCGCGGCTACAAGCGCAGCTGGGGCATCGGCCGGCACATCCAGGGCAGCCAGCTGTTCGACTACTGGCGCGACCCCGACCACTTCATGCTGGAGCACTTCGCCGACGGCGACCTCTTCTCCTGCGACCTCGAGCCCGGCTGGGCACCGATGTCGGCGAGCGGCCTGGCCCAGTGGGGCCCGCCGGTCACCCGCGACTTCCTGGGCACCAACCCTTCCCCCGCCAAGCTGCGCGAGGTCATGAGGGCCCTGCGCGACGACAACGAACTCGACCCCGCACGCCTGCTGGGCCTGATGAAAGCGATGAGCTCATGAGCACCAACGTTCTGCGTACCACCGACGGCTGGTGGGTCGTCCGGGACGAACGCGCCGTCCGCATCAAGACCAAGGCCGTCACCACCGCCGAACTGCTCGCCGACCGGGACGCGGTCCGCGAGGCCGCCGCCTCCACCGAGAGCGGCACGCCCGTCGCCGACCTGGTGGCGCTGCCTCCGGTCACCACCCCGTGCCGGGTGGTCGCCCAGATGGTCAACTACCGCAGCCACGCCAAGGATTCGGGCTTCACCGGCGACATCCCCCCCACCTTCTTCCGCAAGGCGTCCGGCTCGGTCAGCGGCCCCCATGACACGATCATCCGCCCCGCGCATGTGAAGTTCCTCGACTACGAGGTGGAACTCGGCCTCGTCATGGGCGCGACCCTGCCCGTGGGCACCGTCGTCGAGGAGCAGGACCTGCCGCGCTACGTCGCCGGCCTTGTCCTGACCAACGACGTCAGCGCCCGCGACGTCCAGCTGACCAAGACCCAGTTCTACGAGAGCAAGTCCTATCCGACCTTTACACCGACGGGGCCGTACCTGGCCCTGTTGGAGCCCGGGGACTTCGACCAACTGCTCAACCTGCGGCTGCGGCTGTCGGTCAACGGCGCCCCGCGCCAGGACCGCACGCTGGCCGACATGATCGTACGACCCGCACAGGCGCTCACCCTGCTCGCCCGCTTCCAGACGCTCGATCCGGGCGACCTGCTGCTGACCGGCACGCCCGGCGGCACCGCCCTGAAGGCCCCGCCCAAGCCTGTCGAGAAGATCGCCGCCCTGCTGCCGCCCGTGCTGAAGTGGAAGGCGTTCTTCAAGGGCCAGGCCAAGAACCCCCTTTACCTGCGCGACGGTGACCTCATCACCGCCACGATCGCCACCCCCGACGGGCAGATCGACCTTGGCGAGCAGCGGACCCCCGTTACGGACGCACCATGAAGGACGCATCCCGGAGACCGGTGGTGATCATCGGTGGGGGACCCGTGGGGGTCACGGCCGCCCTCCTGCTCGCCCGGCGCGGCGTGCGCAGCGTCGTCCTGGAACGCCACCGGGACGTCTACCCCCTGCCGCGCGCCGTTGTCGTGGACGACGAGGTCCGCCGGATCCTTCAGAGTGTCGGCGTCCACGAGGAGTTCGCCGCCCTCGCCCGCCCGGCGCGCGGGCTGCGGCTGCTGGACGCCCGGCGCCGCATGATCAGCGAATTCCCGCGGTCCCTGCACGGGCACCACGGCTTCCCGCAGACCAGCATGTTCGACCAGCCCGAGCTGGAACGCCTGCTGCGCGACGCCCTGGCGCGCCGCCCGGAGTGCGAGCTGTGGGGCGGGGTGGAGGTCGTGTCCGTCACCCAGGACACCGACGGATCGGATGATCCCACGGGTCCGGTCCGGGTCACCTTCCGCCGCGACGGCAGCGACGAGGAGGAGCATCTGTGGGCCGATGCCGTCCTCGGCTGCGACGGTGCGGGCAGCCTCACCCGCGACGCCATCGGCGCTGTCTGGGAGGACCTGCACTTCGAGGAGAGCTGGCGGGTCATCGACGTGCGCACCAGCCGCCCGGTGCGCACCTGGGAAGGCGTCGAGCAGATCTGCTGCCCCACCCGGCCGGCCACGTTCATGCGCGTCGGCGAGTACCGCTACCGCTGGGAGTTCCGGCTGGCCGATGATCAGCCCCTGGACGGCCCGGGCGGGTGGGCGCGCCTGCGCGAGCTGGTCGCCCCCTGGGTTGACCTGCCGCCCGACGCCTCGCCGGGCGACGACTTCGAGGTGATCCGGCAGGCCCAGTACACCTTCCGGGCCCGCCTCGCCGATCGGTGGCGCCGGGGGCGCGTCTTCCTGCTGGGCGACGCCGCCCACCTCACCCCGCCCTTCGTCGGCCAGGGTCTGTGCGCGGGCCTGCGCGACGCCCGCAACCTCACCTGGAAACTCGCCCGCGTCCTCCAACAGGGCGCACCCGAGGGGCTGTTGGACACCTACGAACGCGAGCGCAAGCCTCACGCCCGCCATGTGATCCGGATCGCGGTCGCCGTCGGCTGGGCCATGACCGGCGGACAGGACCGCGGTGCGGCGTTGCGCCGGGCCGCCGTGGGCACGGTCTGTCGCATCCCCGGCGTGACCGCGGCGGTGAGCCGTGACCTCAGCCCCGCCCTGACCGCCGGTCCACTCGTACGGCGCCGCCCCAGGCTGACCGGTCGCGTGCTGGCCGGCACCTTCTGCCCGCAGCCCTGGCTACGGCACGACGGCAGGCGAGTGCGCCTCGATGACGTCCTCGGGCACTCCTTCGCCGTCCTGACCGCTGTACCGCCCACGGCGCAGATGACGGCCGTGGCCACGGCACTTGGCGCCCCGACGATCCACGTCGACGACCAAGGCGACGACGGCACCCTGGCCGGCTGGCTGGCACGCGGCCGTGCCGACGCCGTCCTGCTGCGCCCCGACCGCGTCGTGATGGACACCGTCCCGGCCGGCACCGGCGACTTCACGGACACCGTCGCCTGGGCCCCCCTGCTGCACACGGCCCGCCGAACCGCCGACGCCCGGCCCGCCTGACGAGGAGCACCACACCATGACCACCCCGCACCCTGAGCCGTATACGGAACCCTTCTTCACTCCCGACCCGAAGTCGGCCGCCCGCAGCCGCATCGCGGACTTCGCCCGATGGGCGGCCCGGCACCGGGGCGCCGGAGAGATCCAGGAGCCCACGGACTACCGAGCCCTGTACCAGTGGTCCGTCACCGACCTCGAAGGGTTCTGGGCCGCGGTGTGGGAGTACTTCGACATCGACGCGACGACTCCGTACGAGCGGGTGCTGGCCGAGGAGACCATGCCCGGCACCCGCTGGTTCCCCGGCGCCACCCTCAACTACGCCCACCACGCGCTGCGCAACCTGCAGCCTGACGCTCCCGCGATCACCGCCCTGGACGAGAACGGATCCTGCTACGAGATCACGGGCCGGGAGCTGCGCGCCCAAGTCGCCTCCGTCGCAGCCAGCCTGCGCGGCCTGGGCGTCGGACAGGGCGACCGAGTAGTGGGCTACCTGCCCAACACCCCCCACGCCGTCATCGCCTTCCTCGCCACCGCAAGCCTGGGCGCGGTGTGGTCGGTATGCGGCCAGGACTACGCACCCAAGGCCGCTGCCGACCGCTTCGCCCAGCTCGAACCCACGGTGCTCATCACCGCTGACGGCTACCTCTTCAACGGCACCACCCACGACCGCCGCGCCGCCTCGCTCGAACTCGCCGCTGCACTGCCGACGCTGAAGGCCACGGTGCTCGTGGACCACGTGGGCCTTGCGTGGCCCGAGGGCGGAGACTCGGTGCTGACGGTTCCCTGGGAGGACGCGGCCACCCGCGTCGAGTACCTCACCATCGCCCCGGTGCCGTTCGACCACCCCCTGTGGGTCGTCTTCTCCTCCGGCACCACTGGACTGCCCAAGGGCATCGTCCACGGGCACGGCGGGGTCTTGCTCGAACACCTCAAGACCCTCGGCCTGCACACCGATCTGGGCACCGGGGACCGCCTGCTGTGGTACACCACCACCCACTGGATGATGTGGAACCTGGTCGTCTCCACCCTGCTGACCGGTGCCACCACCTGCACCTACGACGGCAGCCCGGTACCGCAGGCGCGTCCGGACGTCCTGTGGGAGCTGGCGGCCCGTCACAAAGTCACCGTCTTCGGCACCAGTCCTCAGTACCTGCTGACCATGGCCAAGCTGGGCATCGAACCCTCCGTGCACGACCTGTCGGCCATACGCGTCGTCGGCTGCACCGGCTCCGCTCTGCCCGCCTCCGCCTACCCCTGGGTCCGCGACCACGTGGGCGCCGGCGTCCAGCTGGCCTCCACCAGCGGCGGTACGGACATCGTCTCCGGCTTCGCCGGCAGCGCCTCCACGACCCCCGTCTGGGAGGGGGAGCTGTCCGCCCCCAGCCTGGGCGTGGCGCTGGCCGCCTACGACCCGACGGGCACCCCTGTCCTCGACCAGGTCGGCGAACTGGTCGTCACCCGGCCCATGCCGTCCATGCCGCTGCACTTCTGGGACGACCCCGGCGGCAGCCGCTACCGCGACGCCTACTTCGACGCTTACCCGGGCGTGTGGCGGCACGGCGACTGGATCACGCTGACCTCGCACGGCTCGGTGATCGTCCACGGCCGCTCCGACGCCACCCTCAACCGCAACGGCGTGCGCCTGGGCAGTGCCGACATCCACGACGTCGTCGAACGCCTCCCCGAGATCACCGAGGCCCTCGTCATCGGCGCGGAGGAACCCGACGGCGGCTACTGGATGCCGCTCTTCGTGGTCCTCGCCGACGGGGTCGGCCTGGACGATTCCCTGCGCGACCGGATCCGCGACGCGATTCGCGCCGGCGCCTCACCCCGCCACGTCCCCGACGAGATCCTCGCCGTACCGGCCCTCCCGCACACGAGAACCGGCAAGAAACTCGAGGTTCCCGTCAAGCGCCTGCTCCAGGGTGCCCCTGCCGATCAGGTCCTGAACGCCGCGGCGGTCGACAACCCCGAACTGATCGCCTACTTCGCCCGTCTGGGCGCGGAGCGGAGCAAGCGGTCAGCACACCACCTATGACGTCGGCCAGGGGCCATAGGCCCACGTGACAGCACCGGTCCTAGTGCCCCGCCCGGCTCCGCAAACCCCGTCCCCATGGGGTGGTGCCGGGGCGGTCAACCCGCCCCGGCACCACACACAACCGAAGTAAGAGAGAAATGATGAGCGTGACCGACCGCGAACCGCAGGCCCTCGATGTCCTCGACGACGCCGGACGAAAGGTGCTGTTCACCGAGGCCCGCACCGCGAACACCTTCGCCGAGGTGGCCGTTGCCGACGACGAACTCGCCATGATCTGGGAACTCGCCCGCTGGTCGCCGAGCGCCGCCAACGGCCAGCCTCTGCGCGTGCTCTTCGTGCGGACCCGAAAGGGCAAGGAGCGACTCGTCCGGCATCTCGACGAGGGCAACAGGGCCAAGACGCTCAGTGCGCCGGCCGTGGCGGTCCTGGCGTACGACGTCGACTTCCACGAGCAGATGCCGACCGTCTTCCCGGCCCGCGGAGACCTGCTGCGAGCGGCGTTCGCCGACCAGATGGTGACGCGCGAGAGCATCGCGGCCTACAACTCGGCACTGCAGACCGGGGTCTTCCTGCTCGCGGTCCGTGCGGCGGGGTTCGGGGCCGGTCCCATGGGGGGCTTCGACAAGGCCGGCGTGGACGAGGAGTTCTTCGCCGGTACCAGCTGGCGCTCGCATCTGGTGGTCAACATCGGTCACCCGGGCGTCGACCCGTGGTTCCCGCGGCTGCCCCGCGTGCCCGTCGAGGACGCCGTCACCTGGGCCTGACGGCACCGCCGCCGCCTGGGCGCGCCGGAACCGAAGTCCGAGCAGCCCGAGAGCGGTCGGCGGTAAGAGGTGCCATGCCGTGGGCGCCGGTGCTCTCCTGAGTACCGGCGCCCATTTTTCTCCCCTGCCCGAGGTGGCTGTGATGGACTTTCTGGAAGCGACCGTCCTCATAGCGGCCATCAACGAGTGGCTGCCGCCGGGGTGATCAAGAGGTGCCGCGTGTCATGCGGAGAGTGCCCAGAGGGGCAGTTCGATGAGGGAGTAGACGAGGATCGCATCCGCTCATGCCGTCACGCCTGAATTCGGCGTATCCGTAGTACCCGACGATCAGTCCCGCCTCGGCGCCGAGGCCGCCGATCGCGGCCTGCGTCAACGGCCCTGCTGGTAGAGCAGGACTCCGGTGGCGAACGCGACAGCGAACCGGACGGCACCGGAGTTGGCGATCTGGCGCCACGCTTCAGGTGGGAGTAGTGGTCGTCACGGCGACCTCCACGAGCGGGGTCCCAAAGACGGCACGCACGCCTCGACTGCTGCAGAGATACCTCGAGGTCGTGGGCCTTCGCGCGAGTCGAGGCCGTCGTCGCAGCCGGCGCGATACCCCCGGCACCGACTACGGCTCCGCCTCATGTCCAGCGTCCGGCCGTCAGTGTCGCGGCCGACAACCATCGCTCGGGCGGCGGCCACGAGCACAACTGGGACCGGAGCGACGACCGCCGGTCGGGCCACGATCACGACTACTGCTGGGACCGTAACCACGACTACCGGTCGGACAGTGACCACGACTACTGCTGGGACCGTAACCACGACTACCGGTCGGACAGTGACCACGACTACTGCTGGGACCGCGACGAGGGCTACCGCTCGGACCGCGACCACGACTAGCGCTGGGACCGTGGTGACGGCCACCGCCGGGACCAGGGCACCGGCTCCTCGTGGGACGATCATGGTGGGGACCGCGACGGCGGGAGCCACTACAACCACGACCGGCAGGTCAGTGGCCGCTGACACGAACATGGCTCTTGCCCGGCAACCGAGGTTGCCTGCATCCCTGTGATACCACCCCCGGCCGTCAGCGGTGGTTTCGTCTGTTCCTGCAGACCGGCCGGACACTAGACCCTGTATCACGGTTCTCATTGACTTCATGGGTTCGCTCCTGGTGCCTCGAGCCATATGGGGATGGCTGCGGCGGGACCGGTGGCGGACGGCACGAGAGCGCTCGCGGAAGCTACATCTCGTGCCGTCACCAGGGCCAGGCTCTAGCTGTGATTGCAGCAAACGTGCCGTTGCAGGCCGAGACCGCCCTGACAAACTGCCGTTGCCCCATGGGCGACGTTCAGCGTGCCCACCCTTAGGCTGGCACACTGAATTTGTGCTTCCGCTGACGGCCGCTGCTGATCAGAATGCGTTCTCATCGCTTTCTGCTACCAGCGTTGTGGCGGTCAGTGCATTGGTCTTCACCGTCGCCTCATTCTGGTGGCTCAACGCCAGACAGGGGCGCCTGGAGACGTGGGAGCCTCATTCCTTTGCAGCGATTTGCCACGGCTCCATGGTTCGCCTGCGGCTTCCGCTCGTCCTACACAACACCGGTGCCAAGCCGATAGTCGTGCAGGATCTCATGCTGAGCTTCCCCGATGAGCCCGCCTCTCATCTGCCACTCCTATGGACGTCTTCACCATCCCGTCTCCAACCCGGGCCCGACGAGGAACCGAAGTTGCCGGCCGGATTCGTTGTGGCCGGCAGAGAGGCGCAACAACTCTTCATCGAGTTCGAGGCACCGTTTTCTGGGTTGGTTCCGGAGGCTCGTGACTACAAGGTCCGAATCCAAGTGAGGGTTGGCCACCGCAAGGGTTGGCGCTCGCTTCTGACGTTCACCTTGAGGACCACCAACATCATTTATCCCGACCGGTACACCGTCTACAACAACGCACCTCTCGAACTGACGAAGGAAGACCAGAAAAAGGCAGACGCTGCGCTCCTGGAGCTGTTGGAGGCGCAGGGGAAGGGCCCATCCGCGGAGGGCGAGACCAAGCGGCGAGACTCTTCGAACGACGAGGGCAACGCCGGTACGGACCGATAGGTCGGGAAGATGTTCCAGGCGAACGTGTCGGCAGCCTGCCTGCTGCCGTCGGAGCCGGTCATGGACGTGGCCGGGATGGCGATGCAGAAGGTTTCGGTAACGAGCTCGTACGAGCGGCTCACCATGGCGGTGGGAAACGATCTACATGTTCGCGGGAAATGATCACCGAAGGGCCGGAGTAGCGCCTGACCAGCGCATTTCGTCGGTTCCCCACAGAGAGACACCGAAGAAACGGGTCTCCGCCGGTGACGGAAGTCACGGCGGGGGCCCGTTTCTCGTTGTCCGGTGGTCGTCGGCAGTCGCTGATGGCTGTCCGTTGGCTGTGAGACATCGCGCGCTTCTTGTCAAGACATGTCAAGAGCGCCCTGCTCGTGAGCTATCTCACGAGAGGGGCACGTCTGCATTGTGCTGCGGTGCCGGGGGACCGGATCGCTCTGTGGTGTGCCGGCGATGGTGGGTGCGGCGCGTCGTGGGCGTTCGCCGCCGAGGGCGAGGGTGTCCAGCCACTTACTGCGCCTTGCCTGCTGTCCGGTCACGCCATCGACCCCCAGCGGAATGCGGGGTGCCGTCATGGTGACGACCTGCGGCGCCGATCAGGCGGAGATGTGCCGTCGCCGAGCGCGGGGCTTGCGGCAGGCAGGGGACGGAGTCCGTCCTCGCGTGACCTGTCCGAACAAGTACGGGGCCTGCGCCTTCACCCCCTACTAAAGATCTAGTCGCGTACTGGTCATCTGCAATTGGTCAACACCCTCCAAAAGAAACCTATGTTCGCGGTCAAGCAATGGGCAAGAACAGTAACGGAGGACGTTGTGTCCCTGGATGTTCGTAGGGCTCGGCGGTTCGCCGCTCCCGCAGCCGCCGCGGTTGCCGCTGCGGTCGTGACGATGGTGGTCAGCCCGACGCTGGGCGCGTCGGCCTCGGTTCCGCACGCCTCGGCCAAGGCCTCGACCGCCAAGAACGTCATCTTCATCAACGGCGACGGCATGGGCGCCGCCACGCGCCAGGCCGCCCGCCTGCACCTGACCGGCCTGGGCGGCCAGCTCGCGATGGACAAGCTCCCCACCTCGGGCCAGCTGACCACCGAGCCGGACGACCCGAAGGCCGTCGTCACCGACTCGGCCGCCGCGGCGACCGCGTGGGCCACGGGCGAGAAGACCTACAACGGCGCGATCAGCGTCGACGTGGACGGCAACCCGCTGGCCACCCTCGGCCGGCAGGCCAAGGCGGCCGGCAAGGCCACCGGCCTGGTCACCACCGCGCAGGTCACCGACGCGTCGCCGGCGGCGTTCTTCGCGAACACCGCCAACCGTTCGGCGCAGGACGAGATCGCCCGCCAGTACATCGAGGTCAGCAAGCCCGACGTGATCCTGGGCGGTGGCGAGGACTGGTGGCTGCCCGCGGGCAGCGCCGGCGCGTTCAAGGACCAGCCCGCCGAGGATGCGTCCGAGGCGAGCAAGGGCACCAAGGGCAACCTCATCGCCAAGGCCAAGAAGGCCGGTTACTCCTACGTCTCCAGCGCGGACCAGCTCAGCCGCGCCAAAGGCGGCAAGCTCCTCGGCCTCTTCGCCAACGAGGAGATGTTCCAGCAGCGCGCCGAGGGCCAGGGCGACGTGTACAGCCCGGTGGTCGGTCTCTCCACCATGACCAGCAAGGCCCTGAGCACGCTGGACAAGAACAAGAAGGGCTTCTTCCTCATGGTCGAGGAAGAGGGCGTGGACGAGTTCGCCCACTCGAACAACGGCACCCGCGTCCTGCAGTCCATGCAGGAACTCGAGAAGGCGGTGGCCGTGGCCCGTGCCTACGTCGCCACCCACCCCGACACCCTGCTCGTCGTCACCGGCGACCACGAGACCGGCGGCCTGGCCGTCGAGGACTCGGACGCCGCTGACGAGTCCGGCACCGGCATCTCCGCCGAGGACGGTCCGTTCAGCATCCGCGGCAGCGAGAAGAGCTTCTACATCGACTGGACCACGTCCGGCCACACCGGTGTGGACGTTCCCGTCACCGCGGCCGGCCCGCTGTCCGACCGCTTCACCGGCAAGCACGCCAACACCTACGTGTACGACGTGCTGCGCCAGGCCCTGACGCGCCGCTGAACGACGCGCTGACAACCGAGAGCGCGCCTTGAGATCAGAAGGGCGTCGTCTGAACTGGGAAATGATCTCAAGGTGCACGGGGAATGCTCGCTGACCGAGCACCCTGATCAGCGCATTTCGTCGGTTCCCCACAGAGGCAAAGGCCCATCGTGATCACGATGGGCCTTTCTGCTGTGCCGTTGTGGTTCACGGGGGCTGGCGGGTGGTCAGTCGGACCGGCTCGGCGGTGTGATTTTCCTGTCGGTGTGAGGTGTCTCTCACTGGGCGGACCGTTGGGTGGATCACCGGGCGGATCGCTGTGCAGATCACTGTGTGGATCACCGGGGGCACCGCTGTGTGGATCAAGGCCGGACCGCTGGGTGGATCACCGGGGGAACGGGTGCGGTCTTCGGGTGGCCGCGGCGGCCGGAACGGTCGCGGCCAAGACCGCGAGGGCCGCGCAGACGGCGGTGGTGGCGGCCAGGGCCGGCCAAGGGAGGGCGAGGCCGGCCGGGGCGTGCAGGACGTGCAGGGCCGCCCCGACGGTCGTCAGGTTCAGGGCCGTGACCAGCAGGCCCAGCAGGGCGCCGACCGCGACCACCGTCAGCGCCTCGGCGCCGACCAGCCGCAGCACCTGCCGGCGGGTGGCGCCGGCCAGCCGTAGCGCGGCCAGTTCGCGGACCCGGTCGGAGGTGGCCATCACCATCGTGTTGACCAGGGAGATCCCGGTGTAGAGGAGCGCGATGCCGAGGACCAGGAGGAAGCCGAGGCGGGTGGTGCGGTCGGTCCGCGGGTAGGTCGCCGCGATCCACTGGTCCGCGGTACGGACCCGGCCGCCGTCCGCCCGGACCGCCGCGCGCAGGCCGGCGGCCACCGTGTCCGCGTCCGCGCCGTCCGCCAGGGCCACGTCGACCCGGTCGACGGCCGCGCCCGCGGCGTTGGCCGGGGTGACGTACACGCCGTTGTCGCCGGTGCCCCTTGTCATCACGGCGGCGATGCGCAGGGTCTTCCGGGTGCCGTCGCCCAGCCACACCCGCACCCGCTGCCCGACGGTGTGCCTCTCCCACTCCTCGTTGACGATGATCGAGCCGTCGTCCAGGCCGGTGGTCCGGCCGGCGGCGAGCGGGAGGCGGGCGGTGACGGCCAGGGCGGCGGGATCGGCGGCCCTGGCCTCGGACTTGACCAGTGCGACCCCGTCCTCCAGGACGTACACCGCGCTCGCCGAGGTCATGGACACCTCGGTGTCGGGCACCGCGCGCAGCGCCTTGACCGTCGCTCCGTCGAACCCGCCCGCCGAGGGCGTGACGACGAAGGCGGCGGTGGTCCGGGCGCGGGTCTCGGCGGCCCTGGCCGCGTTGAGCGTGGCGGCGGCGCCGAGCAGCGAGCCCGCGAGGGCGACCGTCACCAGCACAGGCGCCGCGACGGAGGCCGTACGGCGCACCGCGGCGGCCGCGTTCTCGCGCACCAGCAGGCCGGCGGCGCCCGGGAGCCGCGCCGGGGCCCAGGTGAGCAGCCGGGTCAGCGGGCGGACCAGGACGGGTGCCAGCAGGGCGACCGCCGTGATCAACAGCATCGGACGGCTTACATAGCTCTTGCGGTGCAGCAGATCGCCCGGGTCGCCGAGGAACGGGAGCACGGCCGCGGCCACCAACAGGGTCCCGCCGCACAGCCAACGCCCCCAGGTCATCGGCCTGTTGTCCACGGCTGCCTCGCGCAGCGCCTGTGCCGGCCCGGTCCGGCCCGCCCGCCAGGACGCGGCGACCACTCCGCAGAGCGCGACCAGCACTCCGGTCGAGAAGGCCGCGCAGTACGGCCAGACGGCGTCACCCGTCTCGAACCAGTCCGGGGCGAGTCCGCCGTCGACCGTCCAGCGGACGAGGCGGGGTGCGCCGTACCGGCCGAGCACACAGCCCGCCGCCGAGGCGATCACGCCGACCAGCAGGGCCTCGGCGGCCACCGTCCGGCGCAGCTGCCCGGGCGTCGCCCCGGCGGCGCGCAGCAGACCGAACTCGCGGCGGCGCTGGGCGACCGCGAAGGCGAACGTCGACGCCACCACGAACACCGACACGAAGGCGGTGACTCCGCCGGCCGTGCCGAACAGGGCGTTCAGCGCGGTCAGCGCCTCCCGGTCACGGTCGGGGTCCGGGTCGGCGTAGCGGCGGTCGGCGCCCGTGAGGACCCGGACGCCCGTGATGTTTTTCACCGTGTTCCGTACGGCCGTGGCATCGGCGGATGTGGCCAACTGCACACTGCGGGGCTGGAGTTGCGCGGCCCGGGCGTCGGTGTAGAAGACGGCGTGCTCGAAGCCGCGGTCGGCGACCGTGCCGACGACCCTGACGCTGCCGTGCTGCGTGCGCAGGCTCTGGCCGGGCTCCGTCCAGGTCCCGCTGACCACCACCTCGTCGGCGGCGCGGGGGGCACGTCCCGAGGCGATCTCGTACGGCGCGAACGCGGCGACCGACCAGGGGTGGCCGACCAGATCGCCGGGGCCGCCCCGCGCCCGTACGGCGAAGGAGCGGTCCGGGGTGACCCGGCCTAGTCTCTCCAACTCGGCGACGGCGGCGGGGGGTACGGCATGCGGCTCGGCCAGCTTCTGGGTGCGGTCGCCGATCGGGGTGGGCACGCGCAGGGTGTCGGTGCCCGTCACGACGACCGGGGCGGCGGCGAACCGCTCCGGGGCGCGGGTCGGCGCGTCCAGCGAGGCGGCGAGGGCGAGGCCCATCACGGTGAGCAGCCCGACGCCGAGCGCGAGGGCGACGAATCCGCCGACGAAGGTGACCCAGCGGGCGCGCAGGGTGCGCAGGGCGACACTCAGCACGGGAGGGCCTTCGACTGGAGGGTGGGGGTGGGGGTGGTTCCGGGGCCGGTTTGGGGTGTGGGTTTGGTTTGGGGTGTGGGTTCGGTGTCGGTCGTGGGTTTGGTTTGGGGTGTGGGTTCGGTGTCGGTCGTCGGTTTGGTTCGGGGTGCGGTTCGGGTGCCGGTGGTGGGTCGTGTCTCCAGCTCGGTCATCCGTGCCGCGATGACGTCGGCGCTCGCGCTCGTCAGTTCGTCGTTGACCCGGCCGTCGACCAGGAAGAGCACGCGGTCCGCGTAGGAGGCGGCGACGGGGTCATGGGTGACCATGACGGTCGTCTGGCCCTGGCCGTCGACCATGGCCCGCAGCAGCGTCAGCACCTCCCGGCCGGTCCGTGAGTCCAGGGCGCCGGTCGGCTCGTCGCCGAACAGCACCTCGGGGCGGGTGACCAGGGCACGGGCCAGCGCCACCCGCTGCTGCTGGCCGCCGGACAGCTCGGTCGGCCGGTGCCGGGCGCGTTCGCCGAGACCGACCTGCCGGAGCACCTCGCGGACCCGGGACCTCGGCACGCGCCGGCCGGACAGCCGCAGCGGCAGCGCCACGTTCTGCTCGGCGGTCAGCGAGGGCAGCAGGTTGAACGACTGGAACACGAACCCGACCCGCTTCCGGCGCAGCAGGGTCAGCTTCGTCTCGCTCAGCCCGGTCAGTTCGGTCCCGGCCAGCAGGACCGACCCGGAGGTGGGCCGGTCCAGGCCCGCCGCGCACTGCAACAACGTCGACTTGCCGGAGCCGGATGGGCCCATGACGGCGGTGAAGGTGCCCTTCGGGAAGCCCAGGGAGACCTGGTCGAGTGCGGTGACGGTGCTGTCGCCGGAGCCGTAACGCCTGCTGACGGAGCGCAAGGTGATCGCGTCGCCGGTGCCGCTGGTGCTGTCGGTGTTGCTGGTCATGGGTCCTCACTGCTCGAAGGGTCGTCCGGTGGTGGTCCGGTGATGGCTGGATGGTCGCCGGGTGGTGGCGCCGGGTGGTGGCGCCCGGTGGTGTCGCCCGGTGGTGTCGCCCGGTGGTGGGTCCACGAAACCGTCCGGGGGCAGGGTGGCGCAGTGCGGCGGGACGGAGATCCGGGGTAGGGCCAGGCATACCTCCACCTCGGTGGCTGGACGGATGGCCCGGGCCGCGGCCCGCCGCCTACGGTGACCGGCATGCAGCCCCCTCCCCGCAGCGTCTGGCAGGCCATGGCCGGGCCCGGCTTCCTGGTCTCCGGCTGGCCCTGGCGTGCCGCCGGTTACCTGCTGACCGGCGCGGTCACCGGTGCCGTACTCCTCGTGGGACTGGTCACCGCGGTCACGGCCGGCGTCGCGCTCGCCGTCGTACTCGTCGGGCTGCCACTGCTGCTCCTCACGGCGCTCGCGGGCCTTCCGGTGGCCCGGCTCGAACGGCACCGGCTGCGGCTGGTCGACCGGCATCCGGCGTACGACCCGCATGTACGGCCTTCCGCGACCGGCCTGCGGGCCTGGCTGACGACCCGGCTGCGGGAGCGGGCGACCTGGCGCGAGCTCGGCCACGCGCTGCTGTTCGCGGGCCTGTTGTGGCCCCTGGACGCGCTCGCCGTGACCCTCGCCCTGCTCTGCCCGCTGTCGTTGGTCACCGCCCCGCTGCTGCTGGCCACGGCCGGCGAGGGGCGCGGGACGAAGGTGCTGAAGGCGTGGACGGTCAGCACCTGGCCGGCCGCCTTCGGGGCCGCGGCGCTGGGATTGTCGCTGCTGGCTCTGGGCGGCTATGCGCTGGGCGTCACCGCCGGCGCCCGGGCCGAGCTGACCCGGCTGCTGGTCGCGCCTCGCGAGGCGGAACTGGGGTCACGGATGGTCGAACTGGCGCGGTCCCGAGCGCGGTTGGTGGATGCCTTCGAGGCGGAGCGGCGGCGTATCGAACGCGATCTGCACGACGGCGCCCAGCAACGCCTGGTCGCCCTGTCGATGACCCTCGGCCTGGCCCTGCTGGACGCCCCGCCGGGCCCGTTCGCCGAACAGCTCGCCAAGGCCCAGCGGGAGGTGGGCGAGGCGCTCACCGAACTGCGGGAGATCGTCCACGGCATCCATCCCAAGGTGCTCGCCGACCACGGTCTGGCGGCGGCGGTGGCCGACGCGGCCGACCGCACGGCCGTTCCCGTGGACGTCGACTTCCGGCTCCCCGTGCGGCTGCCGCAACCGGTGGAGGCGGCCGCGTACTTCGTGGTGCGCGAGGCACTCGCCAACGTCGACCGGCACAGTGGCGCGGGCCGCGCCGGGGTGCGCGGCGGGTACCGGGACGGGCGGCTGTTCCTGGAGGTGCGGGACGACGGCCGGGGCGGCGCGGACGCCTCGGCGGGCAGCGGGCTCACCGGACTCGGGGACCGGGTGTCGGTGCTGGATGGCACACTCTCCGTGTCCAGTCCGCCGGGCGGACCGACCCTGCTGCGTGTGGAGTTGCCGTGCGAACCGAACGACCGCTGCGGGTAGTCCTCGCCGAGGACAGCGTGCTGCTGCGGGAGGGGATCGTCGGACTGCTGAGCCGCTGCGGACACGAGGTGGTCGCGGCCGTGGGGGACGCGGAGGCGCTGGTCGCGGCGGTGGCGGAGCATGCGCCGGACGTCGTCGTGACGGACGTACGGATGCCGCCGGGCTTCCAGGACGAGGGCCTGCACGCGGCGGTGCGACTGCGTGCGACACGGCCGACGCTGCCGATCCTGGTGCTCAGTCAGTACGTGCAGCGCAGCTACGCGGCCGACCTTCTCGACTCCGGTGACGGGACGGGCGTCGGCTATCTCCTCAAGGACCGGGTGGGGCAGGTCGCGGACTTCGTCGAGGCGTTGTGCGCGGTGGCCGACGGGGGGACGGTGGTCGACCCCGAGGTGGTACGGCAACTGCTGCGCCGGCGCCGGGATCCGCTGGAGCGGCTGTCCCCGCGCGAGCGGGAGGTGCTGGCGCTGGTCGCGGAGGGGAAGTCGAACGGCGCGATCGCCCGGGAGCTGGTGGTCTCGGAGGCGGCGGTGGGCAAGCACATCGGCGGGATCCTGACGAAGCTGGACCTGCCACCGGCGGAGGAGACACATCGGCGGGTACTGGCGGTGCTGGCTTTCCTGCGGGCTTGAGATGGGCTGAGGTGGGCTTGAGGTGGGCTGGTGCGAGGGTGCTTCCGGGTGCGGGGGTGCTCTCGGGTGCGGGTGCGGGTGCGGGTGCGTTGTGGTTGCTCGCGCAGTTCCCCGCGCCCCTGGAGGTAGGGCCAGTGATCCCACCCAAGGGGCGCGCGCTGTAGTCGATATGCGGCTACCGCCGCGTGGCGCGACCAGCCCCAATCAGCCGCAGACATCTGACGACGGCCGCCCCCCGGTTCCTGTTCGCCCCCCGGTTCCTGTCCGGTCCCGGTTCCTGTCCGGCCCCCCGAAGTTATCCACAGGGTCTGACACGTTTCCGGCCCCCACCTGTACCGTTTCCACGAGTTGATGTTCGTGCGGGTGTGTGTGCGGAGTACGGGGGAGGCGGTCGACGTGACCGGACTGGAAGAGCTGACGACGGCGGGCGCGCGCAAGTTGCCCTCGCCGAAGGGCTTTGCGCAGTGGCCGGTAAAGGGCTCGCCCAAGGAGGAGGGCCAGGCGCTGCGTTCGGCCGTGCCGCGCCGCAGCCATGACGCCCTGGACCTGGACGGCTCTCGGCCCGACGCGGTGAGCGCCGTCGAGGAGTCCAACCGCGACCGTATCCCGGAGCTGATCCCGATAAGGGTCGGCAGAATGACGGCGAGCCCGTTCGCGTTCCTGCGCGGCTCGGCCGGCCTGATGGCGCACGACCTGGCCCGCACCCCGATGACCAGGATCGCCACCCAGATCTGCGGCGACGCCCACGCGGCCAACTTCGGCCTGTACGGCGACCCGCGCGGCGATCTCGTCATCGATCTGAACGACTTCGACGAGACGGTGCTCGGCCCCTGGGAGTGGGACCTCAAGCGGCTCGCCGCCTCCCTGGTGCTGGCAGGCCGGGAGGCGGGCGCCGACGAGGACATGTGCCGCAAGGCGGCGGGTGACGCGGCCGGCGCCTACCGCCGCACCATGCGCCTGCTGGCGAAGCTCCCGGTGCTGGACGCGTGGAACGCCATCGCGGACGAGGAGCTGGTCTCCCACTCCGACGCCCACGACATGCTCGGCACCCTGCGCCGGGTCTCGGAGAAGGCCCGCGCCAACACCAGCGGCCGGTTCGCGGCCCGTTCCACCGAGCCCACCGAGAACGGCGGGCGCCGCTTCGTCGACGCCGTGCCGGTGCTGCGCCGGGTCGCGGACGAGGAGGCGGAAGCGGTCGTGGCGGCCCTGGAGCACTACGTCACCACGCTCTCCGAGGACCGCCACCCGCTGCTCTCCCGGCATGCCCCGCACGACGTCGCCTTCCGGATAGTCGGCACCGGCAGCGTCGGCACCCGGTCGTATGTCGTGCTGCTCCTGGACCATCGCGGTGAGCCGCTGATCCTCCAGGTCAAGGAGGCCCGCTCGTCCGCGCTCGTCCCGCACCTGGCGACGGCCGGCTTCGAGGCGCCCGCCGTCGACCACGAGGGGCGCCGGGTGGTCCTCGGGCAGAAGCGGATGCAGGTGGTCAGCGACATCCTGCTCGGCTGGACCACGGTGGCGGGCCGGCCCTTCCAGGTCCGCCAGTTCCGCAACCGCAAGGGCAGCGTCGACCCGGCCGCCCTGTCGCCCGACCAGATCGACGACTACGGCCGGATGACCGGCGCCCTGCTGGCCCGCGCCCACTCCCACAGCGCCGACCCGCGCCTGATCGCCGGCTACTGCGGCAAGAACGAGGAGCTGGACGAGGCGATCGCCGCGTTCGCGGTGACCTACGCCGACCGCACGGAGGCGGACCACGAGGAACTGGTGGCCGCGGTGCGGACGGGCCGGATCGCGGCGGAACTCGGGGTGTGACGGCCGGTGACGAGGTCATGACGTGAAGTACGTCGTCATCGAGGACGGCGAGAGCAAGGGCCCGGTCTTCGCCGACGACGAGGGCAGGGGCCCGGTCTTCGCCGACGGCGAGGGCGTGGGGCCGGTCCGCGTCGACCCCGGCCCCTATCTGGCGCGGCTCCCGGAGCTCGCCGGTGAGCTGCCGCCCGGCGCCCGCGCCTTCGCCACCGACCCGGACCACTACGACTTCGGCGGCCACCGCTGTGTGAAGGACCTGCGCCCGCTGGGGATGCGCCGCACGGCCCCCGACGACATCGAGATCCGCTTCCGTCACAACTGCTTCAAGCACGACGAGGACCTGGTCGTCCGCTACGCGGGGGTCTCCCGCTTCCAGACGGACATCCTGGGTGCCTGCGACCTGACCTCGCTCGGCGAGGTGATCCTCGACGAGATCCTCCCGTACCCCGACGGCTGCACGCACGAGCTGGCCTGCCGCCCCGGAACCCTCGTCGTGGCCTGCAGAGATCTGGTCGCCGAGTGGGTGGCGGCCACCCCCGAGGACGACAGGCCCTAGTCTGGTCGGGTGACGACCCCGGAAGCTGAGCAGTCTGAGGCACCGCGGCCCGAGGAACGCCTGGAACAGGCCGTGCGGGCCGCCGAGCAGGCGTTGATCGAGTACGAGATCGCGGTCGAGACCTTCCGTGTCGAGGTCGAGAACTTCTCTCGCCTGCACGAGCAGAAGCTCGGCCCCCTCTATCTCCGCCTCGAAGAGCTGGACGCGCGCATCGCCGAGGCCAAGGCCGCCCGCACCGGCGACCCCGAGGACATCCGCGCCGCCGAGGAGGCCCGGGCCCGGGTCCTGCCCATCCCCGGCGTCGAGGAACTGCTGCACGGCTGGATGGACGGCCACGGCCTGTTCCCGGAGGCCGCCGCGATGCTCACCGAGCAGGAGGTACGGCCTCCGCAGCGGGTGCGGCCCAGCGAGGAGGCCCGTCGGCTCTACCGCGAGCTGGCCCGCAAGGCCCATCCCGACCTGGTGCAGGAGCCGGCCGAGCAGGAGCGGCGCGAGGAGTTCCTCAGCCGGGTCAACGCGGCCTACGCCCGCGGCGACGAGGCCCTGCTGCGGGAGCTGGCCGAGGAGTGGGCGGCCGGCCCGGTCCCGCCGGAGCGCAAGCCGAGCCGCGCCGAGGAGCTGTACGCCCGCCTCGAATGGCTGGCCGAGCGCAAGGAACTGCTCACCCTGGTCGCCAAGGAACTGGAGGGCGGCCCCATCGCCGGCCTGCTCCGGCTGGCCCCCGACGACCCGGACAGCCTGCTCGACGAGATCGCCGAGAAGCTCTACAAGGACGTGGCCGAGCGGGAGGCGGAGCTGGCCGCGCTGCTCACCGAGGAGTAGCGGTCGGGTAGCGTCGGAGCCATGAACTTCGCAGCGCGTGTGCCCACGGTCGAGGTCGCGGACCTCAAGGACGGCGACTTCCTGCTGGACGTCCGCGAGGACGACGAGTGGCAGGCGGGCCACGCCGCGGGCGCCCTGCACATCCCGATCAGCGAGTTCGTGGCCCGCTACGGCGAGTTCACCGAGGCCGCTCCCCAGGACGGCCGCGTCCACGTCATCTGCCGCTCCGGCGGCCGCTCGGCCCAGGTCACGATGTACCTGGGCCAGCAGGGCATCGACGCGGTGAACGTGGACGGCGGCATGCAGGTGTGGCAGGCGGCAGGACGAGAGGTAGTGACGGACACGGGCGAACCGGGTTTCGTCATCTGAGGGGACCCGACGGCGCCCCGCACCGGGGCGCCCCCGCTATCCCAGGGGGTGCGCGGCCAGCAGATCCCCCAGCGCCTCCTCATGGGCCCCGGCAGACCCGAGCGCCAGCTCTAGCTGCTTCGCCCAGGCGTGATACCGGTGCAGCACGTACTCCGTGTCGGCCCCGAACCCCCCGTGCAGATGCTGCGCGGTCTGCACCACCCGCCGCACCCCCTCGGCCGCCCAGATCTTCGCCACCGCCACATCCCCGGCCGCCGGCAACGCCCCGGTCGCCCCGGAGGCGATCCGCCACGCCGCCTGCCACAGCGTCGCCTCCATGGCCCGCAGGTCGATGTACCGGTCGGCGGCCTGCACGGCGACCGCCTGGAACGTGGCGACGGGATGCCCGAACTGCTCCCGCTTCCCCGTGTACTCACTGGTCATCCGCAGCACCCGCTCACCCACCCCGAGCGCCAGTGCACACGTCCCGGTCGCCAGCAGTTCCCGCAGCCACTCCCAGGCCCCCGCCGCGGTCACCACATCCCGCTCCGCGACCCGTGCCGACTCCAGTCGCAGCTCACCGAGCCGTTCCCCGCTGGTCGACACCTGCTCGGCGAGCGTGACCCCGTCAGCAGACGGCGCCACCAGCGCCAGCACGCTCCGGTCGCCGTCGGTATGCGCCGGTACGACGACGAGATCGGCGTCGTACGCCCACGGCACCGCCGTCTGCACCCCGTCCAGCACCCACACGTCACCCTGCCGTCGCGCGGTCGCCGCCAGCTCGGCCGGGTCGTGCCCGGTGCGTCCGCTCGCGGCGACGGTCAGCACCAGCTCGCCGCGCCCCGCCCGCGCCAGCAGCCGGCTCCTCAGCTCCTCGTCCCCGTAGGCCTGCACGGCCGCCATGGCCGCACTGTTCTCCAGCAGCGGTACCCGGGCCAGCACCTTCGCCGACTCCCGGAGCGCGAGGCAGAGCGCGATGGCGTCCAGGCCCGCCCCGCCGTACTCCTCGGCCGTCAGCAGACTCAGCAGGTCCGCGGCGGCCAGCCGCTCCCACAGGTCCCGGTCGAAGTGCTCGGCCACGGCGCCGGTGGTCAGCGCGGGGCTCGGCACCGCGTCCGGTGCCACCCCGGCGAGCACCCCACGCGCCGCCTCGGCCGCCGCCAGCTGCTCCTCGGTGAAGGTGAAGTCCACGGTCCTGTCCTCCCGGCGGGTCCGCTGATCTGACGGTCCGTCAAGATAGAACAGGTTCTAGAAGAAGGGAACCTAAAATCCCTGCGATCACCAGCTCTTCCCGTCGTAGGCTGACGCCCGCTGCCCGCCGACGGGGGACGGGCACACGAGGGAGGACACATGGGGATCCGAAGCCTGACCCGCACCGAGGCCGAGCGCCGGTCCGATCTGATCACGGTCGAGCGGTACGAGGTGGACATCGACCTCACCGCCCTGCCCGGCGGACCGGAGATCCGGTGCGTCTCCACGGTGGCCTTCGGCTGCTCCGAGCCGGGCGCCGAGTCCTTCGTCGACTGCGCGGCCGAGGTCCGCTCCGCGACCCTCAACGGCGCCCCCCTCACCCCCACCGACGACGGCCGGATACCGCTGCCCGGCCTGGCCGCGCACAACGTGCTGCGCGTGGAGAGCGTCCAGGCCGACACCACGGTCAGCCCGGGCGTCCACAAGGCCGTAGACCCCGCCGACGGCGAGGTCTACGTCTGGACCAGCTTCGAACCGGACGAGGCCCGCTTCGTCTGGGCCTGCTTCGACCAGCCCGACCTCAAGGCCCCGCACGCCTTCACCGTGACCGCCCCGGCCGCCTGGACCGTCCTCAGCAACTCCGGCGGCCCGCGCGTCGAGGAGCAGGGCGCGGCCCGCCGCTGGAGCTTCCCGGACACCCCGCCGCTGTCCGTGTACAACACCGTCGTCAACGCGGGCCCCTTCCACGAGATCCGCCGCGAGGCCGACGGCCACGACCTCGGCATCTTCGCCCGCCGCTCGCTCGCCCAGGTCCTGGAACGCGACGCCGACGAGATCTTCACCCTCACCCGCCAGGGCCTTGCCTTCTACGCCGAGGCCTTCGCGATGCCGTTCCCGCAGCGCAAGTACGACCAGGTGTTCATGCCCGAGTTCGGCGGCGCCATGGAGAACTACGGCTGTGTGACCTGGTCTGACATGTTCCTGCGGCGGGCCACGCCGACGCCCGCCGAGCGCGAGCTGCTCGCGGTCGTGCTGCTGCACGAGATGGCGCACATGTGGTTCGGCAACATCGTCACCATGCGCTGGTGGGACGACCTCTGGCTGAACGAGGCCTTCGCCGAGTTCGCCTGCCACTGGGCCGCGGAGGGCGCCACCCGCTACACCGACGCCTGGGCCGGCCACCTCGCCGGCGACAAGCTCAAGGCCTACCTCTCCGACCAGGGCCCGGTCTCCCACCCGATCCACCAGCCCATCCACGACGTCGCCCAGGCCGCGTCGATCTTCGACAACATCACCTATCCCAAGGGCGCCTCCGTCCTCCAGCAGTTGATGACCTACGTCGGCGAGGACCGGTTCCGCACCGGCATGGCCGCCTACTTCGCCCGCCACGCCTGGGGCACCACCACCCTCCAGGACCTGATCGACGCCCTCGGCGAGGCGAGCGGCCGGGACCTCGCCGGCTGGCGGAAGGCCTGGCTGGAGACGGCCGGCACCGACCGCTTCACCCTGGAGCACGACGGCGACACCGTCACCCTCGTCGCCGACGGCACCCCGCGCCCGCAGGTCCTGGCGGTCGGCGCGTACGAACGTGACGGTGACGCCCTCGAACGCACCGCCCTGGTCCGCGTCGAGGTCACCGAGCCCCGCACCCCGGTCACCGGCCTTCCCGCCACGTCCGACCTCCTCCTGATCAACGACGACGACCTCACCTTCGCCACCACCCGCCCGGACCCCGCCACCCGGGACACCCTCTTCCGCACGGCGGCCCAGCTGCCCACCGCCATCTCCCGGGGCGCGGCCGCCGCCACCGTCTGGGACATGCTCACGGCCGGCGAGGCCACGGCGGCCGAAGCCGGACGGTGCCTCACCGCGGTCCTCGCCGCCGAGACGTCCGACGCCGTGATCGAGCCCTTCCTGACCCTCGTCACCAACATCGCCGAACTCTGGGCCCCGGACGCCGACCGCCCCGCCCTGACGGAGGCCGCGGCCAAGGCCTGCCGGCAGCTCGCCGACGACCCGGGCCGCCGCCAGGTGGCCCTGCGCGGCCTGGCCCGCACCGCGACCGCCGCCGAGGACCTGGCCTGGCTCCGCGACCAGGCGGGCGACGACATCGACCTGCGCTGGCGCGCCCTCGCCCGCGAGGCCGAACTCGGCGCCGACGTCACCGCCGCGTCCGCCGCCCTGCTCGAACGCGACCCCGACCCCGACGCCTGGGTCCGCGCCCTCACCGTCCGGGCCACCACCCCCGACCCGGCCGCCAAGGCGGAGGTCTGGCAGCGGCTGGCCGTGGACCGCACAGTGCCCGTCCAGTCGGTCAGGGCGGTGGCGGACGCCTTCTGGCGCCCCGGCCAGGACGCCCTGCTCGCCCCCTACGCCGAGCGCTATCTGACCGAGATCCCCCAGCTGGACCAGGGCGGAATGATCCCGGCGATGGTCTACACCTCGCAGCTCTTCCCGCCGTACGCCATCGACTCCGCGTACATCGAGAAGGCCCGGCAGGCGGCCCAGGACGCGGCCCCCGTGGTCCGCAACACTCTCCTGGAACGCTCCGACGCCGTCCGCCGTATGCTCCACGCCCGGGCCGTGAACGCCTGATACACCCGCCACACCCGTCACACCTGCTACGCCCGGTCCCGGGGCAGATCCACAGTTTCGAGGGCGCGGCCCGAGAGTTCAACCGCTGTGGAAAACCTTCGGCGCGGCCTGTGGACAACTCGCCGAGCGGGGCTCCGCGGGCCGCCCTCGTCCGCCGTGCGACCTGCTGTGACCTGGGTCGTAGGGTCCGGTGGAGCGCTGGGGGGAGCGTGGCCGCGGCCGACCGGAGTGGCGATGGCCACGCCCCCGGGCCGGTCCCCGGGGCTGCGCCCGGCGGCCGGGGCTGAGTACCGTTCCGTGCGAGTGCCGGGCAGCGGCACACCGGCCGGTCCAGGATGGGCCGTCCGGACGACACGGAAGACACGGCGGGATCGGGGAACGGGGCGCAATGGACGCGTACGACGGCGACTCGGACGCCCGGCAGGGGCCGACGGGTCCGAGCGGGACGCGTCCTGATCACGGGCCTTCCGCGGAGGCCGGTCCGCAGCAACCGCCCCTCGGCACCCAGGAGCCCCCCGCCGCCCCCCGTACCGGCGTCGCCGCGCTCTCCCCCCGCTACCAGGTCGGCGCGGCCCTCGCGCTGGCCCTGGTGGCGGTCGCCGCCTGTGTGCACCTCGGGATGGTGTTCCTGAGCATCGCGCCGGCGAACACGGTGACGAAGCAGCACGGCAAGGCGATCGAGGAGTGGGTGTACCCGGAGTTCGAGCAGAACTGGAAGCTGTTCGCGCCGAACCCGCTCCAGCAGAACATCGCCGTGCAGGTGCGTGCCGACGTGCGGATGCGTAACGGCACCACGACCACCACCGGCTGGAACGACCTGTCGGCCCAGGACGGCAGGGCCATCGACGGCAGCCTGCTGCCGAGCCACACCGTGCAGAACGAGCTGCGCCGGGCCTGGGACTTCTTCGTCAGCACCCACGGCACCGACAACCGCCCCATCGGCCTGCGCGGCTCCCTCTCCGAGCAGTACCTGCGCCGGATCGTCGTGATGCGCATGTACGAGGGGGACGCGACCAGTGAGAAGGGCACCATCGAACGCGTCCAGGTGCGCTCCAGCACCACCAACGTGCCCCCACCGGACTGGAGCGGCGAGAAGGTCTCCGACACCCCCGGCTACCGGGTGCTGCCCTGGTGGACGGTCACGGCGGACGAGGCCGACGGAGGTGTGCGATGAGCCGCCTCGCCCTGTGTCTGTCCCGGGCCATCGCCCGGGTCACCGGGTCCGCGCTCGGCCCGTACCAGACGGCCGTCGTACGCATCGGCTTCGCCGTCACCTGGCTGCTGTTCCTGCTGCGCGAGTACCCGCACCGCCAGGAGCTCTACGGCCCCGACGGCCCCTGGAGCTTCGACCTCGCCCAGCAGCTGACCGCGGACAACCACGCGTTCACCGCGCTGCTGGCCTCCGACGGCCGAGCCTTCTTCGAGGTCTTCTACTTCCTGGCCGTTGTCTCCAGCGCCCTGCTGGCGGTGGGCTGGCGCACCCGCACCATGTCCCTGCTGTTCATGGTCGGCGTGCTGTCCCTGCAGAACCGCAGCGTCTTCATGGGCGACGGCGGCGACAACGTGCTGCACCTGATGTCCTTCTACCTGGTGTTCACACGATGCGGCCAGGTGTGGTCCCTGGACGCGCGCCGGGCGGCACGCGCGCGTGCCGAGCAGCAGCCGGTCACCGACCGGGTCGGACCGGCGCTGTGGGCGGTGTCCGGTCTCCTGCTGGTCCTGGCGGCCCTCACCGGCCGCACCGGCGGCGGCTGGCTGGTACCGGCCCTCATGTGGGCGACCTGGGCGGGTGCCGCCCTGTGGTGGGCGGTGGGCTGCTGGGCACGCACACGCGAGCCACGGATCCTGCTGGACGTCATCGCCAACATCCTGCACAACGGCGCCCTGTTCGTGATCATGGCCGAGGCCTGTCTGATCTACGCCACCGCCGGCTGGTACAAGATCCAGGGCTCCCGCTGGCAGGACGGCACCGCCGTCTACTACCCGCTCCACCTGGACTACTTCTCGCCCTGGCCGGCCCTGGCCGACCTGCTGTCCGCCAACGGCACGCTGGTGACGCTGGTGACCTACGGGACGGTCATCGTCCAGGTCGCCTTCCCGTTCACGCTGTTCAACCGCCGGGTCAAGAACGTGCTGCTGGCCGCGATGATGACCGAGCACGCGGTGATCGCGGTCGTCCTCGGCCTGCCTTTCTTCTCGCTCGCCATGATCGCGGCGGACTCTGTCTTCCTGCCGACGGCCTTCCTGCTCGGGGTCGGCGACCACGCGGCACGCACGCGTGACCGTGTCCTGCGGCGCCGCGCCCCCGCACTGCCTCCCTCTCGGTCCCCTCGGTCCCCGGAGACGGAGGAGCAGCCCCGCGTAGGCTTCGGGGCATGACCGACCCCCTGAACCACTGGGCGCGGCTGGCGGGATCGGCCGTCCTCCTCGACGGCTTCCACGCCCTCAAGCACGCCCTGCGCTTCGGCGCGGAGGTGCCGGTGGCGGTCACCATGGACCGGGCGGCGACGCTGGCCCTGGCGGACGAGCTGGCGCCGGACGTACGGGAGGCGCTGGCCGCCCTGCTGACGGAGGTGCTGCCGCAGACGTTCGCGTCCCTGGTCTCCCGCCCGCATCCCACGGCCGTGGCCGCCCTGGCCGTACGACCGTCCCGCGAGGCCAACCTGCGCGAGCTGGCCCGCGACCCGCGCTCCGCCCCCGTCGTGGTCCTCGACGAACCCCGCAACCTCGGCAACGCGGGCGCGGTGATCCGCCTGGCGGCGGGCTTCGGCGCGACGGGAGTGATCACGACCGGCACGCTCGACCCCTGGCACCCGACAGTCGTACGAGGCGGCGCGGGCCTCCACTTCGCGACGGCGGTCGAGCGCCTGACGGTGCCGGAGCTGCCACCGGGCCCGGTGTACGCGCTGGACCCGGAGGGCGAGGACATCCGGAACACAAAGGTCCCGGACAACGCGATCCTCGCCTTCGGCTCAGAACGAACGGGCCTTTCGCCGGCCCTGCGCGCGCGTGCCGACCACCTCCTACGGCTGCCGATGCGCCCCCAGGTGAGCAGCTACAACCTGGCGACGAGCGTGGCGATGACGCTGTACCACTGGAGTGCCTTGTAAGTGCCTTGCAAGTGCCTTGTCGTGTAAGGGGTCTGGACCGTCGCGCCCCATCAGGGGGCGGGGCCGTACCTGAGCATGCGGCTACCGCCGCGCGGGCGCGACAGGCCACTACGGACCCGCGGCTCCCCACGACGACCAGGCACCCCGAACGGCTACGCCTCCCGGCGCACCTCGATCACCCGGAACCGGTTCGCCACGAACGCCCCGTCGCACAGCGCGGCGTTCGCAGCGGGGTTGCCGCCCGAGCCGTGGAAGTCGGAGAACGCGGCCGTCTGGTTGACGTACACCCCGCCGACCAGGTTCAGCGACAGCTGGGCCGCCTCCTCCAGGCAGACCTCTTCCACGGCGCCCTCCACGTCCGTGTCGACCGTGTACGCGCCGACCGTCATCGCGCCCTTCTCCCGGACCGTCCGCCGCAGCAGCTCCACCGCGTCGGTGGCCGAGTCGACGGCGACCGCGAAGGACACCGGCCCGAAGCACTCGCTCATGTACGCGGCCTCGTCGTCCGGCTTGGCCCCGTCCAGCTTCACGATCACCGGCGTGCGGACGACCGCGTCCGGGAACTCCGGGTTGGCGATCTCCCGGGACGCCAGAGCGACCTCGCCGAGTCCGGCGGCGGCCTCCAGGCGGGCCTTGACGTCGGGGTTGACGATCGCACCGAGCAGCGCGTTCGCGCGGGCGTCGTCGCCGAGCAGGCCGTCTACCGCGCGGGCGAGGTCGGCGACCACCTCGTCGTACGTCTTGGGGCCTTCGTCGGTCCGGATGCCGTCGCGGGGGATCAGCAGGTTCTGCGGGGTCGTGCACATCTGGCCGCTGTACAGGGAGAGCGAGAACGCCAGGTTGGAGAGCATCCCCTTGTAGTTGTCGGTGGACTCCACCAGCACGGTGTTGACACCGGCCTTCTCCGTGTACACCTGCGCCTGCCGGGCGTTGGCCTCCAGCCAGTCACCGAAGGCGGTCGAGCCCGTGTAGTCGATGATCTTGACCTCCGGGCGGGTGGCGAGCGTCTTCGCGATGCCCTCGCCGGGGCGTTCCGCCGTCAGTGCCACCAGGTTCGGGTCGAAGCCCGTGTCGGCGAGCACCTGCCGGGCGACCTGCACGGTCAGGGCGAGCGGCAGCACCGCGCGCGGGTGCGGCTTCACCAGCACCGCATTGCCCGTGGCCAGGGAGGCGAACAGACCCGGGTAGCCGTTCCACGTCGGGAACGTGTTGCAGCCGACGACCAGGGCGATCCCGCGCGGGACCGGCTTGAACGTCTTCGTCAGCGCGAGCGGGTCGCGCTTGCCCTGCGGCTTGGACCACTCGGCCGTGCCGGGGGTGCGGACCTGCTCCACGTACGCGTAGGCCACCGCCTCCAGGCCGCGGTCCTGGGCGTGCGGGCCGCCCGCCTGGAACGCCATCATGAACGCCTGGCCGCTGGTGTGCATGACCGCGTGCGCGAACTCGTGCGTCCGGTCGCTGATCCGCTTGAGGATCTCCACACACACCACCGCGCGCGCCTCCGCGCCCGCGTCGCGCCACGCGCGCTGGCCGGCCTTCATGGCGGGCAGCAGTGTGTCGACGTCGGCGTGTGGGTAGGTCACGCCCAGTTCGATGCCGTACGGGGAGACCTCGTCGCCCAGCCAGTCGTCGGTGCCGGGCTGGCCGAGGTCGATGCGGCCGCCGAGGAGGGCGTCGAAGGCGGCCTTGCCGGCCGCCGCGTCCAGGCTGCCGTGCTCTCCGTAGGCCTTGGGGTGCTCGGGGTGGGGGGACCAGTAAGCGCGCGTGCGGATCGCCTCCAGCGCCTGGTCAAGCGTGGGCCGGTGCTTGGCGATCAACTCGTGCACGGTGAGTTCGGCGGTCATGCGGGACCAACTCCTCGTCTGATGAGCTCCCCTTCGAGCTCATGACCTGGGCGGAAACGGCCGGACAGAGTTAGAGTAACCGAACGATCGGTCGGGACAAGGGGGCCTGCCGCATCTGTGGAAAACCCCGTGCGGGAGGATCGCGCACATGACAGCACTCGACCTCAGCAGCCCCGTGGGGGTCGCCGGCGCCGGCACCATGGGCCAGGGCATCGCCCAGGTCGCACTCGTCGCGGGCCATCCCGTACGGCTCTACGACGCCGTCCCCGGGCGGGCCGGGGACGCTGCCGCAGCGATCGGCGCCCGTCTCGACCGGCTGGTCGAGAAGGACCGGATGACTGCCGCCGACCGGGACGCGGCCCGCGCCCGGCTGCTGCCCGCCGAGGAACTCACCGAGTTCGCGGACTGCACCCTGGTCGTGGAGGCAGTCCAGGAGCGGCTGGAGGCCAAGCAGGAGCTGTTCCGGGCCCTGGAGGACATCGTCGACGGCGACTGTCTGCTGGCCACCAACACCTCCTCCCTGTCGGTGACCGCCATCGGCGGCTCCCTGCGCAGCGCCGCCCGTCTGGTGGGCCTGCACTTCTTCAACCCGGCCCCGCTGCTGCCGCTGGTCGAGGTCGTCTCCGGGTTCGCCACCGACGTCACGTCGGCCACGCGCGCGTACGAGACGGCCCGCGCCTGGGGCAAGACGCCGGTCGCCTGCGCGGACACCCCCGGCTTCATCGTCAACCGCATCGCGCGGCCCTTCTACGCCGAGGCGTTCGCGGTCTACGAGGCGCAGGCCGCCGACCCGGCCACCATCGACGCGGTGCTGCGCGAGAGCGGCGGCTTCCGGATGGGCGCCTTCGAACTGACCGACCTGATCGGCCAGGACGTCAACGAGTCCGTCACGCACTCCGTGTGGCAGGCCTTCTTCCAGGACGTCCGCTTCACGCCCTCCCTGGCCCAGCGCCGGCTCGTCGAGTCCGGCCACCTCGGCCGCAAGACCGGGCACGGCTGGTTCGACTACGCGGACGACGCCGAGCGCCCCGAGCCGCACACCGCCGAGCCGGCCGACCGGCCCCCCTACGTCGTCGCCGAGGGCAACCTGGGCCCGGCGGCCGAGTTGCTCGCGATGATCCGCGAGGCGGGCATCCAGGTCCGCGAGGAGGACGAGGACCACGGCACCCGCCTGGTACTGCCCAGCGGCGGCCAGCTGGTCCTCACCGACGGCCAGACCTCGGTGGAGTTCCGCGACGTCGTCTACTTCGACCTGGCGCTCGACTACCGCCGCGCCACCCGCATCGCCCTGTCCGCCGGACACGACACCCTGCCGCAGACGCTCGGCGAGGCCATCGGTCTCTTCCAGGCGCTCGGCAAGCAGGTCAGCGTCATCGGTGACGTCCCCGGCATGATCGTCGCCCGTACGGTCGCCCGGATCGTCGACCTCGCGCACGACGCCGTCGCCAAGGGCGTCGCCACCGAGGAGGACATCGACACCGCGATGCGCCTGGGCGTCAACTACCCGCTCGGCCCCTTCGAGTGGAGCCGCCGCCTCGGCCGCGACTTCGCCTACGACCTCCTCGACGACCTCCATCTGCGCGACCCGAGCGGCCGCTACGCGCCCTCCCTCGCGCTCTACCGCCACGCGTACGCCACCGAGAAGCGGGAGGGCGCGTCATGACCACCGCCAAGCGCGACACCTACACCCCCGAGACCCTGCTCTCGGTGGCCGTCCAGGTCTTCAACGAGCGCGGCTACGACGGCACCTCCATGGAGCACCTCTCCAAGGCCGCCGGCATCTCCAAGTCGTCGATCTACCACCATGTCTCCGGCAAGGAGGAACTGCTGCGCCGGGCCGTCAGCCGTGCCCTGGACGGCCTGTTCGGGATCCTCGACGAGGAGCACGCGCGCGTGGGGCGCGCCGCCGACCGCCTGGAGCATGTCGTGCGCCGCATGGTCGAGGTGCTGATCACCGAGCTGCCGTACGTGACGCTGCTGCTGCGGGTGCGGGGCAACACCGGCACCGAGCGGTGGGCGCTGGAGCGGCGCCGGGACTTCGACCACCGGGTGGCCGACCTGCTGAAGGCGGCCGCCGCCGACGGGGACGTACGCGGTGACATCGACGTGCGCCTCGCGACCCGGCTGGTCTTCGGCATGGTCAACTCGATCGTGGAGTGGTACCGCCCGGACGGGCGCGGCGCGACCGAGCGCGAGGTCTCCGACGCGGTGGCCCGCCTGGTGTTCTCGGGGCTCCGCGCGGCCTGACGCCGGCCGTCCGGCCTCAGCCGCCCGGCCCCAGGTCCTCCTCCTCGAACACCAGCAGCGTGCGGGTGCTGAGCACCTCCGGGATCGCCTGGAGCCGGGTCAGCACCAGCTCGCGCAGCGCCCTGTTGTCGGGCGTGTGCACCAGGAGCAGGACGTCGAAGTCGCCGCCCACCAGGGCGATGTGGTCGGCGCCGGGCAGCTGCCGCAACTCCTCGCGCACCGTGCGCCAGCTGTTCTGGACGATCTTCAGGGTGATGTAGGCGGAGGTGCCGTGCCCGGCCCGCTCATGGTCCACCCGGGCGCCGAAACCGCGTATCACCCCGTCCTCGATCAGACGGTTGATACGCGCGTAGGCGTTGGCGCGCGAGACATGGACACGTTCGGCGACCGACCGTATCGAGGCCCGGCCGTCCGCCTGGAGCATCTGCAGGATGTCCTGATCAATGGCGTCCAGCGGGCGCGCGGGCGGCAGCGCGGTGTGGTCCTGCGGGCCCTCGGCCATTTGTTCAGGTGGCATGTCCCCCCGCCTTCCTACCATGGACGTAATGCGTTCATTCCAGGCTGTGGAGAACCGTTTGTCCACAGCCTGAAGCCGCCTGTAGCCAAAATGTGCTGACGACCGAACAATCGGTAGGTGAGAGGGGTCACAGCCGACCCGTCTTCCGTAGCCACCCCCACGAGGAGGTGCCGTCATGACGGTCCTGGAGCAGCGAGGCGCATACCGCCCGTCGCCGCCGCCCGCCTGGCAACCCCGGACGGACCCCGCGCCCCTGCTGCCCGACGAGCGGCCGTACCGCGTCCTCGGGACCGAGGCGGCCGCCAAGGTCGACCCGGAGCTGCTGCGCCGGCTCTACACCCAGCTGGTGCACGGCCGCCGGTACAACACACAGGCCACCGCCCTCACCAAACAGGGCCGCCTCGCCGTCTACCCGTCCAGCACCGGTCAGGAGGCCTGCGAGGTCGCCGCCGCGCTGGCCCTGGAGGAGCGCGACTGGCTCTTCCCGAGCTACCGCGACACCCTCGCGGTCGTCGCCCGGGGCGTGGACCCCGTGGAGGCGCTCACCCTGCTGCGCGGCGACTGGCACACCGGCTACGACCCCTACGCCCACCGCGTGGCCCCCCTCTCCACCCCGCTCGCCACCCAGCTCCCGCACGCCGTCGGCCTCGCCCACGCGGCCCGCCTCAAGGGCGACGACGTGGTCGCGCTCGCCATGGTCGGCGACGGCGGCACCAGCGAGGGCGACTTCCACGAGGCGCTGAACTTCGCCGCCGTCTGGCAGGCCCCGGTCGTCTTCCTGGTCCAGAACAACGGCTTCGCCATCTCCGTCCCGCTCGCCAAGCAGACCGCCGCCCCCTCCCTGGCCCACAAGGCCGTCGGATACGGCATGCCGGGCCGCCTGGTCGACGGCAACGACGCGGCCGCCGTGCACCAGGTCCTCTCCGACGCCGTGCGGCACGCGCGCGAGGGCGGCGGCCCCACCCTGGTCGAGGCGGTGACCTACCGCATCGACGCCCACACCAACGCCGACGACGCCACCCGCTACCGCGGCGACGCCGAAGTGGACGCCTGGCGCGACCACGACCCGATCCTGCTGCTGGAGCGCGAGCTGACCGACCGCGGACTGCTCGACGAGGACTTCGCCCGGCACGCGCGCGAAGGCGCCGAGACCATGGCCGCCGACCTGCGTGAGCGCATGAACCGCGACCCGGCACTCGACCCCATGGCCCTCTTCGACCAGGTGTACGCCGAGACCACCACCCAGCTGCGCGAGCAGCGCGCCCTGCTGCGGGCCGAGCTGGAGGCCGAGCAGGCCGACCGGGAAGGCGGCCACTGATGACGACCGTCGCCGTCAAGCCCGCCACCATGGCCCAGGCCCTCACGCGCGCGCTGCGCGACGCGATGGCCGCCGATCCCGCCGTGCACGTCATGGGCGAGGACGTCGGCGCCCTCGGCGGCGTCTTCCGGGTCACCGACGGCCTCGCCAAGGAGTTCGGCGAGGACCGCTGCACCGACACCCCGCTCGCCGAGGCCGGCATCCTCGGCACCGCCGTCGGCATGGCCATGTACGGGCTGCGCCCGGTCGTGGAGATGCAGTTCGACGCCTTCGCCTACCCCGGGTTCGAGCAACTGATCAGCCATGTCTCCCGGATGCGCAACCGCACCCGGGGCCGGATGCCCCTCCCGATCACCGTCCGCATCCCCTACGGCGGCGGCATCGGCGGCGTCGAGCACCACAGCGACTCCTCCGAGGCCTACTACATGGCCACCCCCGGCCTGCACGTGGTCACCCCGGCCACGGTCGCCGACGCCTACGGCCTGCTGCGCGCCGCCATCGCCTCCGACGACCCGGTCGTCTTCCTCGAGCCCAAGCGCCTGTACTGGTCCAAGGACACCTGGAACCCCGAGCAGCCGACCGACGTTGAACCCATCGGCCGCGCGGTCGTGCGCCGCACAGGGCGCAGTGCCACGCTCATCACCTACGGCCCGTCCGTTCCGGTCTGCCTCGAAGCCGCCGAGGCCGCCCACGCGGAGGGCTGGGACCTCGAAGTCGTCGACCTGCGCTCCCTGGTGCCGTTCGACGACGAGACGGTCTGCGCCTCGGTACGGCGCACCGGGCGCGCGGTCGTCGTACACGAGTCGGGCGGGTTCGGCGGACCGGGAGGGGAGATCGCGGCCCGGGTCACGGAGCGCTGCTTCCACCACCTGGAGGCGCCGGTGCTGCGCGTGGCCGGGTTCGACATCCCCTACCCGCCGCCGATGCTGGAGCGCCACCACCTGCCCGGCGTCGACCGCATCCTGGACGCGGTGGCGCGTCTGCAGTGGGAGGCCGAGGGCTGATGGCACAGGTGCTGGAGTTCAAACTGCCCGACCTCGGGGAGGGGCTGACCGAGGCGGTGATCGTCAACTGGCTGGTCCAGGTCGGCGAGGTCGTCGCGATCGACCAGCCGGTCGTCGAGGTCGAGACGGCCAAGGCGATGGTCGAGGTCCCCTGCCCCTACGGCGGTGTGGTCACCGCCCGCTTCGGCGAGGAGGGCGCCGAACTGCCCGTCGGCGCCCCGCTGCTGACGGTCGCCGTCGGCGAGGCCACCCCGGTCCCCGAGGCGGAGGGCTCCGGCAACGTCCTGGTGGGCTACGGCACCGGGGCACCCCCGGCGCGCCGCCGCCGGGCCCGTCCCACCGCACCGGAGCAGGCCAACGGCACGGCCGGCAGGGCCGCCGCCGTCGAAACGGCGGTCCACGCGCGTGTGCCCGCACCGCCCGCGCTCCCCGAGGGCCCTGTCCCGGTGATCTCCCCTCTGGTCCGCCGGCTCGCCCGGGACAACGGCCTGGACCTGCGCCGGCTGTCCGGTTCGGGTCCCGACGGCCTGATCCTGCGCGCCGACGTCGAGGACGCCCTACGGGTCAGTGCGGCCCGCGCCGCCACCGTGACCCCGGCCGACCCGCTGACCGCCCCGGCCGACCCGCTGAATGCGCCGACCGGCCCGGCGAACGCCCGGACCGGCACCCGCACGCCCCTCAAGGGCATCCGGGGCGCGGTCGCCGACAAGCTGTCCCGCAGCCGCCGGGAGATCCCGGACGCGACCTGCTGGGTGGACGCGGACGCGACCGAGCTGATGCGCGCACGGACCGCGATGAACGCGGCGGCGGGCCCGAAGATCTCCCTGCTCGCGCTCCTCGCCCGGATCAGCACGGCCGCCCTGGCCCGCTATCCCGAGCTGAACTCCTACGTCGACGTCGAGGCCCGCGAGATCGTCCAACTCGACCACGTTCATCTGGGCTTCGCCGCCCAGACCGACCGAGGCCTGGTGGTCCCCGTCGTCCGGGACGCCCACGCCCGCGACGCCGAGGCCCTGACGGCGGAGTTCGCCCGTCTGACCGAGGCGGCCCACGCCGGAAGGCTCACCCCGGGTGAACTCACCGGCGGCACCTTCACGTTGAACAACTACGGCGTCTTCGGCGTCGACGGTTCCACGCCGATCATCAACCACCCCGAGGCGGCGATGCTGGGCGTGGGCCGTATCGTCCCGAAGCCGTGGGTGCACGAGGGCGAGCTGGCGGTCCGGCAGGTCGTCCAGCTGTCGCTGACCTTCGACCACCGGGTCTGCGACGGAGGCACGGCAGGCGGCTTCCTGAGGTACGTGGCGGACTGTGTGGAACAGCCGGCGGTCCTCCTGAGGACGCTCTAGCTCTGTGGCGCCGGCGCCCCGTCGGGGGCGGATCCCGCAACCACTCCCTGCAAAGCGCACCCGCCCCTATCGGTTCCCAGTGATCCACCCTCCCCCCATACTCGAAAGGTGACCGACACCGAGCCGCCGGGCTACGACGCGATCGTGTTGGCCGGCGGCGCAGCCAGACGCCTCGGCGGGGCCGACAAACCCTCCGTCCGGGTAGGCGGCCGTCCCCTGCTCGACCGTGTGCTCACGGCCTGTGCCGGCGCCCGGAACACCGTCGTCGTGGCGGCTCCCCGCCCCACCTCCCGCCCGGTCCGCTGGACCCGCGAGGACCCCCCGGGCGGCGGCCCGGTCGCCGCCCTCGACGCCGGCCTGCGCCACACCACCGCCGACCGTGTGGTCGTCCTCTCCGGGGACCTCCCGTTCCTCGAAGAGGCGACCATGGGGCGGCTGCTGGCGGCCCTGCACACCACCGACGCCGACGCCGCCCTGCTCACCGACGCCGACGGCCGGGACCAGCCGCTGGTGGCGGCCTACCGCACCGCACCGCTCCGCCGGGCCCTGTCCGCCCTCGCCGAAGAAGGCGACGGCCCCGGCCTCACCGGACTCCCCCTGCGGCACCTGACCGCCGCACTCGACCTCACCCGCGTCCCGGACCCCCTCGCGTCCTTCGACTGCGACACCTGGGACGACATCGCCGACGCCAGGGCACGCATCAGGGAGCATGGGCACGTGTTGGATGAATGGATCTCCGCAGTCAAGGACGAACTGGGCATCGACCTGGACGTCGACACCGGCGTCCTGCTCGACCTGGCCCGGGACGCCGCGCACGGCGTCGCCCGCCCGGCCGCCCCGCTGACCACGTTCCTCGTCGGCTACGCGGCCGCACAGGGCAAGGGCGGCCCCGAGGCGGTCGCCGAGGCGGCCCGCAAGGCCGCCGCGCTGGCCCTGCGCTGGGAGGAGGAGGCGAACCCTGCCGAGCAGCCGGCCTCCGGGAAGCCCGCCCCCGGCCCCGGGCCCGGACGGTGACCGCCCCCGGCACCCGGGTCGGCGAGTCCACCGGGGACACCGACGACGATCTCGACGTCGAGGAGGCGCTCGCCCTCGTGAGAGAGCCCAGGGAGTCCCGCGAGCCCCGGGAGTTCGCAGAGGGCGCCACCGGCGGCCGGACACCACCGCCCGCCGCCCCGGGCGAGCACGCCCACGGGGGTCTTTCGGCGCACCAGCACCGCGCCACCCCCTGGCCCCAGGCCCGCGAGATCGCCGCCCGTGCCGCCCGCTCCGGCGCCCGCCGGGCCCCCGTCTCCGTGTCGCTGGCCGACGCCCTCGGGGTGGCCCTGGCCAGCCCGCTGGACGCGCTGACCGACCTGCCCTCCTTCGACACCTCCGCGATGGACGGCTGGGCGGTGGCGGGCCCCGGTCCCTGGGACGTACGCGAGGAGGGCGTGCTGGCCGGGCACGCGCAGCCCGAGCCGCTCACCGACGGCGCGGCGGTACGGATCGCCACCGGCGCCCGGATTCCGGCGGACACCACCGCGGTGCTGCGCAGCGAACACGGCCGTACCGACACCCAGGGCAGGCTGCACCCCACCCGTGAGGTCGTGCACGGCCAGGACATCCGCCCGCGCGGCCAGGAGTGCCGCAGCGGAGACCAGTTGCTGTCGGTCGGCACCCTGGTCACCCCGGCCGTCCTCGGCCTCGCCGCGGCGGCCGGGTACGACACCGTCACGGTCGTCCCCCGTCCCCGGGTCGAAGTCCTGATCCTGGGGGACGAGTTGCTCACCGAGGGGCTCCCGAGCGAAGGACGCATCCGGGACGCGCTCGGCCCGATGCTGCCGCCCTGGCTGCGCGCGCTCGGCGCCGAGGTGACTGCCGTACGCCGGCTCGGCGACGAGGCCAAGGCCCTGCACAAGGCGATCACCTCGTCCGCCGCCGACCTCGTCATCACCACGGGGGGCACCGCCTCCGGCCCGGTCGACCATGTCCACTCCACCTTGGAACGCATCGGCGCCGAACTCCTCGTCGACGGCGTCAAGGTCCGCCCCGGCCACCCCATGCTGCTGGCCCGCATCCAGCAGAACCAGCACCTCGTCGGTCTCCCCGGCAACCCCCTCGCCGCCGTCTCCGGCCTGCTCACCCTCGCCGAACCCCTGCTGCGCACCCTCGCCGCCCACCCGGCACCCGAGCCGTACGCGCTGCCCCTGGCGGAAGTGGCGCACGGACACCCGTACGACACCCGGCTCATCCCGGTCGTCCTGCGGGGTGACGCGGCCGTCCCGCTGCACTACAACGGTCCGGCGATGCTCCGCGGCATCGCCGCCGCCGACGCCCTCGCGGTCGTTCCGCCGGGCGGGGCACAGCGGGGTGAGGAGACCGAGCTGCTTGACCTGCCGTGGGCGGCCGCGGGGATCGAGGTGTGTTTCACGTGAAACTTCCGGGCCATGACGCCATCGCCCGCCAGGCGGACGAACATCTGGTGACCCAACGGGTGAAACTCCCGACGAAAGTGGTGGAGCGCCCGATCCGCCAGGTCAGCAAACGGCTGTCACTGGCCCTCCTGCTGTTGGTCGCCACCGCGTTCATCGTCTACGCCGACCGCGACGGCTACAACGACACCTCGGACGGCAGCGTCGACCTCCTCGACGCCTTCTACTACGCGACCGTCACCCTCTCCACCACCGGATACGGCGACATCACCCCGGTCAGTGACGCCGCGCGGCTCACCAACATCTTCGTCATCACGCCGCTGCGCGTGCTGTTCCTGATCATCCTGGTCGGCACCACGCTCGAAGTCCTCACCGAACGCACCCGGGAGGAATGGCGCCAGAACCGCTGGAGGTCCGCCTTGCGGGATCACACCGTCGTCGTCGGCTTCGGGACGAAGGGACGGTCGGCGATCCAGACCGTCTGTGTGACCGGGCTGAAGAAGGAGCAGGTGGTCGTGGTCGACCCCAGCGCCAAGGCGATCGAGGCGGCCACCGCCGATGGGTACGCCGGGGTGGTCGGGGACGCGACACGCAGCGAGGTGCTCAAGCGGGCCGAGGTGCACCGGGCCCGGCAGATCATCATCGCGACCCAGCGGGACGACACGGCCGTGCTGGTGACCCTGACCGCCCGGCAGCTCAACAAGAGCGCGAAGATCGTGGCCGCGGTCCGTGAGGAGGAGAACTCCCCGCTGCTCAAGCAGTCCGGCGCCGACGCCGTCATCACCAGCGCCAGCGCCGCCGGGCGGCTGCTGGGGCTGTCCGTGCTCAGTCCCGCCGCCGGCATGGTCATGGAGGACCTGATCCAGCAGGGCACCGGCCTGGACCTGGTGGAGCGCCCGGCGGTCAAGGCCGAGGTCGGCAAGACCCCGCGTGAGACGGCCGACCTGGTGGTGAGCGTCCTGCGCGGACACCGGGTGCTCGGCTACGACGACCCGGCCGTCGGCACCATCCAGCTGACGGACCGGCTGATCACGATCGTGCGGGCCTCGCCGGGCACCCAGGTCGCCCCGGACATACGTCCGCTGCCCCGGGCCTGACCCGGCATACGGCCGTTCCTCGGGCCTGACCGGGAGCGCGGCCGGTCGGGGGGTAGCGTCGGCCGCATGTATGCGATCACGATTCCCGAACCTGGTGGGCCCGAGGCGCTGGTGTGGGACGAGGTCCCCGATCCCGTGCCCGGAGAGGGCGAGGTGCTGGTCGAGGTGGTGGCCAGCGCCGTCAACCGTGCCGACATCCTGCAACGGCAGGGCCACTACAACCCGCCGCCGGGCGCCTCCGCCTATCCCGGTCTGGAGTGCTCCGGCCGGATCGTCGAGCTCGGCCCCGGTGTCTCCGGCTGGTCGGTCGGCGACGAAGTGTGCGCACTGCTCGCGGGCGGCGGCTATGCGCAGAAGGTCGCCGTCCCGGCCGGGCAGCTGCTGCCGGTGCCCGAGGGCGTGGACCTCAAGCAGGCGGCCGCGCTGCCCGAGGTGGCCTGCACCGTGTGGTCGAACGTCTTCATGATCTCCCACCTGCGCCCCGGCGAGACGCTGCTCGTGCACGGCGGCTCCAGCGGCATCGGCACCATGGCGATCCAGCTGGGCAAGTCGGTCGGCGCCAAGGTCGCCGTCACCGCGGGCACCAAGGAGAAGCTGGACTTCTGCGCCGAGCTGGGCGCGGACATCCTCGTCAACTACCGCGACCAGGACTTCGTCGCCGAGGTGCGGCAGGCCACCGACGGTGCCGGGGCCGACGTCATCCTCGACAACATGGGCGCCAGTTACCTGGACCGGAACGTGCGCGCCCTCGCGGTCAACGGGCGGCTCGCGATCATCGGTATGCAGGGCGGAGTGAAGGGCGAGCTGAATGTCGGCGCGCTGCTCGGCAAGCGGGCCGCGATCAGCGCGACCTCGCTGCGCGCCCGTCCGCTCACCGAGAAGGCGGCCATCGTCGCGGCCGTGCGGGAGCATGTGTGGCCGTTGATCACGGGCGGCCATGTCCGGCCGGTCGTCGACCGGGAGCTGCCGATGGCCGACGCGGCCGAGGCCCAGCGGCTGGTGGAGGCCAGCGCGCACATCGGCAAGGTCCTCCTCGTAGCCCCTTAGACCGGCGCCCTCGGGCCCCGTCCTAGCTCCGCCGGACCCGCAGGGCGACGAAGGCGAGGCCGAGCCCGAGGCCGATCAGGACCAGGCCGCTGCCCAGCGGCAGTATGTGCAGCACGGGCTCGGAGCCGTCCTCCTCGCTGTGGGCCACGGACTGGTGGGCGGGGTGCGTCGGGGACGGGGTGGGCACCAGTCCGGCCTCCCGGGGCGGCTGCGTCGAGGTGGTGGCCGGGCTCGCGCCGTCGGTCTCCTCGCCCGCCTCGTCCTCGCCGGGCTCGTCCCCGTCCTCGCCGGGCTCGTCCCCGTCCTCGTCCTGCCCCTGGACGGCCGCCGCCGGGCCCTGGGGCCGTCCAGGCCGCAGCCGGCCCTCACCGGCCAGGGTTCCGGCTCGGGACGGCTCGGGGGAGGCCGAGGCGCCGGCGGTGCCCGAGGGCACGGGCCCGGGGGAATGGGCGGCCACGGGCTCGGGGTCGTACGCGACGGCCGTGTCGTACGGCAGCAGGACCGTCGCGAGGACGAGCGGCAGGCGGACCAGCACGAGCCGTACGCCGCCGAGGGTTGAACGCGGCCTTGGAGTCACGTCGGTGACCTCCTGGAACACAGTCGTCAGAGCCGACGAACACCAGATTCACATTCACCGACAAGGGCGGCATTTCTGATTCGGCCGATGGGTCTACGCCCGTTCGGGAAGCGGCTCGGAGAGGTCGATCAGCCGCAACGGGGGGCACCACGGTGGTGAGGTGTACGGGTGCGAGAGAATGGCGGCATGGAGATGCCGAGGAACGAACGGTCGCCCGAGAACCCCCAGATCCTGGTCGTGGGCCAGGACGGGATGGCTCTCGGTGGCGGCAACGGGGACGAGGACTCCCGCGAGATCCCGGTGACGGAGATGGTGGAACAGCCCGCCAAGGTCATGCGGATCGGCAGCATGATCAAGCAGCTCCTGGAGGAGGTGCGGGCGGCTCCCCTCGACGAGGCCAGCCGGGTCCGGCTCAAGGAGATCCACGCCAGCTCCGTCAAGGAGCTGGAGGACGGCCTGGCGCCGGAGCTGGTGGAGGAGCTGGAGCGGCTCTCCCTGCCCTTCACCGACGACGTGACCCCGACCGACTCGGAGCTGCGGATCGCGCAGGCCCAGTTGGTCGGCTGGCTGGAGGGTCTTTTCCACGGGATCCAGACCACCCTGTTCGCCCAGCAGATGGCCGCCCGCGCCCAGCTGGAGCAGATGCGGCGCGCGCTGCCGCCGGGCGTCGGCCACGAGGGCGAGGAACACGGACCGGCGGCCGGCCGTTCCGGCGGACCGTACCTCTAGGACGCCCGAACAGGACTCAGAGCAGGACCCAGAGCAGGACTCAGAGCAGGACTCCCGAGACGGCGAAGGGCCCGGCGACACCGCCGGGCCCTTACTACTTCGGCTGCCGTGCCGTGCCGTGCCGTGCCGCGCCTCAGCCGGTGGCCGGGTTGCCCGTCGACACCTTGAGCTCGATGGTCGGCATGTCCTCGGGGTCGACGTCCGTGCCGGAGGACGGGAACTGCTCCATGACCGTGCCGTCGCCGTACGTGTTCTCGTCGACGGAGACGATCTTCATTTGCCAGCCGGCGGCCTGGAAGCACTCCTTGACCGACTTGACGTACTTGAACTTGAAGTCCGGGACCTGGACCTTGTCGGCGTCGTCGTACGACTCCTGCGGCTCGGTGCACTCGGTCTTGTCGATGGTCTTCGCGGTGTCCGGCCCGCGGTAGCCCGACGCGTGCGAGGCCCCGGCGCTCGCGGTGCCGCCGCCGTTGCTTCCACTTCCGCCGTTGTCGTCCCCACCGCCGCCGCTGTTCAGCGCCAGCGCGACGATCAGACCGATCACCGCGATCAGCGAGACCGCGATCGACCCGATGACCACCGGCCGATTGCCCCTGCCCCCACCACCGGAGGACGGCGACTGGGGGCTGATGGTGTACGGCGGCGGGGTCGACGGCGCCGGCTGGGCGTACCCGGCCGGCGTCTGGTAACCCGCCTGCTGCGGATAGCCGTACGCGGGAGCGGGAGCGGGAGCGGGAGCCGGGCCTGGGACCGGGGTGCCGTACGGGTTCGGGTTCGGCGTCGGCTGGTACGGCGTCTGCACCGGCCCGGGAGGCGCCGGCGTCGCCTGGTCGACCGGCGGGAACACCGCGGAGCCGACCCCGGAACCGCTCTGCGTCGGCGGGATGCCCGGGACGATGCTGGGCGCGGCCGGCTGGAGCGAGGCGGCCACCCGCAGGCACTCGTCGCGCATCGACTCGGCGGTCGGGAAGCGCTCGTTCGGGTTCTTCTTGAGGGCGCGGGCGACCAGCGCGTCCACGGCCGGGGGAAGGGCACGGTTGACCGAGGAGGGAGTGACGGGCTCCTCCTGGACATGCGCGTACGCGATCGCCAGCGGCGAGTCCGCGTCGAACGGCAGCCGGCCGGTGACCAGCTGGAACAGCATGATGCCGACCGAGTAGAGGTCGGAGCGGGCGTCCACGCCCCGGCCGAGGGCCTGCTCCGGGGAGAGATACTGCGGAGTGCCGACGACCATGCCGGTCTGCGTCATCGAGGTGACCCCGGACTGCATGGCACGGGCGATGCCGAAGTCCATCACCTTGACGACCCCGCGCTTGGTCATCATCACGTTGCCGGGCTTGATGTCGCGGTGCACCAGCCCCATCTCGTGGCTGATCTCCAGCGCGGCCAGCACATCGGCGGTGATCTTCAGCGCCTTGTCGGCGGGCATCGCGCCGTACTGTGTCACGTCCTCGTCGAGCACCGAGCCGAGCGGTCGGCCCTCGACGTACTCCATGACGATGTACGGCATGGTCGAGCCGTCGAGTTCTTCTTCTCCGGTGTCGAAGACGGAGACGATGTTGGTGTGCGTGAGCTTGGCCACTGCCTGGGCCTCGCGGCGGAAGCGCTCGCGGAAGGCCTGTTCCCGGCCGAGTTCGGTGTGCAGGGTCTTGATCGCGACCTGACGGTCCAGGACCGTGTCGTACGCCAGGTGCACGGAGGCCATACCGCCCGCGCCGAGCAGGTCGCGCAGTTGGTAGCGGCCACCCGCCAGAGCCCGCCCCACGTAACGGCCGTGTACGCCGTCCTGGCTCATTTTCCCCGTCCCCCGTCGGGCGCTCAGGCACCCTTGTTGATCGAATGTCTCATTCCCGGCCAAGTCTGCCCGAGGGCACCGGGACGTCAAGCGCGGTGCCCGTTCCGTGACCGTACGCGAAAGAAGAGCCGCGGAAGCGTTACAGCTGCCGTACGTCCGGTACACAGAATTTGCACGACAGCGCGTGGTACGGGTTTGATGGCCGGTCCGTCCACGGGCCGGAACCCGGACCTGGGGGTTGCGCGGAGGCTGTAGCGTGGCCGACGGAGACCGTGACAACACCGCGCGCACCGCGGGCAGAAACGACGGCGAGGACCGATGGCACAGACGCACAGCGCCCAGGGCCCGTCCGACCCCGAGGCGACTGGCGGCGGCATGTCAGACACGCCGGAGATGTGGGGCAACGGCGGCCTGGTCGGCGACGGCCGTTACCGGCTCACGCACCGGCTCGGCCGTGGTGGCATGGCCGAGGTGTTCGCCGCCGAGGACGTACGGCTCGGCAGGACCGTGGCCGTCAAGCTGCTGCGCGCCGACCTTGCCGAGGACCCGGTCTCCAAGGCCCGTTTCACGCGCGAGGCACAGTCGGTCGCCGGGCTCAACCACCACGCGATCGTGGCGGTGTACGACTCCGGCGAGGACGTGGTCGGCGGCCAGTCCGTGCCGTACATCGTGATGGAGCTGGTCGAGGGCCGCACCATTCGCGACCTGCTGATCAACGCCGAGGCGCCGGGCCCCGAGCAGGCCCTGATCATCACGTCCGGGGTGCTGGAGGCGCTGGCCTACTCGCACCAGCACGGCATCGTGCACCGCGACATCAAGCCCGCCAACGTGATCATCACGCACACCGGTGCCGTCAAGGTGATGGACTTCGGCATCGCCCGCGCCCTGCACGGCGCGTCCACGACGATGACGCAGACCGGCATGGTCATGGGCACGCCCCAGTACCTCTCCCCGGAGCAGGCGCTCGGCAAGGCCGTCGACCACCGCTCCGACCTGTACGCCACCGGCTGTCTGCTGTACGAACTCCTCTCCCTGCGGCCGCCGTTCATCGGCGAGACCCCGCTGTCGGTGGTCTACCAGCACGTCCAGGACATCCCGGTGCCGCCGTCCCAGACCTCCGAGGGCGCCGCTCCGCCGGAGCTGGACGGCCTGGTCATGCGTTCGCTCGCCAAGGAGCCCGACGACCGCTTCCAGACCGCCGAGGAGATGCGCGGCCTGGTCCAGTACGGCCTCCAGATGCTGTACGACCAGGGTGCCCACACCGGCACCTGGAACACCGGCCCGGTCACCGTGCACGACGGCCGGCACGCGTCGGCGGGCGGTTTCGCCGGCACGGCGGTGATGCAGCACCCGATGGACTCCTCCGGGACCTCGCAGATCCCCCAGCCGATCCTGCCGTCCGGCTACGGCGGCGGTGACGACGGCGGCTTCGAGGGCCACGGCAACAGAGGCACCGGCCGCGGCAAGCTGTGGATCCTGGCCGTCCTCGCGGTGATCGCGATCGCGGCGGGCGTCGCGCTGGCCCTGAACAGGGGCGGCGGCGACGGCGGTGACACGGGGACGACGCAGTCGCCGAGCGCCTCGCAGACCACCAAGGACGAGACGCCCAGCGAGAGCCCCTCCGACACGGCCAGCGACACGGCCACGGACACGGAGACCGACACCAGCGGCTCGGGCGACAACGGCAACTCCGATTACACGCCGTCGGAGACCCCGTCGTACACCCAGTCCCAGACGGAGAGCACCGACCCGACCGACGAGCCGTCGGACACGGCGAGCGCCTCGCAGCCCACCGACACCGCGAGCTCCCCCGAGACGGACCCGACCGAATCGACGGGCACGGACGGCGGCAGCGGCAACACGGACGAGGGCAACACGATCTCCGGCGCCGGCCTGGGCAACCCCTGAAGGACACCGACACCCCTGCAGGGCTGAGCAACGGTCCTCACCCGACGAACGCGTCGCACACCGCGTCGTATTCGCCGGTCCACCACACGGCCAGCGCCGAGGCGGCCGGGAACTGAGGGTCCGCGCGGGTGTCGCCGCGCTCGTAGTGCCAGCGCAGCATCCAGAAGTCGTTGAGCCGTTCCCACCACACGCGGTGCACGGCCGCCGCCAACTCCGAGGGCGTGGCGCCGGCCGCGCGCCGGTACGCGCGCGCGTACGCCCGCACCTTCGGCAGGTCGAGCGCTCCCGCCGGGCGCACGAAGAAGATCGCGGCGGCGCGGACGGCCTCCTCCGCGCGGGGCTGCACGCCCAGCCGGTCCCAGTCGACGATCGCGGCGGGCGCGTCGTCCTTGTAGAGCAGGTTGAACGGGTGGAAGTCGCCGTGCACCCAGCCCACGGAGGCGCCGCGCGGGGGGCGCAGGCCGGCGTGCTGCTCCAGGAGCGCACGGCGTTCGAGCAGCCGATGACGGGCGAGTTCGTCGAAGGCGTCGGCGGGCCGGTGCCGGCTGACGTGGGCGAGGAGGTCGTCGATGAGCGCGAAGGTGTCGGCGGGATCGGCGCTCTCGACGGGATGGGGGCTCGTGGCCGGGCGGGTACGCCCTTTGGGTGGCATCACGCGCTCCAAACAGGCGTGCACGGCGCCCAGGAGCGCACCGAGCCGCGCGCACTCCCCGCGCGTGAGCTGTCCGCCGTGCCGGTGCCGGCCGTCGATCCAGGGGTGCAGCGCGTAGGCGTGCCCGCCGACGACGGCGACCGTACGGCCCTCACGGTGCGCCAGCGGCAGGGCGACCGGGACGCCGAGGGCGGCCAGGCGCTGGGTGGCCAGATGGCGTCGCTCGATGGCGGCCGGGTCGGCGGTGTCGGGGTCGAAGTGGTGTTTCAGGAAGTATCGGCCGCGGGTGGTGCGGACGCGGTAGCCGCGGTTGAGCAGGCCCTGTTCCACGGGTTCGCAGGTGAGCGCGGAACCGGCGGCGTAGAGCCGGAGCAGGGCGCCCAGAGGGGGCGCGTGGGGCATGAGGGGTGGTACACATGGGCGCGGCACGCGGCAGATGCTAGGGCAACGCCTGGGCCTGTGAGCTGGGGATTGTCGCAGGCAGTCGCGGTTGGTCGCTTTCGGTCACGTGGTGGACCGGGGCGAACGCGGGTGCGAGGGAATCGCCCCAGGACGCGCCGTCGCGGATGCGCTCGCCGTGGAGCGCCGGCGCCGCGGGCCGGGAGCCTTACATCTTCCCGTGGCCCGGGGTGGCGGGATAACGTGCGGTAGCTCCGGCCTCCTGCAAGGCTCTGACCAGCGACCTTCCGGCCTGTGTCGATTTACTAGGAAACCCAAGCAAAAAGTACTTGGATTTCCAAGCAAAATCGCAGGTCAGGAGGGGTTTCACAGAAATGTGGAGCACTGGGTAACGTGCATCTTGCAGGGCGCTCGCCGGGGCACCTGTCACGCCTGTTCCCGGCCGAGTGGCACCCACCCCGTGCCACGGGTGTCGGAAGCAGGTGAGCCGCACTGGTTCACCCGGCAACCCCGGGGGCCGGACCGACGGAGGAGCACACGTGACCGTGGACAGCAGTGCCGCGAGCGAACCGCGACGCAGCGCCGCAGGCAAAGCCGGTACCACCGGCAGCAAGACCGGCACCAAGCGCACCACTCGCACCACCACGCCTCGCACCACCACGAAGAAGAGCACCGATCCCGAACTCGTGCAGCTGCTGACCCCGGAGGGCAAACGGGTCAAGAACGCCGAGTACGACGCGTACGTCGCCGGGATCACCCCCGAGGAGCTGCGCGGCCTGTACCGCGACATGGTGCTCACCCGCCGCTTCGACGCCGAGGCCACCGCCCTGCAGCGGCAGGGCGAACTGGGCCTGTGGGCGTCTTTGCTCGGCCAGGAGGCCGCCCAGATCGGTTCCGGGCGCGCCACCCGCGAGGACGACTACGTCTTCCCGACCTACCGCGAGCACGGCGTCGCCTGGTGCCGCGGGGTCGACCCGACCAACCTGCTGGGCATGTTCCGCGGCGTCAACCACGGCGGCTGGGACCCCAACAGCAACAACTTCCACCTCTACACGATCGTCATCGGCTCCCAGACGCTGCACGCCACCGGCTACGCCATGGGCGTCGCCAAGGACGGCGCGGACTCGGCGGTCATCGCCTACTTCGGCGACGGCGCCTCCAGCCAGGGCGACGTCGCCGAATCGTTCACCTTCGCCGCGGTCTACAACGCCCCGGTGGTGTTCTTCTGCCAGAACAACCAGTGGGCGATCTCCGAGCCGACCGAGAAGCAGACCCGCGTCCCGCTCTACCAGCGTGCCCAGGGCTTCGGCTTCCCCGGCGTCCGTGTCGACGGCAACGACGTGCTGGCCTGCCTCGCGGTCACCAAGTGGGCGCTGGAGCGCGCCCGCAGCGGCGAGGGCCCGACGCTGGTCGAGGCGTACACCTACCGGATGGGCGCCCACACCACCTCCGACGACCCGACCAAGTACCGGGCCGACGAGGAGCGCGAGGCCTGGGAGGCCAAGGACCCGATCCTGCGCCTTCGCCGGTACCTGGAGGCCTCAAACCACGCGGACGAGGGATTTTTCGCGGAACTCGAAACCGAGTCCGAGGCGTTGGGCAGGCGAGTGCGCGAAGCGGTCCGAGCCATGCCGGACCCGGACAACTTCGCCGTGTTCGAGCACGTGTACGCGGACGGGCACGCGCTCGTCGACGAGGAACGAGCCCAGTTCGCCGCCTACCAGGCGTCGTTCGCGGACGTAGAGGGGGTCTGATCATGGCAGCGGAGAAGATGGCACTGGCCAAGGCGATCAACGAGTCGCTGCGCCGCGCCCTGGACGCCGACCCCAAGGTCCTCGTCATGGGCGAGGACGTCGGCAAGCTCGGCGGCGTCTTCCGGGTCACCGACGGCCTCCAGAAGGACTTCGGCGAGAGCCGCGTCATCGACACCCCCCTCGCCGAGTCCGGCATCGTCGGCACCGCGATCGGCCTCGCCCTGCGCGGCTACCGACCGGTGGTGGAGATCCAGTTCGACGGCTTCGTCTTCCCGGCGTACGACCAGATCGTCACCCAGTTGGCCAAGATGCACGCGCGTTCGCTGGGCAAGGTCAAGATGCCGGTCGTCGTGCGCATCCCCTACGGCGGCGGCATCGGCGCGGTCGAGCACCACTCGGAGTCCCCCGAGGCGCTCTTCGCGCACGTGGCGGGACTGAAGATCGTCTCCCCGTCCAACTCCTCGGACGCCTACTGGATGATGCAGCAGGCCATCCAGAGCGACGACCCGGTGATCTTCTTCGAGCCCAAGCGCCGCTACTGGGACAAGGGCGAGGTGAACACGGAGGCCATCCCCGGCCCGCTGCACAAGGCGCGCGTGGTCCGCGAGGGCACCGACCTCACTCTGGCCGCCTACGGCCCGATGGTGAAGCTCTGCCAGGAGGTCGCCGACGCGGCCGCCGAGGAGGGCAGGTCCCTGGAGATCCTCGACCTGCGGTCCGTCTCCCCGCTGGACTTCGACTCCATCCAGGCCTCGGTCGAGAAGACCCGTCGCCTGGTCGTCGTCCACGAGGCGCCGGTGTTCTTCGGCTCGGGCGCGGAGATCGCCGCCCGTATCACCGAGCGCTGCTTCTACCACCTGGAGGCCCCGGTGCTCCGGGTCGGCGGCTACCACGCCCCCTACCCGCCGGCCCGCCTGGAGGAGGAGTACCTTCCGGGCCTTGACCGGGTGCTCGACGCCGTCGACCGTGCCCTGGCGTACTGAGGAGAGGGTCGTGACGACGATGACGGAAGCGTCCGTACGCGAGTTCAAGATGCCGGACGTGGGCGAGGGGCTCACCGAGGCCGAGATCCTCAAGTGGTACGTCCAGCCGGGCGACACGGTCACCGACGGCCAGGTGGTGTGCGAGGTCGAGACGGCGAAGGCGGCCGTAGAACTGCCCATCCCCTACGACGGGGTGGTGCGCGAGCTGCGCTTCGCCGAGGGCACCACGGTGGACGTGGGCACGGCGATCATCGCGGTGGACGTGTCGGGCGGGGCGGCCGCTCCCGTGGCGGAGCCCGCGCCGGCTCCGGAGCCGGAGGAGAAGCCGCAGGGCCGCCAGCCGGTCCTCGTCGGCTACGGAGTGGCGGCCTCCTCCACGAAGCGCCGCCCGCGCAAGGGCCCGGAGGTGACGGTCGCCGAGGCGGCGGTGCAGGCGGCGGTCCAGAGCGAGCTGAACGGCCACGGCCATGCCGAGGTCGCCGACGTGGTCCCCGAGGCCCCCGCCGCGGAGCGTCCCCGCCCGCTGGCGAAGCCGCCGGTGCGCAAGCTGGCGAAGGACCTGGGCGTCGACCTGGCCACGGTGACCCCGTCGGGCCCGGACGGCGTCATCACGCGCGAGGACGTCCACGCGGCGGTGGCGGCCGTACCGGCGGCGGCCCCGCAGCAGGCGCCGGCCGTGCCGACGGCTCCTGCTGTTGCGGCGGCTCCCGCGGCGTCCTACGAGGGTGCGCGCGAGACCCGGGTCCCCATCAAGGGCGTCCGCAAGGCGACGGCGGCGGCGATGGTGGGTTCGGCGTTCACGGCCCCGCATGTCACGGAGTTCGTGACGGTGGACGTGACCCGCACGATGAAGCTGGTGGAGGAGCTGAAGCAGGACAAGGACCTGCAGGGCCTCAGGGTGAACCCGCTTCTCCTCATCGCCAAGGCCCTGCTGGTCGCGATCCGGCGCAACCCGGACATCAACGCGTCCTGGGACGAGGCGAACCAGGAGATCGTGCTCAAGCACTACGTCAACCTGGGCATCGCCGCGGCCACCCCGCGGGGTTTGATCGTCCCGAACATCAAGGACGCCCAGGCGAAGACGCTGCCGCAGCTGGCCGAGTCCCTCGGTGAGCTGGTGACCACGGCCCGGGACGGCAAGACCTCGCCCGGCGCCATGCAGGGCGGCACGGTGACGATCACCAATGTCGGCGTCTTCGGCATCGACACGGGGACACCGATCCTCAACCCGGGCGAGGCGGCGATCCTGGCGGTCGGCGCGATCAAGCTCCAGCCCTGGGTCCACAAGGGCAAGGTCAAGCCCCGCCAGGTCACCACGCTGGCCCTGTCCTTCGACCACCGCCTGGTCGACGGCGAACTGGGCTCCAAGGTCCTCGCGGACATCGCGGCGATCCTGGAACAGCCGAAGCGGTTGATTACCTGGGGCTGAGAGCCGATAGGTTGGGAGAGTGGGCGGTCGCAACTTAGTCCTGCGACCGCCCACTCACTTTCAGAGCTGGTTCAGCACATAGACCGGCGCCCCTTCCTCCGTCCCGCCCCGCGAGTGAATGCAGGCGTGCTTGCGCAGCAGCCGGAGACACTCGTTGACGCGGTGCACCGTCAGACCGGTACGCGCGGCGATCGATTCGAGCGGCTCCCGCAGCTCACCCCGCTCGACGAGGACCGGGGCGATGACGACGGCCACCGTCCACACGTCCTCGGTCACCGACAACCGCCTTCGCCAGTCGGCGAGTAGGGACTCGGTGGTCGGCAGCGCCATGGGCGGGCCGTACGGCTTGCGACGTTCGAGGACGAGTTCGTCGAGCCGGTCGGCGATCCGTTCCATCGCCCGGACCATGGCCTGCTGCACGGCGAGCGTGCTCTTCTGCAACTCGATCAGTTCGCGCTGCCCGTCCGCCAACTGCTCGTCCAGCTGAAGGTTGTGCGCCTCGAGCCGGACGATGGCCTCCGCGACCTGCTCCGGCATGGCGTAGGCCACGGGCGCGCCCGGCTCGGTGGGCTGCACCTCGGCCTCTTCGAGAGTGTAGGAACCCTCTCGCTGGACGGTCGCGATGACTTCGGCCACCCACTCTTTGAAGGGGGCGCACGCGGGCTTCGTGCAGCCGTTCACGAGAGCGATGAGGCCCGGGAGAGCGATGAGGTTCATGTCTCGACGCCACATCCTACCTGCGGGAATGCTGAGACCGTAACCTCCAGTTACGCTCTCGATAGTCTCTCGATGCTCCTCCGGAACATGGTCGGCGAGAGCCTTCCGGGCGTTGGCGTACCCGAGTTCCTTGCACAAGTCCACCGCGGGAAACCAGTGCGTTCCGTCCGGCATGGTCAGTCGTCGTACCCGGGCTCCGGTCGCCGCGTACACGAAGTCGCTGACGTCGATCGCCTCGTGAGACTTGGCGGGCTTCGCTTGCTTGTTGGGTTCGTTCATGGGAACCACCTCCGCCGCGGAACCTAGGGCGAAGAAAATCGAATATGCCAGTCAAATACTGCGATGTTCACGATTGCGAGGGAAGGATGCGAGTTCTGCTGCGCCGGGTCGCTCGGGTATGCGAAAAGGCCCGCCGCAGATGCTGCGGCGGGCCTTCGTCGTCTGTGTGCCAGGGTGTCAGCCGAGGCGGGCGAAGCCGTAGTTCAGGAGCTTCGTGGCGTCCGTGGCGCGCTGGGTGACCGAGGAGGAGGCGAGGACGGTGCCGATGACCGTCTTGCCGTTGCGGGTCGCGGCGAAGACCAGGCAGTACTTGGCCTCGGGGCCGGAGCCGGTCTTCACGCCGATGGCGCCGCTGTAGCTGCTGAGCAGCGTGTTGGTGTTGGTCCAGGCACCCATGGTGCGGGTGGAACCGGTCTTGGTGATCGTCTTCGCCGTGTACTTCTTCGTCTTGACGACCGTGCGGAACGTGGAGTTCTTCATCGCGCTGCTGGCGATCTTCGTCAGGTCGCGCGGCGTCGAGTAGTTGTTGCCGTTGCCGATGCCGTCGAAGGAATCGAAGTGCGTGTTCGTCAGGTGCAGGTTCTTGGCGGCGGTGTTCATCTTGGAGATGAAGTTGGCGACCCGCTTGGCGCGGGTCGTACCCGTGCCGTACTTGTCGGCGAGCGCGTAGGCGGCGTCGCAGCCGGAGGGCAGCATCAGCCCGTACAGCAGCTGGCGGACGGTGACCTTGTCGCCGACGATCAGGTGGGCCTGGGAGGCGTTGTTCGCGACGACGTAGTCGCTGTACGCCTTCTGGATGGTGACCTTGGCGTCCAGGTTCAGGTTCGACTGCGCGAGCACGACCTTGGCGGTCATGATCTTCGTCGTCGAGCCGGTGGACAGCCGGGTGTCCGCCTTCTTCGTGTACAGCGAGGCGGCGGTGGCGTTGTTCATGAGGTAGCCGCCCTTGGCCACAATGGTGGGCGCCGTGACAGCCTGTGCGGGCGCCGCGGTGAGGGCCCCGGTGGCGAGCAACGCGCCGGACGTGACGGCGACGGCGACAGCTCTGCGGAAGCGGGTGCCCTTAATGCCGGTAATCAAGTGAGTTACCCCGAGTCGAGTCGAATGCCCCTGTAGTGCGGCCAAGTTGAGGCGGCAGGGAAGTGCGGGCCGCACGTGTAGGACACGTAAGTAGCACAGATGGTTGTGCGGTTGCTTGGGGAGACATAGGTCACGTCCGCATGGTGGACCGCTCTCCTGTATGCGTACGTGTTGTATCTATCCTGTGGGCATGAGCCTGGCCGTCAAGCAGCCCCCCGCCGCCGACCGTGTGTACTCCCATGTCAAGCAAGCTGTCCTGGACCGCCACTACGAGGGCGGCACGCTGCTCACCGAGGGCGAGCTGGCCGAGGCCGTGGGGGTGTCCCGCACCCCGGTCCGCGAGGCGCTGCTGCGCCTCGAGGTCGAGGGCCTGATCAAGCTCTACCCGAAGAAGGGCGCCATGGTGCTGCCCGTCTCCGCGCAGGAGATCGCGGACGTGGTGGAGACCCGGATGCTGGTCGAGGAGCACGCGGTGCGCAAGGCCGTACCGCCGTCGGCGATGCTCGTGGCCCGTCTGGAGGAGCTGCTGGACCGTCAGAAGGCCGAGGCAGCCGCCGGTGACCTGGCCGCAGCGGCCGTCACGGACCGCTGCTTCCACGCCGAGATCGTCCGCGACGGCGGCAACGAGATCCTCTCCCGCCTCTACGACCGGCTCCGCGACCGCCAGCTGCGCATGGGTGTTGCGATCATGAACGCCCACCCCGACCGGATCGCCAAGTCGCTGACCGAGCACGAGGAGATACTGGACGCGCTGCGCGCCGGGGACGCCGACCGTGCGGTCGAGCTGGTGCACCGGCACGTCGACTGGTTCGCGCACCTGGCGCGGGGTGAGGTCCGATGAGCCGCGGCAGCGTCGCGTTGCCCGGCGATCCGCCCGGCGGCCGCCGGGCCGTCGCGGTGTGGTCCATAGGCGTCTCGGTCTACTTCGTCGCCGTCATCTTCCGTACGTCCCTCGGTGTCGCCGGGCTCGACGCGGCCGACCGCTTCCACGTCAACGCCTCGGCCCTGTCCACCTTCTCGATACTCCAGCTGCTGGTCTACGCCGGCATGCAGATACCCGTCGGGCTGCTGGTCGACACCCTCGGCACGAAGAAGGTGCTGTCCATCGGGGCGGTGCTGTTCACGGCCGGCCAGCTCGGCTTCGCGTTCTCCCCGTCGTACGGCACCGCGCTCGCCTCGCGTGCCCTGCTGGGCTGCGGCGACGCCATGACCTTCATCAGTGTGCTGCGGCTCGGCACCCGCTGGTTCCCGGTGCGGCGCGGGCCGCTCGTCGCACAGCTCGCCGGTCTGGTCGGCATGGCGGGCAACCTCGTCTCCACGCTGGTCCTGGCCCGGCTGCTGCACGGCATCGGGTGGACTCCGGCGTTCGCGGGCAGCGCCCTGGCCGGTGTGGTCGTGCTGGTCCTCGTGCTGTTCTTCCTGAAGGACCACCCCGAGGGGCACGAGCCGGCGCCCTTCCCGCACCGGGGCGCGGCGTACGTACGCAAGCAGATCGTCGCGTCCTGGCGGGAGCCGGGGACCCGGCTCGGTCTGTGGGTGCACTTCACCACCCAGTTCCCGGCGATGGTGTTCCTGCTGCTGTGGGGGCTGCCGTTCCTGGTCCAGGCGCAGGGGCTGTCCCGTGCCACGGCCGGTGAGCTGCTGACGCTGGTCGTGCTCTCCAACATGGTGATCGGTCTGGTCTACGGCCAGATCGTCGCCCGGCATCACGCGGCGCGGTTGCCGTTGGCGCTGGGCACGGTCGGGGCGACGGCCGTCGTGTGGGCGGCGACGCTGGTGTATCCGGCCGAGCATGCGCCGATGTGGCTGCTGGTGGTGTTGTGTGCGGTGCTGGGGGCGTGTGGGCCGGCGTCGATGCTCGGCTTCGACTTCGCGCGGCCGGCGAATCCGCCCGAGCGGCAGGGGACTGCGTCGGGGATCACCAACATGGGTGGTTTCGTGGCCTCGATGACGACGTTGTTCGTGGTGGGTGTGCTGTTGGATGCGACCGGTGACGACTACTCGGTGGCGTTCTCGTGTGTGTTCGTGCTCCAGGCGCTGGGGGTGAGCCAGATCCTGCGGTTGCGGGGGCGAGCGGCTCGGCGGGAGCGGGAGCGGGTGGTGGCGAGCCGGGTGGAGACGGTGCACGTGCCTGCGTGAGTTTTCCTCCCACCCGCGCACCACCCGTTTCCAGTCGGCACAAGGGTTGCCCGACCTGTGGGGTGCGATTGCCGCAGGCGGCTTTCCGAGCGTGGATTCGACTTTCGCGCCGCCCCGCTGCCCGTTTCCAGCCGACGGAGGGGCTGGGCGACCTGCGGGTGCGACCTGCGGGGGCGATCGCCGTCGGCGGCTTTCCGGGCGTGCGGTCGGTCAGCTGCCGGTGCGGCGATCGGGCGGTTGTCGGTAGGCAGTCGGGCGGTTGTCGGTGTGGCCATCGGTAGGCGGTCGGGTGGGCGTCGGTGTGGCGGCTGGGTGGCTGTTGGTGTGGTGGTCGGTCAGTTCGTCGTTGGTACGAGGGTGAGGTAGGTCAGGCCCAGTACGCCGCGGTAGGTCAGCCAGGTCGATCGGTGGGTGTCCAGGCGGGTGCGGGTTTCCGTGGCCAGGGGGTGGCCGGGGTTGGTCGCGAGCCATACCTCCTGGTCGGCCTGGTACGCCGACTCGAACTCCTCCCATTCCGCCAGGCTCGCCGTCTCCGTCCACTCCGGGCGGAAGCCCGCCGCCACCGCCAGGTCGACCAGGGTCGCCAGGTCGTGGTGGTCGGCGGTCGACGCGCCCGGCCACATTCCGGACAGCTCCGCCTCGGTCGGGGTGCGCTGCCAGAAGCCCTCGCCGAGCAGGACCCGGCCGCCGTCGGCCACCAGCCGCCGCAGCTCCCGCAGGGCCACCGCCAGGTCGTCGCCCAGCGCCTGACTCGCTCCGAGGCACAGCACCACGTCGGCCGGGCCGCGCCCGGTGTCCACCGCCGACTCCTCGGCGAACTCCACCCGGTCGGCCAGCCCGCGCGCCTCGGCGGCCCGCCGTCCCCGCGCCAGATCCCCGGCGTGCACATCCAGTCCGACGCCGTGAGCGCGGGGTACGGCGTCCAGCAGACGGAGCATCAACTCGCCCCAGCCGCATCCGATGTCGAGCACCGTGGTGGGGTGGGTGGACGCGAGCCGCCGTACCATCGCGGCCGCTCGGGCCTCGGAGAGCGGGCCGTGGAAGGTGAGGCGGGTCAGGCGGGGCGGGAGGTCGTCGTGCGGTGCGGTGGCAGAGGTCATGCCGGGAAGGTAGATCCCGACGGCTGCCGTGGCCTACCGAATTACCGGTGGCCGCCGCTGTTTCTCACCGCTGATGCTTACCGCGTGACCGCGGATTCCTACTGCGTGACCGCGAAGTTCCGCAGGATCGCCGCCGTCAGATCCGGGTCGCCCTCCGCCTTCACCCGGTCGGCCGCCGCCTCCGGGGTGACGCGGCCGCAGGCCAGGCGGACGTAGGTTTCCCAGTCGAGGGTGAAGATGGCGGCGGGGCCGAGCGCGGGGGTGGTCTCCAGGGTGCCGCGGCCCTGGATGTCGATGCGGATGGTGCGCAGGAACTCCACCGGCCCGTGCACATCGAAGATGACCGCCGAACTGCGCGGGGCCTCCGCCTCATTGGCGACCACCCGGGGCAGTTCGCCGAGCAGCACGTCCCGGGCGATCTGCGCACCCGGCGAGTCGAGGTTGCCCGGCCGCCCCAGCGCCGCCCGCAGGTCCTGCTCGTGCACCCACACGTCGAACGCGCGGTTGCGCATGGCCTCTTCGAGGGTGATCTCCTTGCCCATCGGCCCGCGCACCGCGTGCCCTGGCTCCCGCGACTCGTTGCGCAGCTGGCGGTTGCGGCGGATGACCGTGTACTCCAGCTCGGAGGTCATCTCGGGCGCCGTGTGGTGGCGGCGGGCGTCGACCTGCATCTCCATGTAGCGCTGGTGCTCGTTGGTGATGTGGAAGAGGTCGCGCGGGAGGGTGTGGATCGGGCGCGGGTCGCCGAGCATCTCGCAGTCCATGCCGATGACATGGGAGACCACGTCCCGCACCGACCAGCCCGGGCACGGTGTCCGCCGGTTCCACTCGCCCTCGGCAAGGGGCGTCACCAGCTCGGATATCGCTTCGATGGAGTGGGTCCAGGCGTCGGCGTAGGGCTGGAGAGTGGGATGCAGACTCACGGAACGGGACCCCTCGGCGGTCGGTACTCGGGCAGGTTGTGGCGGCGCTGCCAGCTGGAGGTGGGCTGCTGTCGGCGGGTGTCTTGAGACGCTAAGTTACGCTGCTGTGAGGCACCCCGGCAGTGCTTTCGTGTGACGATCGTAGGCCTGTGTGGACGGCTCGAATTGCCAGGACGGTGGTAGTGTGCGCGCCTCGCTCATCCAGATCGACGTAAACGAGGGCGAATCGGTCGAATCCCGTCGGCGACGCGTGGCCGCACTGGTGCGCGAGCAGGCGGACGCCGATCTCGTCGTACTGCCCGAGCTGTGGACGACCGGTGCGTTCGCCTACGAGGAGTTCGCCACCGAGGCCGAGCCGCTCGAAGGCCCGACGTACGAGGCGATGGCGAAGGCGGCGAGCGACGCAGGCGTCTGGCTGCACGCCGGTTCCATCCCCGAGCGAGACCCTGAGGGCCCCCTCTACAACACGGCTCTCATCTTCTCCCCCTCCGGTGATCTGGCCGCGGCCTATCGCAAGATCCACCGCTTCGGCTTCGACAAGGGCGAGGCGGTGCTGATGGGCGCCGGCCAGGAACTGGTGACCGTCCGGCTCCCGGAGACCACGCTGGGCGTGGCCACCTGCTACGACCTCCGCTTCCCCGAACTCTTCCGCGCACTCGTCGACGCCGGTGCCGAGACGATGGTGGTCTCGGCGGGCTGGCCCGAGCGGCGGCGCGCGCACTGGACGCTGCTGGCCCAGGCGCGGGCGGTCGAGAACCAGGCGTTCGTGCTCGCGTGTGGAACGGCCGGGACGCATGCCGGAGTTCCGCAGGCGGGTCACTCGATCGTGGTCGATCCCTGGGGCGAGGTGCTGGCCGAGGCGGGCGCCGGCGAGGAGATCCTCACCGTCGACCTCGACCCGGCCAAGGTCGCCGCCACCCGCGAACAGTTCCCGGCGCTCAAGGACCGCCTGCTGGGCCTGGAACCCCCTCGCCGCTAGCCGTCCGCCGGTCTCCGGCGGCCCGTCAGTCCTCCTCGCGCTCCTTGTCCGCGAGGTGGATCACGCACACCGCCACCGCGATCAGCAGCGCCGGGTCCGCGTCGTCCCGTACGACGTCGACACCGTAGGTCTCCCGGACGTGCAGCCAGCGCCGGGAGACCACGGCCAGCAGCTCACCGTCATACTCCACGGCGAACTCACGGTCGAGGATCTTGCCGCTGACGTCCAGATCGGTGCCGTCGACCAGGTGCACGCGATAGTGGTTGCGCAGCAGCGAGAGCCGCTTGCGCCTGATGGTGGCCAGGGGTTCGCCGTCGCGTTCGATCACCATGGTGTCGCGCAGGGCGAACATCTTCTGGCGGATGTCGACGAGCACGCGCCCGTGCCGGTCCTTCAGCTCGAACGTGTCGCGCACCCGCATGGCCTTGCCGTCGACGAGGAAGACCTTGTCGCCGTGCTCGTCCTCGATCCAGTAGTCCTCGCCGAAGCCGAGGAGCCGGTCGCGTACCAGGAATCTCATGTCCGTACCCCTTCCCGGCCCACCGGCCCGAAACGCCGCCGGTAGTCCGACGGGCTGAGCCCGGTCTCGCGCCGCAGCCGTGCGCGCAGGTTGGCCGCGGTGCCCAGGCCGCTGCGCGAGGCCACCACCTCCAGGCGCTCCTCCCCGCGCTCGATCAGCCGGCAGGCGAGCGCCACCCTCTCCCCGGTCAGCCAGGCCAGCGGGGTGGTGCCCAGCTGGGCGCGGAACCGGCGGTGCAGGGTCGCCGGGGAGACCGCCGCCCGCGCGGCCAGGTCCGCCACGGTCAGCGGCTCGCCCAGCCGCTCCTGCGCCCAGGCCAGCAGCGGGCCGAGCGACTCGTCCGGCACCTCGGGCACCGGCCGCTCCACGAACTGCCGCTGCCCGCCGTCCCGGTGCGAGGCGAACACCAGCCGCCGGGAGACCGCGTTGGCGATCTCGGCGCCGTGGTCCTGGCGCCAGATGTGCAGCCCCAGGTCGAGCGCGGCCGCGCTGCCGGAGGCGGTGAGCAGGTCGCCGTCGTCGACGAAGAGCACATCCGGACGGAGCAGCACCCGGGGATGCAGCTGCCGGAAGGCGTCCGCCCAGCGCCAGTGCGTGGTGGCCGGCCGCCCGTCCAGCAGCCCGGCCTCGGCGAGCGCGAAGGTCCCGGTGCAGAAACTCACCACCCGCGCCCCGCGCGCGTGCGCGCGCCGGATCGCGTCGAGGACGTCCGCACCGCGCGGTACGACATTGTCCGGGCGCCCCGGCACCACGAGGGTGTCCGCGCCGTCCACCGCCGCCAGCCCGGCCACTCCGCTCAGGGTGAAGAAGCCGTGGTTCATCCGCACCTCGCGGGTGGGCGCGCACAGGGTCACCTCGTACGGCGGCACGGACAGCCCCAGCTCCGGACGCGGTAGCCCGAACAGCTCGGTGGCGACCCCGACCTCGAACGGGTTGGTGCCCGCGTCCACGATCACGGCCACCCGGTGCGTCGACTGCGAGGATCCTTGCGCCATATGCGATTTCTAGCACTCACCCGACCGCCGGGCGAGCGCCCAGGATGAACGCCATGAACGCCACGAGCAGCGCCATGAACGGCGAACCCGTCTCCCTCGCCCACGCCCTCGGCTCCTTCGAGGACCTGTGGAGCCCCCGGATCGTCACCGCCGTCAACGACTACGACGTCCGCGCCGCCAAGGTCCAGGGCGAGCACCTCTGGCACGTGCACGACCACACCGACGAGTTCTTCCTGGTCCTGGCGGGCGAGCTGCGCATCGCCCTGCGGGAGCCGGCCGGCGAGCGCACGGTCGTCCTGCCCACGGGCTCGGTCTTCACCGTCCCCCGTGGCACCGAGCACAAGCCGTCCGCCCCGGCCGGAGCCTCGATCCTCCTCTTCGAACCGACCGGCACCTCCACGGTCGGCGACCGGCACGACGAGATCCCCTCCCACGTGGACGCGACGACGGGCCACGCGCTGAGCTGACCTGCAAGGAATTCTTTACCTTTGACTTTGCTGTTCGTTCACAGAGTGAGCAACTCTGGAGGGGATATGCAGCAGGGGAGCATCTGCGCCGATCTCTACCTTCGACTCTCACTCGACCGGGAGGGCAAGACGGCCATCGAACGGCAGGAGGCCGACTGCCGGACGTGGGCGGCCCGGCACGGTCTGGTCGTTCGCCAGGTGCACGTCGACCGCGGAAAGTCTGGGTACCGGGATGTGGCCCGGAAGTGGGCGCGGACCGAGGCGGAAACCCAGGGTGAGCGCATCCGTCGTGCCAAGCAGTACCTTCGCGGCCGAGGGCGATGGATCGGCGGACAGCCGCCCTACGGCCTTCGCGTCGATGCCGACTCGGGACACCGCGAGCCTGATCCCGGCAGCGCGGTGTGTGCACGTCTGATCGCCGACGAAGCTCTCGAGGGACGACCTCTCGTGCGCATCGCCAGGCTGCTCAACGAGTACGGAATAGCGTGAGGTGCGGGTGTGGTTGGCTTGAACCATGGCAAAGCGCGTACGTGTCCGTGCCCCCGAGCTGATCGGCAAGGGCGGCTGGATCAACACAGGTGACAAGCAACTCAGCCTTGCGGAGCTCCGTGGCCGCATCGTGATTGTTGATTTTTGGACATTTTGTTGCGTGAACTGCCTGCACGTCCTGGACGAGCTGCGGGAGCTGGAGGAGCGGCATCGGGACACGGTGGTGATCATCGGGGTGCACTCGCCGAAGTTCGTGCACGAGGCGGAGCATCAGGCGGTCGTCGACGCCGTGGAGCGGTACGGCGTGGAGCATCCGGTGCTCGACGACCCGGAGCTCGCCACCTGGAAGCAGTACGCGGTGCGGGCCTGGCCGACGCTGGTCGTGATCGACCCCGAGGGATACGTCGTCGCCCAGCACGCCGGCGAGGGCCACGCACACGCGATCGCACGGCTGGTCGAGGAGCTGGAGGCGGAGCACGAGGCGAAGGGCACCCTGCGGCGCGGCGACGGCCCGTACGTGCCGCCGGAGCCCGAGCCGACCGCCCTGCGCTTCCCCGGCAAGGCACTGCTGCTGCCCACCGGGAACTTCCTGGTCAGCGACACCACCCGGCACCAGCTGGTGGAGCTGGCCGAGGACGCGGAGACGGTCGTACGGCGGATCGGCTCCGGTGAGCGCGGCTTCGCCGACGGCCCGGCCGCCGAGGCCGCCTTCAGCGAACCGCAGGGCCTGGCGCTCCTCGACGACGGCTCGGTGGTCGTCGCCGACACCGTCAACCACGCGCTGCGCCGTCTCGACCCGGCCACCGGCGAGGTGACCACGCTCGCGGGCACCGGCCGCCAGTGGTGGCAGGGCTCCCCGACCTCGGGCCCGGCCCGCGAGGTCGACCTGTCCTCCCCCTGGGACGTGGCGGTCTTCGGCGGCAAGGTGTGGATCGCCATGGCGGGCGTGCACCAGCTGTGGGCGTACGACCGGGGGAGCGAGACGGTCGCGGTGGCCGCCGGCACCACCAATGAGGGGCTGGTGGACGGGCCGGCGGCCGAGGCCTGGTTCGCGCAGCCGTCCGGTCTCGCCGCCACCGCCGACCGGCTCTGGCTCGCCGACTCGGAGACCAGCGCGCTGCGCTGGGTCGACCTGGACGGCCGCGTCCACACGGCGGTCGGCACCGGTCTCTTCGACTTCGGCCACCGGGACGGCGCGGCCGAACAGGCGCTGCTGCAGCACCCGCTGGGCGTGACGGCGCTCCCTGACGGCTCGGTCGCGGTGTCCGACACCTACAACCACGCGCTGCGCCGGTACGACCCGGCGACCGGCCAGGTGACCACGCTCGCGACGGATCTGAGAGAGCCGAGCGACGCGGTTCTGGCCGGGGACGACATCGTGGTGGTCGAGTCGGCCCGCCACCGGCTGACCCGGCTGCGGCTGCCCGAGGAGGCGGTCCGGGTGGAGTCGGTCGCCCACCGTACCCAGCGGGCGGCGACCGAGGTGGCCCCCGGCGGCCTCCGTCTGGACGTGATCTTCCAGGCCCCCGCGGGCCAGAAGCTGGACACGCGCTACGGCCCGTCGACGCGGCTCCTGGTGTCCTCGACCCCGCCGGAGCTGCTCCTCAAGGGCGAGGGTCCGGACACGGCCCTCTCCCGCGAGCTGGAGCTGAACCCGGCCGTGACCGAAGGCGTCCTGCACGTCTCGGCGATGGCCGCGTCCTGCGACGACGACCCTGCGAACGAGTACCCGGCCTGCCATGTGCACCAGCAGGACTGGGGTGTCCCGGTACGGGTCACGGGGGGAGGGGTGGACCGGCTGCCGCTGGTCCTGGCCGGAATGGCCCAGGGGGCCCAGGGGGCCTAGGAGGCCTAGGGGGCCCCGCGGGGCCTCCCCCTGGGGTTCGCGGTTGCCGGTGACGCCGCTGTGGGTGCGGCCGTGTCGGTCACGCGCCGTACCCGTCGCCGTATCCGTCGCGGCGGCGCCGGTCGTCCTCGACGACGGCCGTCGGCGGTACGACGACCCGGCGGCGCCGGGCGATGCTGCTGAACGTGGCGACCCCGATGATCCCGACGGCCATCAGGATCAGGCCGACGACATCGAGGTTGACGCCCTGCATGTGCCAGTCGGTCGCGAACGTGAGGATGGCCCCCACGGCGATGAGGATGATGCACCCGCCGAGCCCCATGAGCGTTGCCTTTCCTTCAGGTTCCGGTCCACACCGGGTACCCAGGGGCGGGCGGTACATGTGCAACTAGCCTTCCAGGAAGGCCGTCAGCGCGTTCGCGAGGAGGAACGGGTCGTCGGCGCCGCACAGTTCGCGGGCGCTGTGCATGGAGAGGATCGCCGCGCCGATGTCGACGGTCTGGATGCCGTGGCGGGCCGCGGTGATCGGCCCGATCGTGGTGCCGCAGGGCATGGAGTTGTTGGAGACGAAGGTCTGGAAGGGGACCCCGGCCCTGTCGCAGGCGGCGGCGAAGATCGCGCGGCCCGAACCGTCCGTCGCGTAGCGGTTGTTGACGTTGACCTTGAGGATCGGGCCGCCGTTGACGCGGGGGTGGTGCGTCGGGTCGTGGCGCTCCGCGTAGTTGGGGTGCACGGCGTGGCCGGTGTCGGAGGAGAGACAGACGGTGGCCGCGAAGGCTCTCGCCCGGTCCTCGTACGATCCGCCGCGCGCCAGCACCGAGCGCTCCAGCACGCTGCCGAGCAGCGGGCCGTCCGCGCCGGTGTCGGACTGGGAGCCGGTCTCCTCGTGGTCGAAGGCGGCGAGCACCGGGATGCAGGGGAGCTGCGCGCCGCCCGTCGCCGCGGCCGCGAGGGCCGCCGTACCGGCGTGCACGGACAGCAGGTTGTCCATCCGGGGGCCGGCCATCAGCTCCTGGTCGCGGCCCAGGTAGGCCGGCGGTTCGATGGCGTAGGTCATCAGGTCCCAGCCGGTCACCGAGCCCGCCGGCAGGCCCGACTCCTGCTCGAGGAAGGCGATCAGGTCGCCGTCGCGGACGTCGTCGCCGAGGCCCCAGATCGGCTGCAGATGGCGCTGCTTGTCCAGTTTGAGCCCGTCGCTGCTGACCGCGCGGTCCAGGTGGATGGCGAGCTGGGGCACCCGCAGCAGCGGCCGGTTCACGTCGACGAGGCGGGTGGTGCCGTCGCGCAGGGTGAGCCGGCCGGCCAGGCCCAGGTCCCGGTCGAGCCAGGAGTTCATGAGCGGTCCGCCGTAGATCTCCACGGCGACCTGGCGGAAGCCGTGCGCCCCGGTGTCCGGGCGGGGCTTGACCCGCAGGTTCGGGGAGTCGGTGTGCGCGCCGACGATCCGGTACGGCGTGTGGGGTGCGGCGCCCTCCGGGACGTACCAGGCGATGATCGCGCCGCCGCGCAGCACGTACTTGCCGCCCGCCGTCCCGTCCCAGACGTCCGTCTCGGCGACCTGCCGGAAACCGGCCTTCTCCAGCCGTTCGCCGGCGTTGGCCACGGCGTGGTACGGCGTGGGGCCGGCCGCGAGGAAGGACATCAGGTCGTCGGTGTGGCCGCGGTCGAAGCGGGCTGGTTCGCTCATGTTCCTCACCTTAACGACGTACGGTGGCCCGCTCCCAGGTGAGGGAGCGGGCCACCGTAGGCAAACCGGGTCGATCGGAACGATCAGAAGGCCGCCTCGTCCAGCTCCATCAGGTCGAGGTCGACGTCGGCCGCGACCTTGCGGGCCAGGGTGACGCCCGGCAGCACGTTGGCCGCGAAGAACTTCGCCGCCGCGATCTTGCCGGTGTAGAAGGCGACATCCTTGGAGGACACGGCCTTGGTGGACGCCGTCTCCAGCTTCTCGGCGGCGATCGCGGCGCCCTTGAGCAGCAGGTAGCCGACGATCACGTCGCCGGAGGCGAGCAGCAGGCGGGTGGTGTTCAGGCCCACCTTGTAGATGTTCTTGACGTCCTGCTCGGTGGCCGCGAGGTCGGTCAGCATCAGGCCGACGATCGCCTCCAGCTCCACGGCGGCCTTGGCGAGGTGCTCGCGGGCGCCCGCCAGCTGCTCGCCGCCGGTGCCGAGCGCCAGGAACTTCTTGATGTCCTCGGCGAGGGAGTTCAGCGCCGCGCCCTGGTTGCGGACGATCTTCCGGAAGAAGAAGTCCTGGCCCTGGATCGCGGTGGTGCCCTCGTAGAGGGTGTCGATCTTGGCGTCGCGGATGTACTGCTCGATCGGGTACTCCTGCAGGAAGCCGGAGCCGCCGAAGGTCTGCAGCGACTGGGCGAGCTGCTCGTAACCCTTCTCGGAGCCGTAGCCCTTGACGATCGGCAGGAGCAGGTCGTTGAGCGCGTGCTCCGTCTTCGGGTCCTCGCCGTTCGCCTCCTTGACCGCGATCGCGTCCTGGATCGAGGCGGTGTAGAGGACCAGGGCGCGCATGCCCTCGGCGTACGCCTTCTGCGTGATCAGCGAGCGGCGGACGTCGGGGTGGTGGGTGACGGTGACCTTGGGCGCGGACTTGTCCATGAAGTTCGCGAGGTCGGGACCCTGGACGCGCTCCTTGGCGTACTCAAGGGCGTTGAGGTAGCCCGTCGACAGCGTGGAGATCGCCTTCGTGCCGACCATCATGCGGGCGAACTCGATGATCCGGAACATCTGGCGGATGCCCTCGTGCTTGTCGCCGATCAGCCAGCCCTTGGCCGGGTGGCGGTCGCCGAAGGTCATCTCGCAGGTGTTGGAGGCCTTGAGGCCCATCTTGTGCTCGACGTTCGTGGCGTAGACGCCGTTGCGCTCGCCCAACTCGCCGGTCTCGAAGTCGAAGAGGTACTTCGGCACGAGGAAGAGCGACAGCCCCTTGGTGCCCGGGCCGGCCCCCTCGGGCCGGGCCAGCACGTAGTGGAGGATGTTCTCCTCCATGTCGTGCTCACCGGAGGTGATGAAGCGCTTCACGCCCTCGATGTGCCACGAGCCGTCCTCCTGCTGGACCGCCTTGGTGCGGCCGGCGCCGACGTCCGAACCGGCGTCCGGCTCGGTGAGGACCATGGTGGAGCCCCAGGTCCGGTCGACCGCGATCTGGGCCCACTTCTTCTGCTCCTCGGTGCCCTCCTCGAAGAGGATGCGGGCGAACGCCGGGCCGGAGGAGTACATCCACACGGCCGGGTTGGCGCCGAGGATCAGCTCCGCGTACGACCAGATCAGCGACGGGGGAGCGGTCGTGCCGCCGATCTCCTCGGGCAGGCCGAGCCGCCAGTACTCGGAGTCCATGAAGGCCTTGTAGCTCTTCTTGAAGGAGGCCGGGACCGGCGCGGTGTTGGTCTCCGGGTCGAAGACCGGCGGGTTGCGGTCGGCGTCGGCGAAGGACTCCGCCAGCTCGTTCTCGGCGAGCCGGGTCAGCTCCTCCAGGACGCTCTTCGCGGTGTCGGTGTCCATCTCGGCGAACGGGCCGGTGCCGTACAGCTTGTCGCGACCGAGCACTTCGAAGAGGTTGAATTCGATGTCGCGGAGGTTGGACTTGTAGTGCCCCATGGTGACGGCTCCGTATCCGGATCGGCGAGGCACTGAATCCTCGCGCAAGCGTTCACATACCAACGAGTAGCTCCGATGATGCTACCCGCCGGTAATAAGACGCAACCCCATCAGTGGAAGTGTGAGAAGGGTCTACCTTCTCGCAGAGGCCGCGTGTCTCGGTAGGCTTGCGCTCATGTACGGATACGGCCAGCCCATGGACGGTACTGCCGCTCAGCAGCAGTACGCCCAGCCGCAGCAGCAGATGCCCGGCGCGGGCGGGTACGGCCAGCAGCCCCCGCTCTACCCCGAGCCGTCTCCGCCGTCGCTCGCGGACGCGGTGCGGGCCTTCACCACGGGCCAGTTGACCGCCGAGGACTTCCAGCAGGTCTTCGCCACGTCCAAGGTGTACTGCCCGCGCGGCGACAACCCCGGGTTCCTCGCCCTGCACAACACCCAGCAGCCGGTGATCCCGATGTTCACCTCGCTCAAGGAGCTGCGCCGGTACGCGGGCAAGGAGTCCAAGTACTTCGTGATCACGGGCGCGGAGGTCATCGACCTGCTGCCGACCGGCTACGGCTTCGTCCTCGACATGGAGGGCGAGCACCGGATGGTCTTCGACGCGAAGGCGGTCGAACAGATGGTGGACTTCGCGATGCGGCGGATGTACGGCTAGACGCTCACCTCGGCTACACGGCCACGTCGGCTTTACGGCCACCTCGGCTACACGGCCACGTCGGCTTTACGGCCACCTCGGCCAGACGCCCACCTCGGCTTTCCGTCCACCTCGCACAGACGCGTCCCGTTGGCGGCCGCTGTCCTCGGAGTTCCCGGATTCCTCGGGAAAACCTGCTCCCCCTTTGTCACAGCCATGCCATAGGCTGCGCCCTGGCAGCCGCGCCCCACGCACAACCGCTCTTCCGCGGTCGTGTGAGGGTGCCGCGCGGCGCTCTCATCCACCCGGCGAACCCGGGTTTCCACTGGGGGTTTCATCACTGTGCGCATGCGCAGCACTTCGGTCGCGACGGCGCTCGCGGTCCTCTTCAGCTCGGCGGCGCTGAGCGTCGTGGCGGCGGGGACCGCCTCGGCTGCCGCCACCACCGTCACCAACAACGGCGGTCTCGTCGTGGACGGCGGACTCCAGCGGGTGTTCGTCGGCGACGCCGCGAACGGCCGGATCCTCGCCGCCAACTACAGCGGCACCCTCGTCGACTCGCACAGCGGCTTCGGCAGCGTCAGCGACCTGGCCCTGTCGGACGACGGCTCCACCCTCTACGCGGCCCTGCCCAACACCCACCAGATCCTCGCCCTCGACCCGGCCACGCTGGACCTGAAGGCGACGTACAGCATCCCGACCGACACCGGCCCCCGCCACCTGGCCTTCGCCGGCGGCAAGGCGTGGTTCTCGTACGGCGACCAGTGGGACGGCGACATCGGCTCCATCGACCCGGCGGTGGACCCGGCGGGCGGCACCGACCCGGTGGCGATGGCGCAGTTCCCCACCGAGGGCACGTCGGTCGGCATCTGGGGCCAGGGTCTGCTGGACACCGACCCGACCCGGCCGGGCCTGCTGGCCGTCGGGGAGACCGGCATCTCCACCGACTCCATGGCGGTCCTCGACGTCTCGGGCGCCACCGCCACGGCCACCGCCTGGTACAACGGCGACTACACCCTGAACAGCGGCATCGGGGACATCGACCTCGTCCCCGGCGCCGACCAGGTGCTGGTCAACGGCACCGACCGGGACGCGTGGGCGGACGGCAAGTTCAGCAAGGCCGGCGCCTACCCCGGCGCCTGGGGTGCCGACGTCTCGGCGACCGGCCTGGTCGCCCAGTTCAACGCCGGCAAGGTCGCGGTCTACCGGCCCGACGCCACCAAGCCGCTGCGTACCTACACCGTCGGCTCCTCGTCCGACTACGCCGTCGGCAACCTGCGCTGGGCGCCGGACTCCTCGCGGATCTTCGCGCTGGTGTCGGGCAACGGCACCTACACGCTCAAGGCCCTGACCCAGCCGACGCTCAACGTGCCGACGCTCACGGTCAACGCCCCGAGTTCGGCGGCCCGCGCCAAGAAGCTCACCGTCACCGGCAAGCTCTCGGCCACGGTCCCGCTGGCGGCCGGCAGCAAGCTCTCCGTCACCCGCACCGACGTCTCCAGCCCCAGCGGCAAGGCGCTCGCCTCCGTCACGGTCAAGGCGGACGGCACGTACTCCTTCTCGGACACCCCGCCGGCCGGCGGCACGGTCACGTACAAGGTGACCTACGCCGGCGACGCCGGGCACACCGCGGTCTCCGCCTCCGACAAGGTCGCGGTCTCCCGTACGGCGACGAGCCTGAGCCTGAACAACAACGGCAAGCTGTACAACTACGGCGCCGACGTGAAGTTCACCGCGCACCTGGGGACGACGTACAAGAACCGTTCGGTCAAGATCTACGCGGACCCCTTCGGCGGTGACAAGGGCAAGAAGCTGATCAAGACCGGCAAGGTGGACTCCCACGGCAACATCGCCGCCTGGGTGGACATGACCCGGGACACGGCCGTCTCCGCGGTCTTCGACGGCGACGCCCGGTACGCGCCGAAGGCGGTGAAGGCCACGGCGTACGCGCGGGTCAAGATCTCCACCGCCGTCTCCAAGCACTACAAGACGGCGAAGATCGGTTCGACGTCGTACTACTGGTTCCACAAGAACACCGACCCGGTGTTCACCACGACCATGACCTACTACCCGGGCCGCGAGCACCGTCTGGACCTGGAGGTCTACTACCAGGGGAAGTGGTACTCGACGGACTCCGAGTACTTCAAGCTCGGCACGAGCGGCAAGTCGGCCGTGCGGCTCGGCGCTCCCGGCGAGTCCGGCATCCGGGCGCGGCTGCGTTCGGTGTACGTCAACGGCTCGTCCGGCGACACCGTGAACTCCACGACGTACGGCGGCTGGAAGTACATCTACTTCAGCAACTGATCCACTGATCGGCAGATGACCGGGCCCGGAGGGAATGTCCTCCGGGCCTTCGCCGTTAGGGGTGGCAGAAAGTTCAACGCTCAACTAAACTGGGCGTACAAGGAGGAGCCAACATGCCTGCAGTGACCGTCGAGAACCCGCTGACCCTTCCCCGGGTGGCCGCACCGGCCGACGCCGTGGCCCGTCCCGTGCTCACCGTCACGACCGCGCCGAGCGGTTTCGAGGGCGAGGGCTTCCCGGTACGCCGGGCGTTCGCGGGGATCAACTACCGCCACCTCGACCCGTTCATCATGATGGACCAGATGGGTGAGGTGGAGTACGCGCCGGGCGAGCCCAAGGGCACGCCCTGGCACCCGCACCGTGGCTTCGAGACCGTCACCTACATCATCGACGGCATCTTCGACCACCAGGACAGCAACGGCGGCGGCGGCACCATCACCAACGGTGACACCCAGTGGATGACGGCCGGTGCCGGCCTGCTCCACATCGAGGCGCCGCCGGAGTCCCTGGTCATGTCCGGCGGCCTCTTCCACGGCCTCCAGCTGTGGGTGAACCTCCCGGCCAAGGACAAGATGATGGCCCCGCGCTACCAGGACATCCGCGGTGGCAACGTCCAGCTGCTGACCACCCCCGACGGCGGTGCGCTGCTGCGTGTCATCGCCGGTGAGCTGGACGGTCACGCCGGTCCGGGCATCACGCACACGCCGATCACCATGATCCACGCGACGCTGGCTCCCGGCGCCGAGCTCACGCTCCCCTGGCGCGAGGACTTCAACGGGCTGGCGTACGTGCTGGCCGGCAAGGGTGCGGTGGGGGCGGAGCGCCGTCCGATCCACCTCGGTCAGACGGCCGTCTTCGGCGCGGGTTCCTCGCTGACCGTCCGCGCGGACGAGAAGCAGGACTCGCACACCCCGGACCTGGAGGTCGTGCTGCTCGGCGGGCAGCCGATCCGGGAGCCGATGGCCCACTACGGCCCGTTCGTCATGAACACCAAGGACGAGCTGATGCAGGCCTTCGAGGACTTCCAGAAGGGCCGCCTGGGCACGATCCCGGCGGTCCACGGAATGACGGAGACGGGCCCGCAGGCGTAACAGACCCGCGCCCCCGAGAGGCCCGACGTAACCCCTACGCCGGGCCTCCGGCCATCCCCCGCCCAACCAAGTCGACCCGGTCCCCTCGACCTCGCTCCTTGACCGACCGAGTCGATCCGAGGCACCTCGACTTCGCTCCTTGACCGACCGAGTCGATCCGAGGCCCCCTGGGCTTGGCTTCTTGACCGGCCGAGTCGATCCGGTCCTCTCGGCTTGGCTTTCTGGCCGGCCGAGTCGATCCGGTCCTCTCGGCTTGGCTTTCTGGCCGGCCGAGTCGATTCCGGCTCCTCGGCCTCGCTTCCCGACCGACCGAGACGGGTGGTGGGTGGGCGTAGGTGGGGTTCTGGGGTGCCGGGTCACTCGGCAGGGGGTGTACGGCAGGGCGGTCGGGGGCCTCGCGTGATCCGCTGGACGCGTGTCCCTGTTGCCCGAGCCCGTGCGTCGGTTCGCAGCGTGGTGTGCCGTGCTGCTGCTGGCCGCCGGCGTCGGCTGGGTCGGCATCCGGCTCTGCTCGGAGTTCCGCACCGCGGTGACCCCCGTGCTGCTCGCCCTCCTCGGCACCGCCCTGCTCGGGCCCCTGTACCGGCGGCTCGTCACGGCCGGCGTGCAGCGCTCCCTCGCCGCCGGCCTCACCTGCGTCGCCGTCGTCACCGTCGTCGGTGGGGCGGTCTACATCGTCGTCGCCGCGCTCATCGACACCGGCGGCCAGATCACCTCGTCCCTCAAGAACGCCGCGAAGTCGCTCGCCCAGCACTTCGGCGCCGCGGGGACCTCGCTCGACGACCTCGCCGAGAACGCCAAGGACCTGCTGGGCAAGTTCGCCGGGACGGCCGCCTCCAACGTCATCAGCGGCGTGAGTGTGGTCGGCGAGGGCATCGCCATGGCCGTACTGGCGTTGCTGCTCGTCTTCTTCTTCCTCCGTGACTCGCATCTCGTCGTCGAGTCCCTCCGGGCCGTGGCGCCCGGCGGCAGCGCCGACCTGCTGGAGGCCATGGCCCGTCGTGCCTTCGAGGGCATCGAGGGGTTCATGCGCGGTACCACCGTCATCGCGTTCATCGACGCCGTCTGCATCACCGTCGGCCTGCTGATCCTCCAGGTGCCGGGCGCCGTGGGACTCGGCGCGCTGGTCCTCGTCGGCGCCTACATCCCCTACCTCGGCGCCTTCATCTCCGGCGCCGTCGCCGTACTGGTCGCCCTCGCCGACCGGGGCTTCGTCATCGCGCTGTGGGTGCTCGGTGTCGTACTCGCCGTGCAGGTGCTGGAGGGGCATGTGCTGCAGCCCATGATCCAGAGCCGGACCGTGCAGATGCACCCGGCGGTGGTGATGGTGACCATCACCGCGGGGGCCTCCGTCGCCGGGATCCTGGGCATGCTGCTCGCCGTACCGCTCACGGCGGCCGCCTTCGGGGTCGTACACGAGCTACGAGCGCGGTACGCGACCACCTAGTGCGGTGAACCTTTCCGGTCACAGCACTGGCTAGGCCCCGTCGCCCGCGTACCCCTCGTACAGCTCGAACCAGATGCTCTTGCCCTCCCCGCGCGGCTCGACGCCCCAGGCCTCCGCCAGGAGCTCGATCAGGACCAGGCCGCGGCCGGAGGAGGCCAGCTCCCCGGGGCGGCGCTTGTGCGGGAGGTCGTCGCCGACGTCCGTGACCTCGACGCGCAGCCGGCGCCCCGGGGCCTGGCCGCAGACCTCGGCGAGCAGCAGCGCGTCCGCGTCGGTGTGCACCAGCACGTTCGTGAGCATCTCGGAGACCAGCAGCACCGCCGAGTCGACCTGGTCGGGTGAGCCCCAGTCGTGCAGCAGCTCGCGCAGGTGCTGGCGGGCCTCGGCGATCCGCTCGGGCTCGTCCTGGGCCACCGACAGCAGGGTGCGGCGTGCCCGGGGCCGTACGGCCATGGTCCCGTCGCCGTGCACGGAGCCCGGCCGGGACAGCAGCAGGATCGCGATGTCGTCCTCGCGGCGGTCGGCCAGCGGCCCGGTGGTGTGGTGCGAGGAGGGGCCGTGAACGGCCTGGACCAGGGCGTCGGCCAGTTTCTCCAGGTCGCTGTCCTGCTCCTCCATGATCGCCCGGACCCGCTGCCAGCCGCTCTCGATGTCATGGCCGCCGGTCTCGATCAGACCGTCGGTGCAGATCATCATGATCTCGCCGGGTTCGAGGGCGAACCGCGTGGTCGGATAGTCCGCGTCGGGGTCGATGCCGAGCGGCAGGCCGCCCGCCGTCGGCCGCCGCAGCACCGTGCCGTCGGTCATCCGGATCGTCGGGTCGAGATGCCCCGCGCGGGCGATCTCCAGCACCCCGGTCGCCGGATCCGCCTCGACGTACAGGCAGGTCGCGAAGCGGAGGTCGGTGATCTCCTCGTCGTAGGTGATCCCGTGCAGGAAACGGGAGGCCCGGGAGAGGACCGCGTCCGGGCGGTGGCCCTCGGAGGCGTAGGCGCGCAGCGCGATCCGGAGCTGGCCCATGATGCCCGCGGCCCGTACGTCATGCCCCTGGACGTCGCCGATGACCAGCGCGAACCGGCCGGACGGCAGCGGGATCATGTCGTACCAGTCGCCGCCCACCTGGAGTCCGCCGCCGGTCGGGATGTAGCGGGCGGCCACGTCCATGCCCGGTATCTCGGGGCCGAGCGACGGCAGCATGGAGCGCTGGAGGCCGTCGGTCAGCTCCCGCTCCGAGTCGGCGATCCCGGCCCGGGACAGGGCTTGCGCCAGCATCCGGGCCACCGTGGTGAGCACGGACCGCTCGTCGGGCGTGAACGACACCGGGTAGGTGAACCCCGCCATCCAGGCGCCCATGGTCCGCCCGGCCACCGTCAGCGGCAGAAAGGCCCAGGACCGGCGGCCGAACTGCTTGGCCAGCGGCCAGGTGACCGGGTAGCGGGACTTGTACTGATCGGCCGAGGAGAGATAGACGGCCCGGCCGGTCCGTACCACCTCCGCCGCCGGGTAGTCGGTGTCCAGCGGCATGCTGGTGAAGGGGCTGTCCTCGTCGATCTGCTGACCGTGGTGGCCGATCATCATCAGCCGGTCGCCCTTGGCCCCGAAGACGGCCAGCCCCTCCGGGGAGAACCCGGGCATCGACAGGCCCCCGGCGACCCGCAGCACCTCCTCGGTGGACCGCGCCTCGGCCAGCGCCCGGCCCGCGTCCAGCAGGAACGCCTCACGGGAGCGCCGCCAGTCGCCGGTGACCGGATGCTGGCCCGCGCTGCCGGGGGACGGCTCGGTGACCTCCTGGATGGTGCCCGTCACCCGGTAGACGCGCTCCTCGGAGTCGTACACCGGCCTGAAACGGCTGCGGACGGTACGGATCAGCCGGCCTCGCTCGTCCATGACCCGCAGCCGTACCTCGCCGAGGGTGCCCTCGGTGGCGGCCAGCCGGGTGATGCTGGTGTTCTCGTTCCAGTCCACGGGGTGGAAACGGGACCGGACCAGGGCCTCCGACAGGAGGGACGGCTCGGCCGGCAGCCCGATGAGCCGGGCCGCCTCCGCATCCGCGGTGACCAGCCCGGTGGCCGTGTCCCAGTGCCACAGCCCCGTCGCGAGGGCGGCGAGGACGTCCTCCACGGCGGGCAGGGGCTCGCCAGTTCGCATTGCCCCACTTTAAGAAGATGAGATCGAAGAGTGCCACTGTTTCGGAGCGAGATTGGTGGGACTGAGACCATCGCCCCCCTGCCCCGGTCGGCCATCGCCCCGCCCCGCCCCCGCCTGCGATTAATGGTGGGGAGGCGATCTTTGGGTGGCCGGTACCCTTGATGGGTCCGGGCACCATGGCTCGGTGCCGGTCGAGGAGAGCACCTCGGCAGACCACGAAGAAGAGGAACACCCGACGATGCATCGGTACAGGTCCCACACCTGCGGCCAGCTCCGCGCCTCTGACGTCGGCACCGACGTCCGGCTGAGCGGCTGGCTGCACAATCGGCGCGACCTGGGCGGCATCCTCTTCATCGATCTGCGCGACCACTACGGCATCACGCAGCTCGTCGCCCGCCCCGGCACCCCGGCGTACGAGGCCCTGGACAAGCTCTCCAAGGAATCCACCGTCCGGGTCGACGGCCGCGTTGTTTCACGTGGAACCGAGAACATCAACCCCGACCTGCCCACCGGCGAGGTCGAGGTCGAGGTCGGCGAGGTCGAGCTGCTCGGCGCGGCCGCCCCGCTGCCGTTCACGATCAACACCGAGGACGGGGTCAACGAGGAGCGGCGCCTGGAGTACCGCTTCCTGGACCTGCGCCGCGAGCGCATGCACCGCAACATCATGCTGCGCACGGCCGTGATCTCGGCCATCCGCCACAAGATGGTCGCCCTCGGCTTCAACGAGATGGCCACCCCGATCCTCACCGCGACCTCCCCCGAGGGCGCCCGTGACTTCGTGGTGCCGTCCCGCCTGAACCCGGGCAAGTTCTACGCCCTGCCGCAGGCCCCGCAGCAGTTCAAGCAGCTGCTGATGATCTCCGGCTTCGACCGCTACTTCCAGATCGCGCCCTGCTTCCGCGACGAGGACGCCCGCGCCGACCGCTCGCCCGGCGAGTTCTACCAGCTCGACGTCGAGATGAGCTTCGTCGAGCAGGAGGACGTCTTCCGCCCGATCGAGCAGCTGATGACCGAGCTGTTCACGGAGTTCGGCGGCGGCCACGAGGTCACCTCGCCGTTCCCGCGGATCCCGTTCCGCGAGGCGATGCTGAAGTACGGCTCCGACAAGCCGGACCTGCGCGCCCAGCTGGAGCTGGTCGACATCACCGACATCTTCGAGGGCTCGGAGTTCAAGGCCTTCGCCGGCAAGCACGTCCGTGCGCTGCCGGTGCCGGCGGTCCAGGACCAGCCCCGCAAGTTCTTCGACCAGCTCGGTGACTTCGCCGTCTCCCTCGGCGCCAAGGGCCTGGCCTGGGTCCGCGTCACCGAGGACGGCACGCTCACCGGCCCGATCGCCAAGTTCCTCACCGAGGAGAACGTCGCCGAGCTGACCAAGCGGCTCCAGCTGGCCGCAGGTCACGCCGTCTTCTTCGGCGCGGGCGAGTTCGACGAGGTCTCCAAGATCATGGGCGCGGTGCGGGTCGAGGCCGCCAAGCGCGCCGGGCACTTCGAGGAGAACGTCTTCCGGTTCTGCTGGATCGTCGACTTCCCGATGTTCGAGAAGGACGAGGAGACCGGCCGGATCGACTTCTCGCACAACCCGTTCTCGATGCCCCAGGGCGGCATGGAGGCCCTGGAGACCCAGGACCCGCTGGACATCCTGGCCTGGCAGTACGACATCGTCTGCAACGGCGTCGAGCTGTCCTCCGGCGCGATCCGGAACCACGAGCCGGACATCATGCTCAAGGCGTTCGGCATCGCGGGCTACGACGAGGAGACCGTCGAGCGCGAGTTCGCCGGCATGCTGCGCGCGCTGCGCTTCGGCGCCCCGCCGCACGGTGGCATCGCCCCGGGCGTGGACCGCATCGTGATGCTCCTCGCCGACGAGCCCAACATCCGCGAGACCATCGCCTTCCCGCTCAACGGCAACGCCCAGGACCTGATGATGGGCGCACCGACCGAGCTGGACGAGACCCGGCTGCGCGAGCTGCACCTGACCATCCGGAAGCCGCAGCCGAAGTAAGGCGTACAGAAGCAGCACAGCTGAAGGAAAGGCTCGAAACCGGCGTCGGTTTCGAGCCTTTCGCCTGCGCACCGCGATTCACAGCTCGCTCCGATGTTCCCACCGGCTCCGGCTTGTCTACGGTCCCTGACCATGACAGACACCCACGCCCCCACTGATGCTCAATCCCCGGAAGAGAGAAGGAAGTTGGCCCGCCGTACGGTCCTGGCGGCGGGCAGCGTGGCCGTGACCGCGGTGGGCGTCGGCAGCGCCTTCGCCGCGAGCGACGGCACCGCCGCGGAGCAGGGCACCCAAGCCGCGGCCTCGCCCTCGTCCTCGGCGGGCGCCTGCTACACGCTCACGTCCGAACTGGTCGAGGGCCCGTACTACATCGACGCCGACAAGCTCCGCCAGGACGTCACCGAGGACCAGGAGGGCATCCCGCTGCATCTCACCCTCAAGGTGATCGACGCGGAGACCTGCAGGCCGCTCAGGAACGCGGCCGTGGACATCTGGCACTGCAACGCGTCCGGCGTCTACTCCGGGTACGAGGAGGTGGGCAGCGGCGGCGGTGGCGGCGGCACCCCGCCGACCGGCCCCCCGCCGACCGACGTGCCCACCGGCACCCCCACCGGCCCCCCGCCCGGCGGTGGCGGCGGCCACCAGGAGCCGACCGACGACACCCGCTACCTGCGCGGCACCTGGCACACGGACCGGCACGGGCAGGTCACTTTCAGGACCGTCTTCCCCGGCTGGTACCAGGGCCGGTGCGTCCACATCCACGTCAAGGTGCACGTGGACGGCGAATGGACGGACGCCGGGTACGAGGGCGGCCACACCTGCCACACGGGCCAGCTGTTCTTCGACGAGAAGTCGGTGCTGCTGTCGGCCGAGGTGGAGCCGTACGCGAGCAACACCACCACCCGCACCACCCTCGACGGGGACAGCATCTACCCGGACAACGGGCACGAGGGCGGCCTGCTCTACCTCAGGTACGACCGCCACCACATCGCCCGGGGCGTCCGCGGCCATCTGACCCTGGGCGTCGAACCGGACGAGACGAGCAACGGCTGACATCGGTGGGACACCGGTGAGCCATCCATGACGCGAGCGCCCGGGACCCATGAAGGAGACCCCGGGCGCCTCCGGTGCGTTCAGATCACCGAGAGCAGTCCGTCGCCACCCAGCATGGTGCCCCACTGCTGGGTGAGGCCGACGGCATTCGGCGTGATGACGCGGCTGCCCGTGGCCGTCGGCCGGGCGGAGCCGCCGGGAAAGACCCAGACGGCTCCGGTGGAGTTGTTCTCGCCCGCCGCACCGACGAACAGCTCCGGCCTGCCGTCCTTGTCGATGTCACCGACCGAGACCGTCGTACCGAAGAAGTCGTCGGTCTCGGCGGCACCCGGCACCCCCGCGGTGTCCTGGGAGAAGGAGTACGAGCCGGTGCCGAGCGCACCACTGCCGCGGCCGGGGATGACCGTGACCTGGCCGGCCCTGTTCCTGGCGAGATCCTCGAACGGCGACCCGACCACGATGTCCGCCCGGCCGTCCCGGTTCAGGTCGGCCACGGCGAGGGCCCCGCCGAAACCGTCGTCCTTCTCGCTCGCCCCGGGGACGCCCGCGGTGTTCTGGGTGATCTGGACGGGCTCCGCGTCGGTCGCGATACCCGCCTTCGAGCCGTACCAGACCAGCACCCGGCCACCCGGCGCGCCGTCCACACCCGCCTTCTCGGGCTCGTCCGGGTCGCCGGCCACGAGATCGGCGTAGCCGTCGCCATTGACGTCGCCGGCGGCCACGATGAGGCCGTTGCCCCGCAGCTCGTTGTCGTGCCAGGGATTCACGTAGAGGTTGCCGCCGGTCAGGGCGGGCTCCCGGAAGGTGGCGGAGGCCAGGTCCGGTGCGGCGTCGCCGTCGAAGTCACCGAGCGCCACGGACAGGGGGGACAAGGTGCCCTCGTTGTCCACGGCCGACCCGAACGTGCCGCTCCGGGTGAACGGTCCGGTGAAGTACACGGTCGAGTCCATCGCGCTGACCGCGACCCGCGTCCTCCACCCGGATCCGAGCCCGAGCGCGGCGACGTCCTCGCCGTAGCGGTACGTCGAGGACAACGGCGAGGGCAGGTCCGTGCCGCTCGTCAGACCGCTCCTGCTGCCCCAGAGCACGGTCACCGCACCGGAGTCGGTGCCTTTCGAGGTGTCCTCGTCGGGCGTTCCGACCACCAGATCGGCGTAACCGTCCCGGTTCAGGTCGGCGGTGGCGGTGGCGGCGCCGAAGGCGTCGTAGGTCTCGCTGGCGCCCGGCACGCCCGCGGTGTTCTGGGTGATGGTCTTACGGCGGCTCGTCGACAGCCCCGAGGCGGAGCCGTACAGTACGACGACCGCGCCCGCGCCCTCCTTGCCGGACACGTTCGCGCCCGGCGCGGGCAGGACCGCGTCGCGGTAGCCGTCGCCGTTGAAGTCACCCGGTACGGCGCCGTGTACGGCGCCGGCCGGGACGGCCGGCAGCAGCACGCCACCGACCAGAGACGCGGCCACGAACGCGGCAGCACCCCATCTGCGCATGAGTTACCCCCCTGTAGATTCCCCGACTCGCACTCCGAACGACCGCTTGCCATCGCAGCTGTCCCGGGGGATCAGGCGGAGCGGTGCAGGTCGGGCGACAAGTGAGCGGACTTTACCAGCCGTTGGCCTGGCGGTGGGGTGTCAGGTGTCGTACCGGCCGTCCCAGGGCTCACCGAAGCCCAGGTGGTCCGGGTAGAGCTCGGCCCACCCCCCGTCCTCGTCGTCCTTCGCCACCAGCCCGAAGAAGACGCCGTCCACCGTGAGCTGGAACGGGCGTATCGCGATGTCCGTGTACGTCCGCCTCGGCAGGCTGCGCAGCATGTTCGCCAGGTGTGCGCGGGCCCGCGCCAGCACCGAACCGGCGCCGTCCGGCTCGCGCCGCTGCTCGGCCCAGCTGCCCGCGCACCAGATCTGCGAGTCGCGGTAGTGGCCCTCCGCGTCGAAGAGATGCAGCACCGAGTAGAGCCGTTTCTGCTCCTCCCAGCCCTCGTCGAGCCGGAACCCCTCGGGGAACGCGTACGTGACCGACGCCAGGAACTGTCCGCCGGTGTAGTGACCGATGGCCTCGGTACGGCCGTGCGGCTCATAGGCGATCGGGATGAGCTCAGGGGTCATGGCGAAACCATACGGATGTGTCGGGGACATGCAGGGGCCGGGGCCTCACCCCGCCCAAACATTCACTTGATTCTGCCGAGGATGCCACGGCGTTCTCGCAGCAGAGTACCCGCCTCCTGCAGTGATTGCGGCGCCGAGCTTCCGCGTGACTGCCCGACAGAACCGCGCATGCGAAACAACCGCTCCATTGGCCGCTGGTCGTAGTGATTGCGAACATGAATCACGGGTGTGTGTGCGGTGGTCGCCGCCAGCGGTGCGGGTGGTGGAAAAGGTTGTCGACGCCTGCACGGTCCTGAAGGCCAATCTCCGGGCCGGCAACCTGGGTTCGCCCACCTCGAGGCGGTACCGCGAGGCCGTCGGCGCTCCTGTCGTGTTCCGTCCAGAGGCGGCCCAACCGTTCGACGACCGCTGCCTGTCCTGGCAGTACGACGCGCACACTGTCTCCATCTGGACCGTGGACGGGCGGATGAAGGGCATCCGGTTCTCCCGCTCGCCGGATCAGCTCAAGATGCTCGTAGCGCACCGCAGGGGCGAGAGCGACCTTGTCCGGCGCGGAGGCATGTGGTTCCTGATCGCGACCTGCGAGCTGCCGGATCCACAGGTGTACGAGCCGGTCGACTGGATCGGGGTGGACCGGGGCGTCGTGAATCTGGCCACGACCAGCGACGGCACCAACTACCAGGGGCGTCGGCTGGGCCGTTATCGGCGTTGGCAGACCCGTGGGCGCGCCGAACTCCAGCGGAAGCAGACCGATCGGCCACCCGTCGCCTCGCACGCCGTGCGGGCAAGGAGAAGCGGCATGCCACGGGCTCGCTGGCCCGGTCGATGTCGTCGCCGGGGTCAACGTGCGCGATCGCGCACGCTCGGCGTGGGTGTTCGTCACCGCACCCGCACCCTCCCCCTGATGGCTGCCGGGGGCAGGGTGGATGCGACCCGTGACCGTCCCGTCGTAGGGGCAGTCGGGAGCGCGACGAGGTGTGAACGACCGAGCGCACAAGCTCGGCTGTTCACGGCCGAGAAGGTGACGGCAACTTTTTTGATCTCCGTGACCACAGAGAAGTGAGGCCCGCCCCAGCGGGCCCGTCCCCAGCACTTCGGAAGTAAGTAAGGACTCCCCGTGGCCTCTGCCTCTCACCGTCGGTCTCTCCGTACGCGACGTACCCTCGTCGTCTCCGCCGCCGTCGTGGCCGCCGGTGTCGGTGCCGGTGCGCTCGTGCTGGACGCGAACGCGTCCGGCGCCGACCTCTACCACCGGACGCTCGCCGCCAAGGACGGCTGGGCGTCCTCCGGTTCCGGTACGACCGGCGGTGCGAAGGCCGATTCCGCGCACACCTTCACCGTCTCGACCCGCGCCCAGCTGGTGAAGGCGCTGGGGTCGACGTCCGACACCACGCCGCGCGTCATCAAGGTCAAGGGCACCATCGACGCCGACACCGACGACTCCGGCAAGAAGCTGACCTGCGCCGACTACGCGGCGGGGACGGGGTATTCGCTGTCGGCCTACCTGAAGGCCTTCGACCCGTCGACGTACGGCCGGTCCAAGCTGCCTTCCGGGACGCAGGAGAAGGCGCGGGCCGCCGCGCAGGCCGCGCAGGCGAAGAACATCGTCTTCAGGGTGCCGGCCAACACGTCGATCGTCGGCGTGCCCGGCACCAAGGCCGGCATCACCGGCGGCATGCTCCAGATCCAGGGCGTCGACAACGTCATCGTCCGCAACCTGACCTTCTCCGACACCGAGGACTGCTTCCCGCAGTGGGATCCGACCGACGGCGACGACGGCAACTGGAACTCCGCGTACGACTCGGTCACCCTGCGCGGCGCCACCCATGTCTGGGCCGACCACAACACGTTCAGCGACGCCGGGCACTTCGACAGCACCAACCCGAAGTACTACGGCCGTGAGTACCAGGTCCACGACGGCGAACTCGACATCACCAAGAGCTCGGACCTGGTGACCGTGGAGCAGAACCAGTTCACCAGCCACGACAAGACGATGCTGATCGGCAGCAGCGACAGCGAGCCCGGCGGCAAGCTGCGCGTCACCCTGCACCACAACGTCTGGAAGGGCGTCGTCCAGCGCGCCCCGCTGACCCGCGTCGGTCAGGTGCACCTCTACAACAACTACTACGACGTGACGACCCTCAACGGCTACGCGCTGCAGTACAGCATCAACTCCCGCGCGAAGGCCCAGGTCGTGGCCCAGAACAACTACTGGACGGTGCCGGGCTCCATCAAGACCTCCAAGCTGCTCAGCGGCGACGGCACCGGCTCGGTCGCGGGCAGCGGCAACCTCGTCAACGGCACGACGACCGACCTCGTCGCCGCCTACAACGCCGCGAACTCGAAGAAGATCAGGACGACGGTGAACTGGACGCCGACGCTGACGGCGGGCCTGGAGCCGAGCGCCGGGAACCTGCCGACGGAGCTGGCGAAGACGGCGGGCGCCGGGGCGCTCACCGCGAGCTGAGCAGCGCTCGGCCCCCGGATCCGTGCGGAGGATCCGGGGGCCGGGGCCGGGGGACGGGCGTGCGGGGCGGTGGTCAGTCCTTCGGGGACTGGGGCTTCGGGGGCTGGGGCTTCGGGCGGTGCACCCGGCGGCGCAGGGCCGGGCCCAGGCGGACCAGTACCCGCTTGTCGATGCCGGAGACCCGGCGCTCCACGGCGGACAGCTGCTGGGTGGCGGCCGTCAGTTCCTTGCGGAGGGCGTCGAGCCGGCGGGTCGTCTCGGCCGCGTGTTTCTCGGCGGTGGCCAGCCGGTTGCGCAGTTCCTTGTTCTCCTTGGCGTGCCGGGCGGCCTTCGTGTCCGCCGCGGTGATCCGCTCCCGCAGCCGGCTGATCCGGTACCGCATCTGGCCGTCGTCCCCGCCGTCCCAGACCGGCATCGAGGCGGGCAGGTCGAGGGCGGCCAGCCGGGCGTCGAAGGCGGCGCCGCCGTCGCCGTGGGTGTAGGTGTTCCGCAGGTCGTTGCGGTCGAGGAAGGCGATCATGCGCTCGAAGCGCTCGCCGTGGCCCTTGACCATGGCGGAGAAGTCGGCGTCCTCGTACAGGTCACGCGGGTCGGTGCCGGCGTCCAGCTCGGTGAGCGGGCGGTGCGGGATGTCGAAGTAGCGGCACAGTTCGAGGGTGCGCGAGTCGTGCGTGAGGACCACGCTCGGGGTGCCGGCCAGCAGGGCGGCGACATTGCCGTGGATACGCGTGCCGTAGGCGAAGTCGTAGCCGCGCAGTTCGTCGATCCAGGTGGCGGGGTCCAGCGGCATGCGGACCTTGTTCTCCTGGAGCAGGGCGTGGCTGAGCTGGAGCGGGAAGGGGTCCGTGTGCCCGGACTCCGGCGAGGTGTCGCCCCACATCAGCAGTTCCGCGTCGACGGTGTTCTGCGCGTAGTAGGTGAGGTGGGGGTAGCGCTCCCACGCGTGCCGGGCCAGGCCCGCTATGTCGCCGACGGGTATCGCGTCCGGCGAGAGGTTGAGGGCGATGCATGAGCCGGCGCCCAGCTCCGTGGCCCGGATCTCCGGGAAGGTGTCGCCGTACAGGAACATCGACGGGCAGCCGATGATGTCGATGTCGTTGAAGCCGAGGCTCTTCAGGTAGTCCGAGGTCAGCTCGCCGCGTACGCCGATCGACGCGGAGCGGTCCAGGACGGCGCGGGCGAAGCGGCGGACCGAGTCCGCCATGGGCTTCAGCCACCCGGTGTCGTAGTCCGCGGGGGCCTGTGCGCCGACGCCGAACACCACGACCGGGATGGTGAGTTGCTCGATCAGCGTGGTGAGCCGGTCCAGGGAGGTCTGGAAGGTCGGGCGGAAGGCGTTGGCGAGCGGGATGACGAAGGCGTCGTACTGCTCGTTGATCTCCGCGGCCCGGTGGGCCGAGGGGTCGGTGCGGATGCCGTTGGACGTCACCTCGGTGTCCGGGGCGGTCAGCATCTTGTGGGCCGAGTCGCTGAAGAGCAGATTTCCGGTATTCGTCCCGATCAGGTCCTGGTGGATGAACTCCGCCGGAGTGGCGACACGGAACGGGCTCTTCCCGGAACGGATCAGGATGCGTTTCACGAACGGCACGATATCCCGGAAGTAAACGCATGGTGAAGGAGAGGTAAGAGTCTGATCGGTCTCTTTCCTGGGGCTTACCTCACGCCGAAGGCCCGGCGGGAGGGGGGTCCTCCCGCCGGGCCTTCGGCGGTGCGCGGTGCGCGGTGGCGCGGGGGTGCGGTGGTGCGCTGGTGCGCGCGGGGCTTACGCGGTGGTGCCGCCGAACCGCTCCTTGTACGTCTCCAGGTCCTCGTCCGTGAGCTTGGCGAAGAGGACCGGGGGGACCGTGAAGGGGGTGCCGGCGGGGACGGCGGCCAGGGACTTCGCCTCGGCGGCGGTGACCCAGGTCGCACGCTTTTGATCAGACGCAGTGCCGGTGAGGGCGAACGCCTCGCGCATCGTCTTCGCCGTCGCCGGGATGAAGGGTTCCGAGACCACCGCGTAGAGGTGGATCAGGTTCATCGCCGTGCGCAGGGTCAGGGCCGCGCCGTCCTTGTCTGTCTTGATCTCCAGCCAGGGGGCCTTCTCCTCCAGGTAGGAGTTGCCGGCCGACCAGAGGGCGCGGAGGGCCGCCGCGGCCTTGCGGAACTGGAGGGACTCCATCTGCGACTCGTACTCGGCGAGGAGGGCCGAGATCTCCTCGCCCAGCTTCGCCTCCGCCTCGCCGGGCTCGCCGCCGGCCGGGACCTCCTCGCCGAAGCGCTTCTTGGAGAAGGACAGGACGCGGTTGACGAAGTTGCCGAGGGTGTCGGCGAGGTCCTTGTTCACCGTGGCTGTGAAGTGCTCCCAGGTGAAGGAGGAGTCGTCGGACTCGGGGGCGTTGGCGATCAGGAAGTAGCGCCAGTAGTCGGCGGGGAGGATCGCCAGGGCCTGGTCGGTGAAGACGCCGCGCTTCTGCGAGGTCGAGAACTTGCCGCCGTAGTACGTCAGCCAGTTGAAGGCCTTGACGTAGTCGACCTTCTTCCACGGCTCGCGCACGCCGAGTTCGGTGGCGGGGAACATCACCGTGTGGAAGGGGACGTTGTCCTTCGCCATGAACTCCGTGTAGCGGACGGCGGTGTCGACGTCGTACCACCACGACTTCCAGTCGCGGTTCTCCGGGTCCTGGTCGGCCCACTCCTTTGTCGCGCCGATGTACTCGATCGGGGCGTCGAACCAGACGTAGAAGACCTTGCCCTCGGCCGCCAGCTCCGGCCAGGTGTCGGCCGGGACGGGCACGCCCCAGTCCAGGTCACGGGTGATCGCCCGGTCGTGCAGGCCCTCGGTCAGCCACTTGCGGGCGATGGAGGAGGCGAGCTGCGGCCAGACGTCCTCGTGGCGGGAGACCCACTCCTCGACCTCGTTCTGGAGCTTGGACTGGAGGAGGAAGAGGTGCTTGGTCTCGCGGATCTCCAGTTCCGTGGAGCCGGAGATCGCCGAGCGCGGGTTGATCAGGTCGGTCGGGTCCAGCACGCGGGTGCAGTTCTCGCACTGGTCGCCGCGGGCCTTGTCGTAGCCGCAGTGCGGGCAGGTGCCCTCGACATAGCGGTCCGGGAGGAAACGCCCGTCGACCGGCGAGTACACCTGGCGGATCGCCCGCTCCTCGATGAAGCCGTTCTCGTTCAGCCGGCGGGCGAAGTGCTGGGTGATCTCGCGGTTCTCGGCGGAGGAGGAACGGCCGAAGTAGTCGAACGCGAGTGCGAAGCCGTCGTAGACCGCCTTCTGGGCGTCGTGCGCCTGGGCGCAGAACTCGTCGACCGGGAGGCCCTGCTCCTTCGCAGCGAGCTCGGCGGGGGTGCCGTGCTCGTCCGTCGCGCAGATGTAGAGCACGTCGTGGCCGCGCTGGCGGAGGTACCGGGAGTACACGTCCGCCGGGAGCATGGACCCCACCATGTTGCCCAGGTGCTTGATCCCGTTGATGTACGGAAGGGCGCTGGTGATGAGGTGTCGAGCCATCGGGGGCTGCTCCCAGGTCGGTTTTGTTGCTGCTTTTGCGAACCTTGAAATCGTAGCCGACATGTGTATGCCGCCCGCTTCCCGTTTTACGGGATGAGAAGCGGGCGGCACGGGAGAGGCAGGTGCTACGGGCGCCAGTCGATCAGGACGCCGTCGTAGAGCTCCGCGTCCGTGAGTTCCAGGGGGGTCGGACCCGCGTGGAAGAAGGCCGTGTTGTCGGTCTTCAGCTTGCGGAGGTAGTCGAAGGCCTTGTTCTCGTGCTCGCCGAACGCGACGAAGGAGAAGAACAGCGAGGGGTGGGACTTCGCGGCGTCGGTCAGGGACTGGGTGGCGGGGGTCTTGGCGTCGGGGGCGCCGTCGGTCTGGAAGACGACGAGGGCCGGGGCGCCGGGGGTGGCGTTCTTGTCGTAGTGGGCGAGTACGGCTTCCACGGCGGCGTGGTAGCTGGTGCGGCCCATGCGGCCGAGGCCGGCGTGTGCCTCGTCGATCGCGTTCTCGGGGGAGGCCGGGGTGAGGTCGGTGGTGCCGTCGACCTCGGTGGAGAAGAAGACGACGTGGACGGAGGGGGTCTCGCCGTCCGGGGTGAGGTGGGTGGCGAGGGCGAGGGTCTGGTCGGCGAGGGCCGCGGCGGAGCCGTCCTTGTAGTACGCGCGCATGCTCGCGGAGCGGTCGAGGACGAGGTAGGTGGCGGCGTGGGTGCCGGCGAGGCCGGCCTTGGCGAGGGCGGTCGCCGCGGCGTCGTTGTCGGCGGCGGCCTCGGCTTCGCCTTCGGCGGTGTCGTTCCCGCCCGCGCCACCCGTGACAGTTTCGTCGTCGGGTGCGGGTGGCCCCTGCGGGGCGGATTCGCCGTCGGCGGCCGCGGCGGGTTCCGGGGTGTCTGCCGAAGTGGCTTCGGCGGGTTCCGGAGCGGCGGTCGAAGTGGCTTCGGCGGGTTCCGGAGTGGCTTCGGGGGTGGGCTCCGTGAGCCTCTCGGCGGCCGGTGCGGCGGACGTTTCGGCGACCGGTTCGGCCTCGGCCTCCTGGGAGACCTCCGGCTCGGAGGCTGCCTCGACCTCCGGCTCGGAGGCGGTGCTCGTCTCGGCGGTCGCCGGTGCGGGCTCGTCCTCGGCCTTCTCGGCCGGGGCGCTCTCGGGCTCGGTGGTCGCGGCGGACTCGGCCTCCGCGACCGGCTCGGCCTCCGGCCCGGGTTCGGGCGACGGCTCGGCCACCGCCTCGGCGACGGGCTCCGGCGTCGGCTCGATGACGGTCTCCGGTTCGGCCTCAGCCTTGTCCTCGGACTGCGGCGCCGACTCGACAGCCGCCTCGGCCTCCGGCTCCGCGACCGGCTCGACCTCGGCTTCCGGCTCAGCCGCCACCTCGGCCACGGGCTCGACCTCAGCCTCGGCCTCGGTCTCCGCCACCGGCTCCGCAGTCACTTCAGCTGCCGTCTCGGCCTCGGCCTTCGCCTCAGCCACCGGTACGGCTTCGGCGTCCGGCGTGACGACCGGCGCGGCCTCGACCTCAGGCTCGGACTCCGGCTCAGCCGACGCTTCTGCCTCAGCCGAGGCTTCTGCCTCAGCCGATGTCTCCGGCTCGGCCGGCGCCTCAACCTCGGCCACGGCCTCAGCCGGTGTCTCCGGCTCGGTCGGTGTCTCCTCGCGTACCTCGATTTCCGGTTCGATCGTTCGTGACGCCTGCTTCGGGACGGTCACGTTGTCGAAAGCAGCCGTTACCAGATCGTGCTCGTCGGTGTCCCCGGGGCGGGGTTCCGGGACCACCGCCGGGGTGGCCGGTTCCGGTGTTTCCTGCTTCGGCGCCGGTGCCGGCGTCGGCTGCGAGGGGAGCTGGTCTGCACCCTCTGCCTCGGCGGGGCGCGGCTTTCGCGACCGGCCGAATGCGTTCCGCAGGAGAGTGAGAATGCCCATGTGCGCAACCCTTCGCGTGAGTTGATACCCGTCAATCGCTGGCCAGGACGGACACGTAAGGTTAGCGGCCCCAGGTTGCGATCTTGGGGAGGGTCGATGACTCCTGTCGGGCGTACGGCGGTCGAGTTCCGGCCCCTCCCCAACTCCCCTCCGGTTCCCCTTGGTTCATCCCTCGTTCATTCGGTGGCTCTTCGCGTGGGCGACCCCGCCCCTGAGGTCACGCTCACGCCAAGGGATCGCAAGGGTAGAGTAAAGTACGTAAGCTGCTGCCGATCGTCGGGAAACGCCCAACGCCGCGCATCCCGGTGGGCGCTCCGCCCTCACCTGCCGGTTCCGGTGTGGTGACGCCTGTTTCCACGAGGTGTCCGATCACCAGCGCGCACGCCTGCGTAGGCGATGTCGTCGCCGGTGCCCTCAGCCGTGCGGGGACGCGATCGCCCGTGCCGCCGCCACCTCCTGGCGCAGGGGTTCCAGGACGCTGTCCGGTGGGCCCGTGAGGTCCGTGCGGACCGCGACCAGGGTCTCCGCCTCGCGGACGCTCTCCGCCAATTCGCGTAGTTGCAGGGCGATCTGGTCCACTTCGGCCCGGGGCGGGGGCGGTGCTCCGTGCCGTACCCGGACCCGGGCCGCCGTCGTCGCGTCGACGATGCGTTCCACGGCGACGACGAGCGGCCACCAGGCGGCGGCGCGGCGGCCGGTGGGCGGCGGCTCGGTCAGGGCGCGCTGGAACTCCGTACGGATGGTGGACAGGTCGCGGTAGAGACGGCGGCGCATCCGGGCGCGGGCGCCCGGGTCCGCGCCCTCCTTGAAGGCCAGGTCGACATAGTCCGCGGTGTCCGCCACCGCGTCGGCGAGACGGTCGCCGACCCGGGTGCGCCAGCTCTCCGGCCAGAGCAGGTACCCGGCGACGAGCGCGATGGCGCAGCCCATCAGGGAGTCCAGGAGGCGGGGCAGGAGCAGGCCGGTGCCCTGGTGGTTCAGTACGTCGGAGAGGAGCAGGATCACCGGGGTGATCGCGGCGGTCTGGAAGCCGTAGCCCCGGGGGGTGAGGGCGGGGATCAGCGGGGCCAGGAGCAGCATCACCGGGACGTCCGGCCAGCCGCGCGGGACCAGGGTGAGGACGGTCGCCGCCACCACCAGGCCCACCACCGTGCCCAGTGCGCGCAGCAGCGCCCGGGAGAACACCGAGCCGAAGTCGGGCTTGAGGACGAAGGTGATGGTCAGCGCGACCCAGTAGGAGCGCGGGACCGGGACCAGGGACACCAGTGCCTGCGCGATGCCGATGCACAGGGCGAGGCGGATGCCGTAGCGCCAGGAGTTGGCGGACAGCACGACGTTGCGGGCGGCGCGGGCGGTGCGGATGCCGAGGGCGGCGGGGCGGCCGAGGCGGTCGTCGATGCCGCGCGGGTCGACGTCGGGGGTGGTGGCGACGTCGGCGACGTGCCGCAGGGCGTGGTCGACGGCCCGGCCGGTCTCGTTGCGCGGCTCGGGGAGGTCGAGTCCCATCGGGCCGGTGTAGCCGGCGTCGATGGCGTCGGCGATCTGGTGGACCGCCGCGGCGATCTCGGGCGGCAGCGGCTTTCCGGCGAGCCGGGCGGCGGGGGCGGCCTCCACCACCGGGGTGATCGCGTTGAGCTGGGCCAGCATGCGGGTGAGTTCCCGGCTGCGGCCGCGGTACCGGGCACGCCGGGCCAGGATCAGGTCGTACGACTGGTTCAGCAACTGGGTGACGGTGTGCCGGGCGTGGTCGTACTCCTCGGCGTCGGCGGTGCCGATGGCCGTCAGCTGGTCGGCGACCGTGCGGTAGGTGGCGGCGACCGCCGAGCGTTCCGGTACGCCCGAGCGCAGCGGCCAGGCCAGCAGGGCGAGCAGCAGGACCAGCAGGCCGCCGCCGGTCATCAGGACGGGTGTCAGCCACCAGGCGCCGGGCAGCGGCAGGCCCGCGCCGATCACGGAGTTGAGCAGGAGGAGGAGGCCGGAGACGGAGGAGACCGCGCCGATCGTCGAGATCATCCCGGAGATCAGCGCGATGCCGGTGATGACGACGACCGTCAGCCAGCCCTGGCCGTAGACCAGCGCGCCGGCGGTGACGCCGACGGCGCCGAAGAGCTGGGGGACCGCGATGTTGAGGATCCGCATCCGGTAGGCGTCGGCGGTGTCGCCGATGACCCCGGACAGGGCGCCCATGGAGGCGAGCGCGCCGTACGCGGGCTGTCCGACGGCGAGCCCGATGGTGAGCGGGAGGGCCATGCCGAGGGCGGCGCGGGCGAGGGCGGGCCAGTTGAGGGGTGGGGCCTGCTGGGGCCGGAGGTTCCTTACCAGCCAGTCGGGAGGCGTGAGGCCGATGGGGAACTCGCGGGACATACGCCCATTATCGGCGCCGGTGCTGGTGAGGAAATCTGTGGCTGAGTGCGAGTTCCCTCGCCACCGGACTCCGGAGGGGCCGAAATCTGTGGCTGAGTGTCGGCACTTTCGAACTCCGGAGGGGGCGGAATCCACGGCTGAGTGCCTTCGCTTTCGAACTCCGGCAGCCTGAAATCTGTGGCGGAGCGCCGTCGCTTTCGAACTCCGGCAGCCTGAAATCTGTGGCGGAGCGCCGTCGCTCTCGGACTCCGGGCGGCCTGAAATCTGTGGCGGAGCGCCGGCGCCTTCGGACTCCGGGCGGGTCGGCTCGGGTGGGGCACGGGAGTGACGTCACGATCCTCCGTCGACCCGTGCCAGGAACTCCCCCAGGGCCCGGTTGAACTCCTCCGGCTGTTCCAGGTTCGGCAGGTGGGCCGCCGCGTCGATGACGCGGAGGGTGGCGTCGGGGAGGAGGGCGTGCATGGCCTCGGCGTCGGAGACGGGGGTGTACTCGTCGTCGGTGCCGACCACCACCAGCGCCGGGACCGTGACCTTCGTCAGCAGGGGACGGTAGTCGGGGCGTTCGGCCCGGCCGCGCAGGGCCGCCGCCGCGCCCTCGGGGGCGGTGGCCGTCATCATGCGGTGCACGTGGGCCTTCACCTCCGGGCGGGCGTAGGGCGCGACCATCTTCTCCAGGACCTCGTCGGCATAGCCCCGCATGCCCTCGCGGAGCAGGCGGTCGGCCATGGCGTTGCGGGCCCGCCTGCCCTGCGGTGACTCCGGGGCGGGGAACGTGTCCGCCAGGACCAGACCCCGCACGCGGTCGGCGCCGAACCGGTCGTAGCACTCCATCGCGATCTGTCCGCCCATCGACAGGCCCGCGACGACACAGGTCCGCACGTCCAGCGCGTCGAGGAGGTCCTCCAGGTCCGCCGCGAAGCGGGAGAGCGGGGTGCGGCCGGGGGTGACCGGGGAGGCCCCGTAGCCGCGCAGGTCGGGGGCGATGACCCGGCGGGAGGGGGCGAAGGCGGTGCGCTGGGGGTGCCACATCGTGCGGTCGAAGGGGTGGCCGTGGATCAGGAGCAAGGGGGTGCGCGAGGTTTGGGGGTCAATGTCGTCGTATGCGAGGAAGGGGGGCATGTGGACGACCCTAGGTGCCGCCAACTTCTCGGTGCAATAAGATCTTTGCCCTCGGTGCAATGTGGGCGGGGGACGTGGCGTGGACGACTTTCGGGGGATCGCCGACCGGATCGCGCTGGACATCGCGCGGGGGCGGTTGCGGGCCGGGCAACGGCTGCCTCCGCAGCGGGCGTTCGCGCGCCGGCACGGGATCGCCGCCTCGACCGCCGGGCGGGTGTACGCCGAACTGGTGCGGCGCGGGCTGGTGGTGGGCGAGGTCGGGCGCGGCACCTTCGTCCGGGCCACCGAGGTCACCCCGCAGGGGCGGGCGCTGGTCGAGGACGGCACCGCTCGCGTCAACCTGGAGCTCAACTACCCGTCCGTGCCCGGGCAGCCGGAGCTGCTGGCCCCCGCCCTCACTCCCCTGCTGCGGCCCGACGCGCTCGGCGACGCGCTGCGCACCGGCGCCGCCGACGGCACCCCGCGGGCCCGGGAGGCCGTCGCCGCGCTGCTCGCCACCGGCGACTGGCGGCCCGATCCCGACCGTGTCCTCTTCACCGGCAACGCCCGCCAGGCCGTCGCCGCCACCCTGGCCTCGCTGGTCCGGCCGGGTGGCCGGGTCGGGGTCGAGCCGCTGACGTATCCGCTGGTCAAGGAGGTCGCGGCCCGGCTCTCCGTCACGCTCGTCCCGGTGGAGACGGACGAGCAGGGACCCGTCGTCGAGTCCGTGCGCGCCGCGCACCGGTCCGCCCCGCTCTCCGCCCTCTACCTCCAGCCGACCCTGCACAATCCGACGTCCCTGACCGTGCCGACCGAGCGGCGCATCCAACTGGTCCGGTGCCTGGACGACTTGGCACTGCCGGTCGTGGAGGACCGGGTCTGGTCGTTCCTGCACACCGGCCCCGAGCCGCCGCTCGCCGCGCTCGCGCCCGGCCTCGTCCATGTCGTCGACTCGCTCTCCAAGCGGGTCGCGCCCGGCCTCACCGTCGGGTTCGTCGTCGTACCGCGGGACCGGGTGGACGCGGTGGCGGCGGCCGTACGGTCCGGGGGGTGGGGGCCGGGGGCGTTCGCGCTGGAGGCGGCCGTGCGGTGGATCGGGGACGGGACCGTGGCGCGGCTCGTCGCGGCCAAGCGGGCGCAGGCCGGGCGGCGGCAGGGGCTCGTCCGCGAGCTGCTCGACGGGTTCGCCGTACGGGCCGATCCGTGCGGGTACTTCGCCTGGTGGGAGTTGCCCGCGCCCTGGCGGGCGGACGGCTTCGCGGCGGCCGCGGCGGCGCACGGGATCGGGATCACGCCCGGTACCGCCTTCCGCGTCGACCCGAAACGGACCCCGGACGCGGTACGGCTCGGGCTCGCCTCGGCGGGCGAGCCCGAGCTGGTGGGGGCGCTGCGCACGCTCGCGGAACTCGCGGCGCGCCGCCCCCTGGGGCGTCAGTCCAGCAGGCCGTCGTAGTCGGGGAGCTTGTACGTCGTGTCGGCGTAGCCGCCCGACAGGTCCGTGGTGTTGTTGCCGATGTCGGCGACGATGTCGTAGCCGTTCGCCTCGATCGCCTTGCGCTGCGAGGTCTTGAAGTCCGCGATGGACTCGGCCGGCAGCTGTGCGACGGTCCGCGCGTAGAGGCCGTCCACGGGGTAACCGGCCGAGGTCAGGTTGGACCTGGTCACCGCGTTGAACAGGTTGCTGCGGGCGCTGACGAAGAACACGCTGACGCCCTTGGCGTGCGCGTCCTGGGCGAGGGCGAGCACCGGCGGGGTGGCGGGGACGGTGATGCCGCCCTCGAAGTAGGTCTCCAGCGAGGTGTTGTCGATGTCGAGGACGATCGCGAGCTTGGCGCCGGAGGTGTCGGCGGCGGCACGGGAGTCGACGTAGCTCTGCGCGGGGCCGGTGACGGCGGCGACGTCGGACAGCCACTGGGCCTCGGCGACGTCGGCGGCCTGTGCCGGCAGGGCGGCGGCGATCGACAGGGCGAGGCCGGCACCGAGGACGACGGTGGCACGGCCCGCGGTGAGACGGATCATCGGGCGGGGGCTCCTCAGCTCACGGCCGCCGGTGTTCCGTACCGGTGGCCGTCGTTTCGTCACGGTGCCCGGCCGGGACGCCCACCGTGTGTCCGCCGCTGGAGCGGCCGGTTAAGTGATGGGCATGTTCTCGGCAGGCTGTGAATCCGCCCTGAGGGAAGCGGAATCGGGCGTGTCGAGGGCCGGCTCCTGCTCCTCGTCGGGGCGCCGGCGGACGTGCCCGCCGAGCCAGGCCAGCGCGGCCACCGTCAGGCCCAGGGCCAGCAGCAGCCAGGAGACCGTGCGCAGGGTGGACGTCAGGGCGTCGTAGACGGCGGCCGCGGCCGGGTGCGAGACGTCGGACGGCAGGCCGGACAGGGTGAGCGAGCGGCCGACGGTGAGGGCGAGACCCAGCAAGGCGCCGCCCAGCGCCGTACCCAGCGCGGTCGCCAGCACCGCACGGCGGCGGTGGACGGCGACGGCGATACCGCCGACCGCGAAGACGACAGCCGCGACGGGCAGCCAGAAGCCGGCGACCTCAAGCACGTGGAACCCCTTCCGGAGCCGGTCCAGTTCCGCCGCCGGAAGCACCGCGACGGCCGTGTGCTGGACCGGGATACGGGCCGCGAGCGGCACATGGTCCTGGGTGAGCTGGTCCTTGACCTGCGCGGTGACCGGGGCGAGGTCGACGGTCACGGCCTCCTCGCGCTCGTCCTGGAGCGCGCGCAGGACCGCGTCGTGGGTGGCCCGGTTGCCCGCGTCCCAGACCAGCCGGAACGCCCGGGTCTGGGTGAACGAGCGGACCGCCTCACGTACGAAGGGCGCCACCGTGCCCTGCATCGGCCGGCCGACGTCCACCTCGCGCATGATGCCCTCGCCGACGGTGTCCGCCACGGCGTCCCGGACGTCCGGGTCGTCGGCGAGCGGCGCCATCGAGCTGACGTACTGTCCGGTGTCCGCCAGCCCGTACGCCGCCCAGGCCGCCAGCGCGCCGAACGGCAGCAGCAGACAGGACAGCGCGATCAGCAGGGCCGACAGGGCGATCCGGAGACGTACGGCCCGGGTGCGCCGTACGGGCCGCGCGGGCCCTGTGGGCACGGAGGGCACGGGGGGCACGCTTCCAGGCAAGCCTCTGCGGGCAGGTCAGGCGAGCGGGGTGACTGCATCCGGGGCACGGCGGGGCGTCAGGTCGAGCCGAACGGACGACACGGCGGCCCGGGGCGGGCGGCCGGGCACCGGAAACCCTTGGGGCGCCGTGCTCCGGTGGAGGGTTGGCCCGAACGGGTGTTTCCTGGTCGTGCGGAGATCTCCGCTCCGGCGGAACGGCCGGAGCGGCTTCGCAGGGATGTCGCCGGGTGCCCTCGGGCGGCCCGGCGGCCGGTGAGGGGAAGTTCCCGTGAGGGAAAAAGGGGAACACGTGGGCCCCGGCCGGCACGGCCGGGGCCCACGCGTGGCCGGGAGTGGTCATCGGATGCGATGGCCCACCGCGTCCTCGTGCGTGTAGAACCGGTAGAACATCACGATGAAGGTCACCGCCGCGACCGCCAGGGACATGCCGGTGGAGCGCAGGACCGACTCTCCGCTCTGGCTGTACAGGAAGCCGAAGGCGATCCCCATGAACGCCGTCCACATCAGCGCGTGCACCTCCCGCCGCAGCCGCGGGCCGATCGTCAGCACGCCGAACAGCACCAGCGCGAAGACGATGGCGGTCACGAAGCCGAAGAGCAGGTTCCAGCCGGTGATGGGCCCGCCGCTGCGCCGGTTCGCGGCCGCCCAGTAGCCGTAGATCAGCCCGGTCACGATCGGGAAGGCCCGTCTGGCCATGAGGTGCGTGTGCGGGCTGAAGACGTCGGGCGTGGGGCCGCGCCGGGGCATACCGCCGGTCGTGGGTGCCGCTTGAGCCATGAGAGTGCTCCTCTCTCCTCGCCCCCAGGTTCCAGAGCACACCTGCGGGTACCCCCTGGCAAGTCGGCCATACCGGCCGGGTACGCCGTCCACGACATGCGGCGGGTCCCGGGGTGTGTTTCCCTGACTGTCGTGACCGACCACCCGGCCCCGCGGCGGTGGCAGGACCCGCCGCGGGGCCAGCCCCTGCAGTGGGCCCGGGGCCGGAGCTTCTCCTGGGCCGCGCCGCTGCTGCTGCTGGCCGGGATCACGACGGTCGACCTCAACACCACGGAACGGTTCCGGATCATCTCCTGGATCGTGCTGGTCCCCGGGATCGCGGCGGCGATCTGCGGGGTCTGGGCGACGGTCGTGTTCGCGGTGCTGGCGGTCCTCGACTACATCGCCGTGGACAGCGTCTGGCCGCACGAGTACCGGGCCGGGCTGCCCGACTTCATCCTGGTCGCCTTCGCCGGGGTGCTGGCCGTACTCGCCTGTGCGGTCCGGGCCGGCGGCGAGCGGCGGCTGCTGCACATGCGGGACATCGCCGAGACGACCCGCCGTACCGTGCTGCGTCCGCTGCCGCCGGGGTGGGCGGGGCTGGACCACGCGGAGGTCTATCTCGCCGCCGACACGGTGGCCCGGGTCGGCGGCGACTTCTACGACATCCAGCCGGGCCCGCACGGCACCCGGGTGCTGGTCGGGGACGTGCAGGGCAAGGGGCTGGGCGCGGTGGAGACGGCGGCCGCGCTGCTGGGCACGTTCCGTGAGGCGGGCTATCACGAGAAGGACCTGGCGACGGTGGCCGGCCGGCTGGAGATCCGGATGCTCCGGCACCGGGGCCACACGGTCGCCCTGGGCCGCGACGACGGCGACCGCTTCGCCACGGCGGTGCTGCTCGGCTTTCCGCCGGGCGCGTCGGACGCGGTGGAGATGGTCAACTTCGGCCACGAGCCGCCGCTGGCGGTGGGGCCGACGGGGGTACGCGCGCTGCCGCAGGGCGACGGACTCCCGCTGGGCATGGCCGAGTTGGCGACAGGCTCCGGTCCCCCGCCGACCCGCACCGTCACCCTCGCCGCCGACGAGACCCTCCTGGTCACCACGGACGGCGTCACCGAGGCGAGGAACGCGGACGGCGAGTTCTACGCGCTGCCCGAGGAGGCCGCCCGGGCCGCCACCTCCGACCCGGCCCTCCTGGTCGCCCACCTCCGCGACGGCGTACTGCGCCACAGCCGGGGACGCCTCTCCGACGACACCACGATCTTCGCGATCCGCAGAACGGCGGCGTTCTGACGGGGTGCGGGTGAGGTGCGGAACGGTGGCGTTCTGACGGGGTGCGGGTGAGGTGCGGAACGGTGGCGTTCTGACGGGGTGCGGGCGGGGTGCGGAACGTGGTGGCCGTCAAGAGGTCCGCGGGCACAGGTCCCCGGCCTGTCGTGCTATCCCGCATCCCGGAACACTCCCATCCCACCCCAAACCTCGCCCGCACCCTCCGCTTTGCAGGCGCAGCGGTTACCGTGCTGACGTAAGTGGACCTGGGGAACAAGGGGGAGGGCCGATGCCCGGAACCGTGCTGCTGCTCGCGGCCTCGCCGAACGGCAAGGGGTGTCTGGTGGACGCGGCCTCCGTGCTCCCCGTGCTCGCGGCCGTCCCCCCGGCGATACTCTCCGGCACCGACACCGCCAACGTCGTCGAACTCGCCGACCCCCTGGAGCCGCAGGCCGTCCTGACCCGGCTGCGGGCCGCCGCGGCCGCCCCCGGCCCGCTGACCGTGTTCGTCACGGGCCAGCTGCAGCTGGACCGCAAGCAGCGGCTGCCGCATCTCGCGCTGGCCCGGACCACGCCCGCCACCGTCCGCTACACCGGCCTGCCCTGGCACTGGATCCGCGAGGAGCTGCGGTTGCGGCCGGCCGGGGCGACCACGCTCGTCCTCGATCTGCACGCCGACCACGAGACCTGGGAGTGGCTGCGTACCGTGCCCCTCGATTCCGGGCGCAACAACGCCGTGCACGGGCGTATCGCACCGCCGCCGTCCCGGCGGGAGGTCGCGGCGCCGTCGTACATGAAGGCCGTGGCGACCGTGCTGCGCAGTGGGCACCGGCCGCCGATGACGCAGTTGCACCAGCAGGTGCTCGCGCGGCTCGGCGCCGAGGCCGCCGGCTGCATTCTGCTCAGCACCCACACCCCGGACAGCGGGGATCCGCACGACGCCATCAGCACGGCCGCGCGGGGCGGGCGGTACGCGGAGGCCGACGGGCTCGCCGCCCGCTGGGAGGAGGCCGCCGCGCGGGCGCACGGGCCGGCCTCCGAGGACGCCCTGCACTGGTCCGAAGTCCGGGCCGACCTGGCGATGTTCGCGGGGGACGCGGCGCGCAGCTGCCGTACCTGGCTGACCGTCGCGCACGCCCGGCTGGCGGCTGGGCAGCCTGCCGACGCGCCGGCCGTCGAGGCGGCCGTGGACCGGGCCCACCACCAGTGGGGCGCCATCAAGGACGCGGCGCGGGCCCGTGAACTCGGACCCGCGCTCGCGGAGTTGAGACTCAGGGTGCCGGGCCGCCGGGAAGGTGCCCTGGACCATGTCCAGCAGCACCTGCGGCAGCTTCAGACCAGCTGAGTCACCGGTACTAGCTCGTGAAGGTGAAGTACTTCCACGCCCCGTAGGTCGTGGAGTTGACGGTGTCGCCGGACGTGCCGTTGATGTAGTCGGAACGGACCCGGAAGCGCCAGCCGACGTCGTCCTTGTGGTTGCCGGTGAACTCGACCTGGGAGATCCCGCTGGTGGCCAGCGCGAAGTACTTCGAGTCGTCCGCGTACCACTTGCCCTGGTAGTAGACCTGGAAGTCGAACCGCTGCGAACGGCCGGTGTAGTAGGCCATCTTGGTCGTGAACAGCGGGTTCTTGGTCTTGTGGAAGACGTAGTACTTCTGTCCCCACGCGGACTTCGTCTTGTACTGACGGCTCGGCGTCATGGAGATGCTGACCTTCGCGCCCACCGAGCTGGACACCGACCGCGGCTGCCAGCGCGCGTCGCCCGTGAACTTCGCGGTGACCTTGGTGTCGCGCTTGAGGTCCAGGGTGACGGACAGGTTGCCGTGCGAGTCGACCTTGCCGGACTTGGCCAGCTTGTTGGGCTTGTCCGAGCCGAACGGGTCGGCCCAGATCTCCACCGTGCGGTTCTTGTACGTCGTACCGAGGTGGGCGGTGAACTTCACGTCCTGCCCGTACGCGTACACCTTGCCGTTGTTGTTCAGCGTCAGCGTCGGCTTGGCGCGGGAGACGTCCACGGTGTCCTTGGCGGAGGCGGCCGTGTGGTCGGCGTCGCCCGCGTAGGAGACCTGGTACGTCACCTTGCCGCCGGCCGGCGGGGTGTCGGTGAACGAGTAGGTGCCGTCGGCCTTGACGGTGACGGCGGGCAGCGCCTTGCCGTTCGGGGAGTCCAGGTCGGTGCGGGTGACCGCGAGCTGGGTGCCGGCGGGCAGCGCGGCCGTCGAGGAGACCGTGCCGGTGACGGTGAGCTGCTTGGCGCGGGTCGCCGTCGCCGGGGCGTTCACCGTGACGGTGGTGGCCGCCCGGCCCGGGGTGTCGTACTCGCGCAGGGAGTACACGTCCGCGTCGTTGTACGTCACCGCGAACAGGCGGGAGCCGTCCGGCGTCCAGGCCAGGCCGCCGTCGGCGAGCGTGTCGGCGCCGCTGGACGTGCCCGTGTTGGGGAAGTCGTACGTGCGCACGGCCTCGCTGCTGCCCGGGTGGAAGATGTAGATGTCCGGGTCGTACCAGGCGAAGCTGCCGCCCGCGACCGTGCCGTCGGGCGCGATCGCGACCGCGTTCGGGTAGGCGGTGCTGGTGTACTTGCCGTCCTCGTTGAGGTCGGACGTCTTGTACACCTGGTGGTAGTAAGGCGCCCCGCTGGCCACCACGACGTCCTTGCCGTCGGGGGTGACCTGGAGGTCGCCCAGGTTGCTGCCGTCGGTGCGGATGTGGGCCAGCTGGGTCGCGGTGCCCGACGAGACGTCGTACGAGGTCAGCGACGCGGGGCTCAGGTCGCGGTCGCCGGCGACCAGGATGTCGGTGCCCGGTGCCGCGTCCAGGATGGGCGCCGAGTACCAGCTGCTGTCCTGGCCGAGGGTGACCTGGTGGTCGCCGGTCAGGTCGACGGAGCCGATGTTGCCCTCGGCGGCATCGCCGTAACCGAACCACAGCTTGCCGTTCGCGACGGCGACGCTCCGCGGCTTGTCGCCGACGGAGTAGCGGGTGGTCTCGGTGTCCGTCGCGGTGTCGACGACGGCGACGGCGTCCAGGTCCCGGACGGCCGCGTAGAGCGTGCCCGAGTCGGCGGACAGCTCCAGGCCGGTGACCCCCGAGAGGTCGGTGGTGAGCTGCTTGAGCACATTGCCCGAGTAGTCGGCGACGACGATCTTGCCGTTGCTCGGGTCGCTGATGAAGACCTGCTGGTGGACGCCGTCGACGACGATGTCACCGGTCGACTTGACCGGCAGCAGGGCGCTGGTGTCGGCGAAGGCCGGCGTGGTGGCGGCCAGGGCCGCGGAGCTGAAGAGGACCGCCAGGGTGGTGGCGGCCGTGACGGTGCGGGTGCGCATACGCACGCTGATTCGAACCCCCCGGAACGAATGAAGTGAGGCGCCACGGGAATTGGCCCACGGGTGTGCGTGCGCTGTGGGCCGCGTGTGGCGGATGTGATGAAGACTAGGTCATGCCACTGACAATCAGCACCGGGGATTCCCCGCCGGGAAGCGGCCGTCGACGGCCCGGGGGGAGGGGGGTGTCCGCGGCCGGGGCCGGGTCAGGCGGGACCGGGATGGTCCCGCCGGGGCAGGTGGGGCGGGTCAGCGCGGCGCGTGTTCGGCGGTGGCCGGCGCGGAGGAACGGGAGCCGTCGTCCGTCGCTCTGGCCGGGCCCGCGTTGGCTGCCGTGATGAGCGCGGCCACCGCGATCACAGCAGCTGCCACACTACGGGCGGTGGGGGTCCCCCCGACCGAGCGAAGCCGGGAGTGGGGGAGTGCGGTGGGGCGTGCGGATGTGCGTCCGAGCACGGCGACCTCGCAACGACAGGGGCGGGTTAAGCGTGTTTAATTCGCCGTTTAACCTAGGGGCTGGCAGAGCTCAACGGCAAGGGGTCCAGGGGGAGTTGGGGGGAGTGACAGAATGCAGAAACGGGACGATCCGGTGACCGTCGGGCGGCGGGTGCAGCAGCTGCGCACCGAACGGGGGCTGACCCAGCGCCAGCTGGCCGAACCGGCCTACACACCGGCCTACATCTCCACACTGGAGGCGGGGCGGGTGCGGGCCTCCGACGAGGCGCTGCGGCACATCGCCGGGCGGCTCGGCGTCGGCTTCGAGGAACTGGCCAGCGGGCGCCCCGCCCATCTCGCCACCGACCTCAGGCTGCGGCTCACCGAGGCGCAGCGCACCCTGGCCACCGGCGCGGCCGAGGAGGCCGCCGCCCTGTACGCCGCCCTCTTCGAGGAGGCGGAGGCGCACGGGCTGACGGTCGAGCAGGCCACCGCCCTGCTCGGGATGGGCGAGTGCGCCCTGGACACCGGCGAGCTGGGCCGGGCCCGGGAGTTCTTCGAGCGGGCCGAGCTGTGGACGGCCGACGAGCCGCTGCCGGTGCGCGTCCCGGCGATCCGCGGCCGGGCCGTCAGCCACTACCTGGCCGGTGAACTCCGGTACGCCGTCTACCTGCTTGAGACCACGCTCGACGAGCTGAACCGGAGCGGGCTGCACGACCCGGACGCCCTCCTGCTGCTCTACGCCTCCGCCATCGGCCCGTACATGGACATGGGCGCCCACGCCCGCGCCGCCCAGGCCGCCGAACTCGCCCTCGCCCTCGCCCCGCAGGCCGGCGACCCCGCGCTGATCGCCCGGATGCACCGCTCCGTCGCCCGCACCCTGCTCGCCGAGGGCCGGGTCGCCGAGGCCGACGCCTCGCTGGCCAAGGCCGCCGAGCTGTACCGCCAGCTCCAGCTCCGCACCGAACTCGCCAACTGCCACTGGATGCGCGGCTACGTCTGCGCCCAGAACGGCGAACTGGAGCGCGCGGAAGGGGAGCTGCGGGAGGCTCTGGCGATGCTGTCGGAGACCCGGGCGGCCCTGTACCGCAGCCAGGCCGCCGTCGAGCTGGCCGACGTACTGCACCGCCGGGACAAGTCCGAGGAGGCCGCCGCACTGCTGAACGACGTGCTCGGCGACTTCTCGTCCGAGCGCGGCGCGGTCCACGCGGCCGCCGCGCACCGCCTGCTCGGCATCATCGCCGAGGACGCCCGGGAGACGGAGGCCGCGGAGGAGCACTACGTCCGCGCGCTGAGCCTGCTGGAGCGGGCGGGCGCGGCCGGCGACCTGGCGGACCTGTGCCGGCTGCTGGGCGACCTGCTGCGCCGCACCGGCCGGGTGGAGGCGGCCCTGGACGCGTACCGCACGGGCCTCGGCCACCGTACGGCCCCGGGCACCACGACCCTGGGCCCGGCGCCGGCCCAGCCGCCGTTGTAGGGGCCGTCGCTACCGTCCGGTAGTTGTCGCACGATCGATATCAGGGACCGCTCCGCTGTCGTGTTTCCTGCGCGAGCGGCGTCGGTATGGCGTGGAATCGCCGCACGGCTTCTACAACAGTCTCGTCAGCGACACCTTCGAGACGACGGAGAAGACGATGACCGACCACGGAGCCGACCTGCTCATCCGCGCCGGCGCGGGCCGACCTGACGATCTGGGACCGGGACCCGGCGAAGACGCCGGGCGACGAACTGCGGGACCTGAACCCGACGCACACGTTCCTGGGCGGTGCCTTGGCAGCCCGCTGAGGTGACGGCGCCTCTTTGGGGGGCGTGGGGCTGTGTTGATGTGCGGCTCCGCCGCGTGGGCGCGAGCAACCCCCACCGGCCCGCAGCCGACACACAGCCTTCTCTCTGTCAACTGACCCCCACCCCACAGGCACCCTCGTTAGCGTCCCGGGCGTGCACAACCACCGGACGGCGACCGACACCCTGCGCCTCCTCCTGCGCGCCCTCGTCCACGCAGTCCTCGGCGGCACCGCCCTCCTCGCCATCGCGACCGTCGCCTCCGTCCTCGGCCCCACCCTCGCCCTCGACCTCTACACCCCACCGGTCGCCGCCTGGTGGACCGTGTTCACGGCGGTCGCCGTCCAGGGCGTCCCCTTCCTCCTCCTCGGCACCGTCGTCTCCGCGGCGATCGGCGCCTTCGTCCCGGAGCGCGTGTTCACCCGCCTCCTCCCCCGCAACCAGGCCCTCGCCGTTCCCGTGGCGGGGGCCGCCGGCGTCGTACTCCCGGGCTGCGAGTGCGCCTCCGTCCCCGTGGCCGGCAGCCTGATGCGCCGCGGGGTCGCCCCGGCCGCGGCCCTCGCCTTCCTCCTCTCCGCACCGGCCATCAACCCGGTGGTGCTGGTGGCGACCTCGATCGCGTTCCCCGGCCGGCCGGAGATGGTCCTGGCCCGCCTGCTCGCCTCCCTCGGCACCGCGGTGGTGATGGGCTGGCTGTGGGCACGGTTCGGCCGCGACGAGTGGCTGCGCCCACCCCGCACCTCCCAGGGCTCCCACGCCACCGGCCCCCGTGCCTTCGTCACCGGCCTCCAGCACGACTTCCTGCACGCCGGCGGCTTCCTGGTGCTGGGCGCGGCGGCCGCGGCGACCTTCAACATCGCCGTGCCCAGATCGGTCCTGGACGTCTTCACCGGCTCCGCGTGGACGGCCGTCCCCCTCCTCGCCGTGCTCGCCGTCGTGCTGTGCGTGTGCAGCGAGGCCGACGCCTTCGTGGCCGCCTCGCTCAGCGCCTTCCCGGCCACCGCGAGGCTGGCGTTCATGGTGGTCGGCCCGATGGTCGACCTGAAGCTGATCGCCCTCCAGGCGGGCACCTTCGGCCGGGGCTTCGCCCTCCGCTTCTCCTCGGCGACCTGGCTGGTGGCCCTGTCGTCCAGCGTCCTGGTGGGGTGGTGGCTGCTGTGAGGCGCTACGGCGGACCGGTCCTGCTCTGCCTGGTCGGCGCGGCGGCCCTGCGGATCACCCTCTTCGGTGACCTGTACCTCAGGTACGTCCAGGCGTCCCTGCGCCCGTATCTGATCACCTCCGGGATCACCCTGATCCTGCTGGGCCTCACGACGGCGGCACTGCGCAGCCGCACCACGGACGACCACGACCACGACCGCGACCGCGACCGCGGTCACAGCGATCACCAGGACCACGGCCACGACCAGGACCACGGCCACAACCACGGGCCCCGGATCGCCTGGCTGCTCACCCTCCCCGCCGTCGCCCTGCTCCTCTTCCCCCCGCCCGCGCTCGGCTCGTACAGCGCGGAGCGCGAGGCGGCGCAGCGGGCGGCGCAGGGGGTCGGGGCCTTCCCCGCGCTGCCCGCCGGGCACCCGGTGTCGCTGACGCCCGCCGAGTTCAGCTCACGGGCGCTCTACGACAGCGGGCGCTCGTTGACGGGCCGTACCGTCCGCATGACGGGCTTCGTCACGTCCGGCTCCGACGGTGGCACCTGGTATCTCACCCGACTGATGGTCACCTGCTGCGCCGCCGACGCCACCGTCAGCAAGGTGGAGATCAGGGGCGAGGACGCGCCGCTCACCGACACCTGGGTCACCGTCACCGGCACCTGGCACCCCAAGGGCAGGCTGGGCTCGGACGCGGCCTGGCCGCCGGTGCTGGACGCGAAGTCGGCGACGACGGTGAAGCAGCCGGCGGACCCGTACGAGAAGCCGTAGCCCGTACCCCGTTCGGGTCAGGCGGGTAGGTCGTGTCGCCCGACATGACGGACGGTGGCATGCGTAGGCACCTGCACACGAACCCTGGCATTCACCGGCGTACGAAGGGAACCCACCCGCCCATGCGTATCGATCTGACAGGACGCAGCGCACTGGTCACCGGCTCCACGCAGGGGATCGGTGCGGCCATCGCCGTGGGGCTCGCCCGGGCCGGAGCCCGCGTCGGCGTCAACGGCCGTGACGAACGTCGGGTGGCCGACAGCGTGCGTGCGCTGGCCGAGCAGGCCGCCGGCGCCGACCTGGTGCCGGTGGCCGCCGACGTCTCCACCGACGAGGGCGCGGCCCGGGCGACGGAGCTGCTGCCCCGGGTGGACATCCTCGTCAACAACCTGGGTGTCTTCGGGGCCGCCGACCCGTTGGAGATCAGCGACGACGAATGGCGGCGTTACTTCGAGGTCAACGTGCTCGCCGCCGTACGACTGACGCGGCTGTACCTGCCGGGCATGACCGAACGCGGCTGGGGGCGCGTGCAGTACATCGCCAGCGACTCGGCGGTGGCCATCCCGGCCGAGATGATCCATTACGGGATGTCGAAGACCGCGCTGCTGGCGGTGAGCCGCGGATTCGCCAAGAAGGCGGCCGGCACGGGCGTGACGGTGAATTCGGTCATCGCGGGCCCCACGCACACCGGCGGCGTCGAGGACTTCGTGTACGGACTCGTGGACCGGGATCTGCCGTGGGACGAGGCGCAGCGCAAGTTCATGCGGGAGTACCGGCCGCAGTCCCTGTTGCAACGGCTGATCGAGCCGGAGGAGATCGCCCACATGGTCGTCTACCTCAGTTCCCAGCAGGCGTCGGCGACGACCGGGGGCGCCCTGCGGGTGGACGGCGGTTACGTCGACGCGATCCTCCCCTGACCGTCGGGGCCGGGTGCTACGCCTGCGCCCGGCCCTGTTCCCGTACCTCGGCGAGGCGCCGGACGCCGATGTCGAGGGTCTGTTCGGCGGTGTTCGTCGGGAGGGTGCCGAGGGCGCCGGCGGTGAGGACGATCGCGTCGTCGCCGACGCGGACGACGGCGACGTCGACGGTGAGGGTGGTGGGATCGTCGCCCGGCGAGGGCTGCGCGGTGAGGGTGACCCGCAGCCCCTGCCGGGCCTCGCCGATCTCCGGCAGCCGGGAGTCGGCGACCTGGACGGCCTCGGTCCCGGCCGAGGTGGTCTGCGCGGCGAACTGCCCGCAGACGCCGGGCACCGCCCGCAGCCAGGCCAGGGTCCGGTCCACGTCGGCGGCGCGGCTCGCGTAGACCTGGTAGCGGAGCTGGGCGTCGTCGTCGCCGTCGTCGAGGACGGTGACGGCGTGCGGGCCGGCCGGTTCCAGCAACTCGTCGGCGTACAGGGCGTCGAGGAGGCGCTGGCAGTCGGGCTGCCCGGTGACGGCCTTGAGCAGGCCGTCGTGCCAGGTGGCGGTGGAGTCGCCGGCCGTCCACGGCACCCCGAGGTCGGCCTCGCCGATGAGCGCCGACTGGGCCTGCCCGGGGGTGAGCGCCGGGGTGCCGGGCGCGGCGGTCGGGCTGGCGGGGGCCGGGGCGGGGCGCTCGGCGGCGGTCGCGTTCGCGGCCGGGGAGGCTTCCGCGGCGGACGCTTCCGGCGCCCGGCCGGCCGTACAGGCGGAGGCGGCGAGCAGGCCGGCCACGGCAAGACCGGAGGCGATGACTCTCATGGCGGGGGCCTCTCCGGGAACAGGAGCGGTGGACGCGTGAGATCACGCCATCATCACTGGCGCCGGCCTACCACCGCTCCGGTCCGTCCGGGTGAGGGCTCACCTGTTCGCCGACTGCCCGACATCAGCCAGTCCGGGGCCACCCCTCTGTATTCGGTCCACGCCTGGCATGCGTCGACCATGGCCTTGAGCCAGTCCGCTTCGGGTTTCCGGTCGACAGCGGCCCGGTACATCCGGAGGTTCGCGGCGGCGAAGGCATCGACCGCTTGCGGGGCCGCTTCACGCCATGCGGTCAACTGCTCCGCCCACTTCTCGGCACTGTCCGGCGTGTGCCCGGCTGCAATGAGTTGGAGCACCAGCAGAGCAGGATCGATGAACCTCGCGCCCCGGGTCGGCCACGCCCAGTCCACGGCCCATACCCTCCGCTTCACCATGAGGAAGTTGCTCGGATTGAGGTCCGTGCAGAGAAGCGAGTCACCCCGGAACAGCTCGGCCTCCGCGCCGTCCGAGACGAACCGGTCCCACCGCGTCTCGGTCCAGTCCTGGGCGATGCGCGGGAGGGACAGCCGACCGATCTCACCGATCGAGTCGACCACCAGGGGCAGGTCAGGCGAGTCCGGCGCGAAGTCGGACGACCGACCGTCGACTACTTCGAAGCCCAGGACCAACCAGTCTTCGGCTTCCACATCCCACAGCAAGGTGGGTGAGATGTGCCCGAGGCCGTAGGCCGAAACCCTTCTGTCCCGGGGGCCGGTGTCGAAGGGGGCCCGTGCGGGCTGAGGGAGCAGGCTGGAAAACCCTTCGTCTGCCGCCCGCCCGGCTTGTTACCGTCCTCGGCATGAAGCGCGCCCTGCCGTGTCCGTTCCGTACGACGACGCCGGAGACCGTCCCGGCGCGCTGACATCCGATCTGTCCGAAGCCCCGGGGGAACGTCCCGGGGCTTTGTCGTGTCGCGGGTCGTTCGCCTCTTTGACGAAGGAGATCCGCCATGCAGGACCACCGCCGACTCGGCCGTGAACTCGCCCTGTTCGACACCGACCCGCTGATGGGCGCGGGCCTGCCCTACTGGCTGCCCGACGGGGCGGTCGTACGGCACACCTTGGAGGAGTACGTCCGGGACGCGGAGCGGCGGGCCGGGTACCGGCATGTGTACTCGCCCGTCCTCGGCAAACGCGAGCTGTACGAGATCTCCGGGCACTGGTCGCACTACCGCGAGGACATGTACCCGGCCATGCGGGTGGGGGCGGAGGAGGTCGTGCTGCGGCCGAGTCTGTGTCCGCATCACGCGCTGATCTATCGGTCCCGGGCCCGCAGTTACCGGGAACTGCCGCTTCGGATCGCCGAGTTGGGGGCCATGTACCGCGCCGAGCTGTCCGGTGTGCTCGGCGGACTCACCCGGGTGCGGGCCATCCAGCTCAACGACGCCCACATCTTCTGCACCCTCGACCAGGCCGTCGAGGAGGCCCGCGCCGCCCTGGAGCTGATCGCCCGCGCCTATGCCGACCTCGGCATCAGCGCCGTACGGCACCGGCTCTCGCTGCCCGGTGCGGGCGGAAAGTACGTCGCCGACCCGGAGCTGTGGCAGCGGGCCACCGTGCTGCTGCGGGAGGTGCTGGACGGGGCGGGCGTGGCGTACGAGGAGGCCGAGGGGGAGGCCGCGTTCTACGGCCCGAAGATCGACGTGCAGATCGCGGATCCGGCGGGGCGGGAGTCGACCCTGTCCACCGTGCAGATCGACTTCCACCAGCCGGAGCGGTTCGATCTGCGGTACGTCGGGGCGGACGGCGGCAGGCACCGGCCGGTGATGGTGCACCGGAGCGTCATCGGGAGTGTGGAGCGGGCCGTCGCGCATCTTCTCGAGGTGCACGGCGGGGCCTTCCCGGCCTGGCTGGCGCCGGTGCAGCTGCTCGTCCTGCCGGTCGCCGAGGCGCAGTGGGCGCAGGCCGAGGCGCTGGTCGCGGCGGCGGTCGCGGACGGGCTGCGGGCCGAGGTCGCCGGCCCCGAGCAGGGCAGCCTGGGCGCGCGGGTGCGCGGCGGCAGGCTCGTGCCGTACCAGGCGGTGATCGGCGAACGCGAGGCCGAGGCGGGGCTGGCGGCCCTACGGCTGCGGGACGGGCGCCGGGTGGGTGCTCTGCCGGTGGCGGAGCTGGTGCGGCGGATCGGGGAGCGGGTGGCGGGGCGGGGGACCGGACTGTGGGACGACTGACGGGCCGGGTGACGGGCGGAGTGGCGGGCCGGCTGACGGGGTGACCGGCGGGGGCGCGGCCGTCAGGTGAGCGCGGCTGCCGCCCTGCGGAGTTCGGTGAGGGCGTCGCGGGCCAGGGCGGGGAAGGGCTGGTCGTTCTCCGGGGTGATCCACCGGGCGAAGGCCGTGGCGAAGGCGCGGACGCCCAGGTCGGCGGCGAGGCCCGCGGTGGGGTCGGGGACGCCGCGGCGGCGCAGGGCGTCGGTCAGGGTCGCCGCGAGGTTGAGCTCCTTGAAGGCCAGGCGCTCCCGCAGTTCGGTGTGGCCGGTGATGACCGCGCTGAGGCGGGGGCCGAACGCGCGCTGCTCGGGGGTGAAGGACGCGGTCAGGGCGTCCAGGGCGGCGGCGACCGCCTCCAGCGGGGTCGCGGCGGCCGGTGCTGCCTCGGCGCCCTCCGTGAGGAGGCGGCCGTGCACCTCCTGCCCCGCGAACAGCACCTCGCGCTTGTCCGGGAAGTGCCGGAAGAAGGTCGTCTTGGTCAGTCCGGCCCGCTCGGCGATCTGGGCGACGGTGGTGCTGTCGTATCCCTGCTCGCCGAACAGGTCGATCGCGGCCTGCACGAGTCGCTGTCGTGCGTTCGGTTCCCATCGAGCCATGGGCACAGCTTAGGTGATGTGACTCGGTACCGTCACGGTGCTACGGTGACGGTACCAAGTCACATCACCTTCTTCTCGTTCTCGGGAGAGCTGTCATGCGTGTCTTCGTCACCGGCGCCAGCGGTCACATCGCCTCCGCCGTCATCCCCGAACTGCTCCGGGCCGGGCACGAGGTCGTCGGCCTCGCCCGGTCCGACGACTCCGCCGCGGCCGTCACGGCACTGGGCGCCGAGGTCCGCCGCGGTGACCTCGCGGACCTGGACGGGCTGCGGGCGGCCGCGCGGGACGCCGACGCCGTCGTCCATCTCGCCTTCGACCACGCGGCCATGGCCGCCGGGGACATGGCCGGTGCCGCGGCCACCGACCTGAAGGTGACGCGGGCGTTCGGCGAGGCGCTCGCCGGTACCGGCAAGGCCCTCGTCGGGATCGGCATGGGGCGCGACGGCAACGAGCACGTCGAACAGGCCCTCGGCGCCAACCCCCGGTCCGCCACCGGGCGCCTGATCGGCGAACTCACCGAACAGGGCGTGCGTACCGTGCTTGTCGGGATACCGCCGGTCGTGCACAGCACCCTGGACCGGAGCGGGTTCCTGCCGACACTGATCCGGATCGCCCGGGCCACGGGGGTCTCCGGCTATGCCGGGGAGGGAGGGAACCGGTGGTCCGCCGTGCACACGCTGGACCTCGCCCGGCTCTACCGGCTGGCGCTGGAGCAGGCGCCCGCGGGAGCGCGACTGCACGCCGCGGCCGAGCAGGGCGTCACGGTGCGGGAGATCGCCGAGGTGATCGGGGCGCGGCTGGGGGTTCCGGCCGAGAGCATCCCGGGTGAGCGGGCCGCCGAACACTTCGGGTTCTTCGGTGCGCTGATCACCTACGACATGCCGTTGAACAGTGAGCGGACGCGGGAGCTGCTGGGGTGGGAGCCGAGGGAGGCGGGGCTTGTGGCCGACCTCGAGGAGGGGCACTACTTCAAGGACGCATGAGCCGGGGCGAGGGGCGGCCGCCGGTGGTTCGGTGCGGGTCCGTCGCGGCTGGTCGCGCCCGCGCGGCGGAGCCGCACGGCGACACTGCCCCGCGCTCCTTGGGCGGGGTGCCGTGCCGCCTGCTGGAACGTTCCGTCCGCGCCGTAGGGTCGGGGCTGACGGAAGGAGCCCCCCGTGGCCGCTCAGCCCATCCCCGTGATCATCGACTGCGACACCGGTGTCGATGACGCCCTCGCCCTGTTGTTCGCCGTTCGGCATCCGGGGATCGACCTGCGGGCGGTGACCTGTGTCGCCGGGAACACGGACGTGGACGGGGTGGTCCGGAACACGCTGACCGTGCTGGAGCGGGCCGGGGCCGGTGACGTTCCCGTGGCGCGGGGGGCCGAGCGGCCGCTCATCGAGGCGGCCCGGTCGGCCCGCCATGTGCACGGCACGGACGGCATGGGGGACCTGGGGCTGCCCGCGCCCGCCCGCCGCCCCGCCGACGTCGATGCCGTCACCCTGCTCCGTCGCGAGATCCTCGCCTCGCCCCGCCCGGTCACCCTCGTCCCGACCGCGCCGCTCACCAACATCGCCCTGCTGCTGCGCACCCACCCCGAGGTCATCCGCAACATCGAGCGGATCGTCTTCATGGGCGGCGCGGTCGCCACCGGGAACGCCACGCCGGTCGCCGAGTTCAACGTCTGGCACGACCCCGAGGCCGCCGCGATCCTGCTCACCGCCGGAGTGCCGATCACCATGTACGGCCTGGACGTCTTCCAGCGGGTCGTGGTGCCGGGCGCGGAGGTGCGGAGGCTGCGGGCGAGTGCGGAACCCGGCGCCCGGCTCGCCGGTGACCTGCTCGCGCACCGGCCCGCCGCCCCGGACCCGGACGGCGACGACCCGTCCGGCGGCCTCGGCGACGCCGGCGCGGTCTGCGCCGTCGCCGACCCGGCCGGCCTGACCACCCGCCGGCTCCCCGTCGAGGTCTCCCTGGCCCCGGGCCCGACCCGGGGTCAGACCGTCGTCGACCGCCGGCCCCGCCCCGGCGAGGCCGAGATCCACGGCGGCGGCCGGGAACAGCCCATGGTGGACGTGGCCCTGGACGTGGACGTGGCACGGTACGTGAAGCTGTATCTGGAGACGGTCGGCACCGACTAGGCCGAAGGCAGCCGAACCGCGAAGGCAGCTGAAACCACCCTTGTCGGCCTCACCGGCCACGCTCCGGCACCGGCCACGCTCCGGGCCGCCGCAAGGTCACCGTCCCGGTGACGGTCCAGGTCTCGGCCGCAGGCCGGAACAGGTACGCCCCAGCCGCTCAAGACGGCTGGGGCGTACCTGGGTACGGGGTGTACGGGGCCTCGGGTCAGGCGCGGGTCGCCTTACGGCGTCGCGTGGCGATGACGATCGCCCCGCCGCCGGCCAGCAGCACGGCCGCGCCGCCCGCGATGAGCGGGGTGGTGGAGCTGGCGCCGGTGTGGGCGAGGTCGCCGCCACCGCCGGAGTTGGTGCTCGGGGCCGACGCGGGGGCGGTCGTCGACTCGGAGACGGAGGCCGACGGGGTGGCCGTGCCGGTCGACTCGCTCGCCGAAGGCGACGGGGTCTCGGCGGGCGGCGGGGTGGTCTCCTCGGCCGGGGTCGACTCCGAGGTGGAGGGCGACGGGGACGGGGAGGAGGACGCGCCGGTCGCGCAGTCCTTCGTGCCGCCGTTCCAGGACGCGATCAGCTTGTCCTTGATGACCGCGTGGTCCGGGCCGGCCGGCAGGTCGCCGTGCTCGAAGCCGTCGTTCGCGTCCTTCTCGCCGTCGAACTTGACCGCGCCCCGGTACAGGTCGATCTGCGCGAAGCAGCCGGCGTCCGGGACCGCGATGTCGAGGGAGTCGGTCTGGCCCTGCTTGACCGTCACCGAGTCGAAGTCGACGAAGATCTGCTCGCCCGAGGTGGCGAAGGTGGCGCCGTGGGCCAGGTAGGAGGCGATCGAGGCGGTGCAGCTCGCGGCGTCGGCGGCGGCGCGGACCTTGATGTGGACCTTGCCGTCGTCGGTGACCTTCAGGTTCTGGTCGTCGACCTTCACCGAGTCGAAGAAGTTCGCGCCGTCGACCGAGAACTGGCACTTGTCGGTGCCGGTCTCCGTGCCGGCTCCGGTGCCGGGGCTGTAGTGGCCGCCGGACTTCCAGCCGTCACCGCCCGGGGCACCGTGCGCGAAGGCGCCGGACGCCCCGGCGACGGAGGCGGCACACAGGGCGAACGACGCGAGGCCCGTCCCCAGCAGGCGGTGCGCGGTGACATGTCTGGTTATGGACATGGATATCCCATCGTGGATCTCGCGAGAAGAGCAGCGGAGGCTGCGGAAGGCGAAGAAGACACCAGGCTCATTGGTCACATGCGCCACGGTGTGCGCCCATGGTCGTGTGACGTGCCGAAGCCTGTCAACCTGCCCTGAATCAAGAGTCGTTCGGGGCTCATTACAACTCCCTCACACAGGGAATGATCCGCTCCGGGCGGTGTGAAGGTTCGCTTTCTCGGCAATATGGACAGACTTGTTCTCGGTTTCCCCCCGCTCGAATTCTGTCCCGCCCGAAAGGAACGCGCGTGGTCGACCTCTCCTCCCGCAACCCCGACTGGTGGCGCCAGGCCGTGATCTACCAGGTGTATCCGCGCAGCTTCGCCGACGCGGACGGCGACGGCCTCGGTGACATCCGAGGCGTCACCGAGCGGCTGTCCCATCTGGGCGCGCTCGGCGTGGACGCCCTGTGGCTCAGCCCGTTCTACCCGTCCGAACTCGCCGACGGCGGCTACGACGTCGCCGACTACCGGGACGTCGACCCGCGTCTGGGCACCCTGGACGACTTCGACGCGATGGTCGCCGAGGCGCACCGGCTGGGCCTGAAGGTGATCGTCGACATCGTCCCGAACCACACCTCGCATCTGCACCCCTGGTTCCAGGAGGCCCTGCTCGCGGGCCCCGGCTCGGCGGCCCGCGACCGCTACGTCTTCCGGGCCGGCCGCGGCGAGCACGGCGAACTCCCGCCCTCCGACTGGCAGTCGGTGTTCGGCGGCAGCGCCTGGCGCCGGGTCCCGGACGGCGAGTGGTACCTGCATCTCTTCGCCCCCGAGCAGCCCGACCTGAACTGGGCGCACGAGGAGGTCCGCGCCGACTTCCGCACCACCCTGCGCTTCTGGTCCGACCGGGGCGTCGACGGCTTCCGCATCGACGTGGCACACGCCCTGGTGAAGGACCTCGCCGAGCCGCTGCGGGATGTCGCCGAGTTCGGCGCGACCGGCGAGGAGGCGCTGGAGCGGGTTCCGCCCGGCACGCATCCCTACTGGGACCGTGACGAGGTGCACGAGATCTTCCGGGACTGGCGCAAGATCCTCGACGCCTACAACCCGCCGCGCATGGCCGTCGCCGAAGCCTGGGTGCCCGGCGCCCGGCGCGCCCTGTACGCCCGCCCGGACGAGCTCGGCCAGGCCTTCAACTTCGAGTACCTCCAGACCCCGTGGGACGCGGACGCCCTCCGCGAGGTCGTCACCGGCTCCCTCGCCACCGCCCGCGCGGCCGGCGCCTCCGCCACCTGGGTGCTCTCCAACCACGACGTCGTACGGCACGCCTCCCGGCTGATGCTGCCGCCCGGTACCGACGAGAACGCCTGGCTGCTGTCCGGCGGCCGGGCGCCGGAGATCGATGCTTCTCATGGTCTCCGCCGGGCCCGCGCCGCCACCCTGTTGATGCTGGCGCTGCCCGGATCGTCGTATGTCTACCAGGGTGAGGAACTCGGTCTGCCCGAGGCCGCCGGCCTGCCCGCGGCCGTCCTCCAGGACCCGGTCTGGGAACAGACCGGCCATGCCCGCAAGGGCCGCGACGGCTGCCGGGTGCCGCTGCCGTGGACGGCGAGCGGACCGTCGTACGGCTTCGGGTCCGGCGGTGCCTGGCTGCCGCAGCCGCAGTGGTTCGCGTCGTACGCCGTCGAGACGCAGGCCGGTACGGCGGGCTCCACCCTGGAGCTGTACCGCACCGCGCTGCGGCTGCGCCGCAAGCTGATCGAGGGCGAGGCGCTGACCTGGGCCGAGGCGCCGCGGGGGGTGCTGCACTTCGCCCGGTCGGAGGGCTGGCGGTGCGTCACGAACGTGTCGGACGCGCCGGTGCCACTGCCGCCGGGCGAAGTGCTGCTGGCCAGCGTGCCGTTGCCGCTGGACGGCACGCTGCCGCCCGACACCACGGTGTGGCTGGGCGCCTGACGCGGCTCAGCCGGAGGTGGGGCTGGCACCCGGCGTCACGTTCACCCCCGTGGTGGTGCCGGTCCCGGTGCCCGTCCCGGTCCCGGTGCCCGTCCCGCTGCCGTTCTCGCCCGGCAGCGCCGGCGGGCTGGTGGTGCTGTTGACCGGCGGGGTGAGGACGACCTGCGGCTGGCCCGCGTCCGGAGGCGGCGGGGTCAGGTCGGTGGCGGGCAGCTTCGGCGGGGTCGTCTCCTGGAAGAGGACCGACGGGAAGTCGACCAGACCGGTCTGCTCCATCACCGTGATGTGGTCCAGGACCGTGGCGTTGGCCTGGTCGGCCAGGACCCGCACCAGGGTGTTCTGGGTCGTGGAGCGGATCTTGGCGATCGTGTTGAAGATCGAACCGTGCGTGACCCGCAGGATGTTGGCGAAGTCCGTGTCGAACTTCTTGCCGCTGTCCGCGGTCAGGGTGTTGATGAACCCCTGCTGCTGCGGAGAGGGCAGGTTCGGGATGGTGATGTTGAGCATGGGCGCGATCTTGCGGCAGCTGGCGTCCAGTGCCGCGTGGCCGTCGATCAGGTGCTTGCTCGCGGTGATGACCCCCGCGCTCTGGCCCTTCTTCAGGCCGAGCTGGCCCACGGGGTACTCCCACAGCCCGGCCGCGCGCACCTTCACCACGAAGTCACGGTCGCCTTCGGTCAGGGGTCCCCACTGGGTGTTGGCGATGACGCGGGTCGTGTCGCTGGACACGGTGTTCACACCCAGCATGCTCGGGTAGGCCAGTGCCGCGAGAGTCAGGCTGAGGGCTCCGCCCACAAAGAGAGTTCCCGTCGCGTTCCGCGAAAAGCGCACTGGTGCCTCCTGCCGGTCAAGGGTCCCGCGCAGGGGCGGGGTCGGTCGCCCATGAATACGGACGGGGGAAGCGCCGGAAACCTTTTGGTTTGGCAAAGAACTTGTGAGGCCTTGCTCTGCCGGGGGCGCCGCCTCCCCATGTCTTGCCCATGGGAGGGTGATGACTTCCCCTGGTCAGTGTGGCCATGACAAAGTCGCGGGCTAGCTTCGCCGCATGCCCCCACAGCCACCGTTCCCGCGCGCTCCCCGCGGCGCCGCTCCCAGCCAGGGGCCCGGCCGTGGTCCCGGCCGTGGCCCCGGCCGTGGCCCCGCCGCGCTGCCCGTACTGCCGTACCGCAAGCCCACCAGGGGCCGCGACTACTGGGTGTTCGACGACGTCCTGCCGGACGTGGACGCCGTACGCGAGCGCTGCCTGGCCAAGGACGACTGGGTCCAGGGATACCCGTACACCTCGGAGACCTGGCCCGGACTGCGCACCATGCCCGGCCTCGAACCCGCCGAACTCGCCGTCGTGGAAGGGCTGGTGAAGCAGGCGACCGGCGCCGGGAGACTGTGGGTGCAGCAGGCGCCCGGCGGCGGCACCCTCAACCACAACTGCGTCCAGGTCGTCGGCGAGGGCGAGAGCGAGCCGCGGCCGCACACGGACTCACGGGCGCTGTGCCGGTACGCGGCGGTGCTGTATCTCAACCCCGGTGTCGCCAAGGACTGCGGCACCGCCTTCTACCGCCAGTCGCTGCCCGGCGGCCGGCTCGGCGGCAACATCGTCCAGGCCCCGCACAACAACCTGGTCGAGGCGCTGGGGACCCGGTTCGTCCCTGGCGACCACTTCGAGGAGGACGTCCGCGTCCCGCACAAGTACAACCGGCTGCTCCTCTACAACGCCAACCTCGTGCACAGCGCCACCGGTTACGCCGGCAAGACGCTGGAGGAGAAGCGGATGACGGCGGTGTTCTTCTGGATGGCGTGAGCGGGCGCGTTTGTAACGGCGGGCGTGACACGACCACGACGGGCCCGTGACGGCGATCTCCGAACTTCCCGTCCGGGGCCCGCATCGAAAGAGGTGTCCGGCAGAGAGCCGGGGAGATCGCCACCGCTGGGGGACCCCATGTCGAAGCTTCGCAACCGTCGCACGAACGTCCGCAAGACCGCTGTCGCCGTGACCGGTGCCGCCGCACTGCTGGCGCTGCTGACCGCGTGCAACGGCACCGCGACCGGCTCCGTCAGCGCCGACGGCGGTACGGCGGCCCCGGCCGCCGGCGACTCCACGACGGCCGACGCCTCCACGGGCGGCTCCGGCAACGGCTCCTCCGGCACCGGGAGCACCGGGGGCAGCGGGAGCACCTCGGGCTCGTCCACCTCCGGCGGCAGCTCCTCCGGCGGCAGCTCCTCCGGGGGTTCCGCGTCCGGCGGTTCCTCCTCCACCGGCTCGGTGGCCGCCTGCCAGGCCTCCCAGCTCGGTTACTCCTGGGCCGACTCCGGCAGCGGCACCGGCCAGCAGAAGCACGCGGTCGTCGCCCTCACCAACAAGAGCGGCCACACCTGCACGGTGTACGGCTTCCCGGGCGTGGACCTGGTCAACAGCGGTCAGCAGTGGTCGTTGCAGCGCACCAACGCCACCCCGAAGCGGGTCACTCTGGCGAACGGCGCCTCCGCCAACTTCACGATCACCTTCCTGGTGCCGGCGCAGGGCGACTCCACCACCTTCACACCGACCACGGTCGTCATCACCGCGCCGAACCAGCGCACGTCCTACGACCTGCCCTGGCACGGCGGTGCCGTGGTGCTCCAGGACGGTGCGACCCACCCGGGGACGTACGTCGGCCCGGTCGGCGAGTGACGGCGAGCGAGGGCAAGTGACGGCTGGGGACGCGGGGCCCGGGTCGTGGGGCCCGGGGTCGTGGAGCCCGGTTTCACCCGTGCGGAGCAACCCCCGTGGTGAAGGGCCGAGGGCGGCCGGATCGTCGTACCCATGACACAGCAGACGCATCCGGCACCGGCGCCGACGCCGAGCAGCGGCTGGACCAGCGGCGGAGTCGTCTTCGCGGGGGTCCTCCTGCTGATCAACGGCGTCTTCGCCATCCTGCAGGGCATCTCCGCCATCGCCACCGACGACGTGTACACCCGCATCCACAACTACGTCTACAAGATCAACCTCACCGGCTGGGGCTGGATCCTGGTGATCCTCGGCGTGCTCGGCGTCCTCGCGGGCGCCGCCCTCCTCAAGGGCGCCCCCGGCTGGGCCCGCGGTGTCGGTATCTTCCTGGCCGCGCTGAGCATGCTCGCCCAGTTCCTGTTCCTGCCCTACGCCCCGCTCTGGGCCCTCGTCATGATCGGCATCGACTTCTTCGTGATCTGGGCGCTGGCGGTGTACAGGCCGGAGCACGCCTGACCTCTCGCGGTCACCCCGCGTCGCGGACGCAGCGGAAGCCGGTGTGGCCGGTGGAGCTGTCGGGGGTGTTGGCGGTGCGGGCGGCGACCCGGTAGCGGTTGCAGTAGGAGGCGTGGCACAGGTGGGAGCCGCCCCGGATGACCCGGGCGCCGCCGTGCTCGCTGTCGGTGCGGAGGGATCGTGGCACCGTACGAGGAGTCGCGGCACCCGTGCTGCCTCCCTGCCAGCGATAATCCCCTCATGGCACCCCCCGCTGCCGCCGAACTCCCCCGCAGGACACCGGCCGCCACGTGAACCTCGACCTCAGCGCGTTGCACCGCCGTCTGCTGCCCGACCTGCTGTCGGCCGGCGCCGCCTACCCTCTCGCCCTGACCGGCGACTACGCGGCCCAGGCCCACGGGCTGTTCGACCGCCCCGGCCGCACCCTGGAGGCCGCCACCCAGCACCCGGCGCCGATGCGGACGATCGCCGAGACGGTCGCCGCGGTCCTGCGCGACCGCGGCTGGCGCGTGAGCAGGCGCGAGACGGACCCGCTCTCCGCCCAACTCATCGTCACCGACGCCGTGTCGGAGGAGGCCGGCGAGGTGGACCTCCTCAAGGAGGCTCTGTGGCACCCGCCGGTCCGGACGGAACTCGGCCTGACCCTCTCCCTCGAGGACACGGTCGGCATGCGGGTCTGGGCGCTGACCGACCGCGGCCTGCCCCGCGACCTCCTCGTCGTGCACGCGGCGGCGGACCGCTGGAGCCTTCCCGACCTCGAAGACCTCGGCCGCCGCCACGCCCGCGACACCTTCGACCTCACCGATCTCCAGTCCCGCCTCACCGGCACCGACTGGATGGACGACAGGGAGTTCACCGCGTACGGCCTCGACGACCAGGCGATCACGGCCCTCCGCCAGTGGGCCCAGACCTGGTCGGACGACATCGCGGAACGCCTGATCGAGGCCCAGCCACCGGAGGAATGACACCTGCCCGCGTGCGGGGGCAGGCCGGCTGGGCAGCTCCCCAGTTCGCTCAGTCGAGGAGTTCGGCGCACTACATCTGCGTCACTACAAGCCGATGAAAGCGCGACACCGCGGACGCATCGCGCCGATCAACCTCGGCATGCCGGGTCTCCGGCCCGCAGGGTCGCGAGCCCCGCTCCGGGGTTCATCGGGGAGACAGCACACAGAACTCGTGGCCGTCGGGGTCGGCCATCACCACCCGGTCGACGTCCCCTTGGCCTATGTCGACGCGCGTCGCCCCGAGGGAGACGAGCCGGTCGACCTCGGTCTGCTGGTCACTGCCGACCGGTGGGGCGAGGTCGAAGTGCAGCCGTTCCTTCCCCGTCTTCGGCATCAGGGGCGGACCACCCCACGTGACCTTCGGACCACCGTGCGGTGAGCGGATCGCGGTCTCCTGGTCCTGGTCCCAGACCAGTGGCCAGCCCAGCGCCCGGCCCCAGAAGTACCCGGTCTCCTGCGAACCATCGCCTGCCAGCGCGCCGATGAATCCGCACTCGGCGAGGAAACTGTTGCCCGGCTCGATGACACAGAATTCATTGCCCTCGGGGTCGGCGAGCACCACATGCCCCTCCTCCGGGCGTTGGCCGACGTCGATGTGCCCGGCACCGAGTCGGAGCGCCCTCTCCACCACCTGCTTCTGGTCGTCGAGGGACGTGCTCGTCAGGTCGAAGTGCATGTGGTTCCGGCCGGTCTTCCGCTCCCGGGTCGGGAGGAAGCGGAGCCGGAACCCGGTGTCGTCGCTGGGAAGCAGTGTGATGCCGTCGGAGGTGTCGTCGGACGTCTCCCAGCGGAGAAAGTCCGCCCAGAAGCGCGCGAGACGGAGCGGGTCGTTCGCGTCGAAGCAGAGCGCGTGCAGGTGAGAAGTCATCCGTAGGTCTCCCGGTAAGGGCCAGGCGGGTCGTGCTGGAGCCTGCCCAGCCGTCGCCACCCGGTCAACTGATTGAGCCCCGCGCTCGTCTGCTGTCGAGCACGCTCGAGACGGGGGTCCGTCCACGACCTCACAGGCTCGCGAGGAGGCCGTCGAGCGGGGGCGGTGTCCGGTCGGGTGCGAGGGCCTCCACGAGGAGACGGCCGTAGCGGATCTTGCGGCCCTTCTTCGTGCCGAGAAAGCGTCGCACCTGTTGATGCCGGGGCCGGCCATGCTGTGCGGGCTGGCGCTGGAAGGTCTGCCAGGCGCGGAATTCGCCCTCGGCACGGAAGATCTCCTCGACTCCTGCCGTGCCGAGCGCGCGGATGAGTTCGTCCTCCAGATCCGCGGTGCATACGTAGATGTCCCGGAGCGATGCCTGGGCCCGCGTCAGGCCGCGTTCGTAGAAGCCCTGTTCGCCCTCGTCGCACAGCCCTGTCAGGCGCAGACCGAGGCCGGAAGGGCCGAGGAGGCCGGCATAGCGGCCGACGCTCATCGCCCCGCCCATCGGCACGACACACACCCCCTCGGCGGCCAGGTCCCGCCCGCGCCGGGCGGCCAGCGCCTCGACGGCCGCGAGATCGCTCAGCCCTTCCAGGAGCACCGCGGTCCGTGCCCCCAGGCTTTCCGCCAGATCGCGCGCCGGCCCGTCGGGACCGCCCGCCGCCCACCTGGCGACCGCGTCCTGGAACCCCCTCATGTCCGCCATGGGGCGAGTCTGCACGTCCACCGGCGGCACGGCACGGGATTATCCGACGGCCCCAGGAGGCTCGACGTCCTCAGGCCCGGTCAGCACCGCCCCAGGACGCATTCCGCTCGGCTCTCTCCACTCTCCGAGACTTTCGGCTCGGGCCGCTCGACATCGAGTCGGCCGGTGAGAACTCGATGGCACCCCTGCGGCTCCGACAAGAGCGACGCATCTGAGTAGCCGTGCTCATGTGCGGTGCCTGCCACGACAGCATTCTGAGTGACATGCGATCAACGGAATGTCACCCGAGAGCGGAACGGTGGTCGGTATGAGGCAGGGGAGTCAGCCGTCGACCGGCCAGCAGATCGGAGTCACCGCGGCGCTGCTCGTCATCGACCTGCTCGTCATCGCTTATCTGTGGCTCCGTTACGGGATGTCAGGCTGGGCCGACAGCTACGACCCCGGCAATCCGCCCAGTGCGCCCAAGGAAGCATTGCGGGGAATGTGGCTCCTGGTCGGCGGCGCAGTCGTCACAGGTGGTGGTCTCCTCGCGCTGCGATGGCGTATTCCTGGCACCGTTCAGCTGGTCGTCCTGGGAGTGGCGGCTGGGCTGCTCGCCTCCCTCGCCGCTCCTGAATAGCGCACATCAGCCAACCTCACCTCCGGAGCGCTCGCCCGTCCGCCTATGCCGGACGCGTGAGCTGCCCGGCCCCGGCCTTCCGTGCCGCCAGGAACTCCACCACCGCCAGTGCGAAGAGCAGGCACAGGGCGATGCCGATCACCACCCAGCCGGTGGGGTACGACCACAGCAGGTAGACCAGCAGGGCCACGGCGACCAGGAGCCAGTTGATCCAGGTGCGGTAACGGCGTACGAAGGGGCCGACCGGGCCGGTGCGCAGGCCGGCGTGGTCGGCGGTACCGCGCACCGCGCCGATCCCGGAGGTCCACAGCCGCCGTACCAGCCCGGCGTACCGGCCCGGCCCGGTGAGCCAGGCGCCCAGGGCGACCACCACGGCCAGGGCCACGACCATGCGTACGGTGGTCCGGAGGAAGTGGACCAGCGCGTCGTAGACGGCGGCGGCCGCGTCCGTGGAGACACCGGCGGGCAGCCGGTCCAGATAGATCGCCCGGAACACGCTCAGCCCGACGCCGAGGATCCCGGTGGCGACGGCGACGCCGATGCAGCCCGCGACCAGGGCCCGGCGGCGCCGGACCGACAGCAGCACGCCGACGGCGACCAGCAGGACGGCCAGCACCGGCAGCCAGTTCCCGGCGAGTTGGAGCAGCCGTACGTAGGTCTTGACCTTGTCGATCTGGTCGGACCTCGCCAGGGTGAAATCGGCGTGCACGGCGGGGATGTGCTCGGCGGGGGTCAGGCCGGCGTCGACGAGTCGCTGTTTGACCTGGTCCACGAGGGGGCCGAGGTCGAGGGTGACGGTGTCGTTCTTCAGCTGGACCGCGCCGCCGCCGCTGCCGGTGAGGGCCTTGTCGAGGGTGCTGTGGATCCGGCGGTTGGCGTCGGTCCAGACGGTCCTGAAGGCGTCCGACGCGGCGACCTTCTGGGCCTGGTCGTGGACGAAGCTGCGTACGGCCCCTTCGAGCGCTCCGCCCAGCTTGCCGCCGAGCGCCTGCTGCAGCCGGGGTCGGTCCGCGGGGGTCACGTCGGCGAGCAGGGCGGGCAGGTCGAGCCGGGTCATCAGCGCGTCGGTGGCTCGGTTCGCGACGGCGTCCTGCACGGCGGGGTTCGAGGCGAGCGGGGCGACGGTGGCGACGTAGCGGTCGGTGTCGCCCACCACGTCGGCGGCCCACGCGGCGACGACGGAGAGCGGGGCGAGGAGACAGCCGAGGACGACGAACACGGCGGCGAGGAGGGACCTGCCGTGGTGCCGGGGAGACCGCCGCGCCCGCTCGTTCTCCAGCGCCGTCAGCCGCCCCCGCAACTCCTCCAACTCGGTCCGCTCCGCGTCGGACCGCCCTGCCTCGGGCCCCTTCGCGACCGGCCGTTCCGCGTCCGGCCCTTCGGCGTCCGGCCGTTCCGCGTCCGGCCGTACCGCGTCGCCGTCCGTGTGTGCGTCGCCGTCCTCCATCCGTGCCTCCTCCTCGCCGACGACCGGGCCGCGCGCCCGGCGTCGGACGGAGGCTGGGCACGGGCGGGCCGAACGTCGGAGCCGCCACAGCGGACGCGGCCACTGCCAGCCTCACCCGGCGCGTCCGCGCGCACGAGCGCATGAAGGCCGTACGGGTGAAGCAGCCCCCGTCACCGGCTCGCCTGCTCCTGCGCCCGCTTCGCTGCCCGAGTCCGCCAGTAGGAGTAGCCCTGCGCACCGAAGCCGGCGAGGGCCAGCGCGAACCCCGCCCAGAACAGTGGCAGGTTCCTCCACCTCACATCACCGAGCATCGACAGGCCGATGCCGAGGATGGGCAGAAAGACCGAACCGGCCTCCCACCACTGCCCTTTACGGGCCTTGACGACGGCGGAGCACAGCCCGAGCACGAAGACCAGCGTCATGAACGCGATCACCATCCGCATGACGGCAGTGTGACGTGTCCTGCTGTGCCGTCCCGGGCCCCCTCCCGATCAACGGCGCCTGCGGTTGATCCGCGAGCAGGTCATTCCGGTGTGAACTCGTACTGCAGCTCGTAGAGGTGTCCCGCCTTTGCCATGGCTGTCGCCTCGACGGGGCGGCCTGCCTCCGTGTACACGACCCGGAGGGTGCACAGGACCGGGAGGCTGCCGGGGAGCCGGAGGGTCTGGAACTGTTCCTGGGTGGGGACGCGGGCCGAGACCCGATCGACGCTCCGGTGGGGCCGATGACCGAGTTCCGTGAGGAGTGCGGGCATGCCGCCCCTGATGCGGCGGCGGTCGGCCAGCGGTGTGCCCCGAGCGATCTCCAACGGGTAGTAGGACTTGACCAGTTCGGCTGGCTCGTCGTCGATCAGGACCAGCTGGCTTCGGAGGAGGACGGAGGCCTCGTCCGACAGCCCGAAGGCCGCGCGGACATCGGCGGGCGGACGGGTCTCCGTCACCCCCAGGAGGGTGATGTGCGCGGTCGCGCCGTGCTTGGCCGCCTCGGTGAGCCAGGGGTACGTCTGCCCGGCCGCGGCCGGTGACAGGGACCCGGCCGGGCGGATCGTACGTTGGCGGTGTTCGCGCACCGACACGGCCGCGCCCGCCCGGCCGATCACCAGGCCCTCGTCCTTGAGGAGTTGGAGCGCCTTCTGGACGGTGGCGTTGGAAGCGCCGAAACGGGTTCTGAGTTGGGCGGTGGAGGGCAGGTTGAAGCCTGGTGGAAGCTGGCCGCTCATGATGTCGTCGCGCAGGTCGGCGGCGATCCGTTCGTGCAAGGAACGGTGGTCGTGGGCGTCCTGTTCTGCCTTGGGCACGGTCATCCGATCCTGATCTCGTAGCGCAGCTGCTGCCGTCGCGCGGGCATCACCATACGGTCGACCTGGATCGGCCGGTCGTCGCGGTCCAGGGTCAGCCGGGTGAGGAGCAGGACCGGGTCGGTCGGCGCGATCCGAAGGGCCTGCTGCTGCGCTTCGTCGGGGAGATCCGCCCTCACGTCCTCACGGACCAGGGCTCCGGCATATCCCAGCTGCGCGAGCAGGGTGACGGCTCCGCCGGGGATCTTGGCCGTGGCTGCGAGGGCGGTGCCGCGGGCGATCGCGGTGGGGTAGTAGGTGTCGGTCAACTCGTTCGGCTCGTCGTCGAGGAGGATCAGACGACGGCGTACGACGACGGGTTCGTCGTCTGGGAGCCCGAGCAGCGGCGCCACCTCGGCGGGCGCCGGCACCTCTCCGGCGTGGACGATGCGCTGAGTCCCGCGACGGCCCCGGGCTGCCGCATCGATACTCCAGGCGTCCCCCTGCCCCTGCTCACGCGGCGTCAGATACGGCATCGAGGTGCTGACCCACCTGTTCGCGCTCACGGTGTCTCCCTCCCATACGACCGACGCCACCCACCTTGCTGCTTTACACGGTAGGCGACTTGGTCGGTGCTCGGTCATCGCCCCGATCGCCACCTTGCTGCTTTTCGCGAATAGCATTAAGGTGGGAGCTGTGACTGACGACACGACTCCCCCTGAGGGTGACGCGCCGGACCCGAAGCTCGCGCACCGGTGCGGGGAGGTACGTCTCCCGCCTCTGGCCGGTCCCGATGCCAAGCCCTGCTACCTGATCACGGACGGTCGCGGCGGACCCGTGTCGCGCCTGGCCGACACCGTGGAAGGCGTCCAGCTCGACATGGCCGCTCAACTCCTGGCGCACGCGGACGACATGCTCCCGAACGCCCCGGGCGGGGAAGTCCGCTTCCTCGCCGGGTGCCTGACCGAAGCCCTTCGCGACGTCCTCCGAGTCGCTGAGAGCCGGAGGCGCCAGGCAGCCGCTCCTGGTGGCGAGCGGGAGCCGCTGCCGTGACCGCTCGTATCCCTGCCCGGGTATCGAGTGCGCGGCCCGCGGCACTCTCTTGCAGCACTGGTGCCGTTGCAGCTGTCACACGGGCAACGGCGGTGTGGCTCGGTGCCGAGAAGGGAGGGGTGTAGTCCGCTACACCTACTCGGGAGAGTGCTCCCTCGGGACGACCGCGCTGAACATCGACGTCGCCGAGAAGGTGCAGTCGGCCCTGGTGCCGTATCTGGTGGTCGTGGTCGGGCTCGCGATCGTGCTTCTGCTGCTGGTCTTCCGGTCGCTGCTGGTGCCGCTGAACGCGGCGGGCGGCTTCCTGCTCTCGGTGCTCGCCGCCCTCGGCGCGGTCGTCCTGGTCTTCCAGCAGGAGCAGGCGCGGACCTGTTGGGCGTGGAGACCACCAGGCCGATCATGAGCATGATGCCGATATTCCTGATGGGCATCGTGTTCGGGCTGGCCATGGACTACGAGGTGTTCCTCGTCTCGCGGATGCGGGAGTCGTACGTCCATGGGGCGAGTGCCGAGCAGGCGGTGGTCTCCGGGTTCCGGCACAGCACACGCGTGGTCGTGGCCGCCGCGCTGATCATGATGGCGGTGTTCTCCGGGTTCATCGGGGCCGGCGAGTCGATGATCAAGGTGATCGGGTCCGGGCTCGCCATCGCCGTTCTCTTCGACGCGTTCGTGGTGCGGATGGCCATCGTGCCGGCGGTGCTGTCGCTGCTCGGGGACAAGGCGTGGTACCTGCCACGTTGACTGGACCGGGTGTTGCCCGACATCGACGTGGAGGGGGGAGCGGCTGAGCCGGAAGGTGCCCGCGCCGACGCGGGTCGTGGACCAGTCCGAGTACGGGGTCGATACGACGGTGACGGAGCCGGTGCCGCTGAGGCGCCGGCGGTACGGGTGGCGTCCGCGCCGTACCGGCACTGCCTGGGCATATCAACTGTGCCTCACCTGTCCCAGGGTGGTAACGGCCATGGCTCCCGGTGCCGGAGACAGGTCACGATGACCCGGTGAGTGAAGACATGGTCTCCCTGAGCCCCGTCCGGACCATCGGGGTCGTCGCCTCCTCCGGGCTGCTGCTCGCCGGTGGTGCCTGGGCCGTACGGGCGGTCTGGGAGCTGCGGTTGGCCGGGGCGGGGGAACCCGCGGGCGGGGTGCCGGACCAGGGGGACGGGCGGCATCGGCCGCTGACCTCGTTGGAGAACGGGTATCACCTCGTCAGTTCCGCCGGCGGTGTACTGACCGTCGTCTGCGCCGTCGCCTTTCTGATGTGGCTGGGGCGGGTGCGCGACAACGCGCGGGTCCTGTCGGGGCGGGCGCCCCGGTACAGCGGGATCTGGGTTCTCGTGGGGTGGGTCATCCCCATCGGGAATCTCTGGATTCCGCGCGGGATCGTCGCCGAGGTGTTCCGGGACAGTGCACCCGAACGGCGGTTGCCCTGGATCGTCAATGTGTGGTGGGGGTTCTGGCTGGTCGGTCTGGTGAGCGGAGCCGGGCTGATGAGCAGCGACTCCGCCGACGAACTCATCGCCCGCGCCTACGACGACGTCTGGCCGCTCGTGCTCTCCGACCTCGCGCTCGTCGCGGCCGCCGTCGCGGGCGCGGTCGTCGTGCGGGCCGTCACCCGGGCGCAGGCGGGGCCGAAGGACGAGGGGATCGTGCCGGCCGGCTCGCACGTGTGAAGTGGGGGGCGGCGCGGTACGGAGCTAGTGCCGTGACAGGCAACGTTCGCCCCGTCGCGACGCCCGGCACGCACTCTCGCCGCACCAGCCGAAGACCCAAGTACGTCCAGTACGAGGGCCTCCGTCCGGCACGCCGAGAGCACGCACCGGGCGCCGCTCCTTCACGGGCAAACGTTGCCTGCCACGGCACTAGGTACGACCTCGCCGCCTCAGTCGTCAGGAGTCACATCGTGAGCAGTGTCGCCATCGTGGGCGCCGGTCCGGGGCTGGGGGCCGCCGTCGCCCGGCGGTTCGGGCGGGAAGGGTACGGCGTCGCGCTGCTCGCCCGGGACCGGGAGCGGCTCGACGGGATCGCGGGGGAACTCGCCGGCCTCGGCGTCGAGGCCCGCGGGTACTCCGCCGACGTACGGGATCCGCTCGCCCTCGCCGGCGCCCTGGAGCGGGCCGCCGAGGAGCTCGGGACCGTCGAGATCCTGCAGTACAGCCCCGTCCCGCAGCGGGACTTCATGCGGCCCGTGCTGGAGACCACCCATGCGGACCTGCTCGGGCCGGTCGAGTTCTCGGTGTACGGGCCCGTCGCCGCGGTGCAGCAGGTGCTGCCGGGGATGCGGGAGCTGGGCCGGGGAACCATCCTCCTCGTCAACGGCGGTACGGCCGTCATCCCGCATCCGGACCGCGCCGGGACGTCCATCGCCTTCGCCGCCGAGAGTGCCTATGGGCACCTCCTGCACGACCGGCTCGCCGGGGAGGGGATCCATGTGGCGCAACTGGTCATTCCCGGGGCCATCGTCGCGGGGCACGCGCGCAAGGACCCCGCCGTGCTCGCCGACATGCTCTGGGCGATCCACCGCGACCGGCACGGATTCCGGCACTACGCCGACGACCTCGAGGGATAGTCCGTAGCGAGGGACGAACGGTAGCCCCCGCCGGGCGCGATGGGCCGATCTGCGCGAACATCATTTGTGGGTCAATATGGTGTTCGGCCCGATTGCTCCCCTCAGGGAGCCAGCGATGGCTAAAGGGGGCCAGCGATGGCTGTCGAAATACCTCCTCTCCTCAAGCCCTCCCGGCTCAGAAGCCGTGGAGGCCTGCTCGGTGAGTGCCTGGCAGAGTTTCTCGGGACCTTCGTGATCCTCTCGTTCGGAGCCGGTGTCGTGGCGATGGCCGTCGCGGCGCTGCCCGGGTCGGGGCGTGCGGAGACCGCGACGACGGTTTTCCTGGCCGCCGGTGACTGGCTCCTGATCGCCTGGGGCTGGGGCCTGGCCGTGACCTTCGCCATCTACGTGGCCGGCGGTGTCAGCGGCGCCCATCTGAACCCGGCGGTGACGCTCGCGTTCGCCGTGCGCCGTAAGTTCCCGTGGGCGAAGGTGGTGCCCTACTGGGTGTCGCAGGTGCTGGGCGCCTTCGCCGGGGCCGCGTTGGTCTTCCTCGTCTACCACGACGCGATCAACGCGTTCGACGCCGCGTCGAAGCCGCCGAAGGTGGGCGGGCACACCGAGGCCACCTTCTCCATCTTCGCCACCTTCCCGGCGCCGTACTTCCACGGCGGGATCTGGGGGCCGCTGATCGACCAGATCGTCGGTACGGCCTTCCTCGTCATGTTCGTCGTCGCGGTCATCGACCTGCGCAACACGGCCGTGGGGTCCAACCTCGGCCCGTTCGTCATCGGCCTCGCCGTCGCCGCCATCGGCATGTCCTACGGCGCGAACGCCGGCTACGCCATCAACCCGGCCCGCGACTTCGGGCCTCGGGTGCTCACCTGGCTCGCCGGGTGGAAGAGTTACGCGTTCCCGGGCAACGGGGCCTGGTTCACCGGCTATTGGTGGATCCCGATCGTCGGCCCGCTGATCGGCGGGGTGGTCGGGGTGCTGATCTACGACCTGTTCATCGGCGACGTCCTGCACGCCCGGCTCAAGCGGGGCGAACTGCCGGAGCCGGGCCGGACCCGCCCGACAACGGACGAGTCGTAGCCGGACCGGTCCCCGGAGCCGTGGCCGGAGTGGTGGCCGGACCGGTCCTCGGAGCGGTGGCGGGACCGGTCCTCGGAACGGTGGCCGGACCGGTCCTCGGAGCGGTGGCGGGCGGTGGTCAGGTCTCGGGTTTCTCCGCGCCCTGCTCGCCCAGCCGCCGTACCAGTTGCTGGGCCTTCGAGACACCGGTGTCGATCTGCTCGGTGTACTTGCCCTCGGTACGTCCGTCGGCCAGGTCGCCGGCCTTCTCCAGACCGGTCTCGATGACGTCACCGTGTTCCTCGGCGAGGTCCTCGGCCTTGTCCTTCGCCTTGTCCGTCAGGTTCTTCAGTCCATCGAACATGCGGGAATCGTCCCCGGCGGGAGTCGGCCCCGGCAAGACGGCACCCGGGGCGTTCGGCAGGGCGTGAGGCGTTCGGCAGGGCGTGAAAGGAGCGGCCGGGCGTTCCCCGCGGCGGGTGACGGTGGAGACTCGACGGGCAAGAACGTCACCCACTCCTGGAGACGACGCCATGAGCATCAGCCCCCTCCTGACCGGCCTGACCGGGAAGCTCCCTGAACTACGGGCGCTCTACGAGGACCTGCACACCTGTCCGGAGCTGTCCTTCGAGGAGGAACGGACCGCGGCCGTGGTCGCGGAGCGGCTGCGGGAGCAGGGCTGGGAGGTCACCGAGCGGGTCGGCGGCACCGGGGTGGTCGGGGTGCTGGCCAACGGGGGCAACGGGGCCAACGGCGGCAACGGGTCCGACGGGGACGGCCCCGTCGTCCTGCTGCGTGCCGACATGGACGCGCTGCCGGTGCGGGAGGAGACCGGGCTGCCGTACGCCTCGAAGAACGACGGGGTGATGCACGCGTGCGGGCATGACATGCATGTCACCTGGCTGCTGGGCGCCACCGGGCAGTTGGCGGCCGCGCGGGACGGCTGGCGGGGCACGGTGGTGGCGGTGTTCCAGCCGGCCGAGGAGGTGGGCGGGGCGCCGAAGATGCTCGCGGACGGGTTCGCCGAGCGGTTCCCGCGGCCGGACGTCTGCCTGGCCCAGCATGTGGCGGCCGCGCCGGCCGGCCTCGTCGGGACCCGGGCGGGTGCGCTGATGGCGGGTGCGGACAGCATGCGGGTCACGCTGTTCGGGCGGGGCGGGCACGGGTCCACGCCGGAGGCGACCGTCGACCCGGTGGTGCTGGCCGCCGCCGTGGTGATGCGGCTGCAGACCGTCGTCTCCCGGGAGGTGGGCGCGGGCCAGCAGGCCGTGGTCACGGTCGGTTCGATCCACGGCGGCACCAAGGAGAACATCATCCCGGACACCGTCGAGCTGAAGATCAACGTGCGGTCCACCACGGCGGCCGTACGGGAGCGGGTGCTGGCGGCGGTCGAGCGGATCGTCCGGGCCGAGGCGGCCGCCTCCGCCGCGCCGAGGGAACCGGAGATCGTCCCCATCGAGTCCTTCCCGGTCACCCACAACGACCCGGCCGCCACCGAGGCCGTGCAGGCCGCGCTGGCCGCCGAATTCCCGAGCCTCACCTTCGAGTTGACCTCGCCGGTCCCCAACAGCGAGGACTTCGGCGCCTTCGGTACGGCCCTGGGGGCGCCCTCGGTGTTCTGGTTCGTCGGCGGCGCCGACCACCGGCTCTTCGTGGACGTCGACCTGGAGGCCCTGGTCCGCGACGGCATACCGCCGCAGATCCCCTCCAACCACTCCCCGCGCTTCGCCCCCGTCCCGGAGCCCACGATCGAGACGGGCGTACGGGCGCTGCTCGCGGCGGCGGGCCACTGGCTGGCTCCCTGACCCTCGGCGACCCTCGGCGGGACCCCTACTGGCGTGGGGCGCCCTGATCCAGGGCCGGGCGCAGATCGGCCCGCCGGCGGATGCCCAGCTTCCTGTACGTGTGGGTGAGATGGGTCTCCACGGTACGGCGGGCCAGATGGAGCAGGGCCGCGATCTCCGTGTTCGTGCGGCCCTCGGCGGCGAGCTCGGCGATCCGGCGCTCGCTGCCGGTCAGGGAGGCGGTGCCCGTACGGCGTCCGGGGGAGCGGGCGCCGCCCTTCCGCAGCACCCCCTCGGCCAGCTCCACCAGCCGTACGGCACCGAGCCGTTCGGCGTGCTCCACGGCTTCCCGCAGACAGTCGCGGGCCCGGGTGCCCTCGCCGGCGGCGGTCAGCTGACGGCCCAGGGCGAGCAGGGCCAGCGCCGGCTCGGTACCGGCGGGCCCGCCGCCCCGCAGGAGCGCCACGGCCTCCTCGGTGAGCTCCAGACCCCGGCGGCCGCCGGTCGCCGTACCGAGAACGCGCAGGGCCCGGCCCACCGTGCGCGGGGTGTCCCAGACCCGGGCCAGCCGCAGCTCCTCCTCGGCCAGGGCGATGGCTTCGAGCGGGCGGCCGAGGGCCAGCCGGCACTCGGCGGCGGCCGTACGCCAGGGGGTGACCACCGGGCTGATCACCTCACGGGCGGACTGGCGGCGGCCGCACTCCAGGAAGTCGTGCAGCGCCGCCGCCGGATCACCGGCGGCGGCCCGCACCACTCCCCGCGCGTAGAGGAACCGGTTCAGCTCCCAGGAATCCGCCGCCTCCCGCAGGTCCAGCCCGGTGACCAGGCTCTCGGCCTGTGCGGTACGGCCGGTCTCCACCAGCGCGATCAGGGTGTGCGCATGGGCGTTGCCGGGCGTGACCGACTCGGGCACGGCCGCCGGGCGCGTGTGGTCGGCGCGGGCCGCCGCGATGTCCGAACGGCTGTTGATCAGGGCCTGGTGCATGGGGTGCAGCAGGTCGGGACGCTGTCCGGCCAGCCCGCGGGCCACCAGCCGGTCGGCCTCGTCGAGTTCGTCGGCCCACTGGGCGACCGAGGCCGCGGTACCGACCAGGAACGGCTCGGTGAACGGGTCGGTGGGTTCGGCGAGCAGGGTGCGCAGCCGCCGCATGGCGTCCCGGGCCGAGGTGAGGCCCGCGGTGGCGGCGTGCCGCACCAGCAGGGCCTGCCCGGCCGTGCCGACCAGCTCCGGGGAGTGCTCGGCGGTCTCGGACAGCCGGCGGTAGACCTCCTGCCGTATCTCCTGGTCCTGGTCGGAGAGGAGGACGGTGGCGGTGTGCAGGGTGCGCACCAGGTCGGGGTGGTCGTTCAGTTCGCCGTCCACGGACCGCAGCAGCTCGACGGCCTTGCGGGTGCGGCCCCGGCCGGTCAGCGCGGTGCCGAGGGCGACGGCCGCGCGCACCCGGTCCTGCGGGGCGGCGGGCAGCCGGACCGCCTCGGCGAGCCGGGGGATCGCCGCGGAGGAGCGGGGCGCCGCGTACTCCAGCGAGCCCAGCTCGGTCAGCAGCCGCTGCCGCCGGTCGTCGGGGAGGGGTTCCTCCAGGGCCCGGCGCAGATAGCCGACCGCGTCCGCGGCCCGGCCGTCGCAGAGGGCGAGCGCGGTCGCGTCCTTGAGCAGGGACACCGCCCAGGGGGCGTGTACCGGGCCGGTCGACAGCAGCTGGCGGGCCACGGCCTCGGCGGGCGCGTCCTGGCGGAGCATGGCCTCGGCGATCGCCCGGTGCGCGGCCCGGCGGCGGGCCGCGGGCACACCGGCGAGGACCGCGTCGCGCAGCAGGGGGTGCGGGTAGCGGGGGCGGCCGTCGGTGCCGGGGGTGAGGAAGCCGAGGTTGGTCATGGCGGTGAGCCAGCCGGCCACCCGCGTCGGGTCGGCGCCGACCAGCTCGGCGAGCAGGGGCGTGAAGTCGATCTCCGGCAGTGCGGCGCCGGTGCTCTCCTCCAGTACGGCGAGGGCGCGGGCGACCTCGGTGGTGGCCGGTCCCGCACTGTCCAGCCACCAGCGGACGGCGGCCGGGTACGCGCCCGGGTACAGGGCGGCGGTGGTGGTGGGCACCGCCGGGTGCCGGGCCTCGCGGAGGTCGTCGAGCAGGGCGCTCAGGAGCAGCGGACTGCCGGCGGCGGCCCGCACACAGTCGTCCACCCAGGTCCGGTCCGCGTCCGGGAAGGCGTCGCGTACCCGGCCGGCCGCGGCCTCCGGGGTGAAGGGGGCGAGGGTGTGGGTCCGGACGAGCATCGGGGGGAGGGTGTGGGCGAAGCCGGGAGTGGGCGGATCGACGTCGTACTGGCTGCGTTCGCCGACGATCAGGAGGATCGGTAAGCGGTCTATGTGGCGGGCGGACTCCACGAGCCAGCGGTGCGAGGGGGCGTCGGCGAGGTGCACGTCGTCCACGGCGACGAGCAGCGGCGAGTCTTCGGCGTAGGCGCGCAGCACGCGCCACAGACCGGCGGCGGTCGCCCGCTCGTCGCCGTCCACCGCGAGGTCGGCGAACTCCGGCACCGGCCCGAGGAGTTGCAGGACGGTGGCGAAGGAGATGGCGGTGTCGGCGGGTGAACAGCGCGCGCGGAGCGTTCTCAGACCGAGGCCGGCCGCCTGCTCGGCCGCGGCCTCCAGGACGCTGGTACGGCCGGTTCCGGTGGCGCCCCGCAGCAGCACGAGGCGGCCGGTCCCGGACCGCGTGCGCTCGGCTTCCTCCGCCAACAGGTGCATGACGTCGACGAGTTCAGGGCACGAATGCGTCATTCCTGGCTCCTCGCGGTGCGCTGGTGGGTTCCGGGGGTTAGAGGGGGCGCGGCTGGGAGAGGTTGTGGGGAGGCGGGGTGGGCTGGGCGTTTGTTGCCGGGTTGGCACATTCGGCACGGGGTTGTGGAGCCGGGGGTGCGTGGGGCCGTGGGCGACCGCGGGCCGCTGGGGGCTGTTCGCGCGGTTCCCCGCGCCCCCAAGATGGTGGTGCCGCTGGTCCCACGTGTAAAAGGGGCGCGAGGCTGTGTTCGGCATGCGGCTGCCGCCGCGCGGGCGCGATCAGCCACGACGCACCCGCAGGGTCCCACGGACCGACGCGTCCCCCACATCTCGTGGTCCTTGTCGTGGTCGTCCACGATTGTCGTTGCCCCTTTGGTCCCAGCAGGCTGGGTACTCCCGCCCGTCACCGTTCCCTCAGGGGTGACGGGCACGTGGACATAGGGGAAGCGGTTGGTCAGCAACAGCTCATTAGCGTCGGTCACCCGCACGCCCGTCGCGGTGCACGCGCCGGACCCGATCTCCCGTGAAGGCGCGCTCAGCCAGTTGCGCCGGCACCCGGAGATCGAGTTGCGCGAGGAGTCCGAGACCGGCCCCGGCACGGTCGCCCTGCTCATCAGCGACAGCCTCGACGAACCGGAGCTGACCCGGCTGCGCCGCGTCGTGCGCAGCGAGGGCGCGCGGGCCGTGCTCGTGGTGGGGGCGCTGCGCGAGACCGAGTTGCTCGATGTGATCGAGTGCGGGGTCGGCGCCATCGTCTGGCGGCACGAGGCCACCGAACTGCGGATCGTGCAGGCCGTGCTGGCGGCCGCCCGGGGCGACGGCGACCTGCCCGCCGACCTGCTCGGCCGGCTGATCAACCAGGTCGGCACCCTGCACCGCAGCGCCGCCGGCCGCCCGGGCGCCCCGGCCTCCGGGTTGTCCGCCCGCGAGGTGGACGTACTGCGGCTGGTCGCCGAGGGACTCGACACCGGTGAGATCGCCAGCAAGCTGTCCTACTCCGAGCGCACCGTCAAGAACGTCATGCACGGGCTGACGACCCGGCTGCACCTGCGCAACCGGGCACACGCCGTGGCCCATGCCCTCCGGGAAGGCTACATCTGACCGAACGGGCAGTGCCCACCGGTTCCCGGGCAACGCGGTCTGCCCGGCCGTTCCTGCGGGTGCGGCGGGGGCGAAGGGCAGGATGGACACGAGTGCGGACAGGTCCATGGGGTGGTGAGTACGGCGTGATCCACGAGGTGGACCAGGTGCTGCGGGACCTGCTGACCGGCGGTGCGCTGGAGGGTGCCGGCATCGACGTCTCCTTCGACGCCCCGACCCGGGACTGGGCGGCCCGCCGCAACGGCCCGGTGGTCAACAGCTACCTGTACGACATCCGGGAGGATGTGAAGCGGCGTCAGCGTGGCCACGTCGACGTCCGGGACGACCGGGACATCGTGGTCAGGCGCCGGCAGCCGCCCCGCTGGTTCCGGCTGTCGTACCTGGTGACGGCGTGGGCCAAGCGGCCCGAGGACGAACACCGGCTGATCAGCGCCGTGCTGGCGACCCTGATCCCGAGGGAGCTGATCCATCCGGGCGAACTACCGGACTCCCTGCGCGAACTGGGGCTGACCGTGGCCCTCTCGGTGGCCGGTATCCAGACCGAGGCCCGTTCCCTGGCCGAGATCTGGTCCGCGCTCGGCGGCGAGCTCAAGCCCTCCCTGGACGTCGTCATCACGGCACCCTTCCCGGCCTACCCCGAGTACGACGCCGGTCCGCCGGTCACCGAGGGCGCCGCCGTCCGTGTCCGCGAGGGACTGGAGGAGAGCGCGCCGGTCCTCGAGGAGCGGGCCCACCGGCCCGGCCAGGTCGCCCAGGCCAAGGCCGCCCGGAGGACCCGGGCGTGACCCTCGACGTCTCCCTGACGCCGGTCGCCCCGCTCCTCGCCCGGCTGTCCGGGCTGCGTGACCGGGCCGCCGCCCTCGTCGCCCACCGCTCGGCCGGCGACCCGACGGCCACCGACCCGCTGCGCGGCCTCTACCTCTCCGAGGAGGCGGTCAGGCACTTTTTGCGCCCGGAGACGCCCGCCGAACTGCCCTCCCTGGAAGAGGGCTTCACCGACGGGCTGGCCGAACTGGCCGGCCGCCTCCGCCTCACCGCCCTCGACACCACGATCCTGCTCATCGCGCTCGCCCCGGACCTGGACCGCACCTTCGAGCCGCTGTACGGCTACCTCAACGACGACGTCGGCCGGCGCCGTGCCACCATCGCCCTCGCCCTCGACCTGTACGGCGTGCCCGCCCACCTCGCCCAGGCCCGCGCCCGCTTCCACCCCGCCGCCCCGCTCACCGCGCTCGGCCTGCTCACCGTCGAGGAGCCCGAACGCCCCTTCCTCAGCCGCTCGTTGCGGGTCCCCGACCGGGTCCTGTCCCACCTCCTCGGCGACGACACCCCGGACCCGGCCCTGGCGGGACACCTGCGCGCACCGTCGTACGACAGCGAATCCGGTGCCGAGGGGGACGAGGGGTTCGTGCGGCGGCTGGCCGGGCGGATCGCCGCCGGGCCGCTCTTCGGGTATCTGCGGGAGCGCCGGGAGGGCGAGGGCCTCGGCTGTGCGAGGGCCGCGTTGCGGCTGGCCGGGGTGGAGGTCCTGCACTACACCGGCCCCGAGGAGCACGTCCCGGAGCTGCTCCGGGAGGCCCGGCTGGGCGGCCGGGCGGTCCTCGTCGACGCGGCCCAACCCCGGGAGTTCGCCCGGGAGCTGAGCGGTTGCGGCGACGTCACCGCGCTGATCACCAGCTCCCGTCCCTACGACCCGCAGTGGTGCGACCACCGCGATCCCCTCGTCCTGGAGGTGCCGTCCCGGCGCGCCGCGCCCGTGGACGCCTGGGCGGCCGTACTGCCCGACACCCCCGGCTTCGACCTCGCGGCCACCGTCGCCCCGTACCACCTGGGCGGCGACGGGCTCGCCCGCGCGGCCCGGGCGGCGCAGGCGCTGGCGGACTTCGACGGCACCCCGCTGGCCGCCGCCCATCTGCGGCTGGCCGCCCGCCAGCAGTCGGCGTCCGGGCTGGAACAGCATGCCCGCCGGATCCGGCCCGCCGTCGACTGGCGGGACCTGGTGCTGCCCGAACGCCCGCTCACCGAACTGCGCGAACTGGCCCTGCGGGCCCGCCATCGCGACCGGGTGCTCGGTGACTGGCGGCTGAGCGCGGGCGGCGGCCGGGGCCGCGGAGTCCTCGGCCTGTTCGCCGGCGAGTCGGGCACCGGCAAGACCCTGTCGGCGGAGGTGGTGGCCGCCGAACTCGGCCTGGACCTCTATGTCGTCCAGCTCTCCTCGGTCGTCGACAAGTACGTCGGCGAGACCGAGAAGAACCTGGAGCGCATCTTCACCGAGGCCGACCGCACCGACGCCGTGCTGCTCTTCGACGAGGCCGACGCCGTCTTCGGCAAGCGCTCCGAGGTCAAGGACGCGCACGACCGGTACGCCAACCTGGAGTCGGCCTATCTGCTCCAGCGGCTGGAGGCCTTCGACGGCATCGCGCTGCTCACCACCAACCTGCGCGCCAACATCGACGAGGCCTTCACCCGCCGCCTCGACCTGGTGATCGACTTCCCGTTCCCGGACGAGGAGCAGCGGCTGGCACTGTGGCGGCACGGGCTGGTGCACGTACCGAGCGAGCGGGACATCGAACTCGGCCCACTGGCCCGCGACTTCGAGCTGTCCGGGGGTGCCATCCGCAGCGCGGTGGTCACCGCCGCCTACTTCGCAGCCGGCTGCGGAGAGCCGGTCACCGCGGCGAACCTGCTGGAAGGCGCCCGCCGCGAGTACCGCAAGGCGGGGAGGTTGGTACCGGGCACCTGGTGACCGGCAGGTCGCGGAGCCATCAGGGCGGCCCGGTTCGGCGGGTGGGCTCCCGTTGCCTGGTGCGGCACTAGTCGCCCGACGGGGGGACGATCCGCCATTCCTGGTCGTCGGTGTCCGAGCAGTAGTACAGGGTCAGGTTGGTGTCGTTGGCGCCGGTGCTGTAACCGGCCACGTCCAGGCAGAGGTTGTTGCTGGCGAAGTTGCGGATCCAGTAGGCGCCGCTGGGACGCTTGTCGATCCACCAGAGCTGGTTGTCGGCCTTGGTGCCGTCGCACTTGTACTCGGTGATCGGTGAGGACAGCTTGGCCGACCCGTAGCTGGGCAGGTCCATGCAGAGCTGGTCCTTGACGTTGCGGATCTGGAAGAGCGCGGCCGAGCCCGGGCCGTCCTTCGAGTAGTGCACCTCAAGGTTCCACAGCTGGTTGTCCGCGGTGGTCTCGTTGCAGGTGTACTCCCGCACCGGGCCGTTGCTGGTCCCCTTGTCGTAGCCGGGGATGTCCGCGCACTTCTTGGTCGTCGTGTTGCGCAGCAGGACGTTGTACGCCGGTACGACGGGCTTCGGGACCTTCTTCTTCGACGCCTTCGGGGCCGGCTGGGCCTGGCCGCCGCCCCCGCCCGCCTGGGTGTCGGACGAGCCGTTGCCGTCGTCCGGCTGCTGCTCCACCTGGGACGGGGAGGGCGCCGGTGCCGCGGCGAGGGGTGCGCTGGCCGAGGGGCTGGGCGCGATGCTGCTCACCCCGGCTTCCTGGGGCTGTTCCTGGGCGAGGCTTCCGACGTGGGGTTTGTAGGCGAACCAGATCAGGGCGAAGGTGATGGCGAGGGCCAGCAGGGTGCCGAAGAGGGTGGCGATCCAGCGGGGCAGGAAGCCGCGCTGGACGTAGGTCCCGTCCACAGGCTGTGGATTGACGCCCGCCCGCTGGACGGTGAGGGCGTAGGGTCGCTGCTCTTTCGGTCCGAACCAGATGATCCGGCGGGGTTTGAGGGTGGCCTTGATGAAGGCGGCGCGGCCGGGTTCGATCTGGACGTTGCTGGGGTGGATGTCGTAGGCGAGCTGGTCGCCGTTGTCGTTGCCGCCGATGGAGGCGGTGAGTTTGGTGTTGCCGAGGTTGTCGACGGCCAGCTTGGGGCGGCCCCGGAAGCGGCCCTTGACCGTCGGCGGGACCAGCTCGGCCCGTACCTCGGTGAAGGGGGTGATGGTGAGGTTGCCCTCGGGGACGGTGACGGCCTCGGGGTGCTCGGTCGGCGTGATGCGGACCGCGTACGGGTTGGGGCCCGCCGTCGCGTCGGGCGTCCGGGGCGGGGCGAAGGTCAGCTCGACCGTCCCGGTGGTGCCCGGGTAGAGGCGGAGGGTCTGGGGCTCGACGGTGGTCCAGGGGGCGATGGGGCCCACCGGTTCGAAGCGGTACTCGTCGACTACGTCACCCGTGTTCCGCAGCCGCAGTCGTACCCGGGTCGAGGCGCCCGGGTCGACGGTCGCGGAGGCGGGTTCCAGGGAGGTCCAGAGGGTCATGGGGTCACCGTCAGCTTGAAGGCTTCCAGCCAGAGCGTGTTGTCGAGGGTGCCGACGAAATCGAGTGCGTTGTTGTCGCTGCGGGAACCCTGGCACCACTGGCCGCCCCAGTCGTGGTCGCGGACCTTGGCGTAGTTGCAGCCATGTCCGCTGCCGACGTTGAAGGCGAAGCCCTCGATGTAGGGGTCGGCCGCCTTCGTGCTGCCGATGTAGTTGTCCTTGCCGTCGGGCATGATCGCCGTCCAGTTCGGGTTCCACTTGCCCCTGCCGTCCGTGGACTGGGGGTTGTAGACGAAGGCGTTGGCGGCGGAGCCCTGGACGCCGTACACCGCGAGGTTGATCGCCTTGATCGGGGTGTTCTTGCCGACCGTGCCCGCCATGGTGCCGTCGCAGACGGGCTTCTGCCAGCCGGTGCCCTGGATGTAGGCGCGGTAGCAGATGTGCCGCCCGGACGGGTCGGCGGCGGCGAGGCGGTTCACGGCGGTCGCCGCGGTGTCCTGCTTGGGCTTGGCGGTCACGGTGGCCGTCGCACCGCCACCGCCTCCCCCGCCGCCTCCGCCTCCGTTGCCGCCGTCCCCGGCGTCCGGAGTGACGGGCGCGGTGGAGGCCGTGACACTGGGCGCCGGCGGCGGGGTCGGGGTGGCCGAGGGGCTGGGCGCGAGCGAACTCACCCCGGCCTCCTGGATCTGCTCCTCGGCGAGGCTCTTGACCTGCGGCTTGTAGTTGAACCAGATCAGGGCGAAGGTGATGGCGAGGGCCAGCAGGGTGCCGAAGAGGGTAGCCAGCCAGCGGGGCAGGAAGCCGCGCTGGATGTACGTCCCGTCGACGGGCTCCGGCGTGAGCCCCGAGCGCTGGACGGTGAGCCGGTACGGCCGCTGTTCCTTCGGTCCGAACCAGATGATCCGGCGGGGTTTGAGGGTGGCCTTGATGAAGGCGGCGCGGCCGGGTTCGATCTGGACGTTGCTGGGGTGGATGTCGTAGGCGAGCTGGTCGCCGTTGTCGTTGCCGCCGATCGAGGCGGTGAGCTTGGTGTTGCCGAGGTTGTCGACGGCCAGCTTGGGGCGGCCCCGGAAGCGGCCCTTGACCGTCGGCGGGACCAGCTCGGCACGCAGCTCGGTGAAGGGGGTGATGGTGAGGTTGCCCTCGGGGACGGTGACGGCCTCGGGATGCTCGGTGGGCGTGATGCGGACCGCGTACGGGTTGGGGCCCGCTGTCGCGTCGGGCGTCCGGGGCGGGGCGAAGGTCAGCTCGACCGTGCCCGTGGTGCCTGGATAGAGCCGGAGCGTGGGAGGCTCGACGGTCGTCCAGGGCGCGATGGGGCCCACCGGTTCGAAGCGGTACTCGTCGACGACGTCACCGGTGTTGCGCAGCCGCAGTCGTACGCGGGTGCTGCTGCCCGGGTCGACGGTCGCGGAGGCGGGTTCGAGAGAGGTCCACAGGCTCACGCGGCAACGCTAGGCGAAGCACGGCGACCGGTCAGCGGACCACGGGGCAGGCCGGGTTGCCCCGGCCCGCGCCCGTGTTGCCCGGGGGGTCACCGTCAGATGTCGTCGTCGGAGTCGTAGATCACGTTCCGGCGCCGGCTCCGGTACCGCGACGGCATCCGGGGGGCGTCGTACTCGTCCTCGTACACCTGCTGGCTGCTCACCGGCTCGTCGTAGTCGACGGGCGGGGCCGCGTAGTTGCGGTGCTGCGAGGCCGCCCGGCTGCGGTGGCGTGAGGCACGGCTCCGGCTGCGGGCGTGGCGGGAACTGCGCGAGGGCCGGGACTCCTCCGCCAGGTAGTCGGCACCGCCGCCGTACTCGACATAGGCGTCGAGGTCGGCCTGGGTCAGCGTGGCAGGCCCCCGGCTCTGGCTGCGCTCGACCCGCCGCCGGCTGCGGCTGCGCTGCCGGGGTGTCGGCGGGGCGTACAGGTCGTCGTCGAGGTACGGGTCGACCTCGACCGGGCGCCGCCGGCTGCGGCTGCGCCGGCTCCGGCTGCGGGCGGGTTCGGCCACCCCGGCGGCCATGTCCTCCTCGTACAGGCTCCCCCGGTTCAGCTGCCGGCCGCGCGGCTGATCGTCGTAGTACTCGGTGTCGGCCCGGCTCGGAGCCAGGCTCGGGCCCCTGCTCGCTGCCCGTCGGCGGCTCCGGGAGCGCCTGCGGCTGCGCGCCTCGCGGTCGTCCTCGCGCTCGCGGTAGTTCGACGGGCCGCCGCGCTCCTCGGGACTGTCGCTGCGCCGGTCGGCCTCCACGTAGTACGTCTTGCGGCGGCTGGCCACCGCGGCGCTCTTGTCCTTGCCGGAGATCCGGTGCGAGTAGCCGTACTCCTCCAGGTCCGCTTCGGGGTCGGGGCCCGACCTGACCCGCATCCCGGGGGGCACGGCCTTGCGGTTCTCCAGGCCGTAGAAGCTGTCGTGCGTGCTCCGGCTCTTGTACTGGCGCGGGTCCGGAGCCGTGATGCTCACCGAGACGTCGTCACGGTTCATCCGCCGGGGCAGCCGGTTGGTGTCGCCGACCAGTTTCTGGGTGGAGTAGCCCTTCATACGGCCCGTGCGCGGCATCTGGAAGTGCAGGTTGGCGCCCTCGTCGACATGCCGCAGCCGCTCCGCCGCGTCCGGCCGGCTCAGGTCCATGTTGGTCAGGATCGGCACCCCGAGCCGGCGCAGGTCCTCGCTGTTGCGCTGGTACTCCTGGTACTCGTCCTCGGGGTGTTCCTCGAACGTCGTGATGCCGATCTCGTCCGCCCTGCCGGGGTCCCTGCGCAGCCGCGCACGGGCCGCCGAGGCGTCGGCCTCGGACAGGTAGACCGTGCTCCGGCCCTCCAACCGCTCCTCGGCCGGACGGGCCCGGCCCGGCGGATGGATACCGCCCACCCGGGCGCGCGGGCCGAGGATGTCCGCCGGGGCGACGTCGACCCGGCCGAAGCGCTCGGTGTCGAAGACCTCGTCGCCGTTCGACCGGGCCCGGACATAACGGCCGACCTCGCGATTGCCGTCGAGGTAGAACTCGAAGAGCTGCCCCGCGTCCGCCGGGTGCATCCGGCTGGCCGGGGGACGGCTCCTGCCGCTCCCCCTGGGCATCCGGGCCACCGGAACGGCGCCCGCGGGCGCGGCGGCCGCCGCGGCCTGCGGCGGTGCGGCCGGCACGCTGCCGCCGTTCCTGATCCGGTGGGCGATGGACTCGGCCTCCTGCTCGTGCCGGTCGCTGGGGTCGGAGAGATGCACCCCACCGCTGCTGGTGCCCTCCACCGGGCCGCGCTGCTGCTGCCAGGTGTGCGCCAGCTCGTGCAGCATGGTGTGTTCGTCCGCGCCGCCCGCGCCGACGACGATGTGCCGGCCGGAGGTGTACGCGCGGGCCCCGAACTCGGCCGCCGAGCGCTCCGCCTCGGGGCCGGTGTGCATGACGACATCGCTGAGGTTGGTGTTCAGGCCCCGCTCCGCCTTGCCGCGGATCACCGGGTCGACCGGGCGGCCGGGCGTGGCCAGCACCCCGAGCACCGACGAACGCTGCACGGAGGCGTCCTTCCCGCCGTGCCCGCAGCCGGCGTCGTGCTCGTGCCGCTCCTCTTCGAAGGCCCGGGCCAGGGCCGCGTTGCCCACCCGGCGCTGGAGTGCGAGCATCCGCCGCGCGGTGGTGTCGACAGGCGCCGAGGCACCCCGGTTCTGCCGCTGTTTCGGGTCCTGCCGGTCCTGGGACTCCTGTGCGCGCACGCTGCTCCCCTCACGATGGGCGTCCCCAGCCTTAACCGCCCGAGCCCGGGGCCGGGAGGGCCGTGGGGGCAGACCCGGGGGCAGAGCAGCCCTGCCGTGGGGCAGAGGGGGCGGGTCACCTGCCCTTGGGGGCAAAGAGGTTGCCCGCGAGCAGGCACCGGAGGACGTTCCGGGATGCGCGCTTCGCGCGTGAGGGTGGGAATGTTCCTGTCTCGTACCCCGAGGAGAGCAGAGCATGCCGTCCTACCTGTCGCCCGGCGTCTACGTCGAGGAGGTGGCCAGCGGCTCGCGCCCCATCGAGGGGGTGGGCACGTCGGTGGCGGCCTTCGTGGGCCTGGCCCCGACCGGTCCGCTGAACGAGCCGACGCTGGTGACCAACTGGACGCAGTACGTCGCGTCCTTCGGTGAGTTCACCGACGGGTACTACCTCGCGCACTCCGTCTACGGCTTCTTCAACAACGGCGGCTCGGCGGCCTACGTCGTCCGTGTCGGCGGCACCCGGGAAGGCGCCGAGAACGCCGCCAACGCGCCCGCCGCCGTCGGGAGTTCGGCCGCGCCGGCCGCGCTGCCGCCCGGCGAGGCCAAGCAGCTCGGCACCTTCACCGTGAGCGCGCTGGCCTCGGGTGACCTGAGCGTCGAGGTCGCCGACCCGGAGGGCGAGGGCCCCGCCGAGCGCTTCAAGCTGGTCGTCAAGGACGGCGGCAAGGCCGTCGAGACCTTCGACGTGACCGCGAAGAAGGGCGGCCGCAACTACGTCGTCACGCAGGTCAAGGAGCGCTCCAAGCTCATCACCGTGACCGAGGCCGCGCCCGCCGCGCAGCTGGCCCGTCCGGAGAACCAGACGGTGGCCCTCGTGGCCCCGACCCCTGCCCCGGCGTCCGCGTCCCCCGTCGCGGACGCCGGCTCTCACCCCGGCCCCGCCGAGTACCTCGGCGACTCGGCGGACCGCACCGGCTTCGGCGGCCTGGAGGCCGTCGACGAGGTGTCCATGGTGGCCGTGCCCGACCTGATGGCCGCCTACCAGCGCGGCGCGATCGACCTGGAGGCCGTCAAGGCCGTCCAGCTCGGCCTGATCGCGCACTGCGAGCTGATGGGCGACCGGGTCGCGGTCATCGACCCGCCGCCCGGCCTCAACGCCCGCCAGATCCGGGTCTGGCGCCAGGAGACGGCCGGCTACGACTCCAAGTACGCGGCCCTGTACTACCCCTGGATCAAGACCTTCGACCCGGCCTCCGGCCAGTCCCGGCTGATCCCGCCGTCCGGCCACGTGGCCGGCGTCTGGGCCCGCAACGACGCCGAGCGCGGTGTCCACAAGGCCCCCGCGAACGAGGTCATCCGGGGCGCCGTGGACCTGGAGCTCCAGATCACGCGTGGCGAGCAGGACCTGCTGAACCCCATCGGCGTCAACTGCATCCGCGCCTTCCCGGGCCGGGGCATCCGCATCTGGGGCGCGCGCACGCTGTCCTCCGACCCGGCCTGGCGCTACCTGAACATCCGCCGGTACTTCAACTACCTGGAGGAGTCGATCCTGATCGGCACCCAGTGGGTGGTCTTCGAGCCCAACGACCACAACCTCTGGGCCCGCATCCGGCGCAACATCTCCGCGTTCCTGGTCAACGAGTGGCGCAGTGGCGCCCTGTTCGGGCAGCGGCCCGAGGAGGCGTACTACGTCAAGTGCGACGAGGAGACCAACCCGCCGGAGTCGGTCGACGTCGGCCGCGTGATCTGCGAGATCGGCATCGCGCCGGTCAAGCCCGCCGAGTTCGTGATCTTCCGGCTGGCCCAGTTCTCCAGCGGCAGCGGCGAGCTCCAGGAGTAGCGGGCCCCGGGTCCCAACCCCCTTGTTTCCCAGGCATCTTGAGAAGAACGGGCAGTAACACATGAGTCTCCAGCCGGGTGACGCCCTCACATCGCACAATTTCGGCCTGCAGATCGACGGCGTGATGGTCGAGTACCTCGCCGAGGTCAGCGGCATGACGATGGAACAGGACGTCATCACCTACCAGCAGAACACGCCGGACGGGAAGAACCACGTCCGCAACCTGCCGGGCGTGAAGAAGAACGGCACCTGCACGGTCGTACGCGGTATGACCCAGTCCTCGTCGTTCACCCAGTGGATCAACGAGTCGATCAACGGCCAGATGGCCACGGCCCGCAAGAACGCCTCCATCATCATGATGGACTTCGAGAACAACCCGGTGAAGCGCTACAACCTGCGCAACGCCTGGTGCAGCAAGATCGACACCAGCACCGTGAAGGCGGGCGAGGCGGCCGCGCTGACCGAGACCGTGACCATCACGTTCGAAGAACTGGTCATCGAGTAATGAGGCGTTCGGCTGTCAGGGCCGGGGGAGTGGGTGCGCCGCTCGCACCGGAGGAGCCGGCGCCCCAGGCCCCTCAGCAACCGGAGACGCCCGTCGAGGTGCTGCGCACGGAGTTCCCGTTCCAGCTGCCCCGCGGGTACGTCGACGAGCAGGGCACCGTCCACCGCGACGGCGTGATGCGGCTGTCGACGGCGCGGGACGAACTGATCCCGCTGCGGGACGTACGCGTCCAGGAGAACCCCGCGTTCCTGTCGGTGGTGCTGCTGGGCCGGGTCATCACCCGGCTGGGCACGCTCGCCTTCGTCCACGACGGGATCGTGGAGAACATGTTCGCCTCCGACCTGGCGTTCCTGCAGGACTTCTACCGCCAGATCAACGCGGAGGGCCACACCCGGGCCGCGGTCAACTGCCCGCACTGCTCGGAGCCCTTCGAGGTGGAACTCGGCGGGAGCCGCCTGGGGGAATCGTGACGTACGCGACCGACCGGCTGCACGAGGAGATCGCGTACGTCGCCTACCACTTCCACTGGAGCCTGGAGGACATCCTGGACCTGGAGCACGCCGACCGCCGCCGCTACACGGCGGAGATCGCGTCCCTGGTGACCCGGGCGGCCTCCGCAGGGGCGGAGGGCTGACCGGTGGGGTTGTGGGATCGGATACGGGGGCGCGGGGCGGCAGCGACCGAGGCCGAGGCCGCTGTCGAGGCGCCGCGTCCTGTCGAGGCACCGCGGCCCGTGGTGGCGGCGGCCTGGTCCGGGCTGCCGCCGATTCACCGTGCGCTGGGGACGGCGGGCGGGCCGGTCGCGGACCCGGGGTTCGGCGGCCGGCTGCCGACCTGGCAGAACCCGTCGTTCATGGGCACGCGCTCACACGCGGTCCTGGACGGCGAGTCGAGCGCGGCCCTGTCCGGCGGCGGCCGCACCGGGACGACGGGCACGGGGGCCGTGTCCGGCATGGAACGCCCGGTGCAGAGGCTGCCGTTGTCGGGGCCGGTTGATTCGGCCGGCCCGACGGCAGCGGCGGGGCTGACGGGTTCGCCCGGTGGCCGGCGCTCGACGGTTCCGGTGGTGCCGCTGCGGGCGGTACGAGCAGGGTCTTCGGCACCGGCGGGCGGGGGTGGTGGCTCGGCCGGGGGTGGTGGGTCGGTCGGGAGTGGTGGGTCGGCCGGGAGTGGTAGGTCGGTCGGGAGTGGTGGGTCGGCTTCGGCTATGGGGTCGGCTGCGGTTACGGGGTCGGCTGCGCCTGTGGGAACGGCTGGGGTTATGCGTTCGGCTGGGGTTGGGGTTGGGACTGGGGCTACGCGTTCGGCTGGGGCTGGGGCTGGGGCTGGGGCTGGGGCTGGGGCCGGGGGTTCCGGTGCCGGTTCGGCTGGGGTTGCGGGTGCGGCTGGTTTCGTGAGGTCGGCCGGGTCTACCGGGTCCACTGGATCGGTGGGTTCGGCAGGGCCGGTGGTGCAGCGTGCGCCGGTGGTGCAGCGGGTGCCGTCGGCGGGGCGGCGCGGCGGCGGTGCGACCGCGCCGACGCCGGGGGCAGGAGCGGGAGCCGTACTGAGCGGAGGGAGTGCGCCGATGCCGGCGCCCCCGTCGGCCTCCTCCAACCCGTCCACTCCGTCGTCCTCGACCCCGTCGGCCTCCTCGACCTCGCCCACTTCGCCGATGTCCTCGACTCTCTCGGTCTCCCCGACCCCGTCGGTCTCCCCGACTTCGTCCACTTCGCCGATGTCCTCGGCCCCTTCGACCTCCGCGACTCCGTCGGTCTCCTCGGCCTCGTCCACCTCGTCGGCTTCCTCGACCTCGTCCACCCCATCGGCGTCCTCGACCTCGTCGGCCTCCTCAGCCGCGCCGATCCCGCCGATTTCGCCCATCCCGTCGGCTTCTTCGACTCCGTCGGCTTCCTCGACCCCGTCCGTTTCCCCGGCCGCGTCCGTTTCCCCGGCTGGACCGGCGCCCGCGATGTCCTCGACCTCATCGCTTTCCCCGGCCTCCTCCGGCAAGGGGACCTCTGGGGACGGGCGGCGGGCGGCGCCTGCTGTGCAGCGGGCGGTCCCCTCGGTGGCCGTCGTTCCGGCTGCGGTGCCGGTGGCCTGGGCGCCGCAGTCGGCTCCGGTCGCTCCGGCTCCGGCCACCGGTCCGCGGGTCACGGCCGCACCTCCCGTCCCGCGTCGCCGCAGTGCGCTGACGCATGCGCCGGTGGGCACGTCGGTGACGGCCGTGCAGCGGCGGACGTTGCCGTCGGCGCCCAGGACGCCGGCGAGCCAGAGCGCGGTGCAGGCGGCGGGTGAGGGTGACCGAGCCGGGGGCGGAACGGCGGCGGACGGGGGCGTACAGCGTGCGGTCGAGGCCGGGGACGCGGTGCCGGTGAGCGGCGGCTGGTCTTCGCCTCCGCGCCATGGTGGCCGTACCTCCCCCGATACCGCCGTGCCCGCCCCCGGGGTCGCTCCGTCCGTACCGGCACCGGCACCCGCCGTCGTACAGCGGTCCGCGTCCGGTGGCCTTGGCACGGCGGCGGCTCCCGTGTCTCCCGGGACCACGGGACGTACGACACCTCCGCGTACCCCTTCCACGCCCCCCGTGGCACCCCCGGTGTCCCCGCCGCCCGCGCCGTCCACCGTTTCCCCGGACCGCGGCGGGCCTTCCGGCGGGTCCGGCGCCGGGACGCAGACCCCGGTGCAGCGGCAGACGGTGAGCGGTGCCCCGGGCGGAGGCCCCGCGACGCCCCCCGTACAGCGCCGTACGGCCACCGGCTCGGCCGCCCCGCGTACCCCCGTCGCGGAAAGCGGTCGTACGGCGGAGAGTTCGGCACCGCGGCCCACGACCGGCGCCACCACCGAAGCCGCCGCCGCTTCGCCCACCGCCGCAACCGTGCTCCCTGCCGTGCCGCAGAGTGGGCGGGCGTCGGCCTCCCCGGCCGCGAGCGGTGGCCGCGAGGCGCCCGTGCAGCGGCGGGTCACGGAGGGCGCGGCCGCCACCGACGCCGTACCGGCTGCCGTGCCGATGCCCGCGCGTGAGCCCAACGAGGCCGCCCCGGAAGGTACTTCGGCAGCGACCCGGCCCGCAGAGCCGGCCCCCGGCTCCCCTCGCCCGGGCCTCGGCGCCCCCCTTACGGGTACCGCCGGCGAGGCGGCTGTGCGGCGGCGGACGACGGAGAGGTCCTCGGCCCCCTCCTCCCCCGACGTACAGACACCGCCGCGTCCGCGTGAGCGGGCAGACGCCCCGTCCACCGGCCCGGCCACGACGGCCCGGCCCGCGTCGGCGCCGCCGCGGGTTCCCGCTTCCCCTCCCGTGCAGCGTGCCGCGACGACCGCACCCGGCGCACACCGCCTCGGTCTCGGCGCGCCCATGACCGGCCCGGCCGCCGGCGCGGCTCCCGCGAGGCGCGCCGGTCGCGGGGCGGCTGTGCCGGCCGTGCAGCGGCGGCAGGCGTCGAGCGGTTCGGCGGACCGTCGGCCGGCCGCCGTCTCCCGCCCGGCGCTGGAAACACCCCCGCAGGGACGGCGAGCTGCCGCACCGGACCTGCCGACGCCGTCGGCCGAGCGCGCCCGGCCCGCCCCGGCCCCCGCCACCCCTGCGACGACGCTTCCAGCAGCCCCTTCCCTCCCCGCCGCGACGGGCCCTTCGCCGCTTCCCCCCTTCGTCCAGCGTGCCGCCGCTTCCGGCCTCGGCGGCCACCCGGCAGCCGGCCGGCACCGGTCGCAGCCTCCCCTGCCCGCGGCCGCCACCCCGTCCCCCACCGGTCCGGCGGCGGCGCCCCGGCCCCCCTTCGTCCAGCGAGCGGCAACTCCCGCCGCCCTGCCCGTCGAACCGAGCACCTCCGCCACGCCCGCTCAGCCCGTCCCCCTGCGCCCCACCACCCCGATCTCCGCCGCCACCCCGCTTCCCGTGGCGCCCCTCAACCGCCCCACCGTGCAGCGCGACGCTCTCCCCACGAGCACCGTGAAGGAGACGCCGACCGCCGGCACCCGCCCCGAGGCCTCCGTGCCCCGGGCCGAGAGGCAGTCGCCGCCTCCCAACGACCCGCCACCCTCGTACTCGGGCTCCGCCGCCGGCTCCGGCTCTGGTTCCGGTTCTGGTTCCGGCTCGTCCTCCGACGACCCGCCCCCCGGATACAAGGCGGTCGAGGAGGGCGGCTTCGACCCCCGCGCGCTCACCGAGTTCCAGGTGGACGCCCTGGTCCACCGGATCATCGACCGGATCACCCGTCACGTCCGCACCGAACTCCGCCGCGACCGCGAACGCGTGGGAAAGCTCCGCGACTTCCGCTCCTGACCACGACGACCGCGCAACGACCCACAGAAAGGCCCCCCGATGGATCGCCAGGACCCGGGAACCACAGTCTGGTTCAGCCTCTCCATCGACGGCGAGGACCTCGGCTACTTCAACGGGTGCGAGGGGCTGTCGTCGCAGGTGGAGATCGAGCAGCGGCAGGAGGGCGGCAACAACGGGTTCGTGTGGCAGCTGCCGACCCGTGTCACCTTCTCCCACATCCGGCTGACCCGCCCGCTCACCCCGGACACCTCGAAGGTCGCGAAGTGGATCTCGTCCGTGCAGACGGGGATCGAGCGGCCCACCGGGCAGATCACGGCGCTGCGCGCGGACGGTTCGGAGGTGGCCCGGTGGGGGCTGCTGGACGTGCTCCCGGTGAGCTGGCAGGGGCCCTCCCTGGACGCGGGCAATCCGTCCGTGGCCACGGAGGTCCTGGAGATCGCTCACCACGGCTTCACCGACTGAGCGAGCAGAGCGGCACAGAGCGAACAGCGTGGGCAGAGCGAGCAGAGCGGACTGAGAGGCAGATCAGATCATGGCCAGGAGCAGCCGGGGCGCCGGCAAGAGCCTCGTGCGGGCCACCCTCGCGATACACGAACCGCCCGTGGGCACCAGCACCAGCCCGGGCGGCATCATCAAGACGTTCGGCTTCGAGTTCAACCCGGCGGAGCTGTCGATCGCCCGCCGGGCGGACTGGAAGTCGTCGGCGGCGCCGATCGAACGGGACGGCGCGCTGCCGGAGTTCCTCGGCACCCACCCGCGCGAGATGAGCGTGGAGATCTTCCTGGACCGGTCCGACGACCCGGACAGCAACGACGTGATGAAGAAGGTGGAGTCGTTGCTGGCCTGTTGCGAGGTGACCAGCAAGAGCATCGCGGCCAAGCAGCCGTCGCCGCCCTGGGTGGTGTTCCAGTGGGGCTCGTTCTCGACGGCCCACTTCACGGCGTACGTCGCCTCCGTCGACGTCTCCTACTCCCTGTTCGGGACGAGCGGGATGCCGATCCGGGCCAGCTGCCGGCTCCAGCTGCACGAGATCCCGAGCAAGACCGCGGGACAGAACCCGACGTCCGGCGCGCTCACCGCGCAGCGCGTGCACCGGGTCGTGGCCGGGGACTCGTTGCAGTCGCTGGCCTGGCGGGAGTACGGGAACGCGGCCGCCTGGCGGGCGATCGCGGACGCGAACGGGATCGACGACCCGGGGTGGCTGCCCGCGGGGACGGAACTGGTGTTGCCGGCCGCCGAGGAGGTGCGGTCCTGATGGTGAAGCACGCTTTCTCGAACGTCGTCAAGGTCGTCATCGGCGGCAAGGAACTGACCGCCACCTCGGAGTACGGGCGGTATCTCGTCGACGCCCACGTGGACCAGGGCGTCGGGGTGCCGGCCGCCTTCCAGCTGACCTTCCGCGATCCGTCGCGCAAGCTGCTGGGCAAGCTGGGCGTCCAGTTCGGCACCCCGGTGGTGATCACGCCGGTCTCCGACGGGCAGGGCACCGGAGACCCGCTGCTCACCGGTGAGGTCACGGGGATGGAGGCCGAGTACGACGGCACCGGCAGCTATGCGGTGGTCCGGGGCTACGACTACGGGTTCCGGCTGATGCGGCAGCGCCGCGTCGTCGCCTACCGCAACCAGACGGCCTCCGACATCGCCCGCAAGCTGGCCGCGCAGGACGGCGTGCCGATCGGGCGGATCCAGGCCACCAGGACCGTCTACGAGTTCATCAGCCAGTCGAATGTCAGCGACTGGGACTTCCTGGCCCGGCTCGCCGACGAGAACGAGATGGTCATGTCGGTGGACGCGGACGGCAAGTTCCAGTTCGTGAAGCAGAAGAGCGCCTCGGGAGCGCCCTCGCCCCAGACCGACGGCGACAAGAGCCCGTTCGTGCTGGAGGCCGGCCACGACATCCTGCGGCTGCGCACCGCGGTCACCGCCTCCGACCAGGTGAACAAGGTCGAGTCACGCGGCTGGGACGTGCGGACCAAGAAGACGCTCACGGCGACCGTCACGCCCGCCAGTAACACCGGCTACAGCATCGGCACCACCCCGGGCGCCGCGGCCGGCGAGTTCAAGACGTCGAAGCTGGTCGAGACGCGTACGCCGTACGACAAGCAGTCCGAGGTGAAGTACGCGGCCGACGCCCTCTCCGACGACGTCACCTCGACGTTCGCCGAGGTGGAGGTGGTCGTGCGGGGCAACCCGAAGCTGCGGCCGGGGGTTCCGGTGGCGCTCGCGGACGTCGGGGACCCCTTCGAGGGCAAGTACACGGTCACCTCGGTACGGCACGTCTTCGGCGACGCCAAGCACTACGAGACCTGGGTGACGGTCAGCGGCCGCCAGTGGCGGTCCCTGTACGGCGTGGCCTCGGGCGGCGCCTCGGACGCCGCTGCCGACCGGCAGCCCAGCGTGGCGCAGGCCCTGGTCACCGACGTACAGGATCCGTTGCAGCAGGGGCGGGTGAAGATCAAGTTCCCGTGGCTGGACGACACCTACGTCAGCGACTGGACCCGGACCGTGCAGTGGGGCGGGGTGCGCGGCGGCGGGGTCTTCCCGATGGACGTCGGTGACGAGGTGCTCGTCGCCTTCGACCGGGGCGCCCTCGACCACGCGTACGTCATCGGTGGCCTCTACAACGGCAAGGACAAGCCGACCAGGGTCAAGGACGTACCGCTGCACGACGGCATGCGCGGCCGGGCCACCCGGCACACCGTCTCCGACCGGGTCGGCAACCGGATGGACCTGCTCGACCAGCGGGGCCGTAAACAGGGCGTCCGGCTGGCCAGCGGCGACGGCAAACTCACCGTCTTCCTGGACCGGCAGCAGACCGAGATCACCGTGGACAGCAAGGGCAGCGTCTCCATCAAGGGCAGCAGGTCGGTGTCGGTCGAGGCCGGCGCCAACCTGTCCCTGAAGGCGGGCGGCGCGCTCAGCCTCCGGAGCGGGGGACCGCTGTCCATCCAGAGCGCGGAACTCGTCGACATCAAGTCCCCCGCGGGCGCGGTCTCCGTGAACGCCGCCGCCGTGAACCTGATGGCGAACGCCGCCCTGTCGCTGCGCGGCAACGCCGCCGTCGCGATCAGCTCCTTCACCACCGTGGGGATCCAGGCCCCGGAGGTGCCGGTCCTGGGCAACCTGATGATGGGCGGACTGACCGTGATGGTGATCCCGGCATGAGCGGGCGCGAGGTCTTCCCCGAGGGGCGGGTGCGGGGCTGATGGCAGAGCAGTTCGTCGGCTCCGGCTGGTCGTTCCCGTTGCGGATCGGACCCACTGGCGGCATCGCCCTGGTCAGCGGCGAGAAGGAGGTGGAGGAGGCCATCCGCCTCATCCTCTCCACCGCCCCGGGCGAACGCCCGATGCGGCCGGAGTTCGGCTGCGCCATCCACGACCTCGTCTTCGCCCCGGTCAACGAGCAGACCGCCGGCCGTATCCAGCACGAGGTGTACGCCAGCCTCGACCGCTGGGAGCCCCGGATCGAGGTCGAGGACGTCGAGGTGACCACCGGCGCCGACCCGAGCGTGCTGATGATCGACGTCCGGTACTCGATCCGCGGCACCAACAACCCGCGCAGCCTGGTGTTCCCCTTCTACGTCATCCCCTCCCACGACGAGCCGGACCTGCCTCCCGCCTCCTCGGACTCCTCCGAAAGCGACCGCTGATCCCGATGGCCCTGCCCTCCCCGAACCTCGACGACCGCCGCTTCCAGCAGTTCGTCGACGACGCCAAGCGTTACATCCAGCAGCGCGCCCCGGAGTGGACCGACCACAACGTCTCCGACCCCGGCATCACGCTGGTGGAGACGGTCGCGCACATGGCCGACCAGATCGTGTACCGCCTCAACCGGGTCCCGGAGAAGAACCATCTGGCCTTCCTGGACCTGGTCGGCATCACGCTGTTCCCGCCGTCAGCCGCCCGTACGGACGTGACGTTCTGGCTGTCGGCGGCCCAGGAGGAGCCGGTGCCGGTGCCGGTCGGCACGGAGGTGGCGACCCGCCGTACCGAGACGCAGGAGGCGGTGGTCTTCGCGACCGAGCGCGAACTGACCATCGTCCCGAGCGAGTTGCGGCACCTGCTGCGGCAGCAGCAGGGTTCGGCCGTCGTCGACCTCACCCACGAACTCGCCGAGGGCAAGGACCTGTTGTGCTTCACGGAGTCCCCGAACCCCGGTGACTGCATGCTGCTCGGCCTCTCCGCCGCCGTCCCGCACTGCGCGGTCGCCCTCGATCTGGACAGCCGGGTCGACGGTGTCGGTGTGGACCCGCGCCAGCCCCCGCTGGTGTGGGAGGCGTGGACGGAGGACGGCTGGCGGGAGTGCGAGGTCGACCGGGACGGCACGGGCGGCCTCAACCGCCCCGGCGAGGTCGTGCTGCACGTCCCCGGCGGTCACGTCCTGTCCCGCAACGGCGGCCTGGAGGCGAGCTGGCTGCGCTGCCGGGTCACCGAGCCGCGTGCCGACCAGCCCTTCTACACCACCTCCCCGACGGTCCGGTTCGTCGAGGCCTGCACCGTGGGCGGCACGACCGGCGCCGTGCACGCGGAGACCGTGGAGGACGAGGCGCTCGGCGAGTCGACGGGCCTGCCCGGCCAGCGCCTGCGGCTCGCCCACGCCCCCGTCGTCGGGGACACCCCGCCGCTGCTCCTGCAGACCGCCGAGCACGACGGCGAGGGCGGCTGGGTGGACTGGCAGGTCGTCCCGCACTTCGCGGCCTCGGGACCCTACGACCGGCACCTCACCCTCGACGCGACCACCGGCGAGATCGCCTTCGGCCCCGCGGTCCGCGAACCGGACGGCTCGCTGCGCCAGTACGGCACGGTGGCCCCGAAGGGCGCGGTCATCCGGGCCCGCCGCTACCGCACGGGCGGCGGCCGGGACGGCAACGTGGCCCGGGGGGCCGTACAGATCCTGCGCTCCTCCATCCCGTACGTCGCGGAGGTCGTCAACCGGGAGGCCGCGCGCGGCGGAGTGGACGGCGAGACGGTCGCCGAGGCGAAGGTCCGCGCCCCGATCACGCTCCGTGCCCAGGAGCGGGCGGTGACCCTGCGCGACTACGAGGAGCTGGCCCGCCGCGCCGCCCCCGAGACGGCCCGCATCACCTGCCTGGAGGGCGAGGAGGGCGAACACGGGTCGTACGCGGTACGGGTGCTGGTGGTGCCGCAGGCCGTGCCCGACCCGGGCGGCCGACTGCGCTTCGAGCAACTCGTCCCCGGCGACGCCCTGTTGGACCGCATCACCCGCTACCTGGACGAACGCCGGCTGATCGGGACCCGGTTGGCGGTCGGGCCGCCCTTCTACCAGGGCGTCACGGTCGTCGCCACCGTCCACGCCTTCCGTGGCGTGGACGTCGACCGGGTCCGCCGCCAGGCCCACGACGCGCTCTACCGGCACCTGGACCCGCTGACCGGCGGCGCGGACGGCAAGGGCTGGCCGTTCGGGCGCCCGGTGCAGTCGGGCGAGGTCTTCGCGGTGCTGCAACGCGTCCCCGGCGTCGAACTGGTCGACGAGGTGGTGCTGCACCCCGCCGATCCGCTGACCGGCAAGCGCGGTGACCCGACCGACCGCATCGACCTGGACGCCCCGTCCCTGGTCTTCTCCTACGACCACCGGGTCCGGGTGATCGGCGAATGACCGTCAACGACTCGACAGGAGGCGTCCGTTGAGAGGGTCCATCGACGGCCTCGGCTCCTCCGCGCCCATCGGCGCGATGCTCCCGGCGGTCTTCGCCGACGACGACCTGGCGCTGCGCTTCGTCGCCGGCCTGGACGACGTGATCGCCCCGATCCCGAACACCCTCGACTGTCTGCCCAGTTACTTCGACCCGGCCCTGGCCCCGCTGGACTTCGCGGAATGGCTCGGCACCTGGGTCGGCGCGGAGACCGACGGCACGGAAGCGGAACCCCTGCTCCGGGCGGCCGTGGCGGCAGCCGCCTATCTGCACCGCATCCGGGGCACCCGCCTCGGCCTGTCCGAGGCGGTCCGGCTGGCCTTCGGCGTGACACCGGAGATCACGGAGAGCGGCGGCGCCGACTGGAACGCCCGCCCGCTGGGCCCCTTCCCCGGCGAACCCCGCCCCCGCCTGCACGTCCACCTCGCGCTGCCCTCCCCCACCCCGGCCGACGAGGTCCGCCTGGAACACCTCGTGGCGGCCGCCCGCCCCGCTCACATGCCCTACACGGTCCAGGTGACCGCTTCTTCTTCGTCCGCCGAAAGGACCCCGCAGCGATGACGACCAACCGGAACTGCACGGAGTGCGGCACGGTCGCCGAACCGGGCCAGTCCTTCTGCGACGCCTGCGGCTCGGTACTGAGCTGGGCGGCCAACGGGGGCGAGGCCCCCCAGCAGGCGCCCGCCCCCGAGCCGGCACCGGCCCCGGCTCCGGGCGCCCCGGCTCCGGGCGCCCCGGGCTGGGACGCCTTCACCCGCAGAGACGGCGGTACGGGCTTGGCCACCCCTCAGCGGGACCTCCAGGGAACGGCAACGACAGCGCCCCTTCAGGGGCGCGGGGCCGAATCGGATGTGCGGCTACCGTCGCGTGAGCGCGACCAGCCCTCGCCCCCCGTCACCACCCCCACGGCCGAGACCACCCCCCTCCCCGCACCCACTCCCGTCCCCGCACCCACTCCTATCCCCGCTCCCGCCCCCAGCCGCGCTCCCGCTCCACAAGCCGCCGACACCGTCGCCCAGCCCTCGCAGGGACCCGCCGAAGGCGACCACGACCGGGCCCGCCGCCTGCTCATCCCCGTGACGGACCCCAACCCCCCCACCCCGGCGCCCTCTTCCGTCACCCCCGTCCTCCCCGGCCGTCCCACCCCCCAACGCCCCCAGTCCGTCCGCGCCCCCGGCGAGGACCTCGGCGCCCACGGCGGCACCCCCTGCCCCTGGTGCGCCACCCCCAACCGCCCCGACCGCCACTTCTGCACCCGCTGCGCGATGCCCATGGCAGGCCACGGCCACACCGCGCCTTCGGCCCCCCGCCCCTGGTGGCGCCGCATCTTCGACTTCCGCAACCGGGAGACCCCCTGGGCCGGCGACCGCCCCCGCCTGCGCCGTGCCTTCGACCGCGTGCTGACCTGGATCGGCGCGGTCGTCGTCATCGCGCTCGTCGCGGTCCTGGCGTTCAACATCCCGAACGCGGTGAGCGCCACCCGTGACCACTTCGCCAAGCGCGCCCAGGTCTCCCCGGACAAGGTCAGCGCGTCCCGCTCGTACGCCGGGCACAAGCCGGACCTCGTCTTCGACAAGCTGAACAACACCTGGTGGGGCCCCGGCGTGGTCCAGGGCGGCGTGGGCGAGTGGATCGAGGCGCGCTTCGACGAACCGACCCCCCTGCTGAACGTCGTCATCTCCTCCGGCGAGTCGAAACGCTTCGACCAGCTGAAGAAGTCGGCCCTGCCGCACCGGATGAAGGCGACCATCAAGACGTCCGACGGCAAGACCGAGACCCGGGAGATCACCCTCGACCAGACGGCCGGCGGCCAGACCCGCGACTTCCGCGCGAAGAACGTCATCTCGGTCCGCTTCACGATCGAGTCGTCGTACCAGGCCTCGGGGAGCACCCAGGTGGCCATCGCCGAAATAGAGTTCTTCGGCCCGTCGAGCGCGAACTCGTCCTGAGAAAGCCGGGTTCTCGGTGATGCGAGAACCCGGCCATGGCCGAGAAGGACGCGGGGGAGAGCCGCACCGCGCGCAGGAGCCGGCCGGGCCCGGAGAGCTGAAGGCCCTATTTCCTCATCAGGGACCGGTAGACGGCCGTGGACCTGGGGTTGCCCCGGCAGCCCCACACCCCGTGCGGGCAGTAGTCGGTGATGCTCTGGTAGAGCGCGCGGTTGTCCGCGAACCACTTCACCATGCCCTTTACGTACGCCGGGTCGTCGCCGTTCTCGTACAGCCCCCACTCGGGATAGGAGACGGGCTTCCCGTGCGCGCGGGCGAAGGTGACCTGGGCCCGCAGCCCGTACGGCTCCATGACCTGTTCCGCGAAGGACATCCCGCGTGGGGAGTCGTAGGCGTCCATGCCGATGATGTCCACGAACCGGTCCCCCGGATAGCACCGGGTCCAGGGGATCGCGTCCCGCCCCCGGTTGGGCGTGAAGTCGAACCGGAACCGCTGGCCCGGCACCGACCGCATCGCGGTGACGATCCGCACCCAGTACGCCTTCCAGGCGGCCGGGTCCGGTCCGCAGCGGTGGGTGTACGTCACCCCGTTCATCTCCCAGCCGAGCACCACGACGGTGTCCGGTGCGCCGACCGCCACCAGCCGCCGGGCCAGCGCCCGGAAGTGCCCGTCGTACCGCCCCTGTGCCCCGAACCGGAGTTGTCGGCGCACCTCGGCGTCGGGCAGATGCGCCTCCGTCTCCTCCAGCATGGGCACGTTGAGCACGAGGAGCCGGTCGGGCTCGGCCCGCCGCCAGTTCGCCCACAGCCGTACGAAGTCGGGGGCGCCCTCGATGTTCCGCCACACGTCACCGGGGAGGTAGGTGTGCCCGACCCGGGGTTCGTCGTCCCCCAGCCAGCTGCCGAGCGCGCTCACCCGGCGCACGCCTTCGGCGCCGTAACCGACGTACGCCCCGAAGGGGCCGGGGGCGGCGGGCCGCGCGGTCTCCGGGCGGGAGACGGGGAGGAGGAACAGGGCGACCATCGTGGCGACCAGGAGGAACCTCAGACGTGCCATGGGGTGCAGTCTGGCCGTTCCAGGAGGGCGAGTTGCCCGTTGCGGGCATCTTGGACTGCTGTGCGAGGACGCTGGCCGCCGACGCCCCGGCACGATCGGATCCCCGGACGAACGCCCCCGGCCCGGGGCGGCCCCACACGCCGGGTGCCGTGACTTTCGCCCGTTCGGGTCCGGCGCTCAGATCGGGGTGTGGCGGCTGACCAGGGCGCTCGCGAGCAGGGAGAGCCGGCTGCGCTGGTCGTCGGTGAGGTGCGCGGTGAGGTCGCGGATCTGCTGCTCGGCCTCGGCCGCGCAGCGCCGGGCCAGGTTCTGCCCCTCGGGGGTGATCGACACCAGGAGGCTCCGCTTGTCGTGCGGCGAGGGGGACCGGCGGACCAGGTCCCGGCGTTCGGCGCGGTCGACCAGGCCGGTCATGCTCGACTTGTCCAGGCCCAGGTGACGGGCGAGTTCCTGCATACCGGGCGTGCGGTCGCGCACCACGCCGAGCAGCCGCAGCTGGACGACCGACAGACCGTGTTCCGCCGCGACCTTCCCGAGCGCGGCCTGCACCAGGAACGACAGCTGGGCGAGGCCGTCCACGATCCCCAGGTCCGCCACTTCGGCGGTCGGGTGCCCCGCGTCCTTGGATTCCGGTTCGTCCGACATGGGCGCCATCCTACGAGGGTTAGTACGTGCCGCCAACCACTTGACTTGGTACGTGGTGCCAACTAATTTAATTGGTGTCACGTACTAAACGAGGAGTCGTCATGCACGCTGCCGTCGTCCGTTCGTTCGACCGCCCGCCTCGCTTCGAGGAGTTCGCCGCCCCCGTGCCCGCCGAGGACAAGCCGCTGGTGGAGATGGTCGCCGCCGGCCTGCACCCCCGGGTCCGCTCCGGTGCCGACGGCACGCACTACACCAGCGACGGCCGGCTCCCCCTGATCCCCGGCATCGACGGCGTGGGCCGGCTGCCCGACGGGCGCCTCGTCTACTTCGTCGCCGGCGACGAGGACCCGGGCACCATGGCCGAGCAGGCCCTCGTCGACCCGCGCCGCTCCGTCCCGCTCCCCGACGACGCCGACCCGGTGACCATCGCCGCCGCCATGAACCCCGCCATGTCCTCCTGGGTGGCACTGCGCCGCCGGATCACCTTCCAGCCCGGGCAGCGCGTCCTGGTCCTCGGCGCCACCGGCAACGCGGGCCGGATGGCCGTACAGATCGCCCGGCACCTCGGCGCCGACCGGATCGTCGCCGCCGGCCGCGACCCGCGGCGCCTGGAACTGCTCTCCGGCCTCGGCGCCACGGACGTGGTCTCGCTGGCCGGGGACCCGGACAAGGACTTCGCCCGGCTCGGCGAAGCCGCCGCGGACGTCGACGTCGTCATCGACTACACCTGGGGCGCACCCACCGAGCGGGCCGTCCCGGCCGTGCTGACCCGGCGCACCGACCGCAGCGCCCCGCTGGACTGGATCCAGATCGGCTCCCTGGCCGGACCGGAGATCACCCTGCCGTCCGCCGTGCTGCGCGCCGCCAACCTGCGGCTCATGGGCAGCGGTCAGGGCTCCGTCACCGCCCGCGGGATCGTCGCCGAACTGCCCTCCCTGATGGCCGAACTCACCCGGGGCACCATCACCGCCGACGCCCTGCCGGTACCGCTGTCCCAGGTCGAGGAGGCCTGGACCGCGCCCGTCGAGCCCGGCCGGCGGATCGTCTTCACCCCGTCCGGAGACTGAACGCCCGGCCCTCGTCCGCCCGTACTTGCGGGGACAGCGTTCGTCCGCAGATCGGAGTCCCCCGTGCACGCATCCGCAGCCATCGGCGTGACCGGCCTCGGAGTGATGGGCCGCAACCTGGCCCGGAACTTCGCCCGGCACGGCTACCCGGTCGCCGTCCACAACCGCACACCCGCCCGCACCCGCGCCCTGGTCGAGGAGTACGGACACGAGGGCACGTTCGTCGGCGCCGAGACCGCCGCGGACTTCGTCGCCGCCCTCGAACGCCCCCGGCGGCTCATGATCATGGTGCAGGCGGGGGCCGCCACCGACGCCGTCATCGACGAGTTCGCGCCGCTCCTCGAACCCGGTGACATCGTCATCGACGGCGGCAACGCCCACTTCGCCGACACCCGCCGCCGCGAGGCCGCCCTGCGCGAGCGGGGGCTGCACTTCGTCGGGGTCGGGGTGTCCGGCGGCGAGGAGGGCGCGCTCAACGGGCCGTCCGTCATGCCGGGCGGCTCCGCGGAGTCGTACGCCGTCCTCGGGCCGATGTTCGAGGACATCAGCGCGAAGGTCGGCGGCGAGCCGTGCGCCACGCACGTCGGCGCGGACGGCGCCGGGCACTTCGTGAAGATGGTGCACAACGGCATCGAGTACGCCGACATGCAGCTCATCGCCGAGGCCTACGACCTGCTCCGCCAGGTCGGCGGGTACGCGCCGGCCGAGATCGCGGACATCTTCCGGGAGTGGAACGACGGCCGGCTCGGGTCGTATCTCATCGAGATCACCGCCGACGTGCTCGCCCACGTGGACGCCGCCACCGGCGCGCCCTTCGTCGACGTCGTCGCCGACGCGGCCGGACAGAAGGGCACCGGGCGCTGGACCGTCCAGACCGCGCTGGACCTGGCCTCGCCGGTCACCGCGATCGCCCAGGCGACCTTCGCCCGGGCCGCGTCCGGCCGCCGCGAACTGCGGTCCGCGTACGCCGGGTTGCCCGGCGGCACCACGCCCCCGCTGAGCGCCACCGAGGCCGACCGCTTCGCCTCCCGCGTCGAACACGCCCTGTACGCGTCGAAGGTCATCGCCTACGACCAGGGCTGGACGATGATCCAGGACGCGGCCGCCGAGTACGGCTGGAAGATCGACCTGGGCGCGGTGGCCCGGATCTGGCGGGGCGGCTGCATCATCCGCGCGTCCTTCCTGGACCGGATCCGCGCGGCCTACCGGGCCGACCCGGACCTCGTCAGCCTGCTGGCCGAGCGGGAGTTCGCGAAGGAGATCGCCGACGCGCAGGTGCCGTGGCGGGAGACGGTGGCCTCGGCGGCCCGCCGGGGCATCCCCGTCCCGGCGTTCTCGGCGGCCCTGTCCCACTACGACACGCTGCGGGCCGACCGACTCCCCGCGGCCCTTCTCCAAGGCCAGCGGGACTACTTCGGCGCGCACACGTACGGCAGGGTGGACCGGGAGGGGGCGTTCCACACCCACTGGGCGACAGAGGGGCGCCCTGAAACCCAGGGCTGAGCAGCGCCCCGTCTTTTAGGGGCGCGGGGCTGTATTTGATTTGCGGCTACCGCCGCGTGGGCGCGACAAGCCACGACGAAGCCGCGGACCGCTGACGGCATGTCGCGCCACTCTCGGCCGTCCGTGGCTGATCGCGCAGTTCCCCGCGCCCCTAACGGGCTGCCCCGCGATTGATGTTGGGGCGTGCTGGCCTGGGGGTTCGGCTGGTGGATGATTCAGCAGGCCGTGGTGCGGACGAGCACGAGCT